>PNOH01000011.1 GCA_013824715.1 Odoribacter sp. | reverse complement strand
GGTTTTGCTGATTTATTGCCTGTATATTTTACCAACAAAGCGACATTAAACAGATACACGGGTATAATTAAGCAGAAAGGCACTGATCTGCTGGGTATCATCAATGATATATTAGATATTGCCTGCATCGAATCGGGACAAATTGTTCATAAGCCTGAAAACTGCAAAATCAATGGGATTTTTCTTGAAATAGAAAGTCTGTTTCGTGAAAATCATAACCAAAAAAACAAAAATATGGTTAAGTTTTCTCTTAAAGTTCCAAAACATGTGAGGAATCTTGAGATCATCATTGATCAGCTAAAATTGAAGCAAATTCTTGTTATTTTGCTGGAAAATGCCTTTAAATTTACTTCTTCCGGGAAAATTGAGATTGGATGTGAATTAAGTAATCAGCAGGAATTGATGTTCCATGTTTCAGATACAGGAATTGGAATTTCCAGTGAGAAACATACCGAAATATTTAAGCGGTTCACACAGGCTTCACACAGCACTTCTCAATTTTATGGAGGAACCGGTTTGGGTCTCTCAATTGTTAAAGGTCTGCTCGACTTGATGGGCGGTAAAATCTGGCTCAAATCCAATGTCGGTATAGATAGCACATTCTATTTTACTTTGCCGTTTACAACTGATGAAAATCTGACTGAACCTATGCCTGTTGAGCAACCGGAACATGAAACATCGCTAAAGGATAGTGTAATATTAATTGTTGAAGATGATGAATATAACACACGGTATTTAAAAGAAATCTTACGTGATTCCGGGTTTTCGTTTTTACATTGCATTTATGGTGAAAAGGCTATTGAAATTTGTAAGACTCAGGAAATACATATCGTGCTAATGGATGTCAGATTGCCTGATCTGGCTGGTTATGAAGTTATACGGCAAATAAAAAAGATCAATCAGGGCACGAAAATTATTGTACAGACAGCTTATGCTACATCCGATGATAAAGAGTGGGCTTTTGATGCCGGATGTGATGATTATTTAAGCAAACCAATAAATCACGATTTGCTTGTTTCAAGAATTAAATTTTACCTCGAACATTCTAAACATCAGTTACATTACTGAAATTCTTCCCGGTTTTATGCGATTTGCTTAGTCTTTGGCAAAAATGACACAATTACAGCCCCTAAAGTTGCCAAACCAATCAGGACAAGGAACCCGTTTGTATAGCTCTTTGACGCATCATATAATCCACCGACCAGCATTGGAAAAGAAGCTTCGGCTATGCCATCGGCCACCAGAATGATACCCATCGTGCGGCCCAAAGCCCGAACGCCAAACAGGTCGCCGGCCATCAGCGGAATAATCATGTAATCGCCGCCAAGCCCGATTCCAAAGATAACCGCGAAAATATAGATTCTTCCTGTAAATTCAGGCAGAAGCAACAACGGGATGGCAGAAGCGACAATCAGATAAATCAGGATCATTACATATTTCCGGTTGATCAAATCGGCCAAAAATCCCATCAAAACCCGGCCAGCCAAACTGGCAAACAATACAAACGACATCACCTGGGCTGCTTCGGATTGGGTAAAATCCAAATCACGAAGATAAAGCTTGATGTGTTGCATAATGCCTCCAACTGCTCCGATCGAACACATGCTTCCCAATGCCAGCAAGTAAAAATTCGGATTCCGAAGAATGGTTTTGATCGGAACCATCGGTTCTGATTGGGTCTTTATCTGTTGTTCTTTCTTCGAGTCTTTGATGAAAAATGCCATTGGGACGGCAATCAGAATAACCAAAACGCCAAGTCCAGCCAGCGCAAGGTGCCAGCCCAAATTCTTCTCCAGTCCGGCTGAAATTAAAGGAACCAATGCGCCGCCTGTTCCAATTCCGAGATAAGCAATTCCCATCGCTTTTCCACGGTTCTTGTCGAACCACCTTGAAATCAATACCTGACAGGGGAGGGGGCCGCCAAAAACATAACCCAATGCATTGAAAACATAGAAAAGATAAAACATGGGCAGTGAATCCGCAAAACTAAGGCCGATCAGCGCTGTTCCGGTAAAAAACGCGCCGGTCATCATCAGTGAGCGCGGGCCGTACCGGTCAATCAGCCAACCGGCAAAAAAGCCAAACAAGGGGGCAACCAGTAATTTTCCAACAGCATTTCCTGAAGTGACAATAGCTCTCGACCAGCCATATTCTTTGGTCATGAAATCGTAAAAAAATGGTAATCCGTATAAAGCAAAGCCTACGATGGCAAAGAGCGCCATAAATGCGGTAATGAGGATGTAGGTTTGCGAACTGCGTGGAGCGTTTTCGGCTTCGGATGAGTTTTTCATTCGCTACGGTTTAGGTGTCGTTAGTTAAAGACCCTAAAAATAGTAAAAGTCGGCAAACGGCAAAGGTTGATTATTTGTATTTTTCTTCGCGAAGCGCTTTGATTTTCTCGTCGGTGAGGTAATCCTCAAAGTCCATGTATTTGTCAATGGTTCCCCGGGGTGTCAGGTCAATCACGCGCGAACAAACCGATTCGATAAATTCGTGGTCGTGGCCGGTCATCAGGATTTGTCCCGGATAGGTTTTCATGTTGTTGTTGAAGGCCTGGATAGACTCCATATCCAAATGGTTGGTCGGGTGGTCGAGGATTACCGTGTTCGGGTGAGCCAGCATCATTCGGGCAATCATGCACCGCATTTTTTCGCCTCCTGAAAGAACTTTGGCGCTTTTCTGAAGGTCGTCGCCGGTGAACAACATTTTTCCAAGATATTGCCGAAGGAAGTTTTCGCTCGTGTCGGTTGAGTAATTTCCAAGCCACTCGTAAAGCGTTTCGTTTTTGGTAAAAAAACCGGTAACGTCATTCGGTAAATAGGCTGTTGAAATGGTAACACCCCATTCGAGAGTTCCGGTAGTCGGTTCCAATTGTAGGTTAATGATGTCGAAGAATGCAGTAATGGCGCGGTTTTCTTTAGCCAGAAACACCACTTTATCGCCCCGCTCGATGGTAAATGATATTTTTTTAAACAGCACTTCGCCATCCTGAACATACGAAAGGTTGTCAACGGTCAGCACACGGTCGCCTGTGGCACGTTCCTGCTGGAAAATAATTCCGGGATAGCGGCGGGTTGAGGGTTCAATTTCTTCAATCTTCAGCTTTTCGATCATCTTTTTACGGCTGGTCGTTTGTTTCGACTTAGCCACATTGGCGCTGAACCGTTGAATAAATTCAAGCAATTCCTTCTTTTTTTCTTCGGCCTTTTTATTCTGATTCTGCTGCTGACGCAATGCCAGTTGGCTCGATTCGTACCAGAAGGTGTAGTTTCCGGAGAAAGCACGTATTTTACCGAAATCAATGTCAACCACGTCGGTACAAACATTATCTAAAAAGTGGCGGTCATGCGAAACCACGATCACTGTATTCTGGCAGTTAGAAAGGTAATTTTCGAGCCATAGCACGGTTTCAAGATCGAGGTCGTTGGTAGGCTCATCGAGCAACAGGTTGTCGGGATTACCAAACAGGGCCTGAGCCAGCAATACACGAACTTTTTCCTTTCCGTTGAGGTCTTTCATCAGCGTATAGTGCATCGCTTCTTTTATTCCCAGCCCACTCAATAAACTTGCGGCATCGCTTTCAGCATTCCAGCCGTTCATGTTTGCAAAATCATCTTCGAGTTTGGCGGCTAAATGTCCGTCTTCTTCAGTAAAATCAGCTTTGGCATACAGGGCATCTTTTTCTTTCAACACGCGGAGCAATTCGGTATGGCCCATCAAAACCGTGTCGAGCACAGTGTGTTCATCGAAAGCATTGTGGTTCTGGTTCAGTACCGACAGACGTTCGCCCGGGCCCATCAGGACTGATCCGCGGGTAGCATCCAAATCTCCTGAGATAAGCCTCAAAAAGGTTGATTTTCCTGCACCGTTTGCACCAATAACACCATAGCAGTTGCCAGGAGTGAACTTTAAATTAACATCCGAAAACAATGCTTTCTTTCCGAACTGAATGGCCAAATTTGAAACCGTAATCATGCGCTAAGTGTTTTTATTCTTGAAATTTAGGGCGGCAAAGGTAGTTTAAACTTCGCGAATTGAGATTTTTTAGAGTTAATAAATTATTAAAGATCATGGGATTGGAAAGACTAAGTCATTTGTTGTCAATTGCTACGCGTCATTAGTTGTGAAAAGCGCTTTGAACTACAATTGAATGACTATAAATGACCATTTAATGACTATAACTGATCACCAAATTATCAATTCTCAGGTGCAATTCCTCTCTGCCTGATCACTTCGTATATTAATAATCCGGCAGCAACCGAAACATTGAGCGATTCGATTTTGCCCAGGATCGGTATTTTTACTTCCTCATCGGCCAAAGCCAGCAGACGCTGATCAATTCCGGTATCTTCAGAACCCATAATGAAAGCAATCGGTCCGGTGAGTTCTGCATTGGTGTAAATTGCCGTTGCTTTTTCGGTGGCGGCAACTAGCTTCAATCCTGATTCTTTCAGGAACGAAACGGTTTCTTTCAGGCTGCGGGTGCGGCAAACCGGAACCAAATGCAATGCGCCAGCAGAAGTTTTCACTGCATCGGCATTGATCCGGGCCGATCCTTTATCAGGAATGACAATGGCATTCACACCTGCGCACTCTGCCGACCGAACAATGGCGCCAAAATTTCGCACATCGGTCACCTGATCAAGCACCAAAATAAAGGGGGTTTTGCCTTCTTCATATATGGTTGGGATAATATCTTCGATTCGCTGCAGTGCAACCGGCGACACAAAAGCCAGCACGCCCTGGTGGTTTTTTCTCGAAATCCGGTTGATCTTTTCAATCGGAACATACTGAAAGGCAATTTGCCGAATGCGGATCAGATCAAAAAGTTCCTTAAACAAATCGCCGATCAATCCTTTTTTAATCAGAACTTTATCTATTTCTTTTCCGGCCTGAATGGCTTCGATTACGGCCCGTATGCCGAAAACCAGATCGTCGGCAGGTTTATCTTCTCGTTTAAACATTGGTGATATATTATTTATTTTTTATTTTATCGTTTCGTGTTACGGGTTACGTGATTCGAATTGGTTCCCGAAACACGTATCCCGCAACCCGGAACATTTTTACTGCCTACTGCGACTGAACACTGCGACTGCTTTTTTTTTACCACGTTTTTTTCGCTGTCAATTCTTCCAGTTCTTCGTGGTGAATTTCCCACTCGTACATTTTCTGTTCCAGTTCTTTTTTCAGGCGATCATACTTTTTGAAAATTTCAGGATCGGATCCATCCGTCCCGGCCAGAACCTTGTCCATTTCCTTTATTTTTTGTTCCAGACCGGCAATGTCTTTTTCAGTCCTTTCAATGCTTTTTTCGATGCGGCTGATGTTTTTGTTTATTTCCTTGCGTTCTTCGAAGCTAACTTTATCAGCTTCCTCTATTTTTTGCGTTTTAACTTCCTGATTCAAAGGTAAGTCCTTTTTTTCCAATTCTTTCATTGATTCCATTTTCTTCCGGCGAAGGAAATCGTAAATCCCGCCCAAATGCTGTTTTACTTTTTTATCCCTGAATTCATATACGCAATTGACCAAACCTTCCAGAAAATCGCGGTCGTGCGATACTACGATCATTGTTCCGTCATAATCAATCAGCGCCTGTTTCAGGATTTCTTTCGAGCGCATATCAAGATGGTTGGTCGGTTCATCCAGAACCAGCAGATTCACTGGTTCGAGCATCAGTTTCACCATGGCCAGCCGCGAGCGTTCGCCGCCTGAAAGTACTTTCACTTTCTTGTCAACATCGTCGCCTGAAAACATGAACCCGCCCAGGATATTACGGATTTTGGTACGTATTTCTCCAACAGCAATCCGGTCGATGGTTTCGAAAACGGTTAAGTCTTCATCGAGTAAATTGGCTTGGTTTTGGGCGTAATAGCCTATTTTTACATTGTGGCCCAGTTTCATTTCGCCCTGATGTTCAAGTTCGTTCAGGATTACACGTGCCAAAGTGGTTTTCCCTTCGCCGTTTTTACCCACAAAAGCAACTTTTTCGCCACGTTCAATAATCAGGTCAATTTTATGAAGAACATTGAGTTTTCCATAGCTTTTTGAAAGTTCTTTTGCTTCGGCAACAACAGTTCCCGAACGAAGTGCAGCCGGAAATTTGATTCGCAACGCTGAATTGTCTTCATCGTCAACTTCCAGCCTTTCCAGGCGACCGAGGGCTTTTACCCGCGATTGAACCTGCACCGCTTTGGTAGCCTGATAGCGGAAACGTGCAATAAAATTTTCGGTGTCCTCAATCATTTTCTGCTGATTGACATAGGCTGCCATCTGCGTTTCCTTAAGCTCCTTTCGCAGAATCAGGTATTTCGAATAATTTGACTTAAAATCGTAAATGCGGCCGAGCGTAATTTCAACCGTTCGATTAGTCACGGCATCCAGAAATGCCCGGTCATGCGAAATCAACACGACAGCCCCATTATAGTTTTTCAGGAAATCTTCGAGCCACTGAATGGATTCAATATCCAGGTGGTTGGTAGGTTCGTCAAGCAGGAAAACATCGGGACGTTTCAACAGGATTTTGGCCAATTCAATCCGCATCCGCCATCCGCCGCTGAATTCGGAAGTCTGCCGGGTGAAATCAGTTCGCAGGAAGCCAAGTCCAATCAATGTCCGTTCAACTTCGGCTTCAAAATTATTGCCGCCTAACAGGTGGAAACGTTCATTGAATTCGGTAACATGATCGAGTAAGCGATGGTATTCGGCTGATTCGTAGTCGGTCCGGGTGGCAATCTGATGGTTGATTTCTTCGATTCGCCGTTCCAGATCAAGGATTTCTTCGAATGAAGTTACCGCTTCTTCAAAAACAGTTCTTCCATCTATAACATCAATGTGCTGTGGTAAATACCCTAGCCTGATGTCGGAAGGAACAGAAACCACACCTTCGTTGGGTAGTTGGTGTCCGGCCAGAATTTTGAGAAGGGTGGATTTACCTGCACCATTTTTGCCAACCAGTCCAATACGGTCTTTGGGACTCACTAACAGTGAAATCCCTTTAAAAAGTTCGAACCCGCCAAAACTTACCACCAATTGATCAACCGAAATCATAAATCCTAAAATTGAGGCTGCAAAGATAGAAAAATAAAGCCTCCCCAAGCCCTCAGAAAGACAGGCTTTTCGGTTCATTTATGTATCTGATTGGCGAAGTATCATGAATCGGGTATGTCTCAGATAATTTAAGTGTTGGTTTTTACTTTTTCCCTGAATTGCTGACAAAGGCAATATGTTTACTGTCGGGCGACCAGGAAGGTACGTTGATGGTTCCTTGTCCGCCATACAGATAAGCAATTACTTTCGGTGCTCCACCTGAAACGGGCATCAATCGTAGCATCACCCTTTTATACGAAGGATGAGAATTGAATTCAATGTTTTCTTCAAAGGTGATGAAAGCAATCCATTTATTGTCTGGCGAAATGTGAGGAAACCAATTGTTGTATTGATCGAAAGTGAGTTGTTCCTTTTCGCTTCCATCAGGTTTCATGCGCCACAATTGCATGGTTCCCGACTGGCTGCCATTGTAATAAATGTATTTGCCATCAGGAGAATATTCACAGCCGTCAGCATGTTCCCTGGCTTTGTTATCGGTTAAAGCCACTTCGGCGCCACCCTTGATGGAGTTTTTATAAATGTTGTAAATGTTACTGCCATTACGTTGGGCCACGTAAACCACTTCTTTGTTATTCGGCGCCCAACCATGCAGGTATGAAGGCGTTTCCGGAGTTACCAATTGCGGATCGCCACCTTCAATAGGCAAAACATAAACTGTCGAACCACCTCCATTCAGCCCATCCCTGTGACTGCTGATACCAAGCATTTTTCCGTCAAAGGAAATGACATGGTCGTTGTTGTTGCGGTTGACTGTGCCCGTATTAAGTTTTTCCAGTTCACCGCCTTCAACCGGAATTTTATAGATTAATCCATCCATATTGAAAAGTAATTTCTTGCCATCGGGCATCCAGTTTGGGGCTTCAAAGCGACTGTCTTTTTCGTATATGATCTTACGCTTACCATCAAACACATTCATTGTTTCCATGCGGCAACCCAGCCATCCCTGCTTGTTCGGGTCGTAAGAAGTGGTTACAGGCTGGTCAATCCGAACATTCCAGATTTTGGCTTCTTCAATAACATCTGGATTATGTGAATTGATGAATAATCCGGCTAATACCTCATCGGGCAGGTTGTCCATTAACTGGCTGCCGATAAGTTGTAACGGTTCTCCCGGATGAGCCGCCCTGAAAATAATTACTTTGCCTGAACGCTCCACCTGAAGGATTGTGTAATTCGGTTTCGGTGAAAAAATTTCATCTTCAGGATCTCGCATAAATGCACCCCGAAGCACACGCCATTGCAGTACGGTCAGTCCATCGCCATGAAGGACAGCCGATGAATGAACAGCATTGGCATCTTCGGATGCGCGTACCATCCAGCCAATTTTGCGATGCGGATCGACCCCCTTTCCAACGAAAGAAAAGTTGGCAGTAAGGATGAAATCACCCTTCAGTTTGTTGTACAGATAATGAAATTCGTCACGTTCAAACCAGATGTTGTATCCGGCACCAGTTAAGGTATAGGTTTGTGTAGTTTCATCATACGAGGCTGAGCCTGCCAGTTTTGGGGAACCAATATCTTTACTGGTTTTAAAAATGCCGATAGGTTTCTGTGCAAATGTGGTCATTGCAAACAAGCAGAAAAGTAAAATGAGAGATTGTTTCATACTATTAAGGATTAGGTTTTGGTTGCGTTAATTTGTCCCGAAGATAGCAATTCCGGCGCAAAAAATGGAGTCTCTTTGTTTTTTTACACTAACGATGAAGGGTGAAAATTGCTGAAGTAATATCATTAAAATTTACAAAAGATGAGCGAAAATATTGCCTGAAATTTTAAACAAACGTTGTTTCACCGCTATGCGGCTGAAGAAAGTGTTGTCCTGTTATTTGTGCTACCATACTATCGGTGCGATGCACCTGAAAAAGCCGCGTAGCGGAGGCAGTTTGGTAGAATATGCATGTGAGCGGAGTATCAAAGCCGCGTAGCGGCGGAAGTATGGTAGTTTTAAAATGTAAACAAAAAGGAAGAGCCGCGTAGCGGTGACACAAGTTCAAATTTAGTCGTAGAACTCAAAAATATACCTTTCGTCAAATTCCATTTCAAATTTTCTCAACATCCTTAAATATTCTTCCTTGAAAGTTTGTACCTGATGATGATTCTCTTGATTCATAATGTATTGGATGACATTATTCCTTTGGCTTTTTGAATAGGTAAACCCACTGAATCCTCGTTGCCATTCAAACCGACCCATCACAAATCGATTTGTATTGATCCATTTGGAAGAATTTGATTTAACTTTCTCTAAAACATCAGACAACGAGGTGTCGGGGTTCAGTTCAAAAAAAATGTGAACATGATCTTTGAAACCATTAATTGCCAATGGAAATTGTTTGGTGTTTCTTAAAATACCAGCGATGTATTCAAATAATTGGGTTCTGAAATTAGAGGCAAGAATATTATTCCTTCCTTTTACTGCAAAAACAGTCTGTACATTGAGCTGAGTGTAAGTATTGGCCATAATTGATTTGAAAATTGGTTCAATGATAAATTTACAAAAAATGAGCGAAAATATTGCCTGAAATTTAAAACAAAAGTTGTTTCACCGCTACGCGGCTGAAGAAAGTGTTGTCATGTTATTTGTGCTACCATACTGCCGGTGCGATGCACCTGGAAAAGCCGTGTAACGGCGGAAGTATGGTAGAATATGAATGTGTGCGGGGTATCAGAACCGCGTAGCGGTGAAAGGAAAAGTCATTACACAAACGTATTTTTCAAAAGAACGTGCCACCGCTTTGCGGCTAAAAAAGAAGGATTTTCTTCGATTTACTACTACCATACTGTCGCCACCATGCGGCTAAAACTGAACACTGTCCACTTATCCTCTGTCTTTGCCTTCTGATATTTTGATTACTTTTGCTGAAAATTTAGAAAATCATGGGAAGAGGCCGGAATAACAAGCCCTTTTTGGAAGGAGTTTTAATTACCGATATTGGTGCGGAAGGAAAAGCAATTGCAAGGGTGAACGATGTTGTGGTGTTTACCACGCATGTTATTCCGGGCGATGTGGTTGATTTGCAGGTGACCCGGAAGCGCACCAAATACATGGAAGCCCGGGTTACACGCGTTATTACCGAATCACCCGACCGCGTTCCCGCTTTTTGTGAACATTTTGAAGTTTGCGGCGGATGCAAATGGCAGTTTCTTCCTTATGAAAAACAACTTTACTACAAACAAAAGCAGGTAGCTGACCAGTTGCGCCGCATCGGTCGCATTGATCTTCCTGAAATTACCCCGATTCTGGGTTCAGCCAAAACCACTTTTTATCGCAATAAACTCGAATTTGGGTTTTCAAACAAACGCTGGCTGACTCACGAAGAAATTGGGACTGAAGGAGATGATTTGAACAAAAATGCTCTGGGATTCCATATTCCCGGTTTGTTCGATAAAATACTCAACATCAATAAATGCTGGTTGCAGGGCGATCCGTCGAACCAAATCCGCAATTTTATAAAGAACTATGCCGACGAAAACAGGCTCGAATTTTTCGACCGGAAAATTCAGTCAGGCTTGCTCCGGAACATCATTGTCCGAAGTTCGACTACCGGCGATTTGATGCTGATAGTTTGTTTTTACCGCGAAGAACAGGAGAACTGCGAAAAACTGCTTGAAGCGATTGCCACTGAGTTTCCCCGGATTTCGTCGTTGATGTACGTGATCAACCAAAAAGGAAATGATACGATCCATGATCAGGAAATAATTGTTTTCAATGGAAACGAATACATTCTGGAAGAAATGGAAGGCTTGAAATTCAAAATCGGACCGAAAAGTTTTTACCAGACCAACTCCGAACAGGCATACGAATTGTACAAAGTTGCCCGCGAATTTGCCAGCTTGAAAGGCGATGAAGTGGTTTACGATTTATATACCGGAACTGGCACCATTGCCAACTTTATTGCCCGGAATGTGCAGAAAGTGGTTGGAATTGAGTATGTTCCTGAAGCGATTCTGGATGCGCATGAAAATTCTGAATTGAACGGAATCACAAATACCAGCTTTTTTGCCGGCGACATGAAGAAAATTTTGAACAGTGATTTTATTGCCCGAAACGGTCGTCCGGATGTTATTATCACCGACCCGCCACGAGCCGGAATGGACGAGGAAGTGATTAAAACCATTCTGGAAGCTGCCCCCAATAAGGTAGTTTATGTGAGCTGTAACCCGGCTACCCAGGCCCGCGACCTGGCATTAATGGACGAATTTTATAAAGTTACCCGCATTCAACCTGTTGATATGTTCCCGCACACGCACCATGTCGAAAATGTGGTATTGCTGGAGAGGAGAGAGGTTTAAAATAAACCACATACATTGGACACAGTTGTTAATTGGCGAAACATAGGGAACACGTATCCCTGATTAAAACGCGCAAATTACAAATCTGCTCAGCAATTGTGATTTGCATAGGGCATACCTTGACGATCGAGGAGTCGCATGCTCTTATTTTGCAAATATATCATTGATGAACTTATGTGTTGTCTTGTCGTTAACTAAAACAATTTTGTCAATTATCAGATTATTCGAAAGATTTTCTTTGGAGATATCTTTATAATACTGCCTTATACTACGTAATGCTTTTTTTCCTGCAATAAAATTATGTCTTGTTTTATGATCGTCCCATTTTTGATCAAATATAGGTTTGTGGATTTTCAGTATAGGTTTAGTATCCATTCTTGAAGGTAAAAAATCTTCATGAAGCTTTATGAAGCTACCTAAAGCATCATCTCTTTCTTCTTGTGTAAATAGGGAGTTAAAAAAAAAGGGAAACTCTTCTTTTTGCTTTTCTGGGAAGAGCTCAATTAGGATTTGTGGATTTATAAAAACATTTTCAATTTCTTTCCCTGGTGTAAAAACCACTTTAATTCCCTCTAGACTTAGATTAGACTTGATATTTTCCAAGTATTCGTCAGGATAATAGTCCCTATCTAATACGATTACATACTTAATTTCCTTACCTATCAGTAACTTATATGCATCTTTGTAATAAACAGCTTTCTTATATTCGCTAAAACCATGAATTGGTATGTTGAAGATTTTATAGCAATATCCAAAGCATTCTGCAAGCTTTGTAATAATTTTGAAATCATCTATGTCCTCTGTAAATATTATATAATCTACTGTTTCAAACTGCGAAGAGATAAAATTGAAGTTACTTCCAATATGGGATCTTATTTTTTCAAGGTTTTTTCGCTCGAAAGTAGACTTTATTTGTGGTCTTGATTGATCCTTTTTTACATGAACTATGTGGTTTATATTCACATTATTCATTAATTCAACAGAATGTGTTGCAATGATAATGCTTCCAGAAAAGTACTCCCGGATAATTCCGATTAGATCATTCTGCTTTTCTGGGTGGAGATTTATCTCTGGCTCATCAAGGATTAGAATTGAAGTATCAAGTAATCTAACTAAATGAGTGATAATCTGAAACCAAACTTGAAGTCCTTGCCCTGCCCATGATATTTCTCGTTCAAATTTTTTCTCCTGATAATAACAATCAATTCGATTATTATCAAATTTGTCAATTGTGAAATCTAAAAGCTGAATGTTTTCCCAGCTAGAATTGACAATACGTTGAACTATTGAGTATTGATCAGAAGTTAATAGTTGGGCAAAATGATTCCTTAGATGTCTTGGTGCAAGAGATGTATTTAAACTTGCACGAAGGTGAGAAGTATTTTGAATATATTCCTCACGTTCTGCTATCATTCCTAAATATGGTATGAAGCCAAAAATTTGTTCAACATTTTTTGGTATTGTACCATCATAGTCAGCATATGTAATGCTTTCTATTGGATCAAGATATACTGAAATGCTTAGCCCATCTTTAAATGACGCGACTATTTCAGCAATTTCATCATTATAATTGTGAATTAGTCTTGGTATGAGAAGATTCTCGGTATCTTGACTATAAAGCTTGTAAACCTTTTTATATTCAATGCGAAGTTCTTGCTTTTTTTTCCCAATAACCTTTAGTCCAGCATGGACTAATTTTAGAGCAAGAATTAGATTGGATTTTCCTTCATTGTTTTTCCCAGTAATTAATAACGAAATATTCTCTTCATCAATAAAGCTTATCTCATATTGCTTAAATGGTCCAAAGTTTCGGAGAAACAACTTATTTAGCCTCATAGAATTTTAGAATTAGTTATTAATAGGTGATTTTTCGCTCTAGCAATAATTGATATTCGTTTTCCCACAATATATGGAATAGGTCTTTTCTTAAATAATTATTTATTTGAAATATCATGTTTTGTAATTTCCCTGAAGTTTCAGGATAGTATTCCAGGTTCATGATTTCAGGTTTGTATCAGTTTGAATATCAAATATACAACATCCGGATTACATTAACACCAGAAATTTTGCTAAATGTTTTTATGATTTCAGGGAAGGTTATGTCAGGTAATAAACCCTGATTCGGATTCTCATTCGAGCTGGTTAACAGCAATAGAATAACAGAATATTTGAATCAGTTTCTGGTAGTTATCAGGCAGGAATGAACAAATAAAAGACTTGTTTGTCTTTTAATTTAGGATGTCATAATATTCCTGATTCATACAAAAAAATAAAACAAAAACTTATGAAGAACAAATTCAAAACAACTGTATGGTTAATTCTGGTAGCGACTTTAGGCTATGCTCAACAAAATACCAAGGTCTCCACACTTCCTGCAAAAGGAACACTCATGCAAACGGGTACATCTAAAGAGTCGTCAACCGGAGATGTGGCCAAAGGTGAAGCATTAACCGCAACTGAAGGCAAAAAGGGTTTAAATGCTGTCAATGTGCGTCAAGCGGCAAAGACAGATGGGCGTGTTTCAGGAAGTGCTAATGATTATAGCAAGAATAAGCAGGAATCTGGTTCAACCGGAAATATCCAGGAAAGCAAACACGCCATCAATACAAAGGGAACTGGCGCGAACAATGGTCCAAGTAAGTGATTTACAATGAATACAATTGCCACAGACAGGGATTTTAGCCTTGTGAAAACTTCACCTGTACACGGAAGGGGAGTATTTGCAAAGAGAACGATTCCAAAAGGAACACGTGTATTTGAATATGCCGGATTGCGGGTATCAAAAACTGATTTGGAGACAGATTTGACCAATGGGCTCACAACCATGACTTTTGTGATGAACCTGAACAAGACAACGGCCATTGACGGCGAACGCGGTGGCAACGATGCCCGGTTTATCAATCATAGTTGCAATCCAAACTGCGAGGTACTTTATTTCAACGAAACTCCTTACATCTATGCCATGCAGGAAATTCAGGAAGGACATGAACTGAATTTTGACTACAAATTGGGCTTCGATTCCGAGACCATTCTGTCAATCGACCAAAAAAAGGAATGGTTCCCATGCAATTGCGGTTCGGAAAATTGCAGGGGAACTTTGGTAAGCAATTAAAACGATAATTATTTGATGTTTAACTAATAAAACTAATAAAATGGAAAATTCATTAAAAAATTCAAGAGCAATTTTAACAACTGCTGCAATTCTGGCCGTTCAGGCATTGCCCGTTGCTTTGTATGGACAGACAGCCGAAACTGCCAAAGCCGGCAGGGCCCCTGCTACTTTTTTGAAGATAAAAATGGCCGATCTCAAAATGAAGGTTGTCGGGATTGACAATGGCGCCCCGGTCTTTAAGAATGATAAAGGTGAATTCTTTACGGTGAATTCAAAAACCGGAGACTTAAATTTCATTAAAACGGAAGAGTTTTCAAGGTTCAATTACATCAAGTTGAATAGTGCTGATGCAGCAAAATCAGGTCAGGCGTCCAGTCAAAGACCACCACGAGGTATCAAAATTGAACAGGATAAGGTACAGGATGTGACGATTGTTGGCCAGGATGCCCAGGGCCACACTGTGATGAAGAATACACGGGGCGAAAATTTTTATCTCGACCCAATTACCGGAGATCTGATATTTATTAAAATTTAAAGCCAATGATAAAACGCTGTTGGTTCAATAAGTCATTGCGTTGTTAATTGAAACGACAGAGCTATGTGTCATACCTGGCAGCAGTGCTGGTTAGAAAATTCCTGCAACCATCTCTATTAACTACAATTTAAATAAACGGGGAAAGCCGAAAACCGATCAGAGTAGGCAATAAAACTAATTAAAATGAAAAAGAAGAATCATTCTGGGATTACAGCAGCATGCGTTGCTTTATCCTTATTTGTCGTTGGATTTAGTGCATCAGCCGGAGAAAAGACAGCCGAAATATCCATGCTTACTGAACAGGTAACAGCCAAATCTGACCTGGCAAAAATAAAAGCTGAAATACAAGCTTTGGAAAATAGTTGGGCGGCTGCTGATAACGCGCGGAACTCAGATGCAGTAGCTGCTTTTTATGCTGACGACGCAGTAAGCCTTGCGAATAATAAGCCTATGGTTGTGGGAAAAGCTGCTATCAAAAAGGATATTGAAGCAAATATGGCAAAAAGAGCAAAAGGTTCCACCGTTTCTTATGACATTTTAGATGTATTTGGAAACGAAAATACAGTTACAGAGGTAGGTAAGTCAACTGTTAAAGATGAAGCTGGTAAAGTAACTTCCACAGGAAAATATATGGCCGTATGGGAAAAGCGCAACGGGAAATACGTATGCATCAGGGATATTTACAATGAAGATGTGAAAGAAAAGTAATATCTTTATTATGAAACTGCTTCTCATTCTGTTGCTGCCCCTTTCTTTGTTTGCTAAAACAACGAACAACAATAATTTCGGTTCAGCGAGAGCGATGGCTTTTGTAAATTCATTAAGTGAAATTCAGAAGAAAAAAGCTGTATTCCCTTTTGATGAAATGAACCGCTATGACTGGCATTACCTGCCATCAACTATGGCTGAACGTTCAGGTATTGCAGTTAAAGACCTGAACAGCGCCCAAAAGCTGATTCTGGATTCTTTATTGCAGTCTTATTTAAGCGAAGAAGGCTTTCAAAGAACCAAGGAAATCATGGGGCTTGAATATTTTCTAAAAGAGACAGAACCAACTAATTTAAACCGCATCCCGGAAAATTATTTTGTATCTGTTTACGGTATTCCTGGTAAAGACAGAACATGGGCCTGGAAGTTCAGCGGACACCATATTTCTCTTAACTATACCGTTGTCAACAACCAGATGGCATTTGCACCATTCTTTTTTGGGGCTCATCCGGCAGTAGTAAAAGAAGGATCAAAAAAAGGGATGCGAATTATTCATGATGAGGAAGACCTCGGATTTTTACTTGTAAATTCATTTACACAGGAGCAAAAACAAACTGCCATTTTTCAGTTGAAAGCTTTTTCTGATATTGTTACAACCAACGCCGTACAAGTAAGCCCATTGAAGCACGTCGGCATATTTGCAAGGGATATGACACATGCTCAAAAGACCGTATTGAACAAATTGATTGTGGCTTATCTTTTATCTATGCCCAAGCCCATTGCAAAAATAAGAATGGAAAAAATTATTAAAGAGGATTTGAATTTAATGAGTTTTGGATGGGCAGGCGGGACTGGACCTCGTGATCCACATTACTATCGGGTGCAGGGAAAAACTTTTTTAATTGAATTTGACAACACTCAAAACAATGCCAATCATATCCATTCCGTTTGGCGCGATTTTAATGGTGATTTCGGCGAAGACCTCCTGAAAGAACATTATCAACTGTCACACCATCACGAGTAGAACCTTGTTAGAGGAAATTTTCGACAAGAACGCTTATTGTACAACATTATCACACAAAACAAAGTAGTAATACCGATTAACAATCAAAAATGGACAAATCATATAAATATCTGGGGTATTTTATGCTACTGTTGATTCTATTGACAATCGCAGGCTTTTTCAAAACATATATTGTGCAATTCCCAAACTTCCAGCCAAATAACAATTGGTTTATTCATTTGCACGCAATCATTGCCACTGTTTGGATTTTAATACTGATTGTTCAGCCCTTTTTAATACTGAACAGAAAATTCGCGATTCACCGAATTGTTGGAAAACTCTCATATATCGTTTTTCCTCTGCTTGTTATTTCATTTATACCACAGATAATCAGAATATTTAACTCCGAATATCCCAGGAATATATTCTTCCCGGTAGCTGACTGTGTATTGCTGATCATATTTTATTCTTCAGCAATTTATTACCGGAAAATGAGTCCGAAGCACATGAGATACATGATTGCAACTGCCTTGGTTTTATTAGGACCGACGATTGGTAGAATCGGACCCAGATGGTTTGGATGGTCTGATATTCTTACGCAAAATATACAATATACCATCGCATACACCATTCTGATTTCTTTAATATTTTATGACAAATCAAAAGGGAAGGGGAAGGATTACAACCCATACCTTGTAGCTGTTGGTGGCTTTGCATTGCATCAAATAGTTTTTCACCTCATTTTCCTTTAAAAATTAGAAAAGCCTGATGTATATATGTGATGTGGAAACGATGAAAGTCTTGGGTAATCAATATCAGCAGCAATTTCCAAATGAAAATAATGAACAGAAACTGTTAAAACTTGTGATGAAAGATAATCTTGGATAATAAATTCTGTTTAGGTTATTTTTTCTGAAATCTTACCTGATAACCGCCATCAAATCGGAAGATCCCGGTTATTTTTTTAGTTCCTTCATTAAAGGTAGAAGTGCGTGTCTGACCTTTTAACACCAATTGGGCGACCTGGCTTTCGCTCAGACTTTTACCCTGAAGTTCAAACGGAATGCGGAGTTTGCAGCCACCTCTGAAATTGGAACATCCCCAGGCCGTATTTCCTTTCACGATCTCACCAATTTTGCACGACGGACAAACCAGCTTTTTTGGCTCTACAGGATTTGCCTTAACTTTTTTCTGCGGAATGATGGGTTCTTCAGGAGCGAAAGTAAACTCTCTTCGTGGCGATCGTTTCACCTGTTCGACCACTTCGGTTACCATTTGCTTCATCTCGTCCATAAAATGAGCCACATCGTATTGCCCCATTTCAATTAACCGCAGTTTCTTTTCCCATTGTCCGGTCAGTTCAGGCGATTTCAGCAGTTCATTTTCAATGCTGCCGATCAGATCGATTCCGGTTGGTGTGGCAACCAGCTTTTTGCCATCTTTTTTAATGTATTTTCTGCGGAAAAGTGTTTCGATAATGTTGGCGCGGGTCGATGGCCGGCCGATACCGTTGTCCTTCATCAGCTCGCGCAGTTCTTCGTCGTCCACACTTTTTCCGGCGGTTTCCATGGCTCGCAGCAAGGTAGCTTCGGTGTGGTATTTGGGGGGCTGGGTAAATTTTTCGAGCAATCCGGGTTCGTGTGGCCCATGCTCTCCGGTCACAAAAATCGGCAGCAGGTTTTCGTCGCTCTGAACCGGATTTTTCTCATTCATATAAACAATCCGCCATCCAGGCTCAAGAATTTGTTTCCCGGTTGCCTTAAAATCGTGCGATCCGACTTTGGCTTCAACGGTGGTATTTGCCACTTTACAGTCAGGATAAAACACCGAAATAAACCGCTTGGCCACCATGTCGAATACCTGTTTTTCCTGATGATTCAAATCTGCACGCCATTGCCCGGTGGGAATAATCGCATGGTGGTCGGTAATCTTTTTATTGTCGAAAACCTTGTTCGATTTGCGTATTTGTTTTTCCCGAAGTAAAGGTGCGGTCAGCGTATCGTAACCTTTTAGATTTTTCAGGATGCCCGGAACTTTTGGGTAAATATCTTCCGAAAGATAGGTGGTATCCACACGCGGATAAGTGGTCAGTTTCTTCTCGTATAGCGACTGAATGGTTTTCAGGGTTTCTTCCGCGCCCATATTGAATTTCCGGTTGCAGTCAACCTGAAGCGAGGTGAGGTCGAACAATCGGAGTGGTTGCTCAACGCTGTTTTTGGTTTCAATTTTACCGATTACCAGATCAAATCGGCTGATTTCTTCCAACACCTGTGCGGCATCTTCCCGGTTTAGGAAGCGTCCTGAAGCAGCCGAAAAGGTTGCTTCGCGGTATATGGTTTTGATCTCGAAATAAGGTTCAGGTTTGAACGCGTCGATTTCCTTCTGCCGGTTGACAATGATGGCGAGGGTAGGGGTTTGCACCCTTCCGATGGATAGAACCTGTTTGTTCTGGCCATATTTCAGGGTGTAAAGCCGGGTCGCATTCATACCCAGTAACCAGTCGCCAATGGCGCGGGCGCTTCCGGCAGCATAAAGGTTATCAAATTTCTTCCCGGGCTGTAAATTGGAAAAACCCTCGCGGATAGCTTCTTCGGTCAACGACGAAATCCACAACCGTTTCATCGGAGCGGTACATTTGGCCATTGACATCACCCAACGCTGAATCAATTCCCCTTCCTGGCCGGCATCACCACAGTTGATCACCTCATCGGCGGCCTGCATCAGTTTTTCGATGGTTGCAAACTGCTTTTTTACGCCATTGTTCTCAATCAGTTTAATACCGAATTTCTGCGGAATCATCGGAAGAAGGTGGATATTCCACGATTTCCATTGCTCCTTGTAATCGTTTGGTTCTTTCAGGCTACACAAATGCCCGAATGTCCAGGTCACCTGATATCCGTTTCCCTCAAAATAGCCGTCTCTGCGGATATTGGCGCCAATGATCTGGGCGAGTTCTTTGGCCACACTGGGCTTTTCGGCGATGCAAACTTTCATTTCAGGAGTTCCAAATTCCAAATTTCAAGTTTCCACGGAGTCATGTAGACAAGTTGGGTGTTGAATTGGATATTTTTATATTGCGGTGCTCTGCACCTATGCTTTTTTGTTGTTATCGTCAGACTACAAATATTATGGTGCTCTGCACCCTGGCACATTGCAAAGCAGCAGAGCTGCGAAATATTTGTAGAAATACAGTCTATAATAGTAGCCTTAGGTGCATAGCACTGTAATACAAATGATTCATTCTTTATTCAGAAACCAAAAGCCGGATTCCATTTTCTTCCAGCGTAATCATCCTTTTTTTGTAAAGCGCTCCAATTGCAGCCTTGAAGTTTTTCTTGCTGAATTTAAAGACTTTGTAGATTTCTTCCGGGGTACTTTTGTCGGTCAAAGGAAGGAACCCTTTTGCTTTTTCCAGCTCCGAAATGATTTTATCGGCAAAAGAACTGATTTTTTCGTAGCCGGCTTTTTGCAGACAGAGGTCAATTTTACCGTCAGTCCTGATCTTTTTGATGAATCCCTGAATTTTGTCACCCGGATTGAGCGGTTGAAAAACCTCGTTTTTAAAAATCACGCCGAGGTGACTGTTGTCGATAATGGCATTGTACCCGAGATCAGTTTCGTTCACAATAATCAGGTCAACTTCCTCATCTGCATCGTAGTCAACCGGGATGTTATCCAGATACTGTTCGATTTTCGATGACGCTGCAATTCGCTTGCTGTTGGTATCCAGATAAACGTAAACCAGGTATTTTTTGCCTTCTTCCATGGGTTGGCGCTGCTCACGGAACGGTACAAACAAATCTTTGGGTAGCCCCCAGTTCAGGAAGGCCCCAACAGGAGTGACTGATACAACCTGAAGCAAGGCGAATTCTTCAACCATTGCCAAAGGCTTTTCGGTGGTAGCAACCAAACGATCTTCCGAATCGAGGTAAATAAACGCATCGATCATATCTTCGGGCTGAGTTCCTTCCGGAACATAGCGTTTGGGCATGAGGATTTCGCCCAGATCGCCGCCATCGAGGTAAATTCCAAAGTCCACCTCTTTCACCACATACAGGTGATTTACTTTTCCTATTTCAGTCATAATTGAGTTTCGGGTTACGGGTTTCGTGTTTATCCAATAATCGGTAACGGATCAAATACCAATCATCAAAGTCCCCCTGCGGGGGATTTAGGGGGCTGTCCATCCCGAAGCCAAAATATCGGCGATGTGAATGGGTTTGATGGGTAAATTATTTTTCAGGATATATGCCTCGATGTTCATGATGCATGATGATTCGGTGGAGACAATGTACTCGGCTCCTGTTTTCAAAGCGTTTTCCACCTTTTGTTCGGTCATAGCGGTTGAAATCGCGGTGAATTTTGCAGCAAAAGTACCGCCAAATCCGCAGCAGGTTTCGGTGTCTTCCATTTCAACCAGTTCCAGCCCTTTCACTTTCGAGAGTAAAAGCCGTGGTTCCTGCCGGATTCCATATTCACGCAAAGCGGTGCAGGCATCGTGGTAGCAGACCTTGTGTGGAAACTCAGCTCCAAAATCAGTAAAATTCAAATGGTTCACCAGGTAGTCAGTCAATTCGAACAAGTTTCGGTTCAGCCGTTGGTAATCTGTAAAACCAGCCTGACCCGTTTTAAACAAATCAGGATAGTAATTTTTAATAAAGCCAGTGCACGAAGCCGACGGACTGACGATGTGCCGCTCGTTCGGAAAATCGCGGATGAATTTATTTGCTAAAGTTTTGGTTTCGTCCCAGTATCCACTGTTGAAAGCTGGTTGCCCGCAGCAGGTTTGCTCCGGATTGTAATTCACGTCGAGTCCGGCCTTCCGAAGTAATTTTACGGTATTAAAAGCAGTATCAGGATAAATCTGATCGATAAAACAGGGTATAAAAAGATCAACTGTCATTACTGTTTTTATTTGGGTTGAAGATACCAAAGACTTTCCTCAAAACAAAAAAGCTGCCCGGTTGAGCAGCTTTTGCACGGGAGGAGCGACTCGAACGCCCGACACCTGGTTTTGGAGACCAGTGCTCTACCAACTGAGCTACACCCGTATCCGTTTTGCGGTGCAAATATAAGAATTAGTTTTTCACAACCTAGAAAAAAAATCAGTCAGGGATTGAAAAATTCAGGAGAAATGCTGGTGTTTGAAAGGGCAAAAAATTTGAAATGTCTTTCCGGAAAACAGGAATGCCATCCAAAAAATCCGGATGGCATTCCTTTAAATCGCTGTTCAAAAAACCGTTAAAATACTTTTCGATTGAGGGCTATCGAATTTTAATTTCCTTTGTTTTATCCCCGCTGGTAAGCATGGCTTTGTTATCGCATTCGCCATTTCCATAGTCGATTGACCACTTGCGGTCGTTTGAATTTGAAAATGAAACGATACCGCTTACAATATGGTGGCACGAGGCTTTAAAAACCAATGGAGTTTTATCAGAAATTGCCTTGCTAACCGTAACACCTGAAACCTTTGTAAATTCAACAGTTCCCCAGCTTACAACCTGATTGTCGGCCGGATTTTCCAAAGTGTTTCGCTGATATTGGCGGGTCATGTTGGCTACCCTTTTTGCTGTTCCTTCAGCATCAGGAAAAGTAATGGTGATATTTTCCTTTGTGTTGGCAGTCCTGATGTTGTTTACCTGATCTGTGGAAATCGTTTTTGTAACGCTCCCTTCTATCTTTTTGCCGTCAACAAAGAAATTTTCGAATGATTTGCTTCGAACCGAAGGGAAAACATTAAAAGCGGTGGAAGTTACAATGATTTTTCCTGAGCGAACTTTTCCATCTCTTCCTGTGCATGAAGTTCCGAAATCTATGGTCATAACCTGCGGCGAGGACGTTTTATCAACAGTGACTACAGGACAGTCACTCAAATAAACAGAGCTTTCGGTAGTGACCGATTTGAGTAATCCAAAATTTAAATTCAAGGCTTCGTCAACCAGAATGTCAATATCGGCAAGGGTTTCTTCGGCAATGGTCACTTGTTGGCTAAGCAGGGTTTCGTCAACCGTCGTTGAAATGTCATACTTTTGGCAAGCTAAAAATGCCAGAAACATCAGGCTAATTACTGAAATCATTTTAAATCGTTTCATAGTCAAAATATTTTAAAATTAATTGATATACTTTCAGATGCTGTTTTGGTATAAAAGTTAAATCCTGAAGCAATTTTTTTTTTTGCTAACTCAAATTTATCTGTTAAGCGGTTTCAAACCGATAAGCGGATAGAATCAAAATATCTCCTTTAAAAGGTTATCATCCAGGCTTATATTTGACTGGAGATAAAAATCGTCTGAATCAGCATTTATCAGTTGAAATGCAAGCTCTTTGTCAATCAGAGTTCCATTTCTCATACAGGCATAATCCCTGAAGGAAGAAAACTCCCAGTCCTCCATTTTGCCAACAAGACCTGCCATTACAGGATTTTGATGAATATAATTGAAGCAAATAGTTGCGTAATCGGGCGATGAAGTATTACTCGTTGTGCGTTGGTTAGCTATGAAAGTATTGTAAAATTCAATGTCGTTCAGGCACTTGGCTTCTGTGTTGTTTGAGAAAAGTTTACCCCGTCTGTTTTCCTGTTTATTAATGGCTTGGGTGTAACTGCTAAGCAAGGTCCCAATGTGTTTGGGAAGTACCTGTAATGACAGTCGGTGCTTTTCATTTACAGGCAAACACCCGACTTCAGTTGCAACCACCAGAAAATGAAAATGATTGGGCATTAAAATCCATGCCAGAATTTTGCAAAAAGGTTCAATTTGTTCTTTAACCTTTTTGAGAAAAAACAGGTAGTTTTCGCGACTGTGAAAAACAATTTCATTGGAGCGATTATAAATGTGATAAACTGCGCCTGGTTCAAAGTGCATTTTTATTTTAAAGGTAAGGAATTTTCTTTTTACTTTTTTCATAAGCGCTAAGCGGTTTAAATCCGCTAAGCGCTTAAATTTCAATAGAAGGAGTTTTCAAGAAAAAAAAATTTAATTGATTTAACTTTCAGCTATTTTTGACATCCAAAGCATAAACCAGTCAATTCCTGAAAGAGATTAATGAACGAAACGTCTGATGCATATTTATTTTCTTTGATCAAAGACCCGGCTTCAAAGGATAAAGGCTTTTTGCAACTGATGGATACCTACAAAAAGCCCCTTTACTGGCATATCAGGAGGTTGGTGGTGTCACATGAAGATGCAGAGGATATATTGCAGGAAACTTTTATCAATGTTTACCGGTTTGCCGGTTCATTTAAGGGTGAAAGCAGGGTTTATACCTGGCTGTACCGGATTGCAACCAACGAATGCACCAAACATTTCAGGAAAAATAAGAACTGGTTGAAAAATGCGGAATTAATTACCGATAAAATGTTTGGAGACATTTCAGGCCACGATACTGAAAACAGTGAAGTGATATTGATTAAGTTTCAACAGGCTATCATGAGGCTTCCTGAAAAGCAAAGGATTGTTTTTAACCTGCGCTATTACGATGAACTGAGCTACGAAGAAATCGGACAAATTCTTGATTCTTCGGTGAATACGCTGAAAACGAATTATCACTATGCGTCTGAAAAGATCAGGCAATATTTGATTGAACATGCATAATCGGGCAAATTGAAAATAAGACAGAAACTATTAAAATGAAACCAATAGATGAATTTCAGGAAGTAGGTAAAAACTTACCCTATCAGACTCCTGACAAATTTTTTGATCAGCTCTCCGAAAAAATACTTCAAAAAGCGAAAAACAGGGAACAAAGTCATAAAAAAATGCTGATTCTCTGGCGTCCGGTGGTAGCTGTTGCATCGCTGGTGGCCATGGTTTTTCTCGGCTATTTGTTCTATGAGACTGGTAACGAGGATTTGCGGATTGTTCAGGAAAATCAAGGGCAAACGGAGCAATTGATTAAGCAGAAATCTGAATTATCGAAGGGACAAGCTGTTGAAGTGATAAAGAAAGACCTTACAGAGAAATCGGACTCCGAAGCCAGAAGTACCGAAAATATGGATGACGTTCTCACTGATTTAACAGATGAAGACCTGATGCAACTTGCCGCTATGTATGAAACAGATCCTTTTACAGATAAAGCCATGCAATAACAATTTAAACTGATTGTGATGAAAAAAATAGTTTCAGCCCTGCTTTTTATCCTGACCCTGTTCTCAGGATTTGACGCTTTGTCGCAAAATCCGGATCGCTTACCTTTGGTCCATCAACGAATGGTCCAGGCAAAATTGCGTGAAATCAGGTTTCAATTAAATCTCGATCAAGCTACCTTTGAGCAGTTTCGGCCGGTTTACCTGAAGTATGAAAGGGAAATTTCAGGGATTGATTTTCGGAACCTGGCCAGGATGATGAAAGTTGATGCCGACAGCCTGTCGTCGGAAGAAGCTGACCGTTTGGTTGTTAATCAGATGGAGACCGCCAGGAAGTTGATTTCGATCCGTGAAAGGTATTACAAAGAATTCAGGACCGTTCTTTCCCCGCAACAAATCATCAAACTCTATCAGACCGAGGCCGATGTGCGCAAAAAAGTCATGCAGGAAATGAAACGAAGAATGATGAGCCGGTAATTTGCTACTTTAGCATTTCCTAATATCAAATTGCCAGAGCTATGACCAATCCTCCTTCATCCGGCATCGAAAAGAACATGATCATTATCTTCGGTGTCACGCTGATTGCCGTGATGGGTATTGCCAGCATCACACCGGCTTTCCCTGGAATTATCAGGTATTTCGGGATCTCGACACAACAGGTGGGCTGGCTGATAGCGGCATTCACGCTTCCAGGCATATTTTTAACACCATTGACCGGAATTCTTGCGGATCGTTTGGGCCGAAAACTGGTGCTGGTACCTTCTCTTTTTATCTTCGGAATTGCCGGTTTCCTGTGTTCGTTCATGCGCGATTTCCATTCGTTACTGCTTTTTCTGTTTATTGAAGGAATTGGTGCAGCCGGACTTTCGAGCATTAACATTACCCTGATCGGCGATTTGTATTCGGGCGAAAAACGAACGGCTCTGATGGGATACAATGCCAGTATCCTGAGCATTGGAACGGCTGCTTATCCGGCTTTGGGAGGACTGATTGCTACATTTGGCTGGCAATACATTTTTTATCTCCCTTTACTAGCCATTCCCCTGGGGGTCTTTGTCATTTTTGGCCTGAATAATCCTGAACCCAAAGATCATCAGGGAATTGGCGAATACTTCCGGCGAATATGGAAAAGTATCAATCAGCGCAGCGTCTGGGGATTGTTTCTTGTCAATATGTTGGTTTTTATTTTGCTTTACGGAGCTTACCTGACTTATTTTCCGATACTCCTTTCCGAACGACTACATGCATCATCAGTTCAGATTGGGATGATGATGTCTGTCATGTCGCTGGTTACAGCGGCCACTTCCTCGCAATTGGGACGGATCAATAAACGGTTTCGGTCAAAAACCATCTTACTTACAGGAGTTGTTTTTTATTTTCTATCCATGGTTTCTTTGCTTATCAGTCAAAGTTGGGTTCAGGTAATTGGTTCGGTGACGATTTTCGGCCTCGGACATGGTTTATTGATTCCTTCCATCCAGAATTTGCTCGTTGGTTTTGCTTCGATCAAGGAACGGGCCGCATTTATGTCGGTCAACAGCATGGTTTTACGCATCGGTCAAACCATTGGCCCATTGCTGATCGGAGTATTTTATGTCCTTGCAAGCATACAGGGATCATTACTGGCCGGGGCAGTTGTGGCATTGATCATGTTTGGAGCAGTTGCTGGAATGGTGAAGGGAGTGGGTCAAAAAAGCGAAAGACCCTGAAGCAATTGATATGGTCGGCAATCGCGAATGGACAAAAGGTTAATGGAAATGAGTAATTGACCATTTAATGAAAATACCGAAGGTATGACAGAATTATATCACCCCTAAAGGGGTTTACTTCTCCTGGAATGAATGTTTTCTATAATCTTGACACGCCTTTGGCGTTATAAACAATCCCGAAGGGATGTTAAGATTATAGCAAATTATAAATCATTTGCCATTCCAATCCCGAAGGGATGGCAGGTTTGATACCAAAAGAGCAGATCAATATCTCATATTACAAAGGAAAATGATCCATAAAAAATGCAAATACCCCTTCCAAAGTATTTGCATCATTTAAAATGAGGTACGGAACCAATGATTTATAAATCATCTCCTTCCGGATTTTTTTTTGTCTATTTATTTGCAATCCTACCAGGCAAACAGCGGAAGGTCTTTCATCATCGCATTCACCCGTTTGCGAACTGAAAGGATAACTTCTTCGCTTTCAATGTTGCTGATTACTTCGTCAATCAGGTCAACAATTACCGGCATCAAATTTTCTTTTACTCCTCGGGTTGTAATTGCAGGCGTTCCAACACGCAATCCTGAAGTCGTAAAAGGCGAACGGCTGTCGAAAGGAACCATGTTTTTATTGATGGTTATATCGGCACGTACCAACGCATTCTCGGCCTGTTTTCCTGAAATATCAGGGAATTTGGTACGTAAGTCAATCAACATCGAGTGGTTGTCGGTTCCTCCTGAAATTACTTTGTACCCTTTGGACACAAAGGCTTCAGCCATCACAGATGCATTTTTTTTCACCTGGGCCTGATAAACTTTATAGGAAGGATCGAGCGCTTCGGAAAATGCAACGGCTTTCGATGCAATTACATGCTCAAGCGGACCACCCTGCTGACCGGGGAAAACAGAGAAATCGAGTACCTGCGACATCATCTTGGTCACGCCTTTAGGAGTCTTGAAACCAAAAGGATTTACAAAATCCTCGCCCATCAGGATGATTCCTCCACGCGGGCCGCGCAAGGTTTTATGGGTGGTAGAAGTTACAATGTGAGCATATTTTACCGGATTATCCAACAAACCCGCAGCAATCAAACCTGCAGGGTGGGCCATATCAATCATCAACATAGCGCCAATCTGATCGGCAATGGCACGCATACGGGCATAATCCCACTCACGTGAATAAGCTGAAGCACCACCAATAATTAGTTTGGGTTTGTGTTCAAGTGCCAAAGCCTCCATTTCGTCGTAATCAACCATTCCGGTTTCTTGTTTCACATGGTAGGCAATCGGTCGGTATAATATGCCGGAAGAGTTTACAGGCGAACCATGTGAAAGGTGTCCACCGTGAGCCAAATCCAATCCTAAAAACGTATCGCCCGGGTTCAGGATAACAGCCAGAACTGCCGCATTGGCCTGAGCGCCGGAATGGGGCTGAACATTGGCATATACGGCTCCAAACAATTCCTTGATCCGGTCAATGGCCAGTTGTTCGGTCATATCTACAAACTGGCAGCCGCCATAATAGCGGTTTCCGGGATATCCTTCTGCATATTTGTTGGTCATGACTGATCCCATCGCTTCAAGGACCTGTTCGCTGACAAAATTTTCGGAAGCTATGAGTTCAATGCCGCTAATCTGACGCTGACGTTCCTTTTCAATGATTTCGAATACTTTGGTATCTCTTTCCATCGCAAAAATTGGTTAAATTTTAAGGTGCTAAAGGTAGTATAAAATCAGGGAGCCATAAAAATGAAGTTATTCAAAAAATCAGGTATTTTTGAACAATTAAACATCTGTTAAAATGACAACAAAACCCTTATTCTATGAATCGGCTTGTATTTTCAGCATTATCGGAAGCAGTATTGGTTTTATAAGTATGTTCATCGCAACATTTTTTTTCAGGATAGTTACCGAAAAGATAACCCTCGTTACCAATATTACTGCAACTGAAAAATTAAGCCCGATCTATTTTGCCTTGCTGATGGCGGCATTCAGTGTATCATTGGCAGGCGCAATCAAGCTGTACCGGATGCAGCGAATTGGTCTTTATTTTTACCTGACAGCCCAGATGATCATTTTATTTCTGCCTGTGATCTGGCTTGGATCCAACGCTTTTTCGGTAACCAATGCCATATTTACAATGATCTTTTCAGGAGTGTACCTTGCTTATTTCAGAATAACTGTATGAACCTTTTTAAATATTTTCAGATGGAAACCTTTCGTAAATATTTTAGCATGTGTTTAGGCCTTTTCTTTCTCATCTCCTGCGAAATAAACGATCCGAAAATCAGGACTGTCAGCGGTGAGATTCCAGCAAGTGCAATGGGAAAAACTTTGCACCACGAACATCTATTAGTTGATTTCATTGGCGCCGACAGCACGGGTTACCACCGCTGGAACAAAGCAGAAGTGATAGAAAAAGTGCTTCCCTATTTGCTTGAAATTAAAAAATCAGGTTATCAAACACTCGTAGAATGTACGCCTGCCTATCTGGGACGCGATCCGGAGTTGTTAAAAATACTGGCTGAAAAATCGGGAATACAAATCATGACCAACACCGGATATTACAGCGCTGTTGGTGGAAAATATATTCCGGAACACGGTTTTACGGAAGCAGCGGATCAACTGGCAGAACGCTGGATTGCTGAATCAAAAAACGGTATTGAAGGAACTGGGGTTTATCCCGGGTTTATAAAAATTGCGGTGGATCGAAAACCTTTGGAAGAAATTAACCGGAAAGTTGTTGAAGCTGCCTGTATCACGCACAAAGCTACAGGCCTGGTTATCATGTCGCACACCGGGCTTGCCGTTCCGGCTTTTCAACAACTCGAAATATTGAAAAAATATGGTGTCAATCCTTCGGCATTTATCTGGACCCATGCTCACAACGAGCAAGATTTTGCAAAACATACAGAAGCCGCAAAAATGGGCACCTGGATTGCTTTCGACAATTTTACTCCCGATCAATTGGAAAGATATGTTGCTTTCGCTCTTTTAATGAAAAAGGAAGGCCTCCTGAATAAGGTGTTGTTTTCACACGATGCAGGCTGGTACGATCCAGGAAAGGCCGGTGGTGGTAAGTTCCGCGGGTTCACGGATATAGAGGAACTGCTGATTCCTGCCCTCAAAAAAGGTGGTTTGGAACAAAAGGATATTGAGCAGCTTTTTGTGGTTAATCCAGCAACAGCTATTACTGTGCAAATCCGCTTAACTGAATCCTGAACTACTCATACGACAAATCGGCCATGGTATCGCGGTAAACAGAAAATACACGGGCCCTTGAGATAAATCCGATATATTTACCATCGTCAATCACTGCCAGGTTATACCGGCCACAAGACTTAAATTTTTCGATAATGACCTCGATCGAATCATTCGGGGAGATAAAAAATTCGGGCATATACATCAAATCCTGAACAGTGATTTTTTCATATAAATCCTGTTCAAACATGAGGTTCCGGATATCATTCATTTTTATCATTCCAAGCATCTTCCCGGTTTCATCTACTACCGGAAATAAATCCCGCTTCGAGCGGGCAATAAAATAAGTCATTTGACCCAGGTTCAGCTCGGGCGATAAAACCTCAAAATCAGTTTCGATCAATTCTCTCGTACTCATATAATGCATCGCTGCCTTGTCTTTGTGATGGGTAACCAGTTCACCCAATTCGGCCAGCCGTTTGGTATATATGGAATGTGGCTCGAAACGGGTAATCGTTACATAGGCAACTATTGCCGAAATAATTAAAGGAATCAGCAACTGATAGCCTCCTGTTATTTCAGCAATTAAAAAGATCCCCAGTAATGGGGCATGCATAACTCCGGCCATTAAAGCACCCATTCCGGCAAGTGCAAAATTGGCGTGAGGTAAATTCATTCCGAAAAAAGTATTTAGCGAAAGTGAGATGATGTACCCGCCAATAGCGCCCATAAATAAGGTTGGCGCAAAAATCCCGCCCACTCCGCCACTTGATGTGGTAATAGCCATAGCAACTACTTTTAGAAAAAGAATCATTACCAAAATCAGCAAAAGTACTGTCGGCTCGGTTTTCCAGTCAAAAAACACTGAATTATTCAGTAAATCCGGACCTTTGCCCAGGAATATTTTGTTGATGGATTCATAACCTTCTCCCCACAACGAAGGAAAAAAAAAGACGATCAAACCAAGAGATAGTCCACCAATAATCAATTTAGTATAACTGTTTTTTAATCGTTTAAAGCGGCTTTCAACAAACATGCCGGTGCGCGTAAAATAAAGTGAAATAAATCCGCAGAAAATTCCGAGCAAAACATAGTAGGGAAGGTTGTTTGAATTGAATTGGCTGGTCACATCAAAATGGAACAAGACTTTTGCGCCCATGAAAAAATAAGCAAATGTTGCAGCGGTTATTCCTGAAATTAAAAGTGGGATCAGGGAAGCCATGGTCAGGTCGAGCATTAAAACTTCGAGGGTAAACATGATCCCGGCAATCGGCGCTTTAAAAATTCCGGCAATAGCGCCAGTGGCTCCACAACCAATCAGTAGCCTTACCTGGTTTTGGTTCAGGTTAAACATGCGCGAAACATATGAGCCTATGGCAGAGCCCGTATAAACTATGGGCGATTCTGCTCCAACAGAACCACCAAATCCTATGGTAAATCCGCTGGTAATCAGCGATGAAAACATGTTGTGCGCCTTGATGTAACTGCCTTTTTTTGAAAGTGCCGATAGGATTTTTGAAACGCCGTGACTGATGTCATCTTTAATCAGATATTTAAGGATCAAAACGGTGATCAGAATTCCAATCATCGGAAAAGCCAGATAAGCGAAACTCCCGTCGGATGATTTTAAATGACTGGTCAGGAAAAAACTCACATAGTGGATAAAACTTTTCAGTGTAAAAGCCGCGATGCCCGCCAGTAAACCAATCAGTAAGCTAAGAATATAGATTTTGTTTTTTTCTGAAATTTGGGCTAATTTTCTCTCAAGTTTCTTCATGGCGAGGTATTAACCTATTTACTTTTCTTTTTAAATATCTCTTTCATACTTTGCCAGAAGGGCTTTTTTTCTGGTTCAGCGGCAGGTTTTTCATCCTCTTTTGCCTGTTCCCTGGTGGATTTATCCTGCATTTTCAGTTCATAATCCTTTTTAGTTTCTTTTTTTCCGAAAAGGTCATGAAAAAATCCCTTTAAACCGACCTCAATAACCTCACGATACGGAGGAATATCAAGTAATGCCAGACTTTCTTCTGATGGTGATTCAAAATTCTTAAACCGTAAATTCTGATATTTGGAATTGTGAAGGATTTGACTGTAAAAATGTCCAACTATTGGCAGGGCAGTATGTCCACCTGCACCGGTTCCAAGTGTACGAAAATGTATAGAAGGGTCTTCTCCTCCTACCCAGGCCCCGGCAACAAGGGTTGGTGTCATCCCGATAAACCAGCCATCAGCCTGGTCTTGAGTTGTTCCTGTTTTTCCTGCAAAATCAGAGTCAATGCCCCAAACCGAACGAATGGTGCTACCGGTACCATCATTGACCACCGATTTCAGCATTTGAGTAATTATCCGGCAATTTTCCGTCTGCGCGATTTGCTCCTCAGGCTGATTATTCTGAAATTCTTCCAATACCTGTCCTGAATTCGATTCAATGGCTTTTAAATAATAAGGTGTAACTTTTCGGCCGCCGTTAATAATTTCTGAATACACACAAACCATTTCTTCGAGCGAAACAGAAGCTGAGCCCAGAGCCAGTGAAGGATATTCAGGCAATTCAGAATCAATACCCATCCGTTTCGCCAAATCAACAACATTCGATATTCCGGCCTGCATCAACACCTCTACAGCAATCGTATTGATCGATTTGGCCAAAGCCCCTTCCATCGAATAGAACCCGGTATAATCATCGTGCGAGTTTTCGGGCGACCAGTTATTATAATCTTCATAAACCTTCTTTTCGTTGGCAAAATAGGTGTCGGGCGAAATTCCGGCTTCAAGTGCAGCTAAGTAAACAATTGGTTTAAAGGTTGAACCTACCTGACGTTTGGATTTGGTGTGGTCATATTTAAAATAGCGGAAATCATTTCCACCAATATAGGCTTTAAGTTCTCCTGAAAATGGATCCATCGCCATAAAACCAGTATTCAGTATTTTTAAATAATACTGAATGGAATCCATCGGCGTCATTTCAAGCTGTTTGTTTCCGTTCCAGTTGAACAACGAAACTGAGGTTGGTGTGTTGAAAATTTTACTGATCTGATCTTCAGGCACACCTTTTTTTTTGAGTTCACGATACCGTTCCGATCGTTTCATTCCACGGTAAACCACTGACTGATCATTTCCCCAGGGCTTATTTTTCCCCCAATGTTCGTCGAACAAATTCTGAATGTTTTTCATTTGTTCCGAAACGGCATTTTCAGCAGCCAATTGCATATCAAAATCGATAGTGGTCCGAATTTTCAACCCGTCGGTATATAAATTATAGGTAGTCTGATCTTCTTTAAAGTGGTCGTCGCACCAGGTTTGCAGAAATGGCCTGAGTTTTTCCATCAGGTATGGAGCCGGGCCTTCATTATAAGTAATCAGATTATAAGTCAGATCCATTGGTTCTGCCTTGTACAATTTTGCTTCCCCTACCGAAATGTAGTTATTTTTCAACATTTGCTCAATTACCACGTTGCGCCGGTCTAATGAGCGTTCAGGATTTTTACGGGGGTTGAAACTATTGTTGGCTTTTAACATTCCAACCAGGGTTGCTGCTTCATGTATTTTTAACTTTGACGGAGGTTTACTGAAAAATCGTTCTGAAGCAACTCCAATTCCAAAGGTATTTTCGGCAAATGGAACGGTATTAAGGTAAAGTGCCAGTATTTCATCTTTACTATATAGCTTTTCGAGCCGGTATGCAATAATTGACTCCCTCAGTTTGTTAACCGGCATGGTCAATGGACCGAAAGACTTACGTGGAAAAAGATTTTTAGCGATTTGCTGGCTTAATGTACTTCCACCGCCAGAGCTTCGGTCCTGCATTAAAACTGATTTGACGAATACGCGGATTAAGGCAATTTCGTCGATCCCCCTATGATGGTAAAACCGTGAATCTTCGGTGGCAATCAGTGCATTGATAACATTTGGCGAGATATGATCAAAACTCACATTGCTTCGGTTCTCGATATAAAAGCGTCCCAATAATTTTCCATCACTGGCGAATACTTCGGTGGCCTCCGGATTCTTAATTTTTTGTAATTCCTCGGTTGATGGTACCGTACCGGTAAATCCCACATATACAATCAGAAAAAGCAGAAATGCCAGCAACAGAAATGCAATTCCGGCTTTAATGAAAAACATGAATACTTTACGTCCAAAACTCCTGGATGAACCAGATTTTTTTCGGCTTGAAGATTTAGTTTTTACCGAAGATACAGGTGATTTTTTTTTCACGAGCGGTAATTGAATTAACGATTTTAGAATGACAACAAACTTAGTTGAAAATATTTAAACTAAGTTGTAAAAATCTGGAATATAAAGACATTTGGAATTCCTGGCTTTATTGATTTGGTAGCCGGTAAGAACAAAAAAACCCAGCATTCGCCAGGTTTTTTATTCGGATATTTTTTTCTGGTCTTTGAAATCCTGATCACGGGCACGGCTTCTGAACCTATTATCGTTTGTGTTGCTGAATTTAGAATAGGACGATATAGCAACATAAAGCGCTACAAGTGAAATGACCACAATCCCTATATTTCGAACCGGACTGAAGAGCATCACAAATAGCAAAATAATTACAACCAGCAGCCAAATTCCCGGAAAGTACCGATGTTTTTTAAGGTTAAGAATATTCATCGTCCTCCTCCTTTCTTCATTTGTTTATTTGGTTTTACGAAGTTAAGAGAATGTATGTTTCCCTAAAGAGGCATGTTTCCATGCTTGCGAGGCAGATTTGATTGCCGTTTATTATGGGTCATTTTCAGCGCCTGAATAATTTTGCTCCGGGTGTCCTGTGGCAGAATTATCTCGTCGATATAGCCCAGAGCGGCTGCCCGGTATGGATTGGCAAATTTTTCACGGTAGTCCAGAACAGCATCGGCTTTTTCTTCTTCACTCAGCTTTCCACGGTATAAAATATTGATCGCACCATCAGGGCCCATCACTGCAATTTCGGCGGTCGGGTAGGCCAGGTTCACATCGGCGCCAATGTGTTTGCTCGACATTACATCGTATGCACCTCCGTAGGCTTTGCGTGTAATCAGCGTTATTTTAGGAACAGTTGCTTCGGCAAATGCATATAACAATTTCGCTCCGTGCTTGATTATGCCGCCAAATTCCTGGGCCGTTCCCGGCAAAAATCCCGGAACATCAACCAGCGTAACTAACGGAATATTAAAAGCATCGCAGAAACGCACAAACCGCGCTGCTTTTGATGAGGAATTAATGTCAAGAACTCCGGCCAGATGAGCAGGCTGGTTGGCAACAATCCCGATTGGTCGTCCGCCCATCCGTGCAAAACCTATTACAATGTTAGCGGCATAATGTGGCTGAACTTCCAAAAAGTGTTCCTCATCTACTATTTTATGAATGATGTCTTTGATGTCATAAGGCTTATTCGGATCAACCGGAACAATCTGATTTAAGGTTGCATCTGGCCGGTTTTCAGGATCAGTTGAAATTTTTAAAGGTGGTTCATCCATATTGTTCGAGGGGATGAAACTCATCAGTTCCCTCACCATCATCAGGGTTTGTTCTTCATCGCTACCGGTGAAATGGGCTACCCCGCTTTTCGATGCATGGGTGATGGCGCCGCCAAGCTCTTCTTTGGTCACATCTTCATGTGTTACCGTTTTAATCACTTCAGGACCGGTAACAAACATGTGGCTGGTTTTTTCGACCATAAAAATAAAATCGGTGAGGGCAGGCGAGTAAACCGCACCACCGGCACACGGTCCCAGAATAACACTTATCTGCGGAATGACTCCTGAACAAATCACGTTATTGTAAAAAATATCGGCATAACCTGCCAGACTTTCAACGCCTTCCTGAATACGTGCTCCACCTGAGTCGTTAAGTCCGATTAGCGGAGCTCCCATTTTTACGGCCAAATCCTGAATTTTCAGAATTTTATCTGCATTGGTTCGGCTGAGTGTACCGCCAAAAACGGTGAAGTCCTGCGCGAAAACATAAACCAGCCGGCCGTTTATTTTTCCATATCCTGAAACCACTCCGTCGCCTGGATACTTATGTTTGTCAATTCCGAAGTCGGTAGCCCGGTGGGTAACCATTTTATCAATTTCGTAAAATGTTCCGGGGTCTAAGAGAATGGCAATTCGTTCGCGGGCAGTTTTTTTACCTGAATGACGTTGTTTCTCAAGTCGTTCAATTCCTCCGCCTGCTTCAGCTTCCTGGTTCAGTTTTTCAAACTGATTAAATTTGGCATTTAAATCCATAGGTGTATTATTTATTCTATTTCGATTAATTTTTGGTTGGCATCAATGGTACTTCCTTCGGTTACATGTATAATGACAATTTTTCCGTCGATAGGCGATTTGTACTCACTTTCCATTTTCATGGCAGAAATAGTAATTACGGTATCTCCTTTTTTCACTTCATCGCCAACTGAAACCGGGATTTTAACCACTTTGCCAGGCATTGGCGATGAAATGGTATTTTCGGAAATTAGTTGGGTTGAACCCGACCGGTTTCTGAGGTACCTTGATTCGGCATCGATTATTTCAATGTCGTAGTTGTCGTAAAGCGTATAGGCCGTATAAAGTTTGGGGTTTGTTTGCGGAACCAACTCTATATTGTATGAACGGCCTTTATTCAGGATCGAAAAAATACCTTCATCGTTGTGCATTAAGTCAACCTGATAAATTTTATCATCAACCTTGATCTCCAGTAGATTTTCATATTGTTTCAGTATTTCGACGGAAGCAATCCGTTTGTCGAGCCTTATTTCTATTGACATATTTTATGAGGGATTATAAGCGTTCGAAATTCTTTTGATACGTGTATTTTTTCCAACGGTTTTGAGCCGTGTACATTTCTTTCGAAGTTTGTGCAATATTAAGCCTGTCGAGATATTCAACGTAAGCTGAAATGATTATCATATCTTCACAACTTTCTTCGCATTTAGTTTCAGCAAGCAGAAACGTTTTATTTTTTTCAATAAAGTTGGTGTCGTAATTTCCACTCCTGAAATCCTCGGTTTCCATGATCCGTTCCAGAAACTTGATTGAAGTTTTTACTCCGGTAATTTTGTATTCGTACAAAGCACGTTTCATTCGTTCAATGGCTTCTGCACGGTTTTCGGCCCAAACTATCAGTTTCGAAATCATAGAATCGTAATGGATCGGAATTTCGTAACCTTCATATACATATCCGTCAGTCCTGACACCCAGGCCCAAAGGTTGGGTAATGTTGTAAATTTTTCCGGGGTTAGGCATGAAATTATTGTACGGATCTTCGGCATAAATCCGGCATTCGATGGCATGACCAGTTTGATGTAGGTCTTCCTGTTTAAATGTGATGGGATGGCCTTCGGCAACTAAAATTTGTTGCTTAACCAGGTCAATTCCGGTAACACGTTCAGTAATCGGATGTTCAACCTGAAGGCGGGTGTTCATTTCAAGAAAATAGAAATTTAGATCGTTATCAACCAGGAACTCGATGGTACCAGCGCCTTCATAATGAACAGCTTTAGCTGCATTGACGGCACATTTTCCCATTTCCGTCCGCAATTCGGGAGTGACCAGTGGCGAAGGCGTTTCTTCAATCATTTTCTGATGTCGCCGCTGTACCGAACACTCGCGTTCAAAAAGGTGCAATACGTTACCATGTTGATCGCCTAAAACCTGAAATTCGATATGATGCGGAGATGTAATGTATTTTTCGACATAAACTGAATCGTTCCCAAACGAAGATTTTGCTTCAGATCGGGCCGACCTCACCATAGAAACAATATCTTTTTCTTCCGTAATAAGCCGCATCCCTTTTCCTCCGCCACCGGCCGCAGCTTTTACCATCACCGGCAATCCAACCTGCCGGATCGTGTCAATGGCATCTTTTTCAGTTGTTAAACTTTCAGTAGTTCCGGGCACAACCGGCACCCCTGCTGCAATCATAGTTAAGCGGGCCTGAATTTTATTGCCCATCTGGTTAATCACTTCAGGCGACGGGCCAATAAATTTAATTCCACTCTCGGCGCATTTCATTGCAAAAACAGCATTTTCAGATAAAAAACCATAACCGGGATGTATCGCATCCGAGTTTGATTTTTTAGCTACTTCGATAATTTTATCAGCATTTAAGTAGCTTTCCGATGATGCAGCCGGCCCGATGTGATAAGCTTCGTCGGCATAACGTACGTGCATCGCTGTACGGTCGGCATCTGAAAAAACTGCAACCGTCGAAATGCCCATCTCCCTGCAGGTTCGCATAATCCTGATTGCAATTTCACCTCGGTTTGCAATAAGAATCTTGTTTATTTTTCGCATATTATTGATGTTAGTTCAACCATTATATTGTAAGCCGAATTTAATTACAAGCCACTAAAACCCATCAATGGAATGAATTGTTTGCCAATTTGTTTTTGAATAAATTAAAAAAGACACAATTAACATATATACAATTCCTTATTTATTTTATATTTGTTCCGCTTAAAAAAAAATTATGCTTCTTCGTTTATTTTTTTTCCTCATTATTCTACTAATTGGACTAAGCTCTGCCGTTGCTCAACCTGAAAAATATAGCCTGTCGTCCGATTCTACTGTAAACCGCCTCGCCGGGGCTCATAAGGTTTACTATGCAACCCGCATAGAAAAACGCCCTAAAATTGATGGCAAACTTAACGATGTTTGCTGGGAAACAGGCATTTGGTCTGGCGGATTTATTCAGCAAGTCCCCAATCAGGGGAAAAAACCGTCACAAGATACGGAAATAAAACTTCTTTACGACAACAGTAACCTGTATGTGGCTTTCAAATGCTATGACAAAGGCCCCGGAAAGATCAGGCCCATATTAAGCCGAAGGGATAAATTGGCCGGCGATATTGCAGGAATAGCACTCGATTCGTACCTTGATAAACAGACCGCTTATGAATTTAATGTGGCAGCTTCGGGCCAAAAAGTTGATTTGGTTCATTTGGGAGCCTATTTATGGGACTTTAACTGGGATGCTGTTTGGGATGGTAAAGCGCAGGTTTATGATTCGATCTGGACTTCTGAAATACAAATACCATTCAGCCAGATCCGGTTTGCCCCGGGTAAGGAACAAGTTTGGGGTATGCACGTTTGGCGCTGGATTGATCGCCTGAATGAAGAGGATCAGTGGAAGCTTATCCCGATTGACGCGCCATCAATGGTGTATTTATTTGGTGAATTAAGAGGAATTGAAGGAATAAAGCCTAAAGTAAACTATGAATTTTTACCTTACCTGGATGCCCGTTTCAACCCTAATACCGATCTTGAAAATAAAACAACCTATGGTTATGGCCTGAATGGTAAAGTTGGCCTGAATTCAGGTTTTACTTTGGATTACGCTATCAATCCGGATTTTGGCCAGGTTGAAGCCGATCCGGCAGTTCTGAATTTAACTTCTTATGAAATATTCAACGAAGAAAAGCGACCATTTTTTCTGGAGGGAAATACCATCCTTGATTTTAGTTTTGGCGAGGATATGCTCTATTACAGTCGCAGGATTGGCCATGCCCCAAGCTATCTTCCCAGTTTAGACGATAACCAGACTATGAATATATCTGAGAATACTCCAATCCTAAGTGCGTTAAAACTGACTGGTAAAACAAAAAATGGATTGTCGGTGGGGGTAGTACAAAGTATTACTGCAAAGGAAAATGCAATTATATACAGTAATGACTCAAAATCAAAAATGGCCGTTGAACCTTTCACCAGTTTTATGGTTGGGCGCATCAAACAGGACTTTAATAAAGGGAATACGGTATTGGGTGGCATGGTAACTTCAACATACAGGAACATTAACGATACTCATTTGGAATTTCTATCGAATTCATCTTTGGCCGGAGGGATAGATTTTCAGCATAATTGGAAAAAGCGAAAGTATTATATCGATTTCAAAGGCTTTTTTACAGAAATAAAAGGTGATGAAAAATCAATTTCCAAATTACAATACTCCCCTGTGCACAATTATCAGCGGATAGATGCCGGCCATCTGGAATATGATACTTTGAAAACAAGCCTGTCAGGCTGGGGTGGGTCGTTACAAGGGGGAAAGCGCAGCGGAAAACTCAGAATTATTGGCTCACTGAATTGGCGGACTCCCGGTGTAGATTTGAACGATGTCGGATATTTAGCTCAGGCCGATGTAATCAAACAAATGGTTAATATCACCTACAAAGTTAGCCAGCCTAAAGGAATTATTCAGAGTTATTTTGTTGAATTTGAACAGGAACACGTTTGGAATTATGGAAAGGAAACCACACTCGACAGGTTCAAAATACATGGCTATACCCAGTTTAAAAACCTTTGGAACATACACCTTAACTTAAAAGGATATATTAACTATTTCGACACGCGTGAACTTAGCGGAAATCCAAACATTTTCCTTGGCCCTAAACTACTATTCAGCGGACCAAAATTGTTTAAAGACGACTGTTTCAGGGATGTTGAATTATTTGTCCAGACCAATCAGGCCAAAGATTTATTCATCGGCTTTGGACCCCGCTTAAGATATATTGAAGATCAAATTTCAAAAACGAGTTATTTTACCACTTTCATACGGTGGCAAATCAGCGACAGGTTCAGCATTTCTTCACGCACAGTTTTTGATCATTCAATTGATAACCACGAATATATAAGAAACACGAAGTATCTGGTCGGAAAGATTGACCGCAATACCATATCATCTACATTTCGTTTGGAATATTTTGTTTCGCCTGAAATTTCATTGCAATATTATGGGAACCCTTACGCTTCAATCGGAAAATTTGACGACTTCAGGGAAGTGGCCGATGCTGACAACAAATCACTGGCATTGCGCTATAACAAGCTTGAAAAAACTCTTATGCCCAATAACTATTATCAATTGGAAAATGATGAGCCGGCTAAATATCTGATCAGAAATCCTGATTTCAATTATCAGAAGTTCAATTCCAATCTGGTCGGACGCTGGGAATTCAAGCCTGGTTCTACCTTTTACCTGGTGTGGACCAATACCCGTTTTGCAAACTCCGGTGTGTTGGATCAGTCAATCTGGAAAAGCTTTATCAATATCCCTAATGTGAAATCCCAAAATGTATTTATGGTCAAATTCAGCTATTGGTTTTCGTTATAAATTGCTTTCTTTTGCCTGAAATTGTGAATATAAAGTTGTGACTATTTCTGACTATTTACCTGTTTACCGAAAAAATCTGACACTAGCCATTCCTGTCATTTTTGCACAGATAGGGCAAGTGACTGTTAATCTGGCCGACACTATGATGGTTGGTCACGTCGGTACTATCGAACTTGCTGCTTCTTCGTTTGCAATCAATGTCTTTCATGTGGGAATGTTATTTGGACTGGGCATAACTTTGGGCATAACTCCTCTGGTTGGGCAATCATTCAACTCACAAAATCCGGGTGGAGTTGGAGGATGGCTTAAAAATGGCGTTTTGGTGCATTTTATTTCCGCTGTGTTGCTTTGTTTGCTCATGTCGTCGGTTGTTTTCTTTATGGGACGAATGGGACAGAGCGAAGAGGTTGTACGGGCAGCAATTCCATATTTTTTGATTCAGGTAGCCTCTCTTTTACCCATGATGATTTTCTTTTCAATGAAGCAATTTTTTGAAGGGGTTGGCAATACAAAAATTGCCATGATCATCACCATTATTGCCAATCTGGTGAATATTGGCCTTAATTATATCCTGATATTCGGTAAATTGGGATTTCCTGCTCTCGGACTGAATGGCGCCGGTTATGCAACTTTGATTGCAAGATTGATTATGCCGGTCATTTTTCTCCTGATTATTCTAAAAAGGCCATCGTTCAAGGTTTACTTTTATTCGGCAAAAAAAGCAGGATTTGAAATTAAAAAAATTATGCGAATGTTATCTGTCGGATTATCAATCGGGATGCAAATGATTATCGAAATTTTGGCCTTTAGTGTTGGCGCCATTATGTTGGGATGGATTTCGAAAGAGGCGCTGGCTGGTCATCAGGTTGCTATCGGGATGGCCGGGATGACTTACATGATTTCGTTTGGTTTGGCTTCGGGGACAACCATCAGGGTGAGCCATGCCTTTGGCGATCGCGACCGGAATGAGCTAAAACATGTCGTATTCGCATCGCTGCATATTGTGATTGCTTTTATGTCGCTGATGGGAATTCTATTTGTAGTATTGCGCAATCAGCTTCCACTCTTGTTTACAAACGATCCTGAAGTAATCAGGCTTGCAGCGGGATTGTTGGTTGTTGGCGCACTTTTTCAGATTTTCGATGGAGTACAGGTTGTTTTGTTGGGCGCTTTGCGTGGAATGGCCGATGTAAGAATTCCAATGTTTATTGCATTTTTCTCATACATCGTGGTTAGCCTGCCTATAAGTTATTTGCTTGCCTTTGTATTTAATCTGGGATCACCGGGTGTTTGGATCGGTTTTGTATTTGGACTTGGCACAGCGGCTGTTTTATTTGGCTTCAGGCTAAAATATACATACCGGCGCGTCGCCCATTTGTCGTAGCCGATTATTTACATTCAGAATTTTAGGTCTGAATAACCTTCATTGAATAGCACGTAGCAAAAACTCTGTGTATAATTACAAACGGAAAAAGCTTACAATTGGCATAACATCCAAATTGCAAGCTTTTTACTTCTTGAACCTTATTACCTGATTTTACTTGACGTAAGGTGCAGCTTTTAAAAAATCATAGCTCTTCTGAACACTTACCACAGGATCAAAATTATATCTTTCAACTTCTACATAAGAATCCTTCAATCCGTTTTTATAAGCAGTTTCATAAATCGGTTTGAAGTCCATCAGCCCGCTTTCACCGATTTCTTTTTCGTCTTTGATGTGCAGTAGAGGAAAACGATCAGGATACATGTTCATGTAGTCAACGGCTTTGTAACCGCCTTTCATGACCCAGTACACATCCATTTCGAAGAATACTTTTTTAGGATCTGTGTTTTTGAGCATCAAATCGTATATGATACCATCCTCAATTTTTGCAAATTCACGGTCGTGGTTATGATAGCCGAACCGAACCTTTGAAGAAGCAGTTATTTCTCCTATTGCGTTGTAAAAATCGCACCACATCTTTAATTCGTCCATCTTTTTGGGCATCGGCATACTTGGTTTGACCAAAAAACGAACACCTGCTTCAAGATGATCTTCTAGGGCCTTCTTCCACCAATTCATTGCTTCGGTATGCTTATCTTTGGTGTAATTTGGTCCACCCAGATGGGCGCTTGTCAGTTTCATGCCAAGATCTTTAACTACTTTTTTGAATTCTGAAGGAGCCATTCCGTAGATTTTCCCTTCAGCATAATTAGCTGCTTCCAAGGTGGTGAAGCCAATGTTCGAAACTAATTTCAAGGTTCCCAATGCATCTGCTCTCATAGCATCGCGCAATGAATAAAGCTGCAATCCAATGCCCTTTTTAGCTTTTGCCGATAGTTCAGTTGCCTTCAGTAAGGAGCTGCCCAAAAGACTTCCGGCAACAATAAATGAACTGGTTTTTAAAAAATCTCTTCTGTTTGTCATTGTAGTAGGCATTAAAATCGGTTTATATTTCTTTTTTGAGGGCAGTCAGAACTTTGGGCCCTTCAGGTGTAACAACCTTTCCAGTTAATTTGTTTTCTTCAAGTTTGAGTTCAACGTTAATTTCGTTTCCGTCAACCATCGTTGAGAAGCTAATGTTTTCCTTTTCAATTTTCAGGTTGCTTACAGCTAATTCACCGGCTTCAAGTTTAATTATACAGGTAATTTGTCCATCAGTTTCAGAAAAAATCAAACTTCCTTTTTCGTATCCATAAGGCGCTTCGGTAACTTCATAAAGCCATTCGCCCAAAATCTGTTTGTTTTTTACTTCTGCCTGAATTTGTGAGACTGAGGACAACAAAATTATTGCTAAAACCATTAGTGTCAAAATCTGTTTTTTCATAGTTATCTGTTTATATGATTATGGGCTTAAAAGTAAATAAAAGTTAGGAGTTTTAATTCAATTGGATGAATGATATAATCTTTTCAATAGCTCATTTTTGAATTCAGAATTCCTCAAAAAAAGGCTACCTTCGAGCCACAATTTTTTATTTCGAAAATGGATCAGAAGATAATTCAACTTATATCTCAACGAGTTGGTATTCAGGAAATGCAGGTAATTAATACAGTTAGTTTACTGGATGAAGGCGCAACTGTCCCGTTTATTTCGCGATATAGAAAGGAACGGACAGGAAGCCTCGATGAAGTTCAGATTGAAACCATCAAAGATGAGAAGGAACGATTGGAGGAGTTATTAAGGCGCAAGGAAACCATTCTGAAAAGTATTCGTGAGCAAAATTTCCTGACTCCGGAGCTGCTGCAGCGAATTGAAGATTGTTTTGATACCACCGAACTGGAAGATATCTATCTGCCATACAAACCAAAACGGCGGACCCGTGCCATGATTGCACGCGAAAAGGGTTTGGAGCCACTGGCTAAAATCATCATGAAACAGAATGAGCCGGATATTGAACGCAAAGCCCATACTTTTGTAAATGAAAATGTTGGTTCGGTTGAAGATGCTTTGGCTGGTGCCCGCGATATTATTGCCGAATGGATCAGTGAAAACGAAAAAGCCAGATCAATCGTTCGCCGTGCTTTCGATTCCGGGGCATTTATATCGTCGAAAGTAATCAAAGGTAAGGAAGAGGAAGCGGCTAAATTCCATGATTATTTTGATTGGAACGAACCGCTGAAAAAATGTCCTTCACACCGGTTAATGGCTATGCGCCGTGGTGAAAATGAGGGTTTTCTCAGGGTTTCGATTTCTCCTGAAAGTGAAGATGCTATTTTGAGACTTAAACGGTATTTTATAAACAGTCCTGGCAGTTGTGCCGGTCAGATAGAATTGGCTGTAACTGATTCGTACAAACGTTTATTAGAGCCATCGATTGAAACCGAATTTGCCAATTTATCGAAAGAGAAGGCCGATGAAGAGGCTATCCGTGTTTTTGTGGATAATTTGCGCCAGTTGTTGCTTGCCGCGCCTCTGGGGCAAAAGCGTGTGTTGGCTTTAGATCCGGGTTATCGTACCGGTTGTAAGTTGGTTTGCCTCGATGCCCAGGGAAACTTGCTGCATAACGAAACCATTTATCCGCACAAACCGCAGGAAGAAACGAAACAGGCTGCGCGGAAAATATCTTCACTGGTGAGTTCGTATCAGATTGAAGCCATTGCTATCGGAAATGGTACTGCCAGCCGCGAAACAGAAACTTTTATCAAGAAACTGCATTTTGACCGGGAATTGCGTGTTTATGTGGTATCGGAAGATGGGGCATCCATCTATTCTGCCTCAAAAATTGCCCGCGATGAATTTCCGCAATACGATGTAACTGTCAGGGGAGCTGTTTCGATAGGCCGGAGGTTGCTGGATCCGCTTGCGGAACTGGTAAAAATTGATCCGAAATCAATAGGTGTTGGCCAGTATCAGCACGATGTTGACCAGAAAAAATTACAAAACAGCTTGGATAGGGTAGTTGAATCGAGTGTAAACCTGGTAGGGGTAAATGTCAATACGGCTTCGAAACATTTGTTAACTTATATTTCGGGACTGGGACCAATGCTTGCTCAAAACATTGTGGATTACCGAAAAGAAAATGGCCCTTTTCATTCACGGTCTGAATTAACCAAGGTAGCCCGTATGGGTGCAAAAGCCTATGAACAATCGGCCGGATTTTTACGAATTCCTGAAGCTGAAAATCCACTTGACAATTCGGCTGTTCATCCCGAATCATACTATGTGGTTGAAAAGATCGCAAAGGATTTGAAATCCAATGTTCAGGAGTTGATTTCGAATGAAGAGTTACAGAAGCAAATAGAATGGACGAAATATGTGACGGATGAAATTGGTCTTCCTACATTGAAAGATATTCAGATGGAACTCGCCAAACCTGGCCGCGATCCACGACAAATCATCAAAGTGTTCGAATTTACCCCAAATATTTTTAAGATAGAAGATTTGATGGTGGGGATGGTTTTACCCGGGATTGTCACCAACATTACGAAGTTCGGAGTGTTTGTTGATGTTGGAGTGAAACAGGACGGGTTGGTTCATGTTTCGCAAATGGCCGATCGGTTTATCAGCGATCCTTCAGAAATAGTTAAACTTCATGAACATGTTCAGGTCAAGGTAATTGAACTCGATTTACAGAGAAAACGAATTCAATTAAGCCTGAAACAAGCGCCACAGCATTAAACCAGCTTTTCCTCTGGAATAATAATCCACATGATGATATATGCCACAAGTCCTGGAAAGCCAATACTTGCAATCGACAAAACAACATAAGCAATCCTGATAATTGTTGGATCAATATCAAAATAGTTTGCAATTCCGGCTAAAACACCGCCTATCATTTTGTCTTTCGATCGGGTAAGTCTTTTCTGCGTAGTCATATTAATTGCCCTCCCCGTCCTCAAAATAACTGTCCTGATTTTCCAGTTCAGCTTCAAGAAACTCTTCAGCTTCTTCGAGCAGATGTGCAATTAGCTCTTTATCCATTGGTTCTTCATCTATCCAGTAAATAGTTTGATTTACCGAAAACTCTTCGATGTCACTGCCAACGATAAACCTCGGCGATTCATTGTGAACAACATACAACATATCAGGCATTTCCTGAGAGTTGTCGGCAAGTAAAAATTTTGGTAACATAGTTTTCTGTTTTTTTAATTGTTTAACAAATTTATACAAAAATGGGAACTTTACACATTTAAATAAATCAATTTTGTGACCTTAACAATTCCAGGCGAAAAAGCTCCAAAAAATTATAAGTTTCAAGTTTACACACTTGAAATTTGGAATTTGGAACTTGAAACATGGATTTCCTTCGTACTTTTGCACGCATAATAAAATGGCATGACTTTGGTTTATCCTGAAAATTTTGAATCGAAAATTGGTTTTGATAAAATCCGCGAATTGCTCAAAGACTGTTGCCTGAGTGATTTGGGAAGGGAATTGGTTGATGATATCCGCTTCAGCAGCGATTATGAAAAACTCACCGAAAACCTTTCGCTGGTTGATGAATTCGTAATTATCCGGATGGAAATGGAAAATTTTCCGACCAGCTATTATTTCGATCTTCGCGAAGCTCTCTCTAAAATCAGGATTGAAGGCCGTTTTCTCGAAATTCAGGAATTGTTCGATCTGAAACGTTCGCTCGAAACGATTTCAGGAATTATCCGTTTCCTGAAACAAACCAAAGAAGGCCAGTTCCCCTGCTTAAAAAGGTTACTTTCAGGTGTTCAGGTTTATCCGTATGTGATCGAACGGATTGACGCCATCCTGAATAAATACGGAAAAATAAAAGATAATGCTTCTTCTGAATTGGCCCGTATCCGGAAAGAGCTGTTAAGCAAACAGTCCGGAGTTTCGAAACGTTTGCATGCCATCCTGAAAAAAGCACAGGACGATGGGTGGGTTGAAGACGATGCATCGGTTGCTATCCGCGACGGACGCGCAGTAATTCCTGTTACTTCTGCGTTTAAACGCAAATTGAGTGGAATAGTGCATGATGAATCATCTACCGGAAAGACTTCATACATCGAACCGGCCGAAGTGGTTGAACTGAACAACGAAATCCGCGAATTGGAATATGCTGAAATGCGCGAAATCGTTAAGATACTAACCATTTTCTCGAACGATATCCGGCCATATTTACCAGACCTGGTTCTGGCATACGAATTTCTGGGTAGGATTGATTTTATCCGTGCGAAAGCTATTTACGCTATTGATATCAATGGCATTAAACCGTTTTTTGAGAATAAATGCCAGCTCGATTGGGAGAGCGCGGTTCACCCATTATTAATGTTGGCTTTGCGGAGGGAAAACCGGAAAGTCGTTCCGCTGAATATTCGCCTGACACCTCAAAAACATATTTTACTCATTTCCGGTCCAAATGCAGGCGGTAAATCCGTCTGCCTGAAAACTGTTGGATTACTTCAGTATATGCTTCAATGCGGATTACTGATCCCTGTAAAGGAAAACAGCGAAACCGGAATTTTCGAGAAACTGTTTATTGATATTGGCGATGAACAATCGATTGAAAACGACCTGAGTACTTACAGTTCACATTTGATGAACATGAAGTTTTTCCTGAAAAATTCGAACGAAAAAACATTGGTTTTGATTGATGAATTTGGTACAGGAACTGAACCCATGCTGGGTGGAGCCATTGCAGAATCAATTCTTTCCCAGTTAAATGAAATGAAATCCTTCGGTGTAATCACCACTCATTACACTAACCTGAAGCATTTTGCCTCCTCATCCGAAGGCGTTGAGAATGCCGCCATGATGTACGATTCGTCTAAAATGGAACCCTTGTTTCAGTTGGATATTGGTAAACCGGGCAGTTCGTTTGCATTCGAAATTGCCCGAAAAATAGGACTTCCGGAAAACATTCTTCAGAATGCAACCGAGAAAATCGGGAAAGATCATATTAATTTCGACAAACATCTGCGCGACATTGTACGTGACAAACGATACTGGGAAACCAAACGACTGAAAATTCGCAAGGTGGAGAAATCGCTTGACGATCTGGCTGAAAAATATGAAACCGATCTGAATACCCTCGATAAACAAAGGAAGGAAATTATCCAAAAAGCCCGTCAGGAAGCTGAACAGATATTGGCCGAAGCCAACAAACGGATTGAAAATACCATCCGCGAGATACGTGAAAGTCAGGCTGATAAGGAAAAGACCAAACAAATCCGCGCTAAACTGGTTGAGTTCAAACAAGAAGTGGTAGAAACCACAACTATTCAGGATGACCTGATAACCCGGAAGATTCAGAAACTAAAAGAAAAGGAATCACGAAGAAATGAAAAACGACCGGAAAAGAAATTAACCGACGGGAAGGTAAAAGTTATTGAACCTGAGGTCTGGAAAGCTGGCGATAAGGTCTTAATGGAAGGAAATCAGTATGTAGGCGAGATTCTGGAACTGAATGAGAAGAATGTGGTGGTTGCTTTTGGCCAGATCCGCACATCGGTAAGCCGCGAAAAGTTGCAGAAGATTACCAACAATGAAGCAAAAAAAATACACCGGACTTACAACCAAACCATGCCCAATATTAATAAGAATTTGAGTGAGAAGCGGCTCAATTTCAAAACCGAGGTTGATGTTCGGGGACAGCGGGCTGAGGAAGCTTTGCATAATATTCAGGCATTTGTTGACGATGCCATTATGCTCGATTTTAGTGAGCTGAGAATCCTGCATGGAAAAGGTAATGGCATTTTAAAAGAGATGATCAGGAATTACCTGAAAACTGAGCCAGCCGTGAAAACATTTCGCGACGAACATGTCCAGTTTGGAGGGGCAGGAATTACTGTGGTGGTGATAGGGTAGTGATCAGTTGGCAGTCGCAGTCGCAGTTCTCAGTTCAAATGTTCATTAATTGTCAATAGTTTCACGTCAATGATGGTCATTTATAGTTTGGTTTTATTGGAAGAATGAACCCATAAATGAATAATAGGAATGCGTAGTGAAGCCAATGGGGTTAAGCCCAGTATGGGCGAAATATTTGTAGCCCGGGGGTAAAGTGACGAAGGAACGACACCCCGGGTTCAGAAGTAAAGCGGAAATTCGTCCGCGAAATAATGTTGAAAAAAGCAATTTTCTTTTTTCGGACGAAATGGAGAACAACTTCATCAGACGACTAATTTAATGCATGAAAATTTTAAATCGAAATTATTAAAACCACAAATACAAATGATTAAAGAAAGATTAGATGCCCAACTTCTGGAATCACTCAAAGAAAACGGATTTATCGAATCAACCGAACTGGAACAAATTTGCATTCCCAAAATTAAAAGTGGCCACGATTTGCTTTGCATTGCCGGAAAGGACAGTGGTAAATCAACCACAATAATTGTTAGTGTCCTCCAGCGTTTGAAAGCTGAACTGGAAGATAATCCCCGCGCGGTGATTGTTGTTGCCGATAAAGAGCGTGCCCTGGAAATGAAAAATGAATTTGGCCGATTGGGCGATTACACCGACCTGCGTATTCATACCGCCTGCGATGATGAAAAAATTGATGTGCAGAAGGATAAAATATATATGGGATCGGATGTGGTGATTGGAACGGCCAAACGCCTGAACCAGATTTATACGTTATATGCGCTGAATCTCGGATCAGTTCAAATTTTCGCCATTGACGATGCCGATCGGGTCATTAAAAATCTGAATTATCTGCAACTCGACCGCCTGGCCCAAAGTTTACCAAAAGCTCAAAAAATTGTTTTTGCCACAACACTTACCGAATGGGTGGAGCGTTTTGCCAATGAATTTATGAATAATCAGGATATAATAGAAATAGAAGAGTCGGAACAAAATGCTAATGACGGATCAGAACAGCAATAATTAATTTGCATTTGGAAGTTCACTGAAAATTAGCCTATTTTTGCTCATTAGTTTTAATGCGTTATACAAATAAAAATGAATTTTGGTAATTTTAATTTCAACGAAATATCAGGATTTGAATGGGACAAGGGTAATATAGAGAAGAACAAAAGGAAACACAAACTTGATAAATGGCAGATAGAAGAATTATTTTTTAATGACCCATTTTTAATCTATGAAGATGTAAAGCATTCCAATATAGAAAATAGGTGGTATGCGTTTGGAAAAACCGATAATGAGTTAATGCTGATGGTTGTATTTACTGTAAGAAAAGGCCTGATAAGAGTTATTTCTGCCCGAAGAATGAATAAAAAAGAAAGAATGTATTATGAAAACTTATAAATCAATTCCTGAATTTAAGAACGAACTTGAAGAGTTTGAATTTTGGACCAAAGCAGATTCAATGGAATATATTGACTGGGATAAAGCTAAGAAGGTGAATTTTCCTAATTTGAAAAAAACTTCACAAGAAATAACTTTAAACCTTCCACTTGATTTGCTCGAAAAAATAAAGGTGAGGGCGAATAAAATTGATGTACCTTTTGAATCTTTGGTTAAAATGTATATTCTTAAAGCTTATAATGACAATACTCAAAATTACACTTCTTGAGTTAACATTTTGTACCACTGTCATTTTCTATTTTCCTTTTTGCTATCCTTATGCGCAGCTACTCTTTTTTGATTTTTTTCAGCATCGTAATGCTGATTTTCACTTCAGCCAATTATTACCTGTACGTTCGCGGGCTTCAGGCATTTTCCATTACCCAGGCCACAAAGAAATGGTATGTTTTAATCTTCTGGACAGTCGCTTTCCTGTTCATTGTCGGTTCTGTTTTGGAACGCACGGCTACATCCGCTTTCAGCGAGTGGGTTTACCGGATCGGATCGTTCTGGATAGCATATATGCTGTATTTGGGGATAGCTGTTGTTTTGATTGATGTAGTCCGTATTTTCAATTATTTCATTCATTTTTTGCCTCCTTTTACTGAAGTCATGAAATTCCGTTTGGGACTGGTTGTCGTTTTAGTAGTTTCACTTATTGTTATTGCCGGCCATATCAACGCTTTGTGGATCAATGTAAAAGAAATACCACTGACGATTCATAAAAAGGTTTCCGGCTCTTCTGAAGTGAAGGTTTTAATGGCTTCCGATTTGCATCTGGGCGCACTGATTGGCGAACGGCGCGAAAATCGTTTACTGAAAATCATCCAGAAACAAAAGCCTGATCTGGTTTTGCTTTGTGGCGACCTTGTTGATGGTGAAATTGCTCCCGCTCTGCGAAAAAATCTGGGCCGGCACATTCAGGAGATTAAAACCCCGCTTGGCGTTTACGCCATAACCGGAAACCACGAATACATCGGAGGAATTGAGAGGACCTTGCCTTACCTGAAAAGTATTAACATTCGCATGTTGCTCGACGAAGTCATAACTTTACCAAATGGTATTCAGTTAGTTGGTAGAAACGACCATTCATCGGGAAGAGGGGCGAATGCGCCAAAACCGCTTGCTGAATTGATTGCCGGAACCGACCATGAAAAACCTATTATTGTGATGAACCATCAGCCATTTAATTTGCAGGAAGCTGCCGACGCCAAAGTTGACCTTCACTTATCAGGCCACACGCACAACGGACAACTCTGGCCAGTTAATTACCTGACCGAAGCCATTTTTGAACTGAGCTGGGGTTATCTGAAAAAAGGCGAAACCCATTTCTATGTTTCATCGGGTTTCGGAACCTGGGGACCATCGGTAAGGGTTGGAAACCGGCCTGAGGTGGTGGTTTTTAAACTGAAGTTTGAGTAGTTGAACTGATATTCACGGGGTGACTCCAAAGTCACCCCGTGAATAAAATAATCAGATTTATTTAGTTAATCCTCCCATCCATATCCCCCCTCTCAATTTCAGGCTTCAGTGGAAATTTCACCGGTTTTCCATCCCGCTGAGAACGGTAAATTGCGGTGAATAATTCAACGGTCTTTCGGCCTTCTTCGGCAGTTACCAGAGGTTGACAGTTGTTCAGAATTGCATTTTTAAAATCTTCCAGTTGCTGTTTGAAATACCAGGTCATTGAATCAACGGAATAGAATTCGTCACTGTCGGTTTTGTTCCATTCGTCAATCAGGTGTTCTTCACCCGGAACGGTCCACAAATCGAGTCTGGGCGGTTCGGCAATGGTTGTTTTTCCGGCAATGAACATGGCCCCGCCTTCAGGTTGTGCGCCAACAGTGGCGCCATTACTTCCGTGAATATGAACTTTCCCATAAATTCCAGGCTTTTGTGAATTGCTGACCAGAATATTTCCCAGTCCGCCATTTTTAAACCTGACAATGGCAATTGCGGTATCTTCCACTTCGATGTACGGATGATTGATGTTGCTCCAGTACCCAAAAACTTCATCAATATCGCCCATGAGCCATTGCAACAAATCGAGTTGGTGGGGCGATTGGTTGACCAACACACCGCCGCCTTCCATTTTCCACGATCCGCGCCAGGCATCACTTTCATAATAAGCCTGATCGCGCCAACCGAGCATTTGAATTGTTCCCAGCATAGGAATTCCGATTTTACCTTCATCAATGGCTTTTTTCATGCGCACGATTGGCTGGTACCAGCGCCGCTGGCTGATAACACCGGCTTTTCGTCCGGTTTTTCGGGCAGCTTCAATAATCAGGTCGCAATCCTGCAACGTTGATGCAAGTGGTTTTTCGATCAGCACGTGCGCTCCGGCTTCCATCGCCTGAATGGACACGTCGGCATGATAGGGATGTGCGTTGCAGACTATAGCCATCCGGATATTTTCTGCCTGAATCATCTCCGGAATGGATGAATAAGCTTTTACCCCAAACTCTTCTGCAAATTTCCGGGCCGATTCCGAAGTCCGGCTCCAAACCGCTTTAAAACTTAATTCAGGAATTTGCAGGATGGCTTTGGCATGGATCTGTGCAATCCTGGCACAGCCGATTATGGCAACATTGATGGGCATGATGTATTTAGTTTAAAGTTCCAAGTTCCAAGTTCAAAAAAAAAAGTAATGAGCAGCGATAAATGTTTTTCAAACAGTATCCTTTGCCGTTTGGCTTTAGCCAACGGTCATTTGATTAGAAAAACCAAAGCTGCATTCAAGGTTTCAGAATCACCTTCATCAATCCGGCTTCTTTGTTATAAAGTCTATGGAACCATTCGTTTCCCTCTTCCAAAGGCGCTACTTTGCTGATCATCCGGTCAACTTTTATCGTTCCGGAGGCAATCATCTCCAGGCAAAGTGGATATTCTCCGGCTGAAGCACACGAACCTTGTAGTTTCAGTTGACGGGTCACTACTTTTTGGAGCGGAAGTTTGATTTCCGGGGTCAGGTTGCCAATCAGGGTCACAGTTCCACCTTTTCGGGTGCAATCAATGGCCAGATTTACCGTTGGCTCAATTCCGACGGCTTCGAAGGTAATATCTGCACCCCGGCCTTCAGTTTCGTTCAAAATCTGTTGAATTAAATCCGGATCGGTTGATCTAAAGGCAAGATCGGCGCCCAACTCATGAGCTATTTCAAGCTTTTCATCCAACTGATCGATAGCGATCACCCTTGCACAGCCGGCAGCTTTTAAGGCCTGAATGCATAGCAACCCAATCATTCCACAGCCAATCACAACGGCCGTATCATTTGCTTTTACTGAACTGATGGAAGTGGCATGAACAGCGATCGAAACCGCTTCGACCATTGCTGCCTGTTCAAAACTTATATTTTCAGGAATTTCGTAAAGAATATGCGCCGGAACGGCTACAAATTCGGCAAAAGCTCCGTTTTGTCTGTATTCGTTGCACGAAACGCCAAGTACACGTCGGTTTTCGCACAAATTAACTTCGCCCCGCTGACAGAAAAAACATTGGCCACACGAAATGGTAGAGTCGAAAGTAACCCGGTCTCCTATTTTCCAGCCCCAGATATCAGGCGCTATTTCATGAATAATTCCGGAAGCTTCGTGCCCCATTATTACCGGTGGCTGCCTTCTTCCTGTGCTGCCATCCATGCCATGAACATCGCTCCCACAAATGCCGCAGGCTTCAACTTTGACCAATACCCAACCGGGTTTTATATCCGGAATTTCGGTTTCGAGTACGGTAAACTCATTGTATTTTTCTAAAACAAGTGATTTCATTGAAAGATGTATTTGCAAGTTTATTTCACAAAGTTAACAACCTTTTTGAAGCTTGATTCCCTGTTTGCCGACAGCTACCGTGTACCCACAAATCTGTTACTTTTGGCTCTCTGTTGATTGAAATGGATAATCAGAATTTTTTAACCTTATTTTCCCGGAAGAACCTTAGTAGCCCGGCAACCACCATCTGATTAGAACCTTATTTTATATCAAAATACACCCTTTTATTAAGGTTTGAGTCTTTGGATAGCATGCTTTGTACTAAGGTTTCCCCATAAAAATAAGGTTTTATCAATCGTCATAGACTGGAAAAGATGTGGGTACACGGTAGCTGCCGACAGGCAGGCATTTCGTCCAAAATGAAGTTCGTGCTATATTCATCTGTTCCTCTTTTCTCTATTCTCTTTTTCCTTTTCCAATTGACTGATGACTATATTTTTACGGAAAGGTAAAAAAATCAATAGTGCATTCAACGCAAATCCTAAAATCAGAATAACAGAACCGATTTCAGGATGATTAAAAGTCATCAACAGTTTTCCGGAAAGAGCAAAAATTCCTCCGGTAAGCATGGCAGCTATACTGAAACGTTTGTTGTACGGAAGGTTGAAAAGCGCCGCGACCATCGGAATAATAAATGCCCCCGAATAAAACGAAAGCGCCAGCAAAAGCGATGAAACAATTGAGGTGACCTTCAGTGAAATGAGCATACTTAAAACTCCAACGGCAATAAGAAACAGTTTGGTTTGTTTGAACGATTTTTGATTGTTGATGTCTTTGTGAAAAAGTTCGCTTAAAATCATGGAAGCCGTTAGCAGGGTTGTGGAAGCTGTTGAAAGAACCGCTGAGATCAATGCTGCCACCAGAATACCCGAAGCCCATTCAGGTAAATAGACATCTGCAAGATTGACCAGGGCCGAGCTGTTTTGTGCACCGGAATGAAATGTTGCAGCATAAATACCGACATACGACAGAACAAATGCAAACGGAATCAGGATCAGGGCAACAATCAAAACACTCCGGAAAGCAGTTTTCGAATCTTTGGCGCAAAAAACACGCGAATAAATATCGGGGCCAACAACAAATGTACTTGAGAATGTCAAAATCATGATAAATAAATCGAAAGGCGAATACTGAGCGTTAAACGGGAAGTTTTCGGTGAAAGCCGGTATTTTTGAAATGTTCGCTGAAGGAATCAGCAAGGCTGTTAATACAACGCCAGCCAATATGAAAAAAGCCTGAAACAAATCCGTTTTCATGACAGAAACCTGTCCACCGATATAGGTGTACACGATAAAGACCACACCTGTAAGCAATACTCCTGTGGTGTAAGTTGTATCGAAAAAGCTGACCAGAATTTGAGATCCTGCAATGATCTGGGCTGCTACAATTCCAAGCCAGGCAACCGGAATAATCAGCGAAGTGACTTTCCGGGCCGGTTCTCCGTAATATTGACCAATCAGTTCGGGCAGAGTGAATTTTCCCTGTTTATATACTTTTCTGACGATGGGTAAAAGTCCGAACAATCCCAAACTGGCCGCCAGAATGTACCAGGCCGAGGCCCACGACTGGCTTTCGCTCAATCCAATGGTTCCCAGAATGGCCGATCCACCCAGAATGGTGGCGAGTAAACTGCCCGAAATTTGCCAAACCCCGGTTTTTTTCCCGGCAAGGAAATAGTCGAATGGAGTTTTGATTTTCAGGTACGAATAAATTCCGATCAGGAATAAGATTAACGCGTAAACGATCAGGATGGTAATCTTCATGAAATCTGAAAAAGTAAAAAGGCAAAAGTAAAAAAGTATTATACATGCGAATCAAGTGTTGGATTTTTAAACCTGAAAGGTTGTAATGATTATAGAAAATGTTGGAGCAAGCTGTCTTAAACCACGAAGTGGTGGCATTAATCTGTCATGCCTTCGGCATTTTAACTCTTTTTGATCCTAATTGGCTATAATCCTATGATGCCTTCGGCATTATTATACTTATATTTTCAACTCTTGATTCGCATTATACACTTTATCTTAATCAAAAGGCAACTTTGTGTTCAAGAACATTGAAATAAAATTCATAAAAATATCTATTTTTGTTTCCGTTACCGCACACGGAATATCTTATTTTAATCATAAACCAAAAAACCTCATGAGAAAAATTCAAATTCTACTTGCGTTCCTGTTGTTTGTTTCAACCGTTTCAGCAAAAAAGAACGACGGCTGGGTATCCCTTTTTAATGGTAAGGATTTAACTGGCTGGCATCAGCTCAATGGTCAGGCCAAATATCATGTTGAAAAAGGTGAAATTGTTGGCACAACCGTTTCGAATACTCCCAATTCATTTCTGGCTACTGATAAAGATTTCGGTGATTTTATCCTCGAACTCGATTTGCTGGTTGCCAATGAGATGAATTCAGGAATTCAGTTCCGAAGTATCAGTAAGCCTGAAGTAATGAATGGCCGTGTGCATGGTTACCAGTGCGAGGTTGATCCTTCAGCCCGTGCATGGAGTGGTGGAATTTACGACGAAGCCCGCCGTGGCTGGCTTTACACCGGCGAATTAAATCCTGCAGCCAAACCTGCTTTTAAATTGGGAGGTGGCGAGTGGAACCATTACCGCATCGAGTGTGTGGGAAGCAGCATCCGCACCTGGATAAACGGGGTTCCGGTTGCTTATGTGCTCGACGATATGACCCCAAGTGGTTTAATTGCCCTTCAGGTTCATGCCATCGGTAAAGATGTTCAACCCGGAAAGCAAATACGCTGGAAAAATATCCGAATAAAAACTACCAATCTGAAAGCAACCGAAACGGCGGATGTTTTTGTGGTGAATTTATTGCCCAACACACTCTGTCAGGCAGAAAAAGAACAAGAATGGAAAATGCTTTTCGATGGAAAAACAACTTCAGGATGGAAAGCTGCCGGAAAGGAAATATTCCCTGCTGAAGGTTGGAAAGCAGAAGATGGAACTCTGATCGCTATAGCAAATACAAAAGAAAAGCCAGTTAAGGGAACCGATATCGTTTCGGATGAAAAATTTTCGGCTTTTGATTTCCAGTTCGAATTTAATTTTGCAGAAGGCGCCAACAGCGGCGTGAAATATTTTACCGGAAATGGCGGTCCTTCCATCGGGCTCGAATATCAGGTTTTGGATGATAAAAAACATGCAGACGCCAAAATGGGAGCAGCAGGAAACCGTACCATGGCTTCGCTGTACGACCTGATTCCGGCTGATAAACAGGACCGTTTTGTGAAACCTGCCGGTGAGTGGAACATTGGCCGCATTGTGGTTTATCCCGACAATCGCGTTGAACACTGGTTAAACGGAATGAAAGTGGTTGAATATGTTCGGGGTTCGAATATTTACAAAGCACTTGTTGCCCGCAGTAAATATGCTGAATTTGAAAAATTCGGCATGGTAAAAGAAGCCCCGATCTTGCTTCAGTACCATAATGATCAGGTTAAATTCAGAAGTTTAAAAATCAGGAAACTTTAAAAACTAAATCAAAATATTATGGGTTCAAATCGTCGTGAATTTTTACGGAATGTGGCAGTAGGAACTGCCGGAGTTGCTTTTGGAGGAATGGCTTCTGGTTTTACTGCAAAAAGTTATTCAAGGATTGTTGGCGCAAACGATCGCCTCAATGTTGCACTGATGGGCTGTGGCCGCAGGGTAAGCGCTTATTATGCTGCACTTCAGGACAAAAAAAATAATGTGGATGTTGCCTACATCTGCGATGTGATGAAAAAGCAACGCGATAAAGTGGGCAAGGACCTGAATGGTAAAATTTCAGGTAAAGCAACTTTGGTGAGCGACATTCACGAAGTTTGGAACGATCAGGGCGTTGATGCAATTTTTAATGCAGCTCCCGACCACTGGCATGCTCCGGGTACCTGGATGGCAATGAATGCCGGCAAACATGTGTATATTGAAAAACCTTGCAGCCACAATCCGCGTGAAGGTGAATTACTGGTTGCCTTTACAAAAAAATACGGAAAGGTTGTGCAGATGGGAAACCAGCAACGTTCGTCAAAAGAATCGCAGGAAATTATTGCTGAAATACACAAAGGTGTGATTGGCGATGCTTATAAAGCGGTCGCTTTTTACGCCAATACCCGTGGCGAAAGCCCGGTCCCTAAAAAAGCTCCGGTTCCGGAAGGCCTGGATTGGAACCTTTGGCAGGGCCCGGCCCCGCACCAGGAATATATGCACGACATCTGGGATTATAACTGGCACTGGTACGGCTGGAACTGGGGAACGGCCGAAACCGGAAATAATGCAACGCATGAGTTGGACATTGCCCGTTGGGCGCTTCAGGTTAACTATCCTGAACAAGTTGATGTTGAAGCCGCCAAACGCCACTTTCTGAATGATGGCTGGGAAATGTACGACACGATGGACGCTACTTTCCGTTTCCCCGGAAATAAAATTATCAAATGGGACGGGAAAAGCCGTAACGGGCATAAAACTTATGGATCAGATCGGGGTACCATCATCTACGGAAGCGAGGGAAGTGTTTTTGTAAATCGTGAAGGTTACACACTTTTCGATCGTAGCGGCAAAAAAATTAAAGACAGCAAATCGTCGGGAAGCGAGGCCGGCACTGCTTTAGGTGGAGGTGGCGATATGACCGACGGTCACGTAGCCAACTTCTTCAATGTGATCCGTGGCACAGAAACCAAACTGAATTCGCCAATAGAAGAGGGCGCTATCACCCAAATGCTGACCCATTATGCCAATATTTCGTACCGTATCAACAAATCGTACAAGGTTAACACCGAAACTGGCCGGATTTTGGATAAAGACGGAATGAAACTTTGGGATCGTGAATACCAAAAAGGATGGGAGCCGAAGCTATAAACAAGTGGCCAGTCGCAGTGGTCAGTCAAATGAAAAGCTGCTGCTGCATAACAGCAAACTCTCTGGAAATTCTTCGGGGAGTTTTGTTTTTTAATATTTTTCATAAAGCTTAATTAAACTAACTCAATGCTTAAGCCAATAACTGTTTTTCTCCTGATAGGTCTGTCGTTTGCTGGACAAGCCCAGATCAACATAGTGGTAAAAGATGAAGGTTTTCTTTTTTTGGAAGGGAAAGACAGCCTGTTTTTTTATCAAAAAAGTCCGAAAGATAAAGACGGGGAGTATAGCCGGTGCAATTACATCCACCCGCTATTTGGCCCTGATGGAACACGTTTAACTGAGGATTTTCCTGCTGATCACCTTCACCATCGCGGTATTTTTTGGGCCTGGCACCAGATTTTAATTGACGGCCAATCGGTTTCGGATGGCTGGGAATTGAAAAACTTTCAGCAAAAGGTGAACAATTTTGAATTTAAGCAGAGCAAAGGAAATGGCTATATAATGACTTCGGTTGACTGGAAATCGCCTTTGTGGAAAAATGGGGCAGAGGCATACCTGCGCGAGGAAACCCGGATCATCCTTTACCCGAAATCAGGAAACCACCGCCGTTTTGATTTTCAAATTAAACTGTTAGCCTTGACTGATCGTTTATCCATTGGCGGTTCGGATGACGAAAAAGGCTACAGTGGCTTTTCTGTTCGCCTGAACTTGCCTGAGGATGTCAGATTTACGAGCGAAACCGGTTTGATTGAACCCACCAATACTGCTATTGTAGCTGGAAGTTCGATGAAAATTTCAGGTTCATTTCTGGAAGGAGGCAAAAAGGGTGGGGTAGTGATTTGGAGTAATCCACAAAATCCATCACCAGCCGAAAGTTGGATTCTCAGGAAAAAGGCCAGTATGCAAAATGCAGCGTTCCCGGGACGAAAATCTGTTGCAATTCCGCATGACCAACCTTTGGTACTGAAATATTCATTACTGGTATTTAAGGGAGAACTGAGTGAAAAACAGATTAATAAAGCGGTGAAATAATAAGTCGGCAATTCGATAATTCGGTAATTGAGCTGCACTTTTTATAATTGTCGAATTGTCGAATTGTCACATTGTCAAATTCTTTAAATCAACATTCATCAATAATCAGTTAAAATATGGCAGTTGTAAAATTCGCAGAAAGCGCTCCTGAGATTGTTCGGGAAGGACTGGAACGACGGATTATCCACACCCCAAATTTAATGACAGTTATCGTCGGTTTTTCTGATGGTCCATGGGCAGAAGCAGAGCCTTATCATTCACACCTCCACGAGCAAACCAGTTATGTTGCTTCGGGTGAGATTATTTTTTACTGTGAAGGCGAAAAGGAGCAGCACCTTCAGGCAGGCGATATGTTTGCTGTACCTTCAGGCAAAAAACATACGATCCGGCTTCTTTCGCAACAGGCCCGACTGATTGATAATTTTAATCCCATACGTAAGGAGTTTATTAAATAAACAGCTTCCAGTTTAATGATGGAGGTTTGTTTCAGATTGGTTTACAGCATGAATATCAAAAATATCTATGTATGTATTTTATTATCTATTCGAAAGGGTTGAACTTATCAACTAAGCTATTGTTTCAATTCGAAATAATAAGAAATGGCTAAAAACAAAATTTTTTGGATTAAAGTTGGATTTGTCGGCGTTGGAGCTTTTAGCGGTTTCCTGTATTGGAAATTTGTTGGTTGCACAAGCGGCACCTGCCCGATACAATCGGTATGGTATTTATCTACCTTATGGGGGGCAGCATTGGGATATTTACTGGGCGATTTGCTGGGAAGTTATATTGCAAAGCGGGAAAGCAGAAATGAATAGTCGGTTTAACCATATCGTAAAATCGGCAAAACCGGTATTGGTCGATTTTTATGCTGACTGGTGTGTTCCATGCCGTTTAATGCCTTCCGTTTTAAAAGAAGTTAAAGATGATTTTAGGGAACACGTGCGTATTATAAAAGTGAATGTTGATCATTATCCCGACATAGCTACCTCCTGTAAGGTTCGGAACATACCTGCCATAGTTTTGTTTCAGGGGGGTAAAATTCAATGGAGCGGTACTGGGTTGCAGGCAGTAAACGATATTTCGATCGCTTTGCGTGAAATCCTGTAATTACAACTCTAATAACCAAACATACACGATTACCTGACCTGACTGAAAAATGGCGAAAAAAAGATTAATCGTTGGAGATCAGCTTCCGCATTTCATTCTTAAGGACGAAGCCCACCAACCTATTGATATTTCTTCAATAACCGGAAAATTTCTGGTTATCTACTTTTATCCGAAAGACGATACCAGGGGATGCATAAAAGAAGCCTGCAGTTTTCGGGATTCGTTTCAGCGTTTGGTTGATGCCGGCGCCGTGGTTTATGGTGTGAGTAGCGATAAGCCTGCCACTCATGCAAGGTTTAAGGCCAAATACGAATTGCCATTTTCTTTGCTATCTGATACTGCGGGTGAGTTACGAAAATTGCTGGGAGTTCCCTCCGATTTGTTTGGTTTAATACCTGGACGTGTGACTTATGTTTTCAATTCTGAAGGAAGGTTGATTCAGAAATTCAAATCTCAATTGTCGCCGGAAAAGCATGCGAGTGTGGCCTTGAATGTTATTCGTAGCCAGAGTTAAGTGTTTGGTTGTTTGTTTATTTTGTGCGCAGTGAATGGATAAGTTCTGTTTCTGATTTTTTCACTGCAATGAAATTCGGTCCTATAAAGTCCTCGTATTTAAATTCATATTTTCTGAATTCAACGGTCTTTGGGAAGATTTTACCAACGATATAGTCATTTGCCTCAAAGAAATTGTAATAATCAATCAGTAATATTTTTGTTGAAATATTGATATAGCCATATTCAAACTGAACGGCTTTTATTTTGCCATTCCTGATGCTGTTTTCAAATCCAATCAGCGCATCATACTCTGCGCCTTCAATATCAAGTTTTAGAAAATCGATGGAATCTATTTCATTCTCTTCCATAAAATCGTCACCACGAACCAGTTCAATCATTAGTTTCTGATTTGAATCATAGTTTAGCCCCTGGATATCATAGATGGACGAGTGTTGGTCTGAATCAAATACATTTATTTCCTTAGAACAGTTCTTGTTATATAATCCTTTTCTGACCGGAATAATGTTTTTATTATCCTTTACGTTTTCGGTTAAACACTGAAATGTAGCCTCTACGGGCTCAAATGAATAAATTTTGCAGTCAGGATTATATTGATTGGTGAGCAATGAATAATCTCCGGTATTTGCCCCTCCGTCAATAATTACCGACGGATTAGTTCGAGCGATTTTCTTCAAAATCGTTAATTCACCATTACTGTGGATATCATGGTTCCTGTTTTCATACAACCGGTTCATGGATCTGCCAAACCCAGCAAGAACCTTGAAAAATGAGTTGTGTGCGTTCGTTTTAAAAACTCTTTTTACTGATAACATACATCTTCTTTGCTAAACTATCGGGAAAATCTTACTATCGGCCAAATACTCCATGATGATTCGTGTGTTTTGCGCCCTGTTTTCCGGTTTTAAAACCAATGTCGGATTTTCAGGAGTTGTGAATGGAAGATCGGCTCCCGGAAGGTTTTCGATCAATCCCTGCTCGAATTTTTCGTACAATTCGGGTTTGTTCTTTTTGCAGAAATCAAGGCTTGCGTCCATGTGGATAAGCTTAAACCGGTTTTCGCCAACGATCTGGACCACTTGCCTGCGGATGTTTTCGTCCGGAGAAATGAATGAGCATATCGTAATGATTCCCTGATCGTTCAGCAATTTGCAGATATGGGCCACGCGACGCAGATGTTCGGCACGATCTGCAGGCGAAAAGTCAAGCTCGTTGGAAAGTCCTGAACGGATTGAACTTCCATCGAGCAAAACTACGGTTGCACCCTGTTCAAACAGCTCTTTTTCAAGGGTGAATGCCAGTTCGTTTTTTCCTGAACCGTGCAATCCGGTAATCCATAAAGTTGTTCCTTTTTGGTTGTACCGTTTTTGAAGTTGGGTTTCCGAAATCAGGGATTGTCCTTTGGTGATGCGGAGTTTGTTTGCTTCCAGCGTTTTTTCGTCCACTATTTTCGATGGAAGGTCTTCAGCATTCAGTTTATCAATGATCATTCCAACAGCAACGGTGTTGTGCGTGATAGGGTCAATCAGGATAAACGAGCCCGTGCTGCGGTTTTTCTTATAAGGATCGAAGAAAATAGCTTTGTTGGTAGTCAGAACCACCCGCCCGATTTCGTTCAGCTCGAAATGACCGACAGACGATTTCTGAAGGCTGTTGACATCAATTTTATACTGAATTTTATCAAACCGCACCCGGGTCGTGTTGTTTGCATGTTTGAGAAATAATTGCATGCCTGTATCCATTGGTTTTTCGTCCATCCATACCAGCATGGCTTCAAAATGACGTTCAATGCGTGGCAGATTATCCGGATAAACTATCATATCTCCACGTGAAATATCAATTTCGTCTTCGAGCGTTATAGTTACCGATTGCGGTGGAAAAGCTTCATCCAGGTTTCCGTCGTAGGTAATAATTTCTTTTATCCGTGATGTTTTGCGCGATGGTAAAACCATAATGTTTTCACCTTTCCTGATGATTCCTGAAGCCACTCGGGCCGAGAATCCCCGGAAATCAAGGTCGGGACGAAGCACGTACTGAACCGGGAAACGCATATCGTCGAAGTTGCGGTCGCTGCTAATGTGCACCGATTCAAGGAATTCGAGCATGCTTTTTCCATGATACCAGGGCATCAGTGTGGTTGGTTCAACCAGGTTTTCGCCTTTTAGGGCCGAAATCGGAATAAAGTTCACATCCGGAACATCAAGCTGCGTGATAAAAGCCTTGTAATCGGCACAAATCTCATCAAATACTTTCTGGTCGTAATTCACCAGATCCATTTTATTGACAGCGAGCACCACATGTTTGATTCCGAGCATCGAAACCAGAAATGTATGGCGACGGGTTTGCGTGATTACTCCTTTGGTTGCATCAATCAGGATAATGGCAAGGTTGGCGGTTGATGCACCGGTGACCATGTTTCTGGTGTATTGGGTATGTCCGGGAGTGTCGGCAATGATGAATTTCCGCTTATTGGTCGAGAAATAGCGGTATGCCACATCAATGGTGATTCCTTGTTCGCGTTCGGCTTTTAAACCATCGAGCAGGAGGGCGTAGTCAATTTCATCGCCTGCATGTCCAACCCGTTTGCTATCGCGCTCGAGCGCCGAAAGCTGATCTTCGTAGATTTTCTTACTGTCGGACAGCAAACGGCCAATCAATGTTGATTTTCCATCGTCAACCGAACCAGCGGTCAACAGGCGAAGCAGGTCTTTCTTTTCGTCCTGGTTGAGGAAGGCGTTGATATCGAGTGTTCCCCGGGCTTCTCCAAAAGGGGAATTATCTGTATAACTATTTTGAAGTTTATCAGTATTCATGATGTTTATTGTTTGTTTTTATTTACATGTCCGTTGGCTAAAGCCAAACGGCAAAGGATATGGAGCGATGAATGACTAAGCAGTATTCTTTGCCGTCTCATTCATGTGACGGACACTTTTTTTAGTCTCCCTTTTTGGGGGATGTTTGGAGGGGGCTTCAAAAATACCCTTCCCGTTTTTTCTGTTCCATCGAGCCATCCTGGTCGAAATCAATCACCCGGGTGGTGCGCTCCGAAACGGTTACCGTCATCATTTCCTCCACAATTTTTTCAATGGTATCTGCTTCCGATTCAACGGCTCCGGTGAGTGGGTAACAGCCCAGTGTACGGAATCGCACCATTTTCATTTCGGCTTTGGCAGCTATTTCTTTGGGCATCCTGTCGTCATCAACCATGATCAGATTCCCGTCAATATTTACTATTGGCCTTTCTTTGGCAAAATAGAGCGGAACAATTGGAATTTTTTCGAGTCGGATATATTGCCAGACATCGAGTTCTGTCCAGTTTGAAATCGGAAATACCCGGATTGATTCGCCTTTGTGGACACGGGCATTGTAGATGTCCCATAATTCGGGGCGTTGATTTTTGGGATCCCACTGGTGAAATTTATCACGGAATGAAAAGATTCGTTCTTTGGCACGCGATTTCTCCTCGTCGCGGCGGGCGCCTCCAAAAGCAGCATCAAACTTGTATTTTGAAAGTCCTTCGAGCAAAGCCTGGGTTTTCATTATATCGGTGTGTACCTTGCTTCCGTGGGTAAACGGGCCAACACCTGCTTCAAATGCTGCCATGTTGGAATGAACAATCAGGTTCCAGCCATTTTCGCGGGCATAATTGTCGCGAAATTCGACCATTTCTTTAAATTTCCATTTCGAATCGATGTGCATTAGCGGAAACGGAACTTTTCCGGGGTAAAAAGCTTTTTCAGCCAAACGAACCATGACCGATGAGTCTTTTCCGATGGAATAAAGCATCACCGGATTCTCGAATTCGGCTGCTACTTCACGGATAATATGGATAGCTTCGGCTTCCAGTTCCTTTAAATGAGATAGACTATATTCTGTCATTACTGTTATTTTCGTTTTAATTTCAGGACGGCTAAAATAATACTATTAACTCGCTTATTGAGTGGTATTAATACGCAATCTGGGTTGAAGTTACAGTTTGGTAATATTATCGATTGTTCATTTCTGACTTTTCATTAATCAGAAGAGTTTAAAATAGAAAAGCCGTAATCATTATTCATAATTACGGCTTTTTAGAGTATGCGAAAAATTGTTATTCAGTAGGTAATAAAACCTTTTTATTTAGCTTGGAAGGCTTGAAAATTCCAATCACCCCATTAATCCCCACGCTCATCACAATGTTGTAAAAGAAGGCCAGGAAGGCAAGCAGCAGAAGTGTTCCGCAAATCGCGGCCAGGATCATATACAGGTTAAATTCGCCATCCAGGTATATGGTCCTGCGTAGCATACCTTTCAATCCAGCCATTCCCATGAATGCACCCATACCAATACCGCCTAACAGATGAGCCCAGAAATGGAAGTTGGCTAACTTCTGGCTGTACAGTTTTGCTCCATTGGTCAGAACAGGGAACAAAACGTAAATAGCTGAATAAAGAGTCATTGTTAATCCCACCAAAATAGCGACATGTACATGAGGCCCGATAATCCACTGGGTATTGTGCAAAATCCGGTTTAAACCCATATCAGCCTGCATAATACCTGCCGGAACAGCCAGTGCAAATCCGGTAAGACCACCGAGCAAGAATTTTAATTCATTGGTCATTTTTAAAGGACGTGCGCTCCACAAAGTGGCCAGAGTGATGAAGAATGCCAGTCCCTGGGTAATTAGCTCGAAGGCCGTAACCAACTCTCCGGAAACAATTTTAAGCATGATCGGTTGTGCCTGATCTGAAAGCAAATGGTGAGACCATACCGTCCACGATACGACTAATTCGACCAGCAAAGCGGCCCTGGCAATATTCTGCATATACAAATTCTTTCCGGTAATCATCATCGCCAGCAAATACCAGGTTCCGGCTACAAAGATAAGGACCAGCCCATCGGCAATTAAATCGAGCCCCCACCAGAACCAGTTTTTATACAGAAGTGCATCGATTGCCGTTTCTTTCAGGTCGAAACCAAGCAATGCACTAACCATGTAAACCAGAATAAGTACACCGGTGAATAAAATAATACCTGCATTTAATGCAACATCTATAGTTCCACGTGCGATAGCAGCTACTGGTAAAGAAACTAAATGTTCTTTCCTAACCTTCTTTTTTGAGAAGAGGTTACGAAGGCCATCATAACCGATAGCTGATGCGAACAGGGCGCTTGCAGGCTGTTTTTCCCAGCCTTCGGGAGTATAAACGATAGTTTTGAAAATGTTGATCACAAAAAATACTGCTCCGACCATAACGAGCGCAATGCCTGCGATAAAAACAGCGCCGCCCAGAGGGCTGAACTGGCTGAAATCGGCTGGCAATGGCCAGTATAAAGTGTAAAGCGGTGCATATTCAGAAATAAAACCAGCTAACCAGAAAGTTAATGTGCCTATTGTAATCAATAAAAAGGTCCAGTTTGCAAGTTTAAAACTCCAGAGAGGTTTTTTCATCAGGAACGGGACCAGGAATAAAAATGCCCCGAAAACAATCGAATAGGTCGAACCGAAAATTCCAACGAGTGGATGTGCCGTCATTATGGCGAAGAACTGGCTTGTTTCGATGGTTGGCAGTGGCGCGACTTGGTACAATCTCATGATCATACCTTCGATTACGGCAAGACCATAATAAATCAACCCGACAACGACAAAACGAAGCGTTAGTTTTTGCATGGGGGTTAAGGTTTTTTCCTTGAATAAGCCTTGTTCCCCGTTGAGCAATGTATTTGTAAAATTCATAGGTTTTCTTTTAAGTTTAATTAATTGAGTCATTTGTTAGTTGAAGTTGCACTTGATTCAAGCACCTCAATTACATCCTTTTCAATCATGGCGATACCTTTTGGACCCGAATATTCGGTCGAGCGGATGGTGTAAACACCAGGCTTTTCGAATTTCCAAAGAATGTCGTTTTTATGACCAGGCACCACCTGCATCTGGAAAACCATTGAATTGTCCTGCCTGAAAACGCCAAAGCCGTAAGTGAGATCATTAGAACTGACATCAAACAATACTTTGTCATCGCAACTGACAATCATTTTTTCGGAAGGAAGTTGAAATTTGTGATTTTCGACAAGGATAGTGAATGTTTTGTCAGGCTTTAAATTCGCCCTGTTAATGTCCATTTTCACCCAGGGAATGGTATTGTAGGTAACAATATGCAATGATACCCCCAATATCACAAGCAGACCAACAAAAGAATAAAACAGCCCGGGAATCACTTTGTTACTGCTCCCTTTTCTGGTTATTCTCAGACCAAACCATCCCATTAGCAGGAGAATGGCAATACAATAGAATGTATAAGCCATTGTTTGTCCGTTAAGTACAACATTTGAATCAATCATAGACGTTGTTTTAAGTAAGGTTTTTGTTTTTTTTTATGGCTGTTAAGGATTAGTTAAAACTACTTACAAAAAAACGTGTAATTTGATTTTTGCTACATGCTTGTAAACAGTTTTATCTTAATTTGTTGTAAAAATATTGTTCTTTAACCAACGAAACGGTAACCTATGTTACAGGCATTAAAATAATGGACCAGTTAAAAAATATTAAGAATTGTGCACTTTTTGATGGAATTAGCCTTCCTGAAATCAGCGGTTTGTTAAGTCAGGTTGTACATCGCATTCAGCATTACTTAAAAGATGAATGCCTTATCCGAAATGGTTCGTATCAGAAGAGCCTGATTATCTTGATAAAAGGCGTGATTAAAGGTGAAATTACCTGTAAAAATGGTAATTCTCTTCGGATAGTTGAGCAAAAAAGTACAACGGCCCTTTCAACGGCCCTTCTGTTGGGAGTTGATATCGTTTATCCGATGGATGTTATTGCAATGACTGATGTAGTGGTACTGAAGATTGAAAAAAGCGAGGTTTTAAAAATGATGCAAATCAATCAGACTTTTCTGAAGAACTATCTGAATGAGGTTGCAGAAGGTGCATCATACCTTTATCAGCGGATTTCATGCTTTTCTCAACGATCATTAAAGGAACGGTTCATTGTTTACCTCCTGTCACAAGCCAGGGAGCAGAACTCTGACAGACTGATCCTGAAAAAATCACAGACAGAGTTAGCCCAGTTTTTTGGCGTAAACAGGCCATCACTTTCCCGAGAAATCAGGTCGCTTCATAATATGGGACTTATTGAGGCAACTGGCAAGGAAATCCGCTTGCTCAAAATGGACGAATTAGCCAATTCTTTATCTTGTCAATCGGATAAATGTATTCGCTGTTTATGTTTTAATGCAGATAATCTTTAATAAAAAAAGGAATAAGTACCAGATTGTCGCCTTCTTTCGATTTAAGGTTTTGTAAATTGGAGGTAATGCGCTCTCCGTTTTCGGTGAACGGCAATGCTGGCGGACTGATAATGATCAAAAAAGTTGAATTCGACGATTGTCTTCCCGATTCCAGGAAATCGTAGGGCCAATACCGCTTCGTATTGTTTCAGATCGCTTGTTTTTATCTGACTTTTCAATAATTCAAGCCCTTTTAACCTGACATTGGGTTATTTCCAGTCCGTTTGATTTGCCTGCTATGATGCGAGCGGATAATCACAACAACAAACTCGTCTTGTTTTTTCAAGGAGTTAAGTTACTGAAAGTTGTAGGTCATCCTTTATCTGCACATTTCTTTATTCCCGGAAAACCGGATATTTTCTGCTAACATCTCTACCATAACAGAATAACCAATTTGTTCTAGTTCAATGGCTACCTTGTTTTTACCCTTAATTCGAACCAGTTTTCCGTGTAACCCGATTAAAGGTCCGGAAATAACTTCAATCATCTGTCCGTAGGCGAAGGTTTCGTAAGTGATTTCGATATCGGGATTTTCCTGTTTGAGCATCAGTTTCAGATAATCAATCTGATTATCCGGTATTACGGCGGCGGCACCTTCAAATTTGATGAAGTTCACAATGAAATTAGATTGTAATACTGAATCATGCTCTTTCCGGCTGATCCTGACAAATAAATATCCGGGGATGAGTGGCATTTCCACCCATTTTTTTCGGTCGCTCCACTGCCGGAGTCTGCGCTGAAGGGGCAGGAAAGTCTCTATTTCTTTGAATTGTAACTCAGCATGTGCTTTTTTTTCGGCTCTGGATTTTACGTAAAGCGCATACCATTTATAACAAATTGCTGAATTTATTTTTTCCATACCTGGTTTCTGACCGCATAAATCCGTTCGATAATATCTACAATTTTCAAACCTTCAAGCGCATTTGTACTCATAGGTTGAAGGCCGATAATGGTGTCCACCACGTTTTGAATAACCAAATGATGGTTTTGGGCCGACCCTTTGTAAAGTCCGTAATCGTTAGGCGGCGCACTGGCTTCCAGTTCAGGCATCTGGTAGTTTTTAATGTTGCAGTATGTTACTTCGTTCATATACTGGCCAGCTACTTTGATAGTTCCTTTTTCGCCAATAATAGTCAGACTGCTTTCCAGATTTTCATGGTAAATGGAAGTGGAATAATTCAAAGTACCAATTCCCTGCTTTACAAACTCAAAATTGACAATACCCGTATCTTCAAAATCGGTTAAAGACTGATGATTAAAATCCCTGAATTGTCCGCTGATATTTTTAATATCGCCAAACAACCAGTACATGATGTCGATGAAATGAGAGAATTGTGTAAATAGTGTGCCGCCATCAAGTTGCTGATCTCCATGCCAGTTTTGATGGGTGTAATAACGTTCGTCGCGGTTCCAGTAGCAATTAATCTGTACATGAAACAGTTCCCCTAGCAAGTTTTGATCCATCACACTTTTTAGCCAGACTGATGGCGGGGAATATCTGTTTTGCATCACGCAGAAAACAATTTTATGTTTCTCCAACGACTTAAAAACGATTCGTTCAGCATCGGTTTTGGTCAAAGCCATTGGCTTCTCAACCACCACATGCAATCCCTTTTCAAGGGCCTTGACAGCCATTTCTGCATGTAATCCATTTGGAGTGCAGATATTTATTACATCCAGACTGGTTTCTTTTTCAAGTAATTCGTCAATCGATGGGTAAAACGGAATGCCATTATATGAAGTTTTACATTCTTCCGGAGAAAGTATATCGCAAACAGCGACCAGTTCGGTTTGTGGGTTCCGTAGCACCATTTCTGAATGTCGTTTGCCGATATGCCCTTGTCCAATGACTGCAAACCGTATTATTTTTTCTGCTGACATAATAGTTTCAAGCTTTTATTTTTGACACTTTTCCATTTTCGAACTGGTATTGTTCCTGACTTTCAGGACAAACAGCCATTCCCACTGAATTGAAATTTAATTTATGGCCATATTCGCTCATCCATCCGGTTTGCCTGGCAGGATTACCCACAACGAGGGCATAATCAGGAATATTTTTCGTAACAACAGCCCCAGCGCCAACAAATGCATATTTCCCAATCGTTATGCCACATATAATTGTTGAATTGGCCCCAATGGTTGCGCCTTTCTTCACTAATGTTGGTTTAAATTCATCTTTGCGGCTTACCGCACTTCTGGGATTGATTACATTGGTAAACACTGCTGATGGCCCGAGAAAGACATCATCTTCACAAATCACGCCGGTGTAAACCGAAACATTATTCTGGATTTTAACCCGGTTTCCAATTCGAACTTCCGGCGAAATAACCACATTCTGTCCGATTGAGCATTGTTGGCCAATGAAACAGTTTGTCATGATGTGTGAAAAGTGCCAGATTCTGGTTTCTTCGCCAATTTGGCAACCAGGGTCTATTACCGCGGTTTCGTGGGCAAAATAAGTTGTTTCCATTAGCTGAAAAATTCCCGGATGGCCGCTATGATATAATTCAATTCTTCGTCGGTCAATTCGGTGTGCATGGGCAAAGATAACACTTGTTCCGAAAGTTCCTCTGCAACCGGAAAATCACCTTTACGGTAACCCAGATATTGGTATGCCTCCTGAAGATGAAGGGGCAACGGATAATAAACCATACATGGAATTCCTTTTGAATGAAGGAATCTTTGCAGCTCATTTCTTCTTTTTGGTACTTTTATGGTGTATTGATGAAAACTATGAGAACTGAATGAAACCCTTGCCGGGATTGATATTTCCTGTATTGCAGCAAGCTCACGGTCGTAAAATTCTGCTGCCGACTGTCGTGCCTGAACATACTGGTCGAGGTATTTAAGTTTCACATCCAAAATTGCTGCCTGAAGGGCGTCCAGTCTAGAGTTCATCCCAATTTGCTGATAATAATACCGGTTGCCCATGCCATGATTGGCGATTGAACGCATGGTTTGGGCAAGCTCATTGTTGTTAGTGAAGAGCGCCCCGCCATCGCCAAAAGCGCCCAGATTTTTAGTTGGGAAAAACGAATTGCAGGCTATATCTCCAATTGTACCTGCTTTGGCTACCATGCCATTTTTGAAAATATATTCGGTTCCCAGGGCCTGACAGGCATCTTCAATAATAAAAAGGTTATTCTCCAAGGCAATCTGATTAAGCGATTCCATATCGGCACATTGTCCGAAAAGGTGAACAGGAATAATGGCTTTGGTTAAGTGGTCGATATGGCTACTGACCAACTCTGGCCTGATGTTAAAGTTATTCGGATCAACGTCCACCAAAACAGGCTTTAATTTCATAAGAGCCAGAACTTCGAGTGTCGAAACAAAGGTAAAAGGAGCAGTTATCACTTCATCTCCTTCATTTAAGTTTAAAGCCATCATCGCAATCTGGAGGGCATCCGTTCCGTTTCCGCAGGTGATTACATGCTCAACATCGAGATATTTTTTCAGATTATCTTCAAATTCAAGTACCTTTCCTCCTTTTACAAATACAGAAGAACGAATAACCTGGTTCATTTCCTGATCAATTTCATCTTTTATTTTAAAGTACTGCCCGTACAAGTCAACCATTTGAATATTCATATCCATATTTTAGTATAAAAACGGATTATATTCCGATTTTGTATAAAGTTACGACTTCTATTTTTTGTTTCGAAATAGATTGAGCGAAAATAGAAAATTGTTTAAAGAAGGAATATTATTTATACTTGATCTATTAAAAAAATGGACCACAAAGTTTTGGTTAGTTGATTTTGAAATTCAAAATTTGTTTGGTTATTATTGAATTTCAATGCGATATATTTTTTATATGAATTTGTTCCATATAATATTGATAGTTTAATATTAAAAACATATTTTTGCAACCGCTTTTGAAAAACAAAAGCAGATAAGGATGACTCAGTAGCTCAGTTGGTAGAGCACATCCCTTTTAAGGATGGGGTCCTGGGTCCGAATCCCAGCTGGGTCACTTTTTGAAATTATAAAGCTCTGTAATCGAATTGATTGCAGAGCTTTTTGTTGTGCGCCGTGCATGGCGAATAACTTGACGGTGCAAGTCCGTTATGTGAAACGGTAGTTGCCAACCATTAGCCAATAGCCCCATCGTAAATACTTCTAACGATCGTTTAAAACTGGCAGGATACATGTTCTTCACGGATTATTATCGGAAAGTGAATGGCGTAAATTAAGGAACCGCCGTATGCCGAACAATACGCACGGTAGTGTGGAAGGACGAAACGGGAAACAATCCCGTTTCTCCTATCCGATTTCTTCCAATATGGACACAACATTATTTTGTGTTTAAAAAAATAAAGTGTTTGAAAGACAGTTATATTTTTGTTCTTTTGAGATCAGAACTTTAAAATCGAAGTAAACCAATTAAAACCAATCCAAATGAAAAGAATTACAGTCATATTCTTTCTGTTAATTTCTGTTTTAGTCACAAAAGCACAGATCAATGTGCTTTCGATTGATGCTGCCGGAGGAAAAACCCAGATCAACAAAAACATTTACGGCCAGTTTGCCGAACACCTGGGCCGTTGCATTTACGATGGAATCTGGGTTGGAAAAGATTCACCAATTCCGAATGTGAACGGGTACCGCAAAGATTTGCTTGAAGCCCTTCAGGCATTAAAAGTCCCTGTACTTCGCTGGCCCGGTGGTTGTTTTGCCGATACTTATCATTGGAAAAACGGAATCGGTCCGTTGGCCGACCGTCCGAAAATTAAAAATGTTTTCTGGGGCGGAACCGTTGAAGACAACAGTTTCGGCACCAACGAATTTCTTAACCTTTGCGAATTGCTGGGTTGCGATCCTTACATTTCGGCCAATGTGGGTTCGGGTACCGTTGGTGAAATGGTTGACTGGATTGAATACATGACTTCGGATGATGATGTTCCGATGGCAAACCTTCGCCGGAAGAATGGCCGGGAAAAATCGTGGAATGTAAAGTTTATCGGAATCGGAAACGAAAGCTGGGGCTGCGGCGGAGATATGACCCCGGAATATTATGCCGACCTGATGAAGCAATATTCAAATTACGCCAGAATGTACGGTGGCAATAAATTCGACCGTATCGGTTGTGGCTCGAACGGTAGCGACCTGAACTGGACCAAGGTCATGATGGAAAAAGGCCGGAACAACATGGATGGTTTGTCGTTGCATTATTACACTATTGCTGGTGAGGGATGGAACAATAAATCGGCTGCCACAGGCTTTGGCGAAGAGCTCTATTTTTCAGGATTGAAAAAGGGTTTGTATATGGATGAATTGGTAAGCAAACACTCGGCCATCATGGACCAGTATGATAAGGATAAACGCGTCGATTTGCTGGTTGATGAGTGGGGAATCTGGACTGATGTGGAACCCGGAACCAATCCCGGACATTTGTTTCAGCAGAACTCCATGCGTGATGCCCTGATCGCTTCAACCACACTCGACATCCTGAACAAACATGCCGATCGTGTTAAAATGGCCAACATTGCACAGATTGTGAATGTATTGCAGGCCATGATTTTGACACAGGGAGACAAAATGGTGCTGACCCCGACTTATCATGTTTTTAAAATGTTTACCGTTCATCAGGATGCAACTTTGCTGCCTTCCAATCTGATTTGCGAAAACTATAAACTGGGTAACGATCAAATTCCCTCAATAGTCAGTTCTTCTTCGGTTGATAAAAATGGCAAAATCCATATCAGCCTGAGCAATCTAAACCCAAACAAAGAGATTAAACTTGAAGTGAATCTTTCAGGCAAAGGGTTCAGCAAAATTAATTCAGGAACTATTTTGACTGCCGCTGCATTCAATTCAGTAAATACCTTCGAAAAACCTGAAACAGTTGCACCCGTTTCGTTTAGGAATGCGAAAAAGCTTTCTGATAATAAGCTGGAAGTGAATATTCCTGGAAAATCGGTAGTAGTTCTGGAGTTGGAATAGGAGAGGAGACTAAAAGTTAGGTTCTGTAACGTTTTGTGTGGGTACGAATTTTTACTGACTACAAAGTAAATTTCAAACGAGGAATTAGGTCTAATTCACATTCACGAATCATTACTACTAAGGTTCCTCTGACAAATAAGGTTTTAAAAAATGAAAATTCCGGTACCTATGACAAATGAAGCCACTCCGAACATAACTATAATACCCACAGCATTTGTTATATAACTAAAAGTTAAGCTTAGCACAGATCAAAACGCTCTGGTTTACAGGTAAATAAATAGAATTTTTTGAAATTACGTTTCAAGGCGTAACGCTACGAGGCGCAATTTTGCAGAAACCGTTTGAAAAAAGGATCGCTGATAAAATAAGAACTGTCAGTTTTGTCTATAATTCCACTTTCCATTAAAGCCAGCGCTGATTTTTGGGTAGTTGAAGCTGTGGATAACCTATTATTTTTGGTATATGTTGCTGAGAAAATGTTATTGCCGTTATAAGCCAGAGCAATTAGCAATTGCTTTTGCATCAGGGATTGACGGTCGAATAGATCGAAATAGTAGTCTTTTTTAAGTTCAACAATTTGTTTCGCACAGGTTTCGACAACTTCTTTAGTAACCTGAGTTTGTGAAGTAACCATGTATTGCCAGATTTCGGCAGCCAGAAGCTGTATATAATGATGGGTTTTGCCTTCCAGCTCTATCGGCTTTAAGGAGAACAGGATATTTATGATCCTGCCTGATTTTGCCCGCGCCTGAAGTTCATATTCTCGCAGCCCTCCCGACTCAAGTTGTCGCTCTATCAGTTTTTTGCGTTCTTCAGGCATCCACAAATTCAATTCCATAGATGTGTGTCCAATCACCTCCTGGCGGCTGAATTCAAACATCCCAAGAAAGGATTCGTTGACATCAATGAATTTGCCGTCTGCGATTCGGGTAATCGTCATTCCTTCAGGACCCACGTGGAAGGCATTGGAAAATTTCACTTCAGATAAGCGCAATTTTTCTTCTGTGTGCTTACGTTCGGTGATGTCCTGGAAGAAGCTAAAGACTCTGCGCTGTTTCATATCCACCTTGCCGATGGCATGAACCGAGCAAAGATTGCCTTTGGCGGTGATGATTTCCAACTCTACATCAAACGGCTCTCCATATTCAATTGCACGTTGTACGGCTTGTTCAATAACCGGTCTGGATTCCGGCGTATAAAAATTGATTCCTTGTTCAATATTCAAGCGATAGGGCTGCTCCACTTCGTGGATGCGGAAAACTTCTTCTGTCCATATCACCTCCTTAGTATCAATATTAAATTCCCAACCACCAACGTTTCCTATTCTTTGGGACTCTGCAAGCAAGTTTCGGCTCTTTTCCAACGCTTCTTCTGCTTGTTTGCGCTCGGTGATATCCTCCTCAATACTTGCAGTATGTCGGTCTGGCTTTAATTTCAAAGCATTTAATATTGTTTTTGCAACATTTCTGAATGTATTCATAATTGCAACTTTTTTACCTGTTGAAAGTCTTTTCCCGAATCTATTGAAATTTATCCTCGCAACTCTCGCTAAATCCATTAATTTTGATATTTCCAAACAAATGTATATTCGATGGTTTCAGAAAAAATGGTTATTGGATTTTTAGGCGCAGGAGGAATTGCCCGGTCACATGCGTATGCACTTAATTCACTCAAGTATTTCTATCCTGAAGTTCCTGAAATTGAGTTTGAAGCGGTTTGTTCGGCCCGGAAAGAAAGCCGTGATGCCTTTGCTGCCAGGTTCGGATTCCGGAAATCAATAATGCTTGATGAATTCAAGTCCAATCCGAAAATCAATACTGTCCTGATATTGGGCCCAAATAAAGTCCATTTTGACCACCTGAAACTAGCGCTCGAAATGCCATCGGTTACCCGGATTTATCTGGAAAAGCCTGTCTGTACCACTCTGGAAGAAGAACACCAAATGGCATTGCTTACCGCTGAAACAGGAAAGCAAATTCAGGTTGGTTTTCAGTATTTGCAAACGGCATCGGTCAGAGAAGCATTGGCCTTCTGGAATTCAGGAAAACTCGGAAACCCCATTCATTTTGACCTGAAATATTACCATGGCGATTATTTGCAGCAATCGTACCGCGACAAACGGGCAAGCCGTTTAACTCCGGCTCCCGATGGCGGCGCTATGGCCGATCTGGGTTCGCACGGAATCAGTTTGCTGATGGCTTTCCTGGGCGAAAACCTTCAAATTACCAGCGCTTTTCAGGCCGGAAGTTTTGACGATGTTCCTGAAGATTCGGATTTATTTAGTTCGTTAACCCTGGTTAATCCTGAAAATAAGGCAGCCGGAATCCTGTCGGCGAGCCGCATCAGTTCAGGAACGGGCGATTTGGTCACACTCGAAATCTATGCCGAAAAAGGAATGCTGCGGTACTCATCGCATTCGGTTGATTATTTCGAATATTATCTGGAAGAAACCGGGCAATGGACGCGTCAGGTTGTAGGCAGCAATTACGTACCAATAACCAGTTTTCCTTCCGGTCATGTTCCTCCCGGATGGCTGCGCTCAATGATTCATGCCCATTATATTTTCCTGACCGGTAACGATACCAAAACTTTTGTTCCCGATCTGAAACATGGACTGGCCGTTCAGCGTTTGGTAAGGGAAACAGCCGGTCATCTTAGTATTTACAGAAAATCAATTCAGGAAAATGGAAAGAAGTAGCGGAATCCTGTTGCATATCAGTTCGCTTCCGGGCGATGAAGGTATTGGGAGTTTGGGCAAAGATGCCTATCAGTTTATTGATTTTCTGGCTCAGACAAAACAAAAAATCTGGCAGATTCTGCCGCTTGGCCCGGTAGGTTACGGTAATTCGCCCTATCAGTGTTATTCAGCTTTCGCCGGAAATCCGATGTTTATAGATGTTCAGCTTTTAGTGACCGACCGGCTGATTGCCAAAGATTCGCTAACTGATCAGCATTTCAAAGCCAAACAGGTTGAACTTGAAAGGGTAGGAGAGTGGAAAACTGAATTATTCAGGGAAGCCTTTGCCGGTTTTAAGAAGAATTTTGATCGCTACAAAGATGAATATGTGACATTTATGAGCCATAACTCGTGGTGGCTCGACGATTATGCACTGTTTCGTTCACTAAAAACCAAAAATGGTGAAACGGTATGGAATACCTGGGAGAAAAAACTGGTCATTCGCGATAGGCACACGATTCAGGAAGCATTTAAAGAACTGCATGCTGAAATTGACTTTCACCGTTTCCTTCAGTTTATATTTTTCAGGCAGTGGTATAAATTAAAAACCTATGCCAATCAGAAAGGCATCCGGATTATCGGCGATATTCCGCTGTATGTTTCGATGGATAGTGTTGATGTTTGGGCCAATCAGGATATTTTTCTGCTCGACAAAGATTCAAAACCAACGCAGGTTGGCGGGGTTCCGCCCGATTATTTCAGTGAGACCGGTCAGTTGTGGGGAAATCCGGTTTTCGACTGGGAACGTGTTGCCGAGCGCGATTTCGACTGGTGGCTGGCCCGTGTTCATTTTAACCTCCGGATGTTCGATCAGGTGCGGGTTGATCATTTTCGCGGCCTGGAGTCGTTCTGGGCTGTGCCGGTTGAAGAGGAAACGGCCATAGTTGGTGAATGGCTTCCGGCAAAAGGATATGAATTGTTCAGGAAGTTGAAAGAGCAAATAGGAAATCTGGAAGTAATTGCCGAGGATTTAGGCGTTATTACTCCTGAAGTGGAAAAGTTGCGCGATGACTTTGGATTGCCCGGAATGAAAATCCTTCAGTTCGCTTTTAGTGATGATGCAACCAATGAAAATTTACCTCATAACTATACCTCGAATTTTCTGGTCTATACCGGCACACACGATAACGATACTTCGCTGGGATGGTTTAACTCGATCAACAAAAAGGAAAGGAAATTATTGCATAAATACATCCCCGGAAGTGGAAAACAGTTTGTGCGTAATTTCATTGAACAAGCCTGGGCATCGGCTGCGCACACAGCCATAATTCCAATGCAGGATGTTCTTGGACTGGACACTGATGCCCGCATGAACACTCCCGGAGTAGCTGCCGGAAACTGGGACTGGCGCTTCACCTGGCCCCAAATCCGGTTAAATCATAAAGTGTTTCTGAAGAAGATAACGGAGAAGTATAACCGGTAGGAAGTTCCAAGTTTCAAATTCCAAATTTCAAGTAAACTTGGAACTTGGAATTTGGAACTTGGAACTATTTTATGTATTTCCAAATCGCATCCATAAACAACCGTGGCTGCTCTGCATGCAGCCAGTGCCCGGCATTAGGGATTTCAATGATTTGTGCTTCAGGATAAATACGGCGGATGGAAGCATAATCTTCAGGAAGGATGTAATTTGAATTAGCCCCTTTGACAAACATAACCGGATAATTGAAGATGGGGATCCGGTCGTCGAAATAATGTGCGTTGACTCCTTTAATGATTTCGTCCAGGTTGTCGTACAGGACCGGAACATTTAACCGCCATTCAAATTGGTGGTTGGCTTTATTCCGATGTATATTTTTCAGCAGAAAGTGGACAATTTGAGCGCCGTCAATGCGTTCGTGCAGGAAATTTTCGACTTGCTTTCGCGATTCTATCCTACTGAAATCAATTTCGAGCATGGCCCGTAAAATATTGTTGTGCAGATAATACTGGCTCTCGTCGTTCAGTAAAAAATAGTCTTTCGGGGCAATGTCAACCACAATTAGTTTTTCAATCCTTTCGGGGTAATCAGCCGCAAAGCACATGGCCGTTTTTCCGCCCATGCTATGCCCCAAAACAATGGCTTTTTCAATTTTCTGCCGATCAAAAAACTCCGCCAGATCGTTTTTCATTGCTTCGAAACTGTGCACTTCCGAATTGGGCGAACGGCCATGGTTCCGCTGATCGATCGAATACACCAAATAGTGTGAAGCAAGTTTTTTTGCAACAGTAAGCCAGTTGTCAGACGATCCGTAAAGTCCATGGATAATCACAACTGGTTTGCCGGCGCCTTCAATCCTGAAAAATAATTGCATTGCTGTGTTTATTGAAGGCACGAGAGGTAATCCTGAATAGTGTTCCGTAAGCCCATGTAAAGCGCGTCGGCAATCAAAGCATGGCCAATCGAAACTTCGTCGAGATATGGCACATGATCGTGGAAAAAGCGAAGGTTTTTCAGGCTTAAATCGTGACCGGCATTGATTCCCAGACCAAGTTTGTGGGCCAGTTTGGCAGCCTCTTTAAACGGAGCCACGGCAAGGATTGGATCAACCGGATACATTTTGGCATAAGGTTCGGTATATAATTCAATCCGGTCGGTTCCGGTTTCCTTCGCACCTTCAATCATTCCCAGATCAGGATCTACAAAAATGGAAGTCCGGATACTTTCGGCTTTAAAACGGGCAATCACTTCTTTCAGGAAAGATAGGTTTTCCCTGGTATCCCAGCCATGATCCGAAGTTAGCTGGTCGTGGGTATCAGGAACCAGGGTAACCTGATGGGCTTTTACTTCAATCACCATTCGGATAAAATCTTCGCTGGGATAACCTTCGATATTGTATTCTGTGGTAATATGCGGCCTGATTTCAAATACATCCTGGCGCCTGATATGTCTTTCATCGGGCCGTGGGTGTACTGTAATCCCCTGAGCGCCAAATTTCTGACAGTTCATGGCAGCTTCCAGGACATTTGGGGTATTTCCGCCGCGTGAATTTCGTAATGTTGCTATTTTGTTTATATTTACGCTAAGTCTGGTCATGATATGATTTTTACCGGCGCAATTTACGATTAAGATTTGATTCAGGATATACAGAAAACTTAAAAAAATGATAGCTCAAAACCTTCTTTCAGAAGTTGTCCCTGCATTGCACCTGGCCGATACTGGCCAGAAGGCCCTGAACTGGATGGAAATTTTCAGGATATCGCATCTGCCGGTGATAGACGGGAAACAATTGGTGGGGTTGATCTCAGACAAAATAATTTATGACCTGAATATCATCGAACATCCGGTTGGCGATTATTCCGATTATTTGCTTTCACCTCATGTTTATACGAATCAGCATATTTACGAAGTTTTTTCAGCTATATCGGTATTAAAACTAAGCGCTATTCCGGTACTCAACCTTCATCACGAATATTGCGGAATCATAACTGTTTTTGATTTGGCGCAGAAATTTGCCGATTTGGTTGCAGTAGGTGAACCTGGCGGGGTTATTGAATTGGAATTAAATGCGATTGACTATTCGCTTTCTCAGATTGCCCAGATTGTGGAGGGCAACGATGCCAGGATACTAAGCTTTTATATTACACAGGTTCCCGAATCGAACCTGATGACGGTAACTTTAAAAGTAAATGTGATTGATTTATCTGCCATTATTCAGACCTTTGTACGGTACGATTATAACATTAAAGCAGCCTATATGGACGAATCGAGAATCCAGAATTTGTACGACGACCGCTACGACCAATTGATGAGGTATTTGAATATATAACTTCTTTTTCAAATTTTTTTCGAATGAAGATTGCACTCTACGGACTCTCTGTTAAACCCGATTTTATTGATGAATTATTAAGATTGTTTGATCTTTTTAATGAAAAATCGATAGAATGTTTTATTTATCGCCCTTTCCTCGAATACCTTCAGCATGATTTTGGAATTTGGCCTGAAGTATCAGGCCAATTTGAAAATGGCGATGATATACCAGGAGATGTTTCGTTTCTTCTAAGTCTGGGAGGTGACGGAACCTTGTTGAAATCTTTTATGGCTGCAAAAAACAGGTCCATTCCCCTGGTCGGTATCAATTCAGGAAGACTTGGATTTTTATCTGATATCTCGCGTGATGAAATTGAAATTGCCTTAAATAGTATTTTGGAAGGGAATATCATAATTGATGAACGGACCGTATTGGAGCTGGAGATTGTCAAAAATGGAGAGTCCGAATTTTTTTATGCGCTTAATGAAATTACGGTGACCAAACTCGATTCGGCATCGATGATAAATATACATACTTATGTGAATGGTGAATTTCTGAACACCTACTGGGCCGATGGGCTGATCATTGCAACGCCCACGGGTTCAACAGCTTATTCATTGAGTGTTGGAGGGCCAATTCTTACTCCCGATTCTGAAAATTTCGTTATCAGTCCGATAGCTCCCCACAATCTGACGGTAAGGCCAATTGTGGTTCCCGATCACCATTCCATTACTCTTCAGGTTGAAGGACGTGGCCTTCACTTTCTTACTTCTATTGATTCCAAATCTGAAGTCATACAATTTACGGAACTTTTGAAAATTAAGAAGGCTTCTTTTAAAGTCAAGACTATCAGGCTTAAAGACCACAGTTTTTTTTCTACCCTCCGAAATAAACTCATGTGGGGAGCCGATAAGCGAAACTAATTTCTTCGGCAGCTTAACAATTTTTAACCTCTATTTGGGTTTTATAATATGCATCAGGCATGGATATCTCAGAATTGTATTACTTTTGTAACCCTTGAAAGGTGTTATGTTCAGAGTGTAAATAGTAGTGCCTGAATGTTTTAACTGGTAAAAACCCTTTCAAAAATGCATTTCGATGAAGCGATTACTGGTATTTTTTCTGGTTGGTTTTTTAGCTATTGATGCGTTTGGACAACCAAGCGTTGATATAGGTCTTTTGGGAGGAGCAGGTACCTACTTTGGCGATATGACTAAAATTGAATTAAACAAATCGGTCAATCCGGCATACGGAGGATTTGTCCGGTTCAATTTTAACCCAAGGTATGGGTTGAGGTTTAATGTGATAAACAGCACTATTGGTGCCACAGGAGAATTCGAATCTAAACCCTGGAACTTTGATAAAAATGTATTGGATATTTCCTTTCTGTTTGAATTCAATTACATGAAATACATTGTTGGCGACAAAGAAACTCACTGGTCCACTTTTCTTTTTGGGGGTGTTGGAATTCAAACGTATAGTTATGAAATGGATGCCACAAAATTAGCTGAATTCGTTGATCCAAGCTACTTTTCGATGGCTGACTTTTCCGGACCGGAAATAACCCCGACTATTCCTTTCGGATTAGGATTTAAATTCAACTTAAGCAAACGCTGGGGAATCGCACTGGAAGGTGGCATGCGTAAAACATTGTCCGATAAACTTGATAATCTGGACGATCCGTTAAGTTATATGTATGAAGATACTAAAGGCGTCAAAATAAAAGTAAAATATGCCGATCAGTTTCATAACAACGATTGGACATCTTATGTGGACATTCACCTGGTATATAAGCTGATATACGGTAACCGGGATTGGGTTCTCCGAACACCCCGGAAGAATATACTGGACTGGGGAATCTGGAATAAGGACAGAAAAGAATAACTTTTGAAAATGTTATATAAAGACAAACTTAGAGAAGATAAAATACCAAAACACGTGGCCATCATCATGGATGGAAATGGGCGATGGGCAGCTCAGTTTGGGAATGAACGGACTTTTGGCCATGAACACGGTGTTGAAGCGGTTCGTTCGGTGGTTGAAGGAGCTGGCGAAATTGGTGTTGAATATTTAACCCTTTACGCGTTCTCCACCGAAAACTGGTCACGGCCGAAGCTCGAAGTGGATGCTTTGATGGGCCTTTTGGTTCAGTCAATCTCCGACGAAACCGACGAATTGTTGAAAAGTAATGTCCGGCTTCGGGTAATCGGAGATGTAAAAAGCCTGCCACAAAATGTTCAGGAAAAGCTGGACTGGTCAATCGCGAAGCTTAATAATTGCACCGGATTGACTCTTGTTCTGGCTTTGAGTTACAGCTCAAAATGGGAAATTGTTGAAGCAGTAAAACGAATAGCTGAACAAGTTAAACTAGGGCAACTCGAACCTTCAGCAATCAATTATGACTTAATGGACGGTTACCTGAATACATCGAATATGCCCGATCCTGAATTACTTATCCGAACGAGTGGAGAATGCCGGATCAGCAATTTTTTATTGTGGCAGATTGCCTACAGCGAATTATATTTTACACCTAAATTGTGGCCCGATTTTAGGAAAGAAGATTTATTTAAGGCCATTTATGACTATCAAAACCGGGAAAGAAGGTTTGGTAAAACGAGCCAACAATTAGTAAGCTAATTCAATAAAGACAGAATGCGAAAAATAAAACTGTTTGTTACTCTGCTGTTAATCAGCGCAAAAGTGTTTTCACAGGAAGCTGAAAGCGATTCGATAAATTTTTCAATCTATTATTCAAGCCCCAAAGAATATGTAATTGCAGGTTTAGATGTTCAGGGAATAAGGTATCTGGATACACAAGTGTTGCTACAGATTTCAGGCCTGAACATCGGCGACCGGATTACAGTGCCCGGAGATGCTATTACCAATTCAATTAAAAAACTTTGGAATCACGGTTTGTTTTCGGATGTTAAAATTACGGCGGATAAAATTGTGGGCGATAATATCTGGCTTCGGATTAATTTACAGGAACGCCCCCGGTTAGCAGAAGTGAATTTTAGCGGAGTAAGCAAATCGGAAAAAGATAATATTAACGAAAAAGTGTTGCTGCTGAAAGGAAGTCAGGTTACCGATAACCAGGTAAATACAGCAAAAAAAGCAATAAAGAACCTTTTCCTTGAAAAAGGATTCTTAAATACTGAAGTGAATATCATTCAACGCGACGATACAAGTCAGAATAACAGTATTATTTTAGACATTAATGTGGATAAAAAAACGAAGGTTAAAATTGATGAAATCGTATTCCATGGAAATGAAAACCTTAAGCCGTTTACCCTTGAACGTTCGATGAAGAAAACCAAAGCAAAGAAAATCATCAATTTTTTCAGCTCCAAAAAATTCCTTGCCGAAAAGTATTCCGACGATAAGATTAACCTGATCAAGAAATACAATGAAAAAGGCTACCGCGATGCTACCATTGTTAAAGATTCAATTTCGAAACTGGAAGATGACGACCGCGTTCGGCTTGATATCTGGGTCGAAGAAGGAAACAAATATTATTTCAGGGATATTAAATGGGTTGGGAACACCGTTTATCCCAGCGATTATCTGAACGCAGTTCTGGGTATTAAAAAGGGCGATGTTTTTGATCAGAAACTCCTTGATAAGCGTACCAAAGATGATGAAGATGCAGTAAGTAACACCTACCTCGATAATGGTTATTTATTCTTTAACCTGTCGCCCATCGAAACCCGCATTGATGCGGATTCGATAGACCTCGAAATGCGTATTTATGAAGGACGTCAGGCAACCATCGATAAAATTATAATCTCAGGAAATACCAAAACAAACGAACATGTTGCCCGTCGCGAACTTCGGACTTTGCCTGGCGATTTGTTCAGCAAATCACTCATCATACGTACCGTAAGGGAGTTGTCACAATTAGGGCATTTTGATCCCGAAGCAATAAACCCGGATGTACGCCCTCATCCCGAAAATGGGACTGTGGATATTGAATATCAGCTTGTCGAAAAGGCAAACGACCAGATTGAACTTTCGGGAGGTTGGGGAGCCAACATGTTTGTTGGGACACTGGGTTTAAAGTTTTCCAATTTTTCGGTACGCAATATTTTTAACAAAGAAGCCTGGAGGCCTTTGCCAACGGGTGATGGGCAAGCATTGAGCCTTAGGGCGCAAACGAGCGGTAAATTTTATAAATCGTACAGTTTGACATTTACTGAGCCCTGGTTTGGCGGGAAAAAACCTAACTCATTTACTTTTTCATTCTCTCACTCCAAAGTCAATTATTCGGCCAATACAAACTCATACGGAAGCGGTTATAACGATCCGTACGGTGGTTACGGTGGTTATGGTGGCGGCGGATACGGTGGATACGGTGGAAGTTACGGAGGTTATTCTCCGTATGGCTCTGGCTATTCCCCCTATGGCTACGGTTATGGTTATAACACCGGTTACGATTATGGCACCAATTATACTTACGATACCCAATCAGAAGCAGATGACCAGATTCAGATCACCACAGCAGCAGCAATAGGTTATGGATACCGTTTGACCTGGCCCGATGATTATTTCACCATATACCATGAGCTCTCATTTCAGCACTATGAACTGCAAAATATGGCCGGTTATTACTATTTTCTGAACGATGGAACCGGTAATGGAAATGGTGGGTTCAATAACTTCAGCTTTAAAACCGCTTTTGGACGAAACTCAATAGATAACCCATTATATTCCCGTCGCGGATCAAGTTTTACAGTTTCCCTCCAATTTACTCCTCCATATTCTTTATGGAATGGCGTGAATTACAGCAATCCGGAATTAACAAATGAGGAACGATACAAATGGATTGAATACCATAAATGGATGTTCAAAGGAGATTGGTACACACCCTTATCAAAAAACACCAATCTGGTTTTACATACCAAATTTGAATATGGATTTTTAGGATATTTTGATAAAAACCGAAAATCACCATTCGAAGGATTCCGTGTAGGGGGTTCAGGAATGTCAGGATATAATCTGTATGGAAGCGATATTGTTTCGTTGCGCGGATATAAAGATTACAGTTTGAGTAATTATTACGGGTCAAATATTTATAATAAACTTTCGATGGAACTCAGGTATCCGGTTATCCTGAAACCTTCATCAACCATTTATGTACTTGGATTCCTTGAAGCCGGTAATGCCTGGAATAATTTCGACGATTACAACCCGTTTAAGCTTCACCGGTCGGCTGGGGCAGGGGTCAGGATCTTTCTGCCTATGTTTGGTTTGATGGGGATTGACTGGGGATATGGTTTTGATAAGGTTGCAGGGCAATCTGATGCTGCCGGAAGCCAGTTCCATTTCGTAATCGGGCAACAATTTTAAATCAATATGTTTTGGTCTGGTATTTGATAAAGTCGAGACAAAAACAAATAAAAAAATAATATCATGAGGAAACTAGCGATTATCACAGGTATTTTGTTGCTTGCTGCAGCAACCACATTTGCTCAAAAATTTGCATTCGTCGATTCAGAGTATATCCTGGAAAATATTCCTGCCTATAAAGCCGCTCAGGAGCAGCTTAATCAGCTTTCAGCTCAGTATCAAAAGGAATTGGAGTCAATGCACGCCGAAATTGAACAGATGTACAAAGATTTCCAATCAGAAAGTGTATTGCTTTCAGACGAAATGAAACGCAAACGTGAAGACGTAATAATTACGAAAGAAAAAGAATACAAAGAATTGCAGCGCAAATATTTTGGCCGGGATGGCGATCTGTTCAAGAAACGCCAGGGTTTGGTAAAACCTATTCAGGATGATATTTTTAATGCCATTCAGGAAATCTCAACCGAAGGTAGTTATGCAGTAATTTTTGATAAAGCCAATGGCGTTACTCTGATTTTTACCAATCCAAAATTCGACCTTTCCGATCAGGTTCTCACCAAACTTGGTTATAAAAATTAATATTCTAATTTTGTCACAAATAAAAAATTAAATCTCAAAAAGTATGAAAAGTGTTTTCAAAATTTGTGTTTTAGGAATACTGTTATTTTCAGCAGGATTTGCCAATGCCCAGACTTCAAAATTCGGTCATATCGATTTGCAGGCCCTTTACCAGATTATGCCCGAAAGAGCGGCTGGCGAGAAACAATTCCTTGCATACCAGAAAGAATTGGAAGATGCCCTGGGCATGATGCAGAAAGAAGCCCAAACAAAATATGTAGAGTATCTGGCCAAAAGAGATTCCTTGTCAGAAACTGTACGTAAAATGAAAGAAGACGATCTGAATGCAATGAATGACCGTATTCAGACCTATCAGCAGAGCGCACAACAGCAAATGCAGACCAAACAGGCTGAAATTTTTAAACCAATGCTTGACAAAGCCGACAAAGCAGTAAAAGACGTTGGCGCCGAAAAGGGATTAATCTATGTATTTGACATGAGCTCAAGGGTTATTCTTTATAATTCGAAAGAAAGCCTGGATTTACTTCCTCTGGTAAAAGCTAAACTGGCAATTCCATAGGTTCTTCCTGAAATAAAAAATATGCAAAAAGCCATCTATTATCAGATGGCTTTTTTAATTTTGTTAAAAATCAAATTCAAATGAAGTCCGAATTTCAGCCTATCGGCGTTTTTGATTCAGGATATGGCGGGTTAACAATCCTGAAAGAATTTTTAAACGATCTTCCCGCCTATGATTTCATTTATTTGGGCGATAATGCACGCGCCCCTTATGGTCCGCGTTCGTTTGAGGTAGTTTATGAATATACGCTTCAGGCAGTAAAGAAACTCTTTGAGATGGGCTGCCCGTTGGTTATTCTGGCCTGTAATACAGCCTCGGCCAAAGCTTTACGCAATATTCAGCAAAAAGACCTGCCCCATATTGATCCCGAACGAAGGGTTTTGGGAGTTATCCGCCCGGCAGTAGAATCAATCGGCAACTATACACGTAACGGTCACGTTGGAATTTTGGGGACGGTTGGTACTGTCCTATCCAATTCATATCCGATTGAGCTTGAAAAGTGGGCTGGCGGTAAGGTAGTTAAAACAACCCAGGAAGCCTGCCCGATTTGGGTGCCTTTGGTCGAAAACAATGAAACTGACTCGCCCGGAACCGAATACTTTGTTTCGAAGAATATAAATAACCTGCTGGCAGCCGATCCGGAGATTGATTCTATTATTTTAGGCTGTACACACTATCCCTTACTGATGCCGGTTATCCGGAAATTTGTACCCGAAAGTGTGCATTTGCTCGAACAGGGAAAGCTGGTAAGTTCGAAACTGATCGAATACCTGAACCGCCATCCTGAAATGGATCAGAGATGTTCAAAATCAGGAATAGTCAAATACTTTACTACCGAAAATGAAGAAGTGTTTGAGAAGAATGCCACAACCTTTATAGGACGAAAAATCAAAAGTGAAAAAGTTTTGCTGAAATAGACCTTGAATCATTATTCTTCAATCATTTTTCGTAAAACTTTATCATCAATTTTGCCGGTTCTAAGAACGGGAATATAAGATTGCCGCAGTTTCAGAGCAATGTTCCAGCACTTTTTTCGCTACGGTCCAGTTGGGCATTACAGGTATCGTTAGGCAAAGCTTCGTATTGTGCTTCACGGGCAGAACCATATATCTTTCCAGGAAGTTTCCTTTTCAACTCGCGTGAATAAAAAAAGTGTTTCAGGAAAAGGGGAGACTCCTCTCCATGCAGGTTATAAAAATCCTCCAGAAATGAATTGAACGGTTTTTGTCCCAGAAGCGCCTTGCTTTTTGCGAATGACGTCAGATCTTCAAATTCAATGGTAATGGTCCGTTTAGGCAGAAAGAAAAACAGATTTGCCACGACGTAAAAAATCCCTTTCAATAATTGAATGAAAAAATCAGGTGATTTACCTGTACGGGCTTTTGACCAGATGCTTCCCCATAACCCGGTTATGCGAACGCCAATAACCCGAACATCTTCAGGTAACTTTTTAACGATATGGTACGCCGATTTTTTATTGAAAATTTTCTCATATCCTTGTCCGGCAATCTGCCCGCTGGGGTAAAGGACAATATTCTTTTTGCGCCTGAAACCTTTAACGACAGAGCGGGTGATTACTTTTAAAACCTGGGTATCACGGTTGCCTTTTTCAAGATCGCTGACCCGAATTGCCCCCCATCGTTTAAAAAGTGATTGGAGTACCGGCATGTTATAGTATTTTTCAGCGATGACCGCAGTTGCATCTGAGAACCTGTAGATCTGGCTCAACAGGATAACCGGATCAATCAATGCCTGGTGATTTGGTAAAATAAGAACTGGCGAGTCGTTTTGGAAAACCTCTGATCCTTTAACCAAAATTTTGTAGCGAAAACGAAGCAGTAACCTGATTTTGAAGGCTATAATCTTCGATAAAAGAAGCATGAATGAATTTTGTTTTTTCATTTGATCTTTACCTTTAACATCCAAAAATAGAAACTTTGGGGGAATAAGTTAACTTCAGGATGACAAATGCTGAATAAACGCCTTCATATTTAAAACCAATTCCTGAATCTGATACAAATAAAAAGGGTATTTTTGATTATAGAAAAATCAAACTGAGATGAATAAACCCGTATTGCCTGTAAATTCCCCGAAGGTTATCAATGCCTGGTGTTCATACGACATCGCTAATTCGGCCTATATATTAAGTGTTAATACGGTACTATATCCGATATTTTATCAGCAGGTAACACAGAATGCTTTTGGTTCGGAAATGATCCCGTTTATGGGTTTGAGCATCAGGAATACCGTATTGTATGAATATGCCATTGCCCTTGGTTATTTTATAGTCATACTTCTGACTTTATCACTATCGGGGATTGCCGACATGGGCGGCTATCGTAAACGGTTTATGCAGTTTTTTACTTTGTTGGGCTCATTGGCCTGCATAGGGTTATACGGATTTAATGGCGCCAATATCGGATTGGGCCTCTTACTGCCGATGGTGGCTGTTCTGGGATTTGCAGGTTCCCTGGTCTATTACAATTCATTTTTGCCCATCATTGCCACTCCCGATCGCCACGACCGTATCAGTGCCAGGGGCTTTTCGTTCGGTTATGCCGGTAGTATGTTGCTGCTGATTTTCAATATTTTCTCGCTGCAAAATTATGAACTGTTTGGATTTTCAGATAAATTGGAAGCCATTCGGTTTTCATTTATTGAGGTGGGTATCTGGTGGTTGGTTGTTTCCCAAATCGCTTTTTATTATTTGCGCGAAGAGCATAAAAAGGTTCAATTGGATACAACTATTTTCACAAGGGGATTTCATGAAATTTTCAAAGTATTAAGTTATATCAAAAAGCATAAGGCCATGTACCGCTTTCTGCTTTCCTTTTTCTTTTTCAGCATGGGTGTACAAACCATCATTATTGTAGCTTCACTTTTTGGCAAAGCAGAACTGGGGATCACAGATACCAAGCTGATCATGACCATCCTGATTATTCAATTGGTAGCGATTTTGGGAGCCGTTGTATTTGGAAGGGTTTCTTCCCGATTTGGCAACAAAACTTCACTTTTGTGGATGCTTGCGATATGGGTATTTGTTTGTTTCTCAGCATATAGTGTTCATGACGAATACCAATTTTATGCTTTGGCCGCATTGGTTGGCCTGGTCATGGGAGGAATCCAGTCACAGGCACGGTCAACCTGGTCAAAATTAATCCCTTCCGATACAACAGATACGGCTTCGTATTTTAGTTTCTACGACAGTACTGAAAAACTGGCCATTGTAATTGGGATGTTAGGATTTGGCATTATTGAACATCTTACCGGCAGTATGCGGAACAGCACCTTGTTGTTGTCCTTATTTTTTATAGTCAGCTTTGTGATTATTGCGGTTACAAAATTGAAAAAGGAAGAACCATCGCTGGTTTAGAAACTCAGGAAACTATTCATGTCAGCTAATTTCAAGGGCGCTTCCTTTAGAAAAAAATGTGTTTTTTAAGCTTCCCAATTAAACAACTTCATTAATTGTTGGTTCATTTGTTCAGTCCTTTAAAGATTGGGCAGATTAGTAATTGTTATTTAAATTGCTTATTTTAAGTCACTGAAAAACCAATTGTTCAACTATGGATAAATTTTCGCAGGTTGGTAACCAGGAAATCGCTGCAATAGAAGAAATGTACACCACCTATTTGTCTGATCCTGAGTCGCTGGACTCAAGCTGGAAAAATTATTTTGCCGGGTTCGAGTTTGCCCGGAAGAATTTTTCTGATCGTAATAGTCCTCTGCACGACAATAAGATTGATAAGGAATTTGCTATCCTGAATCTCATTCATGGCTACCGTCAGCGCGGCCATTTATTCACCAAAACCAATCCGGTCCGTTCACGCCGGAAGTATTTGCCCACCTTGGATATCGAAAATTTTGGCTTGCAGAAATCTGATCTGGAAACTGTTTTTCAGGCAGGATCGAACATCGGTATCGGACCTGCAACCTTATGGGCAATCATTGAGCATCTTGAAGCTACTTATTGCCAGTCGATTGGTGTGGAATATGTTTTTATGCGCCATCCCAAACTTATTGATTGGCTTAAAGTCAAGATGGAATCGGTCCGGAATTCAGAAGTATTTTCGCCCGAAAAACAGAAACACATTTATTATCACCTGAAACTTGCAGTCGGATTCGAAAACTTTATTCACAGGAAATTCGTTGGCCAGAAACGGTTTTCGCTCGAAGGTGGCGAAGCGCTGATTCCCGCATTGGATGCGGTTATTGAGCATGGCTCGGAACTGGGCATTCAGGAATTTGTAATTGGTATGGCTCACCGTGGCCGTCTTAATGTACTGACCAACATCCTTGAAAAGCCTTATGAGCATGTCTTTAAAGAATATGTTGGGACCGAATACGAAGAGGATCTTTCGCTCGGCGATGTCAAATATCACCTGGGCTATGAAAATGATGTGCAAACCGATTCAGGTAAAAAGATAAAACTGAGTCTGATGCCAAATCCATCGCATCTTGAAACGGTTGCTGCATTGGTTCAGGGAATGGTTCGGTCGAGAATTGATTCGCATTATGGCGACAATTACGATCAGGTAGCGCCGATTGTTATTCATGGCGACGCTGCGATCGCTACCCAGGGAATTGTATATGAAATAATTCAGATGTCGCAGTTACCCGGTTACAAAACCGGCGGAACCATTCATCTGGTCATTAATAATCAGGTTGGTTTTACCACCAACTATCTGGATGCCCGTTCGAGTACCTATTGTACCGATGTGGCAAAAGTAACCCGTTCTCCTGTTTTTCATGTGAATGGCGACGATGTTGAAGCAATCATTTATACCGTGAAGCTGGCTATGGAATTTCGTCAAGAATTCCATGCTGATGTTTTTATTGATATTTTGTGTTACCGTAAGTATGGCCACAACGAAGGCGATGAACCACGTTTTACCCAGCCATTATTGTATAAAGCTATTGAGAAACATCCGAATCCACGCGATATTTATGCTGAAAAACTAGTTGCCCAGGGTGTTTTTTCTCCGGAAGAGGCGGTAAAGCTGAATCAGGATTTTGATCTCCAACTGGAAGAAAAATACAAAGAATCTGAAAAAATTGATAAGGTTCAGGTTCGCCGTTTCCTGAATTGCGAATACACTGAATATGACAATCCTGTAGATTCAGATTTACTTAGTTCAGTTCAAACAGGAGTTAAAAAAAGTGAACTGATCAGGATTGCCGGCCAAATCAATCATTTGCCTGCCGACAAGAAGTTTTTCAAGAAAATTGACCGTATTGTGGAAGACCGGCGTATGATGATGCTTGATAACCGCATGGATTGGGCTATGGCTGAGTTACTGGCTTACGGTACTTTGCTTGAAGATGGATTTCAGGTCAGGTTGAGCGGACAGGATTCGGAGCGCGGAACTTTTGCCCACCGGCATGCTTCTTTTGTGGTTGAAGATACCGACGAGAAGTACTTTCCGCTGAAAAATATCAGTGAAAAACAGGCAGCATTCCAAGTTTACAATTCGCTTTTATCTGAATATGGAGTACTTGGTTTTGAATACGGCTATTCGTTGGCCAATCCCAAAAGCCTGACGATTTGGGAAGCGCAGTTTGGCGATTTTACCAATGTGGCCCAGGTAATTTTTGATCAGTATATTTCTTCGGCCTACGAAAAATGGGGAATGATGAACAGCCTGGTAATGTATTTGCCGCACGGATACGAAGGACAGGGGCCGGAGCATTCGAGCGCCCGAATCGAGAGGTTTCTGAACCTTACTGCCGAAAATAATATTCAGGTAGTAATTCCGACAACTCCTGCCAATATGTTTCATTTGCTTCGCCGTCAGATGCATTCTAACTTCCGGATACCGCTGGTTGTGTTCACACCGAAAAGTTTATTGCGGCATCCGATGGTAACCTCATCGGTTGATGAATTGGCCGAAGGGGTATTTCAGGAAATAATTGAAGATGCAGTGTCGAAACCTTCAAAAATAAGTAAATTGGTTTTTACTTACGGGAAACTTTATTACGACTTGCACAAACGGCAGGCCGAAGAGGGAATTTTGAATGTGGCAATTGTTCGTGTTGAGCAATTATTCCCGCTAAATACCGACCGGATCAGAACGATTATTTCAAAATATCCGAATCTGGAAAAGATTGTCTGGGCCCAGGATGAACCGTCCAATATGGGAGCCTGGCAACATGTTCAGCGGTTTTTGCCTGATGTGAATTTTGAGTTAGTTTCACGACCGGCAAGCGCAAGTCCTGCCGTTGGTCTAATGTACCAGCACAACACCCGCCTGAAGAAGATACTGGATACGGTATTTGAGGAGAAAGTGATGGCCTAAGAAAAAGTCGGAAGTCCGAAGTCCGAAGTCAGAAGACCAAATTGAAATAGTGAATATTGAGGAACCATTGCGCACTGCTTGTTCCCTCCCCTTTGGGGAGGGTTAGGGAGGGGCTACTAAAAAAACCAATCATGTTAATCGAACTGAAAGTACCTACACCCGGCGAATCCATTACCGAAGTGGAAATTGGAAAATGGATTGTTTCTGATGGCGATATGGTAAGGAAAGATCAGGAACTTGGAGAGATTGAATCGGATAAAGCCACTTTAACTTTATCGGCCACCGAAAGCGGACAAATTAAAATCCTTGTTCAGGAAGGGGAAAGTGTAGCTGTTGGGGCAATTGCCTGCACCATTGATACCAGTGTAACTTCAGGAAATAATGTTGAAGTTATTGCGACAAAGGCCGAACCAAAACAGGGGTTGAAAGAAAAACAGTTTTCTGCTCCTGAAAAGGAAACTCCGGTTGACATTCCGGAGAAACAGAATAAGTCTAATGTCAAGGTTACTTTGGTCGCGCAGAAGATGATGGAAGAACACCACCTTTCGATGGAGGAAGTTTTGAGCGGATTGCACCGGATTTCGAAAAACGACATTGAAGCAGTTTTGGCTTCGACAAGCTCAGCCACCAAAGCTGTCGGCAAATCGCTCGCTGAGCCTGTTGGAGCGGGCACTGAGCCTGTCGAAGTGTCGCGGGTAGAAAAACGGGAGAAAATGACCTCCCTGCGCCGCAAACTGGCAGAACGCCTGGTTTCGGTAAAGAATGAGACAGCCATGCTCACCACTTTCAACGAAATTGACATGAGCCGGGTAATGGAAATGCGTACGAAACTTCAGACCAGGTTTGTAGAGAAATACGGTTTGAAACTGGGTTTTATGTCCATTTTCAGCAAAGCGGTGGCTGAAGCGATGCAGTTTCATCCGTCCATAAATTCACAAATTAACGGTGAAGAGATTATTACTCCTGAATTTGTAGATATCGGGATTGCAGTGCAAACGCCCAAAGGGTTGATGGTTCCTGTCATTCGGAATGCTGAGAGCAAAACCATTTCAGAAATAGAACTCGAGTTAAAAGCGCTGGCCGAAAAAGCCCGCTCAAAAAAAATAACTGTTGAGGAACTGACCGGAGGAACATTCACCATTACCAATGGCGGAACTTTCGGATCGTTACTTTCGACACCGATTATCAATCCGCCACAATCGGCCATCCTGGGGATGCACAACATTGTGGACCGCCCGGTGGCTGTCAATGGGCAGGTCGTCATCCGCCCGATGATGTATGTAGCTTTATCATACGATCACCGAATAATCGACGGAAAAGATTCGGTTGGATTTCTTGTAAAAGTGAAAGAACTGATTGAAAATCCTGAAAGGTTACTAACCGGAGGCCGAAATCCGGAGGAAGTTTTGCTCGGATTGTAATTTGAATTTTACGCCGCATTTAAGCTCTTTTCTTTACCGGAAAGGGTTTTTTGTTTTGCAACTGCTGGAGGATAAAAACCGTTTGGGCAAATTTTGGTGTAATTTTATTACATTTGTTTTAGGATTAAGAAAATATGGAACAAGCAAATATTGAAAATATTGATAAAGCTATAAATGCATGGATTAAGTCGTCAGACAATAATTATGACGAAATGCTGGATTTTTTTAAGATAAATAGAAATAATTGGTCACTTTTTATTGGCCATTTATGTTTGGAAAAGTTATTAAAAGCATATTACATCAAAGTCAATCATAAGCATTCTCAAAACCTGCACAATTTGATTAGAATCGCTGAACTTTCAAATTTAGACCTGACTAATGAGCAAAGAAATGATTTTGCTATGATTACTACATTCAACATATCTGCACGATACGATGATTTTAAGCAGAACTTCTATAATAAGTGTACAAGCGAGTTTACTAATAAATGGATTGAAAAAATAAAAGCATATAGGCTATGGATAAAGGAATTAATCAAATAATTAATTCATATATACTCTCTTTGCGAAAGGAGAATTTGCAATTTAAAAAAGTTTATCTTTTTGGCTCCTATGCTAAAAATAAGCAATCAGCTTACAGTGATATTGATTTAGCATTCATTTTTGATGAGAACAAATCAATTGATTACTTTGACTTACAGGTTCAAATGTTATCCTTGGCAAGTTATATAGATACTAGAATTGAACCACACCCAATGAGTTCCGAGGATTTTACTCCTGAAAATCCGTTAGCTTGTGAAATTTTAAATACGGGTTTGGAAATTAGCTTATAAAAATAAAAGAACTTGCTCTAATCGTAAACGGCTGACAGTCGAATGACAACCTGGGTGTTATACGCCAGATGATGTATGTGGCTCTATCCTACGATCATCGGATCATTGACGGAAAAGATTCGGTTGGGTTTCTTGTAAAAGTAAAAGAGATGATTGAAAATCCGGAACGGTTACTAACCGGAGGCCGTAATCCGGAGGAAGTTTTGCTGGGATTGTAAGCTTTAACTTTTCAAGAGTTTTATAAATTTTATAAAACTCTTGAAAAGTTATTCATTCAATTTTTTGTTCCAAACGGAATCGTAAAGCCCAGCCAGGGAATAGCTACAAAACTTCCAATATCGCCACCAAGTGGAATAAATGCACCAAAATCGAGGCCTACATTTTTAATGATCCTTCGACCACCGAGTGACATTAAAACCATGAAATTGTCGGGAGTAGCGATGAAATAATTTTCTGTAATAAAATAACCTTTTGCTCCGGTACGGATCATCCCATTGATGTTGATTGTTGGTCTGCTGGCCATTTCGCCTCCGGCAAATCCCCAACCCATTCCAATACTAAGATTTTTATCCTTTGAACCAAAGGTGCTGATGCCATATAGGATTCCGGCATAATTGTCTGTTCCTGCCCCTACGCCAATAATTGTGCCCAATAATGCCCCTGTTCCAAGGTTAATTTTATTTTCAACCACCGGAACGGTATATTTGGCTGTTATCCAAACTGGAGTTGGAGCTCCGGCAAAAAGGAAAAGTGGAATTACGCCAAGTCCGGCAGAAAAATGATTCGTAATGCCGTAAATAGCCTGGTTGCCTAAAATCCAGACATTCTGGTAATATCCTTCACCTTTTTTTAAGCTGTAGCCATTAGGAGCCCATAAGTATCTGGTGGATTGCGGATTGTCAAACCAATAAGTTCCATCTTTCACTACTACAGTAGTCACTTCAGTTATTTTTTGGACATCTTTGTTAAGAATGGAAATTTCACCCAGCTTCTCAGTTTTAATCCGGATTTTATCTGCCGAACGATCAATTATTTTGCCAATGTATTCATTTCCGTCAATAGTTTCTACCCTGTATTTTTTGATGGAGTCCTGATTGTTTTGTGCACCGGATAAAACCGGGATCCCAATCAGACAGATAATTAGTGTGAATACGTACAGAAATTTTTTCATGGTGAGGATTTTTATTGGTAAATAAACAGAATCCTTAGTTTATAAACCTAATCCTGTGAAAATTGTTCACTGTAATTAACTAAAAAAAAATGCATAAAAAAAGCCACCCGCATGTGAAAACGAGTGGCTCTATCTGTTTGTTTGAAAAATGTTTGAATCTTAGTTTATAAACGATTATTTATTCTGAAACTACTTCGAAACCTATTTCGATAATTACTTCTTTGTGTAATTTGATTTTGGCAGTGAAATGGCCTACTTCCTTAACACTATCTTCAGAAATCGTGATCTGTTTGCGATCAATTTCGAATCCATTGCTATTGATAGCTTCTGCCAGCATAATGGTATTGACCGAACCGAAAATTTTTCCGGTACTGCTTGTTTTTGCGCCAATTACCAATTGAAGTGTTTTAAGTCTTTCGGCCACACTTAACGAAAGATCTTTCAATTTTGCATTTTTGTGAGCCCTTTGTCTGGTATTTTCAGCCAATACTTTTTTTGACGATTCGGTGGCAATAACTGCCAACTTCTGGGGAATAAGAAAGTTGCGCCCGTAACCGTTTTTCACGGTTAAAACATCATCTTTCGATCCTAAACGTGCAACATCTTGCAATAATATAATTTCCATTTTACTTCAGCTTTAAAAATTATTTCATCATATCAGTCACATACGGCAGCAATGCGATATGACGGGCTCTTTTAACTGCTTTGGCCACTTTGCGTTGGTACTTCAAAGAGGTTCCTGTAATACGACGGGGTAAAATTTTACCTTGCTCGTTTAAGAATTTTTTCAAAAATTCAGCGTCTTTATAGTCAATGAACTTGATTTTGTTCTTTTTAAAGCGGCAATACTTTTTCTTTTTGATTTCAACCGATGGGGGGGTCAAATATCTGATTTCACTTGAATTTGCGGCCATAATTTAGTTCTCCTTTTCAGTTTTAGCTTTTGATTTGTTTCTTCTTTTCTCACTGTAAGCAATGGCATGTTTATCCTTGCTGAAAGTCAGGAAGCGAATAATGCGTTCGTCTCGTCTGAATTGGGTTTCCAACGTTTTTGCAAACGAAGGGTCGGCGGCAAATTCGAAGAGTTGATAAAACCCTGTCGATTTTTTTTGAATGGGATAAGCTAATTTGCGTAATCCCCAGTCCTCTTCACTGACCATCTCTCCACCGTGTTCGGAGATGATGTCCCTGAATTTTTTTACCGTTTCCTTTACCTGAAGATCAGATAAAACGGGAGTAATGATGAAAACGGTTTCATACTGGTTTTTCATAAAACATCTGAATTAATTAAACATGAATAATTTATACCTAAATTTAGGTCGCGCAAAATTAGAAATATTTCGCTATTATTCAAACAAGACCGATGAAAAGATTTAATTAGAAACTTTCGATCAGTGAATATAGGGTTTTGATAATTCATAAGGTATCCCTGAACATTGGATTCGAATAAATTCTAATAATTTCTAATTTCAAATTAGAAATTATTAGAATTGTTTGTTTTAATACCTGAAAAGCGATCTTATAGTCCTATTTTATATGGATTGGAATGTAATTTACAGCAATTAGTTTAAATTGGTCACCAGTATTTAATATTATTGAGATTAGTTTACTTTTGTTTTTTTTCATAACTGACAGGGTCATTATTATTGAGTTTCTTTTCATTATATAAAAAAGTCTAAAACAATCATATATGAAGTCAACTTTCCTTTTAAAATTCTTTAAAAGACCTATTGCGTTTATCTTCTTCTCAATAATAATACTTATCATTTCCGCAACAGAAGTAAAATCTCAAACTCCGGGATTGATTTTTGATCCAATTCCTGGAGGGGGAATTACCGTACTTGATCCAAATGGCGATGGATATTCCTCTAAAACTACCAATGGTTTTATAAGCAATGATTAGTCGGAAAGTGAAATTCCATATGTCTCGCTGGTTTTTCCTGCTGATGAGCCTGACAATGATTTAGGTCCTGGCCCGAATTGTGGATTTACTGATTTTGTGCAACAAATGGTTTCGGTACAGGATCCTGCTCAGAATTATTTAAATACCACCACTAAAAATTGGCTTTTCCGTTTGCGAATGAGTGCAACGGCCCCCAATTCAAAAAGTTACAGTATCTTAATTGATACTGACGGAAAATTTGGCTCCAGTGGTCCAAATGCTGATCCTGATTTTAGAGCTGGAAATCCGGGTTTTGAAATAGAATTGGTTTTGGCTACTAATTTTGGAGTGTATATCTATGATGTTAACGGACCATCAGCAACCATCGTTCATTCTTATCCCGGTCATTCAAACTATCAAAAATCAGTTGCCTTATCAACTGAATGTGGAAATCCGGATTATTTCTATGATTTCTACGTGAATTTTAATCACATAACTGCCGCTTTTCCCTCAGTAACTACTTCTACTCCTTTACGAATGGTGGTCATCGATAACATGGCTGCCCAGGCATCGAGTGTTGTCCATACCAGTTCACGATCCGATTTGGGCGGTACTGATTGTCATGATGACTTTGATTTGTGTATGGTGGGAATTATCGATAATTACACTCCTTGTCCTCCCGGCCAGTATTGCCCCGACCGTACAGCTTGTCCGATAATTAACGGACCAATTTATACCAATAACACCACGATTACAGGAACATCTACCGAGGCTAATGGAACAAGTATAAAAGTATTAAAAAATGGAATTTTACTTGGGTCAACAACAGTTACTTCCGGAGTATGGACATTAAATTCTGTTTCAGGACTGATTACCGGAGATGTCATAACTGCGACGGCTATAGCAAGCGGAAAGGGTGAGTCCATTGGAAATTGCAGTTCAAGAACTGTTTTGGCAGGGGCTGTTCCTTGTGCTTTTGTGCCTGCTCCTGTAATTACAAATGTACAAGCTGGTAAAGTGGTAACCATTAGTTATTCAACTTCTGATAATGTAATTACGGTTTATAATGCCGATAATAATACAATATGGGCTGGGGTAAATAATGGCCTTACTAGTAGTTCAGCGACATCTTATGACATTGGAGCTACAAATGGGATAAATCTTCCAACCAACTTTTATGTAGTCGCTTCCAATGGAGCCTGTTTATCAGCCAAAACTTTTTATTGTAGTAGTGGATTACCATCAACAACTCCAATTATTCATACACCTGTTATTGCCGGAAGTACTAGTATTTCAGGAACATGTGGAAATTTAGCGACTCCTGTTGTAATAATTGCTTTTAAGGGTAGTACCTTAATTGGAACTGTCTCAGTAACAGGAACTACCTGGACTATTTCCGGTCTGACATTAGCAATAAATGAACAGATATTTGTTACTTCCAAGGAAGGCACAAGGTGCATGGCAGGCAGTTCTACCGTAACCGTACTGTGTTCACCTTCAGTAACCCCAATTGTCTCAGAGCCGGTTTATTCGGATGATATTGTTTTAAAAGGAACCTGTGAAACCGGGGCAACGGTAGTGGTATATAAAAATGGAACCTCAATCGGGAACGCCACCGTTACCGGAACGACCTGGTCTATTCCTGTTTCGTCCCTAATTGCCAATTCAACAACTTTTTATGCAGAAGCGACTGAATTAAATAAATGTACTGCACAAAGTCCTGCAATAGCGGTTCGCTCAATTCCAGTCCCTGCAATTGTTGGTACTTATTGTGGCGCTACCAGCGTCATATCGGGCTATATCGCTGCAACTTCAGGATCAGTTCAGTTATATAACAATAGTAATGTTGCAATCGGTAGCCCGGTTTCGGTCAGCCCATCAGGAGTTTGGTCAGTTACTGGACTAAGCCTTTCTCCAGGTGATCATATCTACGCTAAGGCAAGTTGGCCCAATGGTTCGGTTTCCAGTCCATCAGCGACCTTTTTGATTGGAAATATTACAACGAACCCAGTCGCTATAACAACCAATCCTATTGTTGAACTAAGCTCATCAATTTCAGGAACCGGAGTAAATGGTGATGTCATCAAACTTTATTTTGAAGGTTTTTTAACAAGTTATAGCGCTACGGTTAATTCTTCAGGAATATGGCAAATCTCAGGGATTCCGAGTTACGAACTTTTTCCCGGAGAGGAAGTTTACGTTACTGCAACTTCATCCGGGCTTTGTGAAAGTAGTCCGTCAGCTTCAAAGTTCGTTCAGTGTTTACCTCATGCTGACCGCTCTATTTCAGCTTCTTCGACCGAAGTCTGTGTCAATTCAAGGGGAACAGTCACAGTTGCCAATTCGGAGGCAGGAATATTTTATACACCGGTACTTAGTGATGGCACAACGGTTTGGGGATTTACTTCAGTTGGAACTGGATCAAATTTAAATCTGACAACTTTTGATTTAACTATAAATCCAACGGTAATAAAAGTAAGAGCTTCAAAGATACCTTCAAACGCCTGTGATGGTTCTTTATCCGGGAGTGTTTCATTTACCCTTAACCCGTTGCCTGTGGCCCCTACGGCAGCCGCTAATCAAACCTATTGCGGTACAGGAAGTTATACTCTTGCTGACTTGACCGTTACTGCTCCTTCAGGGAGTGTAGTTGATTGGTATTCCCTTTCAGTTGGAGGATTTTTACTTCCAACTTCAACTTCATTAGTTGCGACAACCACATATTATGCGGAATCCAGAAATTCAACGACCGGATGTAGAAGTGTAAATAGAACAACTGTAACAGTTACCTCCGGAACACCTTCTATTCCTACTGCATCCGCTTCACAGACTTTTTGTAACGGAGCAACAATTGCAGATATTGTTGCCACCTTGTCAAGTACCGGTGTAATAAGATGGTATTCAGTCGCTACCGGAGGTTCATTTCTTTCATCAGGTTTAACGCTTACAGACGGTTTAATATATTATGCTGAAACTTATGATGGAAGTTGTATTAGTAGTTTACCTCGAAGAGAGGTTACAGTAACTTTGGTCTCTGATCCGCTTATTACTGTGCACCCTGTATCTCCTACATCAGTATGCATTGGTGGTAGTTTGACAGCACTGAGCGTAAGTGCTTCAGGAGGTACTCCATCATTAAATTATCAGTGGTATTCGAATACGGTGAATAACAATACTACAGGAACTTTAATTAGTGGAGCCACTAATTCTAGCTATACACCTTCAACTTCAATAGCAGGTACAACCTACTATTATTGTACTGTAAATGCAACAGGCGGCGGATGTGGAACTGCCACTTCCAGTACAGCAACCGTAACAATCCTTCCTTTGCCAGTAGATCCTGTAAGTGCAAATGTTGACAGAACTAATTATTGTTCAGATGATACTGGCACCATATCCCTGAGTTTAGCAGGCGGATCAGGCGCTACTATTCAATGGTTTACCTCAATTTGTGCAGGTACTTCTGTAGGTGTTGGAAATCCTTTAATAATTGATTCTCCAACGTCAACAACAACTTATTTTGGAAGATGGGAAAATTCATGTGGTTCTTCCAATTGTGCTTCTGTAACGACGATAGTAATTGCATCACCATCCACCCCTACAGCGAGCAATAACGGACCGGTTTGTGCCGGATCAACCCTCTCGCTGAGTACCCCGACAGTAAGCGGAGCTACCTATTCATGGACTGGTCCCAACAGTTTCAGCTCAGGATTACAGAACCCTTCGATAACCAGTACCACTACAACCGCAAGCGGTACTTATTCGGTAACTGTCACCGTAAATGGCTGTACCAGTTCAGTAGGGATGACCACTGCCACGGTAAACGCGATACCATCCACCCCGACAGCGAGCAATAACGGACCGGTTTGTGCCGGATCAACCCTCTCGCTGAGTACCCCGACAGTAAGCGGAGCTACCTATTCATGGACAGGTCCAAACAGTTTCATTTCAGGATTACAGAATCCTTCGATAGCTAGTGTCACTACCGCCGCAAGCGGTACTTATTCGGTAACGGTCACTGTGAATGGCTGTACCAGTTCAGCAGGGACGACCACTGTCACGGTAAACGCGATACCATCCACCCCGACAGCGAGCAATAACGGACCAGTTTGTGCCGGATCAACCCTCTCGCTGAGTGCCCCGACAGTAAGCGGAGCTACCTATTCATGGACTGGTCCCAACAGTTTCAGCTCAGGATTACAGAACCCTTCGATAACCAGTACCACTACAACCGCAAGCGGTACTTATTCGGTAACGGTCACCGTAAATGGCTGTACCAGTTCAGCAGGAACGACCATTGCCACGGTAAACGCGATACCATCCACCCCGACAGCGAGCAATAACGGACCGGTTTGTGCCGGATCAACCCTCTCGCTGAGTACCCCGACAGTAAGCGGAGCTATCTATTCATGGACTGGTCCCAACAGTTTCAGTTCAGGATTACAGAATCCTTCGATAGCCAGTACCACTTCCGCCGCAAGCGGTACTTATTCGGTAACGGTCACCGTAAATGACTGTACCAGTTCAGCCGGGACGACCACTACCACAGTAAACGCTATCACGGCCAGTTCGGCAGCGGGCACCACCAGCCTGCTATGCAACGGGAATACGACGACTATCACGGTGACGGCCAGTGGCGGCACGGGCACACTCCAGTACAGCCTTGACGGGACTACCTACCAGGCGGGAAACAGCTTTACGGTAGGGGCTGGCACTTACGGCAGCATCACGGTCAAAGATGCCAGCAACTGCACAAAGGAAACCAACAGCATCACGATCACCGAACCAACGGCTATCACGGCCAGTTCGGCAGCGGGCACGACCAGCCTTCTATGCAACGGCAGTACAACCACTATCACAGTCACGGCCAGTGGCGGCACGGGCACACTCCAGTACAGCCTTGACGGAACCACTTACCAGTCAGGCAATACCTTTACGGTAGGTGCAGGCACTTACGGCAGCATCACGGTCAAAGATGCCAACAACTGCACGAAGGTGACCAACAGTGTTAGCATTACCGAACCAACGGCTATCACGGCCAGTTCCTCGGCGACCACGACCAGCCTTCTATGCAACGGCAGTACAACCACTATCACAATCACAGCCAGTGGCGGCACGGGCACACTCCAGTACAGCCTTGACGGGACTACCTACCAACCGGGAAACAGCTTTACGGTAGGAGCTGGCACTTAC
>PNOH01000010.1 GCA_013824715.1 Odoribacter sp. | reverse complement strand
TTTATGATATTTTCACTATTAGCCGATGATATATATAAGAAACGATAAGCATAGAGTAACGCCCATAACTGGTAAAACAGGGATTTTGAAGCATTCCGGTATAATTTCTTTGTAGCAGAGCAGGTTGAAATTTAATAACAAGATTTTTTTCTTAGTCACTTTGCTTTTGTGCCACCAATAAAAATACCGGGAATTTTTCACCGGAATCACGCTCCACTTCGAAACAAGTTTTGTGTTCTACATTTTTAAACCCGGCCATTTTGAGGATTTCAGAGAGCTTATCAGGGTCAAATCCCAAATGAACTTTCACATCCATGCCATGAAACGAACCATCTTCAGGAAATAAATCGGCAATGGCCAAATATCCATTCTCATTTAGCAATGAATAAAATGTGTGGATAATAGCTTCATAATCATTTACATGATGTAAAACCATTTGATTGTAAATGATATCGAATTTGCCATCGAATGCCTGGTGTTCCAGATCGAACCAGATCGGGATTATATGGCTGGTTTGATAGAATTCGGTCTTTTCGTTACATACGTTGATCATTTCCTGAGAATTATCCATCAGGGTAATTTCTGAAAATCTGTCTTTAAGCAGAAAACTTAGAATACCTGTACCTGCACCATATTCAAGAGCCCTCATGTAAGGATTAATTGGGATCATCTTTTCGAGTTCGGTGGCAATCGCCATAGAACGATCCATGTGCATTAAATCTTTGTCCCATTCGCGGGCCCGGGCATCGAATTCGTTCATTAGTTTTTTTTTTTTGATCTTCAGTTCCTGCAAATCTGTTGAATCAGTGATTAGTTCACCCAAATTCGCTGATCCGTTCCAAACGTGCAATATCAAGCAATTCTATACTTTTACAGTGAATATCAATCAGGCCGTCGTCTTTGAATTCTTTCATCATCCGGATAACGCTTTCGGTTGACATTCCGGTCAGATCGCCCATATCAGAGCGCGACAGTGGCAATTCAAATGTATTGCTCTTAAAAATCCGGTTCGCCAAACAAAGCAGGATATCGGCCAGTCGTCCATGCAATTGTTTCTGTGTCAGTGAGAAGAAACGCCCATAAATTTGTGCAGTTTTTTCGTTCAGGAGATTGATGATGTGAAAGGAGAACTCTGAATTCTGCTTTAACAGTTGCCTGAAAATTTGAATATCAATCATTCTGACCCTCGAATTGGTATAGGTTGCAATAGTGTATGGCAACTTATTATTACCATTATAAATGGATGCCAGTCCCAACAGATTGTTTTTGGTGGAAAGCATGAGAATTAAATTTTTATTCCTCTCTTCAAGGTAAACCTTCACTAAACCTTCTTCGAGAAAGTAGATATGCGAAGCAAAAGCGCCACGTTTGCATACGGTTTCGCCTTTTTTGAATACCAAGGTTACAGAATTCTCATCAATCAGTAATTTCTCATCTTCGGTTAACAGGTTATACCAGCTTTGTTCGGTATCATAAACGGAACAATGGCTTATACCTTTAGGTTCAATGATTTGGTTCATATCCTATATAGTGTATTTAATTCATCACAAAAATAACTGTATAAAGTCAGTTTTTTCCTGACCAAAATTAGCTTTTATCCCAATGAAAATCAAGTCCTGCTGCTAAAAATATCAGATAAGCCGCCATAGCTTTGTGCATAACTTTCGATAGGATTAAGCTCAATTTATCTATGAAACATTCTTGTGAAAGTTAGGAGACATTTACATTTAACAAACACAAATTCAACTTATTATGAAAAAATTTATTCAATCAGCGGCCCTCCTGGCTATGCTTGTCCTTGTTTCATTATTACATTCGTGCAAGGAAGATCCGCCGCCAACCCCAGACAATGCATTCATTGCCCTAAAATCGTATATGGTAGCAAACAATCTTGATTTGCCAGCCATGTTGACAACCTGGGTAGTTGATCCGTTTGGCACATCGGCCACTCCTCCGGGAATCGTTGACGATGCCACAAGTACTATTCCTGGTTATACTGTTTATGACCTTCGTGCGGCTGCTGATTTTGCAACCAACCGCATTAAAAACGCCAAAAATGTAGTTTTAAAAGATGTGATCACCACCACCGAAACGCTTGCATTGGCCAAAGATGCAAAAATTCTGGTTGTTTGTTATACAGGTCAAACCGCAGGTCAGGCCGTAATGGCTTTGCGCTTGCTTGGTTGGAAAAATGCCCAGGTATTAAAATGGGGCATGGCCGGCTGGAATGCGGCTTATCAGGGTCCATGGGTTAGCAATTCTGGTTTTGTAACTCCGGCCAGCGGCGATTTGGCTGTTGGAAATGCCAATTGGGTAACTTCTGTTACTGCAACAGGTTCCTTTGCTGAACCAAACTTCACTTCAACTTCATCTGATGGCGCTGCCATTTTGAAAGAACGTGTACAGGCTTTACTTAACGCAGGATTTTCTACTGCTGATGGCTCCGCGGTATTGGCCGCCCCTGCTACTTTCAGTATAGTTAATTACTGGACTGCTGCAGACTATACTACGCTTGGACATTTTTCAGGAGCTGCTAATATACCTGTAATTTCTTTAGCTGGCGACCTGAACAAAGGATTTGATCCTTCAAAAGAAATGTTGGTTTATTGCTGGACAGGCCAGACTTCGAGCATGGCAACTTTCTGGCTCAACACGCTTGGATACAAGACCAAAAGTATTGGTTATGGCGCTAACCGGATGATTTATTCAACTTTGAAAACTGCCGGAAAAACCATCTACAAAGGCCCAAAAAGCTGGACTGTTACCAATCAGTAATCAATTCAATACTTTTAGGCAGGCTACCAGAAACCTTTCAGAATAACGGTTTCAGTTGGTCTGCCTGAAAGTAATTAATCAGTAATTAAAACCATTTTATGAAGAAACTCTTATTGACAGGCCTGATCGCTTTTGCTTTGGGTTATTCAGTTGCCTATTCACAAGGTTGTATGGAACCATCGGGCACAGCAACCGGGCCTCAGGTTATTGGCTATGTGCAGGGCGAAAACATCACACAGTTTAAAGCGAATGACGCTTCCACCAATAGTTTTCAATTCCGCAGGGCACGAATTGGGGTAACCGGTTCAATTCCGTACAATTTCACTTACTATGTAATGAGTGAATTTAGCCCAACCCAAAAAGGGCCATACCTCCTTGACGCGTTCCTTACATGGAAAGCCGCGAAAAATTATTTTAAAGTATCAGCCGGGCAATTCAAGCTTCCTTTTGGACTTGAAATTTCGACCCCTTGCCAGTCGCTCTTAACTTACGAGCGTTCGAATATGGTGACCAAACAAATTCCCTACATCAGGGAACAGGGTCTGATGTTTACCGGAAGCACCGATTCGCTCAAAGTTTTTGGTCTCGAAAAACCAAATGTATTTACCTATTCGCTTGCAATTGTAAATGGAACCGGGCGTAATGCCGACGATAATAATCTTTCGAAGGATGTCATTGGCAGGTTGACATTTGCACCTTTAAATTTCATTCAGTTAGGAGCCAGCTTCATGACTGGTAAAGAAAAGAATACCGATCCTTCGATTACAAAAGCCGATGTTCGCAGCCGCTGGGGCGCCGATTTACAATTGTCATTCCTTCTTGGTAATTTCGGAATCCTTTCGCAGTCGGAATACCTTTATGCCAAGGATGAAGGCTCGAAACTGATCGGTGGCGGTTGTGGCGGAACTCCTGAAGTTGTTAATGGCTCATTTAAAAGTTCAGGTTATTATACACAGCTTTTGCTTCAAACTCCATGGAAGCTTGACCCGATCGTAAAATTTGAAACCTACGACCCAGATTTGAACCTCAATAACTTTGATTCGAAAGCGTACCGTCAGGATGCATGGATCTTTGGTTTTAATTACAACGCTAATGATTGGACCCGCATCCAACTTAATTACGTGTACAACATCGAAGCCAGTTCAGCTACCGACATTACCAAATACAACGAAATTAAGAACGACATGCTTGTTCTTCAATTGCAATTCAAACTCAAATAATTATTACACCCATGTACCAGAAAATATTCACGTTTGCCCTTATTTTGTTTGCGTTTCAGTCGTTTGCGCAGGGTCCGCTTATTTCGGCCAAAGACTTTGCTGCCGAATTAAAAGCCAATAAAAATATGGTGGTAATTGATGTAAATGGTGCCGATATCTATGGCAAACAGCACATTCAGGGCGCCATCAATTTACCACACAAAGATCTCTACAAACCGGGGGCTGTTGAAGGCCAAATTAAACCTGCCGAAGAATTGGCAGCAATCTTTGGCAAAAAAGGGGTTTCGAACACAGCAAAAATTGTGCTTTACGACGAAGGTTCGAACCGGTACAACAGCCGTGTATGGTGGATACTGAAATCAATTGGCGCAACCGATGTATCAATCCTGCATTTCAATATGGACCAGTTTGCCGCAGCACGGATTCCGCTGACAGCAACTCCTTCGTCTGGAAAGTCCACCACTTTTATAGTTTCCGAAAGCCCGTACAAAGCATACACCATGCCTGATATACAAAAACTTGCCGAAGGAACAGTTTTATTAGATGCACGCGAAAAAGATGAATTTGAAGGCGCCGATGCCGCTAAGAAAAGCAAAGGCCATCTGCCCAGAGCAATTTGGATGAACTTCAAAGAAGTATTGACAGCAGCAGGAGATTATAAATCGAAAGATGAAATTATTGCCGCAGCAGCCAAATTCGGCGCAACTCCCGAAAAACCAATCATCGTTTATTGCAATTCGGGCATTAAAGCCGCTGTTGTATTCATCGCATTAAAAGAAATTGCCGGATTCCAGAATGTTGGCAACTATGTTGGCTCTTATGCCGACTGGGCTACAGTTCCTGAAAATCAGATCGTCAAGTAGTTTTAAATTTCGTAAGTATGTGAAAAGTGCCGGGGTTTCCCGGCATTTTTTGTTTGTGGCAACTTGAAAACATGTTAAGAGAAGAATTGAAAAAAGGGAACAACCCTTTCGGATCATTCCCTTTTCAAAAAATAGTAAATCGTAAATATTTAAATCGTAAATATTTATTTGCTGTGCCTGATATTCGCCTGGGCAGCAGCCAAACGTGCGATTGGCACGCGGTAAGGCGAACAACTTACATAGTTCATTCCCAGTTTGTCGCAGAATTCAACCGAACTTGGTTCGCCGCCATGTTCGCCGCAAATACCAATTTTTAGGTCTGGTTTAGTCTGACGGCCACGGTTTACACCAATTTCCATCAACAATCCAACACCATCCTGGTCAATTACCTGGAACGGATCCTGTTTCAGGATGCCACGGTTCAGGTAATCAGGTAAAAATTTACCGGCATCATCGCGCGAATAACCCAAAGTCATCTGGGTTAAATCGTTTGTTCCGAAAGAGAAGAATTCGGCTTCCGCAGCAATAAGGTCGGCTGTTAAGGCAGCGCGCGGAATTTCGATCATGGTACCCACCTGATAGGCGATACGGTCGCCTTTTTCAGCAAACACTTTTTCGGCAGTAGCACGGATGATGGTAGTCTGGTTGACTAACTCAGCAACGGTACCAACCAAAGGAACCATAATTTCAGGACGGGCATCCACGCCTTTGGCTTTTAGGTTAAGGGCAGCTTCAATAATGGCGCGGGCCTGCATGGCTGTAATTTCAGGATAAGTGATTCCCAAACGGCAGCCACGGTGCCCCAGCATCGGGTTAAATTCGTGTAAACCTTCCACTTTTTGTTTAACCTGCTCAACCGAAATGCCCATTTCATTGGCCATTTCAAGCTGGTTGGCTTCTTCGTGAGGAACAAATTCGTGCAATGGCGGATCAAGCAAACGAATGGTAACGCCATAACCGGCCATGGCTTCGAAAATACCTTCGAAGTCGCTGCGTTGCATGGGCAACAGTTTTTCGAGAGCCAGTTCGCGTCCGGCAACATCGTCGGCCAGAATCATTTCGCGCATGGCTTTGATGCGTTCGCCTTCGAAGAACATGTGCTCGGTACGGGTAAGTCCAATACCCTGAGCGCCAAAGTTACGGGCAATCTGTGCATCTTTTGGAGTATCGGCATTGGTGCGGACAGCCATACGTTTGTATTTATCAGCGATTTCCATCAGTTCGCCAAAATATCCACTCAATTCCGGATCGATGGTTGCAATTTTACCTTCATAAACTTCGCCGGTGGTTCCGTTCAGTGAGATGAAATCACCTTCGTTGAATGTTTTTCCATCAACGGTCATAGTGCGCCGTTTGTAATCGATTTGCAAGGCGCCTGCACCCGAAACGCAGCATTTTCCCATTCCGCGGGCAACAACGGCAGCGTGCGAAGTCATACCGCCTCGGGCTGTTAAAATACCTTTAGCCACGTTCATACCGCGAAGGTCTTCAGGAGAAGTTTCGATACGGACCAAAACCACATTTTTGCCTAGTGCCACCCATTCTTCGGCCTCGTCGGCAAAGAAAACGATCTGGCCGGTTGCAGCGCCCGGAGATGCAGGTAAACCTTTCGCTAAAACTCTGGCAGCTTTAATGGCTTTTTTATCGAAAACAGGGTGAAGTAATTCGTCCAGTTTATTAGGCTCAACGCGGAGCAATGCGGTCTTTTCGTCAATCAGGCCTTCTTTCAGCATGTCGATGGCAATTTGTACCATGGCTGCTCCGGTACGTTTTCCGCCTCGGGTCTGCAACATCCACATTTTGCCCTCCTGAATGGTGAATTCCATATCCTGCATATCTTTGAAGTATTTTTCGAGATTATTCTGAATGGTGAATAACTCTTTGTACATCGCAGGCATAGCTTCTTCCAAAGAAGGATAATTGGCAGCACGGTCGGCTTCAGAAACTCCGGCCAATACAGCCCATCGTTTCGAACCTTCAAGTGTAATTTGCTGGGGAGTACGGATACCAGCCACCACATCTTCGCCCTGGGCATTGATCAGGTATTCGCCGTTAAACATGTTTTCACCGGTTCCGGCATCGCGGCTAAAGCAAACACCTGTTCCTGAAGTAAGTCCCATGTTTCCGAATACCATTGCCTGAACGTTAACGGCAGTTCCCCATTCTTCAGGAATCTGGTTTAACTGACGGTAATAAATGGCACGGTCGTTCATCCAACTGTTGAATACAGCACAAACGGCGCCCCAAAGCTGTTCATACGAACTTTCAGGAAAATCATGACCGGTTTTTGCTTTCACAGCGGCTTTAAACTTGGTAACCAGTTCTTTCAAAGCATCAACCGAAAGTTCGTTGTCGTTAATAACGCCTTGTTCGTGTTTCACTTCTTCCAGAATTTCTTCGAATGGGTCAATATCAGTTTTTGAAGTTGGTTTCATGTCGAGGACCACATCGCCGTACATTTGTACAAAACGACGATAGCTATCCCAGACGAAACGTGGGTTACCGGTTTTTTTAGCCATGCCTTCCACGACGGTGTCGTTCAAACCAAGGTTCAGGATGGTGTCCATCATACCGGGCATCGAAGCGCGTGCGCCTGACCGTACAGAAACTAAAAGCGGATTGGTGGAATCGCCAAAAATGCCACCGGTTTGGGCCTCAACCTGAGCGATAGCTGCTTCAACTTCAGCTTTTATCAAGGCTACAACATGATCTCTTCCCAGTTTATTGTAAAGGGTACAAACATCAGTAGTGATGGTGAAACCCGGAGGAACAGGAACGCCAATCAGGTTCATTTCCGCAAGGTTTGCGCCTTTGCCCCCAAGTAAGTTCTTCATGTCAGCTTTTCCTTCAGCCGAACCATTTCCAAACGTGTAAACGTACTTTGTCATAGAGTGTTAATTTATAAATTGTTAAAAATCAATCAGTTTGAAAATGACATTCCCGGTTGTCGCTGTATTTTCCTTTAAGTTTATGTGGTAAATGCTTTTCGGAAACCATGCCATTTTGGGTCAATTGGGTAATGATTCATCAAAAGTAAATAAAGTTTCATGAATTATAAATGAATGTGCCGATGTTCATATATATTCAAAAAAAGTTTTTAAAAACTTAACATTACTTAACCATCATTCATACCTGTTAACTCTTTTGTACTATATCTTTGCTAAGAAATTATAGATACGAAAATTAGTTAGGTTTTTTTCATAGGAATAGGTTTGGTTTTGTGAGGAAAGGGGTGAAGTGATTCATCCCTTTTTTTGTGCTGTTTTGTCAGGGTTTGACTCCAGGTCAAGTCCTGACTGGCAAATTGAAATGGGTGAACAAGTAATTTTCGGGTGCGAAAAATCATTTTATGTCGAAAAACCGACCGATTTTTATTTCTTCCTGAAAATAAATCCGTAAAACAAGCTATTCAGAGGCCAAATGTCGGAAATGATAACCAAACTACAATTGGCAAACCATTTGATCATTCGAATTCTGTATCTTTATTCAGGAAACAATTCAAACCGAAGACATGAACTTCAACAATTTCACCATCAAATCGCAGGAAGCCGTCCAGCATGCTTTTGTGGTGGCTCAGGGCAACAAGCAGCAAGCCATCGAAACCGGACATATCCTGAAAGGGCTTTTTCATGAAGCTGAAAATGTGATCGGGTTTTTACTGAAAAAGCTGGGAGCAAATCCTGTAGTCATCCAGCAGGCGCTCGACCGGATTGTCGAAAGCTACCCGAAAGTTACCGGAGGCGAAGCCTATTTGTCGTCGGATGCCAATAAAGCAATGCAAAAGTCAATTGCCATTATGCAGGAAATGAACGACCAGTTTGTTTCGGTTGAGCATGTTTTGATGGGACTTTTAGAGACTGGTGATACCATTAGTCGGATGCTAAAAGATTCAGGAGTTACAAAAAAAGAATTGGAAATTGCAGTCAGGGAACTCCGGAAAGGCGCCAAGGTTGACAGTCAGAGCGCCGAAGATAAATTCGATTCGCTCAACCGTTTTGCAGTGAACCTTAATCAACAGGCCCGTTATGGAAAGCTCGATCCGGTTATTGGCCGCGACGACGAGATACGCCGCATCCTTCAGATTTTATCCCGAAGAACAAAAAACAATCCCATCCTGATTGGCGAGCCCGGAACCGGAAAGACAGCCATTGCCGAAGGTCTGGCCCAGCGGATTGTTCGTGGCGATGTGCCTGAAAACCTGAAATCGAAACAGCTTTTCTCGCTCGATATGGGCGCTTTGATTGCCGGTGCCAAATACAAAGGCGAATTCGAAGAACGCCTCAAAGCGGTAGTGAACGAGGTAATCGGCGCTGAAGGAGAGATTGTCCTTTTTATCGATGAAATACATACTTTGGTTGGAGCCGGCAAAAGCGAAGGTGCGATGGATGCCGCCAACATTCTGAAACCAGCGCTGGCGAGAGGTGAATTGCGAGCGATTGGTGCAACCACCCTGAATGAATACCAGAAATATTTTGAAAAAGATAAGGCTTTGGAACGCCGTTTCCAGATCGTGAATGTGGACGAACCCGATACGCTGAGCGCCATCGCAATTTTACGCGGACTGAAGGAACGATACGAAAATCACCACAAAGTCAGGATTAAAGATGAGGCAATTATTGCCTCGGTTGAATTGTCGCAACGCTACATTACTGAACGGTTTTTGCCTGATAAAGCTATTGATTTGATGGACGAAGCTGCCGCCCGTTTGCGGTTGGAAATGGATTCGGTACCACAGGAATTGGATGAAATTGACCGCAAAATTATGCAGCTCGAAATTGAGCGGGAAGCCATCAAACGTGAAAAAGATGAAAAGAAACTTTCGGTGCTGAATGAAGAAATTGCCAACCTGAAACAGGAACAATCGAAATTCAGGGCCCAATGGCAGCTCGAAAAATCGCTGATTGATGGCATTCAGCAAAAGAAACAGGAAATCGAATCGCTGAAACTGGAAGCTGAACAGGCTGAACGGTCGGGCGATTTTGGACGGGTGGCCGAAATCAGATATGGAAAAATTGGTGAGTCTGAAAAGGAAATCGAAAAACTGAAAGCTGAACTCAGCAGCAATAAATCGCAACACCTGATCAAGGAAGAGGTAGATGCGGAGGATATTTCACAAATTGTATCCCGCTGGACAGGTATTCCGGTTTCGCGAATGTTGCAGAGCGAAAGAGAAAAATTGCTGCACCTCGAAGACGAATTGCACCACCGGGTAATCGGTCAGTATGAAGCCATCCGGGCTGTCGCCGATGCAGTCAGGCGAAGCAGGGCTGGGCTTCAGGACGAAAAACGTCCGATAGGTTCTTTCATTTTTCTGGGGACTACCGGTGTCGGAAAAACAGAACTGGCAAAAGCTTTGGCCGAATTCCTGTTCGACGACGAAAATATGCTGACCCGAATCGATATGTCGGAATATCAGGAAAAATTCTCGGTAACCCGGCTTATTGGTTCGCCTCCCGGATATGTTGGCTACGACGAAGGTGGCCAGTTGACCGAAGCTGTGCGCCGGAAACCCTATTCCGTGATCCTTTTCGATGAAATTGAAAAAGCGCATCCTGATGTGTTCAATGTGTTGCTGCAAGTGCTCGACGATGGCCGCCTGACCGATAACAAAGGCCGTGTTGCCAATTTCAAAAACACCATTATCATCATGACATCGAATCTGGGCTCGCACCTGATTCAGGATCGGTTTGAGCAGATGAATGAACGTAACCATGCCCAGATTGAGGAACAAACCCGAACTGATTTGTTCGATATGCTGCGGAAAACCATTTCTCCTGAATTCCTGAACCGGATTGATGAAGTGATCATGTTCACCCCCCTGACCCGAAAGGATGTACGAAAAATTGTAAAATTACAGCTAAAAATGATTCTGCAACGAATTCCGGATAATCAGTTCACCATTGAACTGTCGGAAGAAGCCATTGACTGGCTTGCCGCAATGGGCTACGATCCCACACATGGCGCACGGCCTGTAAAACGGATGCTGCAGAAATACCTGATCAACGATTTGTCGAAGGAAATCCTTTCAGGAAGAATGGAAAGCCGTACGAAAGTTATGGTCGGGATAGAAAATGATGAAATTGTGTTTAAATATGAATAATTTTTATCTTTAACGACTAACTCAATAATCCAAACCTTCTAACCTGAAACCCAATGAACATTAACCGGCGAAAATTCATTCAGTCGCTTAGTCTGGCAAGCGGAAGCCTGTTGTTGTTTCCGGCCTGCGGCGGTTCTCAAAAGTCGCTTTGGCACTTTTTAACAACCGAAGAAGCTGAAACCATCATCGCCATTGCCGAACAGATTATTCCTGCCGATCAGGACGCCGGCGCTACCGATGCCGGAGTTGTCAATTTTATAGACAAACAGTTGGCAGGATTTTACAGCAACTTTCAGGAAACCTATCGCAACGGAATTGCTGCCTTGAATCAGTATTGCCACGAAAAATACAGTCAGCCTTTCGAAAAACTCGAATGGAACAAGCAAACCGAAACGCTGAAGTTGATGGAGAAGAACTCCATCGAAGGCGGATACTGGAAAGAAAACCCGGCATCGCGCTTCTTCCGCATGATCCGCGACCATTCGATGCAGGGCTTTTACGGCTCGCCCCGGCATGGTGGCAACAAAAACTACGTCAGTTATAAAATGATACGAATTGATTTTCCTCACGTCATCGGACAAAACCGTTATGCTTCCCGTTGTGAAACCTTAAATGCCTTTGCGAAATGACAATCCCACATGTAAATGCCGTCGTCATTGGCGCAGGGGCGGGCGGAGGCCCCGTAGCCAAAGAACTGGCAAACAACGGACTTTCTGTTGTTTTATTTGAACGTGGCGGATGGGCAAAATACGATGACCACAACGATGATGAACTGATTTCACAACGAACCACCGTGCTGGGCAACGCTTTCGGCCCTCACCGCGACAAACACTGGCGGATATTTGTTGATCAGCGCAGTGGAAAAGAAACTATGGTTTATCCGCATGAAGGAGCTTATAACAACAACGCTGCCTGCGTGGGTTCGGGTACGGTAAGCTACGGTGCAATGGCCTGGCGGTTTATGCCGCAGGATTTCAGGATGAAAACCACATACGGACATGTAGAAGGTTCAACGCTGGAGGACTGGCCTATAAGCTATGAAGACCTCGAACCCTACTATGAAAAGGCTGAATGGGAAATCGGGGTGTCGGGTGCAGATCCGCAAAATCCCTTTGTTCCTGAACGAAAGAAACCGCTCCCGATGCCACCCTTTGAATTCAACCGCGAAGGAAAAATGCTTTATGAAGCGGCAAAGCGCCGGGGATGGCACCCGTTCCCGATTCCCATGCTGCGGAATTCTGTTCCGTACAACGGGCGACCGGCCTGCTACCGGATGCGCACCTGCGTTGGATTTGCCTGTCCGGTGAATGCCAAATGCGGAACCCACAATACGGTGATTCCGGTGGCTTTGGCATCTGGTAATTGCGAATTGCGCATCAACTGTCAGGTGGCCGAAATCATGGTGAACGACCAGGGAAAGGCTACAGGCATCAAATATTTCGACGAAAACGGTAAAGGTCAGATTCAGACTGCCGATTTGGTGGTGGTTTCAGGATCGGCTACCGAAACAGCCCGGTTGCTGCTCAATTCCAAATCTAAACTTTTCCCGAATGGGGCAGGCAATAATTTCGATTGGGTTGGCCGTAACCTTCAGGGACATGCCTATACCGGTGCGGCCGGGTTATTCGATAAAGACCTTTACGATGATGTTGGTCCCGGGGCCTGTGTGGCGCTTTCCGATTTTAATCACGGAAACGACGGTATCATTGGCGGCGGAATGATGGCCAACGAATTCTTCAGGTTGCCCTATCTTTTCACCAATCAGCGGCCTCCCGGATCTCCCTTCTGGGGAAAAGACCACAAGGATTTTCACCGGCAAAACTATAAACGGGTAATGAGCGTGAAGGGACCCTGTCAGGAAATACCCAATTTTGAAGCACGCATAACCGTTGACCCCAAAGTAAAAGATTATTGGGGAATACCTGTCGGGAAATTGATGGGCGCGCGTCACCCTGCCGACCGAAAAGTATGTGAGTTCATTGCAGATCGTTGCGAGGAGTGGCTACTCGAAGCCGGAGCTTACAGGGTTTGGAAGGAAATTGGCGGTGGCGGCGGGCTTAGCGGCGGCCAGCATCAGGCCGGAACATGCCGGATGGGAAACGACAAACAAACTTCGGTGACCAATAAGTTGGGTCAATTGCACGAAATCGAAAATGTTTTTGTGGCCGATGGAAGCCTGATGGTAACGAACGGCGGCTTTAATCCTGCGCTAACGATCATGGCTCTGGGATTTTATGTGGGCGACCAAATTACGAAACTCTGGAAAGCAACCCATCTAAAATCGTAGGCAAATGAATCTAAGAAAATTATACCGATTATTACTAATCGCCGGAATGGTGATAGCAGGCTTTATCCTGATTTCAGGGAGCTTTTACACCTATTGGTCAGTTGCTTCGCCACAAAAAACCTGTTTGAGTTGCCACGAAATCAACCCTTCGTTCAACACATGGGAAGGTTCGGCACACCGCGAGGTGTCGTGCTTCAAATGTCATGGCACAGCATTGAGTAACGGATTACACAGCCTGAAGGAAAAATCGAAAATGGTTTTCACTCACATAAAAACCGATGTAGCAAGCGAAAACCTAAAGATGACAGAATTGCACCTGCTCGAAACGATGGACCGCTGCAAAAACTGCCACCAGTCGGAATTTACAAACTGGAAGTCAGGCGGGCACTCGGCTGGTTATGCCGATATTTTCCTGAACGAATCGCACAACAAAACAGAACAACTCAATGGAGACTGTTTGAGGTGTCACGGCATGTTTTACGAAAAAACTACAGCCGATTTAGTTGACCCCGTCTCCCAACAAGGTCCCTGGAAACTGATCGAACCCGAAAAAGCCAGTCAGCCGGTGATACCTTGCATGGCTTGTCACCAGATTCATGCTCCGGGCGAAACCGTAAGGCAACCCGATTATGCGAATCCGAATAACATCTTTTATGCACGTAATCTGACCAAAAATTCGGTGGGTTTTTATAGCCGTCACGAAAAAAAACATTTCCAGTTGGCGGAATTGCCAAGACCAGATATGGTGCTTTTCGGCGATACCGTTCAAACTCCTGCCGATCCGGTGTACCGCTTGTGTGTGCAATGTCATGCGCCTTCGGTGTGGCACGAGGTAGGTACCAGTGACGATCATACTCCTGTCGGCGTGCATCAGGGAATCAGTTGCAACGCCTGCCACGAGCCACATTCCAATAATCAGCGCAACTCGTGCGACAAATGCCATTCCGATGTTTCCAAAAACTGTAAGCTCAATGTCCGGACGATGAATACGACGTATGCCAATCCGACGAGTTCAAACGATATTCATTTTGTAAGTTGTAAAAATTGTCATCCCAATCAAAAGCAGAAATCGAATTGAGTGGCTTAAAACTTTCTGAGAAGTAAACTGACAGAGTATTGCCAGTTGCTTCTTTGAGTTGAATTTATTTCAATTACGATGGACGAAAAGTGAATAAATTAATATTGTTTCAATTATAATGGAAATAATAGTTATTTGTATAAAGTTCAGAGGGCGGATGTTGATGGATTAAAAATTTTTGAGGTTGGGGAAAAATATTTCTTTGAAGATTTAGGCTTGAGAAACGCTATCCGGGTATTTGATTTCCGAAGGGATGTAAATAAACTGATGGAAAATGCAGTTTACATGCACCTTCGTGAATTTTTATCCATGGAATGAAATTCTTAGCATTAAACTCGTTGAAAAACAGAATCAAAACGCCCGGTTGATTAAAGCCATCCGGCTGGTAAAACTGGCTCTATGACGGATACTGTAGGCTTTGACTTAAATATCACTTATTATCCTGAAAGAACCTTATTTTTAATTGTTTAACCTTAGTAGCAAATTTGGCACCACAACAAGCTAACCTTATTCATCAGTTGTGAATTTGAAAAACAATGACCTATACCAAAGTTAAAACCTAAATACCATGAAACGATTTCTCTTTTTAATTCTTCTTGTTCTTCCCGGCTTTGTTGCCCAGGCAAAAATCACTCCTGAAAAACTTACCTGCGAATACCTGCAAAATCCGGCAGTGGTTGATGTTGCTCAACCCCGCCTGGCATGGATTAACCTTGCCGAAAAAGGAGAACGCGGGCAAACACAAACTGCCTGGCAAGTCAGGGTGGCTACTTCTGAAAATAAACTAGAACAAGCTGATTTGTGGGACAGCCAAAAAGTTTCAGGAGGACAAAATAACCGTGTAGTTTATGCCGGAAAACCATTAAAATCGGGAACGGAATGCTGGTGGCAGGTACGTGCCTGGGACAAAAACGGAACAGTTTCCGATTGGAGCGAACCGGCCTTTTGGAGAATGGGAATATTATATCCGTCGGAATGGAAGGCAAAATGGATTGGCGCCCCCTGGGAAAGCGAAGATCATTTTCAGCGTCCCAATTTTCCCGGCCAGAAGTTCGACGATTTTGGTCCTGCCGCACCCATGCTCCGAAAATCGTTCAGGATTGAAAAACAGCTTAAAAGCGCGGTGGCTTTTGTTACTGGCCTTGGGTATTTCGAATTTTATGTGAATGGACTGAAAGCCGGTAACGATGTGCTGGCGCCCAATATTACCAACTATGGCAAGCGCCCGCTGCTGGGGCAAATGCTCATTAATGTAGAGGATAACTTCAAAGAATATAAAGTGATGTACCTGACTTACGATGTTACTTCGATGCTGTCGAAGGGTGAAAATGCCATCGGCGCTATTCTCGGAAACGGGTTTTACAATCCGCGCATGTTTTGGTGCGAAGGTTACGGAACTCCCCGTTTCATTGGCCAACTGCACCTGACTTATACCGACGGTTCCGAAGAAGTTGTTGGGAGCGACGAAAGTTGGAAAGCAGCAAAAAGCCCTATCCTGAAAAACATGGTTTACTATGGCGAAACCTACGATGCCCGTTTGGAACAACCCGATTGGTGCAAGCCAGCTTTTAATGCCGAAGCATGGGGAAAAGCCGCCCTCAAAAAAGCGCCTTTCGGGAAGCTGATGGCGCATACTTCGCCAACCGACAAGGTGATGGAACAGCTTCAGCCGGTAAAAATTGAAAAACTGGCAAACGGAAATTACAAGGTTGATTTTGGTAAAGAAATTTCGGGATGGGTTAGACTTAAAAATGTTATCGCTCCTGCCGGACATCGCATCGACATTTCATTCAACAGTAATCTGTATTCAGGAGATAATACGTACATTTTTAAAGGCAATGGCCCTGAAAATTATGCGCCTCGTTTCAACTGGTTTGTGTTTAGCGGGGTGGAAATCAGAAACTGGTATGGTGAGTTAAAACCGGAAAACATCGTTGCCGAATCGGTTTATACCAATGTGCCCGAATCGGCTGAATTTGAAACTTCCAATACTCTTTTCAACCGGATTAACGAAATCTGGAAGCAAAGCCAGAAGGACAATATGCATGGCGGACTGGCCAGCGACTGTCCGCACCGCGAACGCAATGGCTACACCGGCGACGGGCAGGTGGCCTGTGTTACAGTGATGCACAATTTCGATGCGAAAGCCTTTTATCAGAAATGGATTTCAGACATGCTCGGGGCACAGGATAAAGAAACCGGATACGTGCCCAACGGCGCTCCCTGGCAGCCGGGTTGCGGTGGCGGCGTGGCCTGGGGCGCAGCCATTTGTATTATGCCATGGGAGTTTTACCTGCACACCGGTTCCCGCGATATGCTGTCTGAAAATTTCGAAGGAATGAAAGAATATATCCGCTACATGCAAACCTGGGTTGATCAGGATGGAATCATGTTTTCGAAACGAACCGGTAACGATGGCAAAATCCTGAAATGGTATAACCTGGGCGAATGGGTTACTCCCGGCGATTTGCCAGCCGATGAAATGGTGCATACTTTCTACTTCTGGCGCTGCGCCGATCTGACAGCACAAACAGCCAAAGTTTTGGGTAAAACCGCCGAGGCGAAAAAATATGCCGGTCTGGCCGAACAAACCCGGAAAGCTTTCTGGAAACGATTCTACAACGAAAAAAATGGTACCTACGGAAAAGCCGGTGGAAACATTTTCGCGCTGAAAATAGGTGTTCCTGCCGGCCAATATCCGAGGGTGATTGCGGCATTGAAATCCGACATCAAAGCCAGTAAAGGGCATCTGGATACCGGGATTTTTGGAACCCAGTTTTTTTTCGAAGTGCTTTCTGAAAATGGGATGCACGATTTGGCTTATGAAGCCATGAACCAGAAAGATGAACCCGGATATGGACACTGGCTTGAACTCGGCGCAACCACCTCACGCGAACAATGGAGCCAGGAGGGATCGCACAATCACCCGATGTTCGGAGGCGGACTGGTCTGGTTATACCGGAAACTTGCCGGAATGAATGCTGATCCGGATGAACCGGGCTACAGACACATTATCTTCCGGCCACAACCGGTAGGCGATCTTTCTTTTGTGAAATATTACAATCAGACAGTTTATGGATTGGCAGGAATTGAATGGACAAAGGAGAATGGAACATTTTCATCTAAAATTTCTGTGCCTGTTGGTTGTGAGGCAACGGTCTATATCCCACTGATGGAAAGTAAAGCGGTTACCGAAAACCGACGATCAATTGATCATTCAAAAGAAATTAAATTTCTGAAGGAAGAAGAAGGTTGCCGGGTTTTTGCTGTTAAAAGCGGGGAATATGAATTTGTGTCTAAATAAGCCAGTTAAAATGAATAAAGTTAAAATACTTTCAGGATTAGTCCCTGTTGCAATGACGATGGGACTTTCCAATAATCTGCAGGGGCAGTCAATCGCAGATAACCGCCACAACATTATCTGGATTTCGACCGAAGACTTTAGTCCGCACCTCGGCTGTTATGGCGATAAAGTGGCACAGACACCAAATATTGACAAGCTGGCCTCACAGGGAGTGCGGTTTACCAATGTGTTTACCACGGCAGCGATCTGCGCGCCTGTTCGTGCCGGAATTATTACAGGGATGTACCAGAATTCCATTGGATGTATGCACATGCGCACAACGAGTTATCGCCGTTCGGTCGAAAATCCGGTAGAGTTTACTGCTGTTCCTCCGCACTATGTGAAAGCTTTTACTGAATATTTACGCGTTGCCGGGTATTATTGTACCAACAATTCGAAGACTGACTACCAGTTTGCCAAAGACCCGGTGCCGGAAAGTATCTGGGACGAATGCAGCAAAACTGCTCATTATAAAAACCGGCCCGATAAAAAGCAGCCTTTCTTTGCGGTGTTTAATCACCTGGGAACTCATGAAAGCCAGAACTGGGACATCAGCAAAGTAAAGACTGATCCGAAAACGGTGAAGGTTCCGCCCTATTATCCCGACACGGAAATTGTTCGCCTAAATCTGGCAAAATCGTACGACAATACTGCCCGCATGGATTCAGTAGTAGGCGAATTCCTGGCTGAACTCGATCGCGAAGGTCTTTCAGAAAATACGATAGTGTTCTTCTGGGGAGATCACGGCGATGGTCTTCCGCGCGCAAAACGCTGGCTGTATGATTCAGGACTTAATATTCCCCTGATAATTCGCTGGCCCGGCAACCTGAAACCCGGAACGGTTAATGATCAGCTCATTAGTTCCATCGATTTCGGGCCGACTGTACTTTCACTGGCTGGTGTAAAAGTTCCGGTTCATATTCAGGGGAGGCCATTCCTGGGAAATCAGGCTGCTGAACCAAGAAAGTATGTTTTCGGAACACGCGACCGGGTTGACGAATCATATGACATGATCCGTTCTGTCCGGTCAAAAGATTACCTGTATATCCGAAATTTTTACCCCAATGAGCCTTTCAATATTTGGGTTCCTTATTTGAATAAAATGCCCATTATGCAGGAAATGATGCGTTTGGATGCAGAAGGCAAACTCAATCCGGATCAGAAAAAATGGATGGCTGAAACCCGGCCTGCAGAAGAATTGTACAATGTAAAAACCGATCCTTTCCAATTGAATAATCTCGCTGAATATCAGAAATACAAAGCTGTTCTGGCTGAAATGCGTCTTCAGCAGGACAATTGGACAGTAACAACCGGAGATATGGGGCGGATGAACGAACCGGAAATGATTGAGCAAATGTGGCCTGGTGGCAAACAACCGGTAACCGACAAACCGTATTTTATCGTGAATGCGCCTGAAGACCGCAGCACAACGAATTACCAGGCTGGCGGTACCTTTTCATCGCCCATGACTTTGACATTTTATTGCCCCACCCACGGCGCATCGATTGTTTATACTACTGAATCTGTCAGTAACCCACGCTGGAAACTCTATAGCGGGCCTTTGTATCTGCCCAAAGGACCGGTCACTGTGCGTATAAAAGCAGTACGATATGGATACAAGGACAGCGATGAAGTTTCCGGAATATTCGATATCAGGTAGCTATCCGGTTTTCAAAAGGGTGAATATTGAATATAAGAATCTAACCATTAAAAACAGTTATAAATGAATATTAAAAACTTCCTTTTAGCACTTTTCCTTTTAAGTATATGTTTTTCGTTGACCTCAAACGCAAAGAAAAGCAAACCAATTGACCAAAAAGCGACCACCGAAACGGTAGCGCTTTTTCAGAACCTGATAAAATTATCTGAGAAGCATACCCTGTTTGGGCATCAGAATGCTACAGAATATGGTCGCGGCTGGTCGGGCGATGATGACCGTTCGGATGTGAAATCGGTTTGCGGTTCACATCCGGCTGTTATTGGAGTTGATGTCAGTGGCTTGTCGGGCAGGCCTGCAGAAGCCATAGAAAATGAAAAAGCCAGACTGAAAAAAACGGTGGTTGACATGTATAACCGGGGAGGAGTGACCACTGTGGCCTGGCATTTCAATAATCCGGTTTCGGAAGGTGGTTTTTACTGGAAAGACGGTGTTTCAAAACCTGCCGTAAAATATCTTATTCCGGGAGGCGAAGCACATGAAAAATACAAGGAAATCCTGAAAACCATTGGCGATTGGGCACATAGTCTTAAAGGTGCTGATGGAAAACTGGCCCCTGTAATTTTCAGGCCTTACCACGAATTCGACGGCGGCTGGTTCTGGTGGGGAAAGCCACATTGCACCAAAGAAGAATTTGTCGCGTTGTGGCAATTCACGGTTTCCTATCTTCGTGATTCATTAGGCGTCCACAATTTTATTTACGCTTTTTCTCCTGACAATAAATTCTCGACCGAGGAAGAATTTTTGGAAAGATACCCGGGAAATAAATGGGTTGATATGGTTGGAATGGACAACTATGGCGATATGGGTCGCGACAAATATGACCTTGAAGGAGCAGCTAAAAAACTGAAAATCATTTCCGACTTTGCCCTGAAATCAGGAAAACTGGCGGCCTTCACCGAAACCGGATTAGAATCTATCCCGAATAAAGAGTGGTGGACCGGCACTTTGCTGAAGGTGATGCAAATGCACCCGATGAATTTGTGTTATGTATTGGTTTGGCGAAACGATATGAGAAGTCCGACCCATTATTACGCGCCTGTTCCCGGGCATACAAGTGTTCCTGATTTTATGAAATTTTTTGACGATCCGTACTCTTTATTTTTAAACGATCTGAAAGATATTTATAAAAAATAACCGATTAGTTTTGTTCCATTCAATTTTAGGTGTCAAATTGCAATCGATTGAATTAATTTGATACTTTTGGGTTCAACTAAAAAAACTGAACCAAAATGAAGAAATACGTTTTTGTAATCGTGGCTTGCCTTTTATTTTTCAGTCAGGCCTATTCGGCCAAATCACCCAAAGTTGAGTTTAAAAACAAGGATCAGGAAAAGAAAGTGGAGGTCTTTGTTGATGGTAAATTCTTTACTGCTTATATCTATCCGGATAACATGGAAAAACAATCGCTTTACCCGATTGTAAGCGCTTCAGGAAAAATCGTTACCAGAGGATACCCGATGAATCCACGTCCGTTTGAACGCACCGATCATCCCCACCATGTCGGATTGTGGTTCAACTTTGGCGATGTAAACGGCCTTGATTTCTGGAACAATTCATTTGCTATAAAACCCGCCGACAAACCGAAATACGGGACGGTAAAATTCAAAAAAATTGTTTCTGAGAATCCGAAGAAAGGTGAATTGATAACTTCTTCTGAATGGGTTGATGTAAACAACAAAGTCCTGCTGAATGAAGAAACAAGCTTTGTTTTTTCAGGAGGCGGAAATCTTCGGACCATTGAACGAACCTCAAAACTAACCGCTGCAACCGAAGTTACTTTTACAGAGAATAAGGAAGGTTTAATCGGACTGCGGTTAGACCGGGCTTTTGAAGAACCTGCGACAAAACCTGAAAAATTTTTGGATGCCAGGGGGATTGAAACTGAAGTGCCTGTATTAAATAATGCAGGAGTAAACGGCGTTTACCGCAATGCCGAAGGAGTTTCGGGTGGGGCTGTCTGGTCGAAAAGAAGCCCGTGGGTTGCGCTCAGAGCCGATAAAGAAGGCGAGATAATTACCATTATTATTCTGGATAATCCTAAAAATGCCAATTATCCGGCATGGTCGCATGCCCGTGGTTATGGATTGTTTGCAACGAACAATCTGGGTGGTCGCGCTTTCGATAAAAATGCTGTACCAGTTAAAATTGTTCTGAAACCTGGTGAAAGCATCGTTTTCAAGCATAAAATTGTAATTGGCGGCGGTTTGACTGATGCCGAAATCAACGGGATAGCTAAAAACTTTAACTAATACTAACTCCTTATTCTAAAAATGATGGAAAATAACGAAAGTAATTCAAGAAGGTCTTTTATCCGGACTGCTGCAACCGGAGCAGTGTTGGCTGCAGTTTCGCCAGCAGCATTGGCTAAAGATCCGGTTAAGAAACCAGTCATTATCCCGGCTGGAGCCAAGGGGGCGAACGACCGCCTTCGCGTTGCCGTGTTGGGAATCAATGGCCGTGGAAAATCACACATTGAAGAAGTTATGGGCCTGGCCGAAAAAGCTAATGTCGAAGTTGCCGTATTGTGCGACCCTGACATGAATATTCTTCAGGACCGAGCCAGTGATTTTGAAAAGAAATACGGCAAAAAGGTGATGATTGAACAGGATTTCAGGAGAACTTACGAAGATAAAACGATTGATGCCGTTACCATTGCGACACCCAACCACTGGCACGCCTTGCAAACTATTTGGGCATGTCAGGCCGGAAAAGATGTGTATGTTGAAAAACCAGCCACCCACAACATTTATGAAGGTAAGAAGATGATTGAGGCGGCTTATAAATACAACCGCATCGTTCAGCATGGAGTCCAGTTGCGTAGTTCGGTAGCGATCCGCGAAGCGGTTAAACACCTCGAAGAGGGTTTGATTGGACGCGTTTATATGTCGCGGGGATTGGTTTACCGTTGGCGCCCCGATATTGGCAACAAAGGTATTTCTCAAACTCCTCCTGGTTTGAATTACGATTTATGGTGCGGGCCTGCACCGATGCGCCCGTTTACTAAAAACCTGGTCCATTACAATTGGCACTGGCACTGGAATTATGGCAATGGCGATGTGGGCAACCAGGGAATACACGAAACCGACCTGTGTATGTGGGGTTTAGGAGTTGATCATTTACCGGAACGAATAACTTCGATGGGCGGCAAATTCCTTTGGGACGACTGCAAGGAAGTTCCTGAAATTCAGTCATCCATTTACCACTATCCAAAAGAAAAGAAAATAATCCAGTTTGAAGTCCGTAACTGGTGTACCAACGAGGAAGATGGCGCCTCAGTGGGCAATATTTTCTATGGAGAAAAAGGATATATGGTCGTTAAAGGATACGGCACCTATGAAACTTATCTGGGCGAAAAACGTGAAAAAGGTCCGGGCCGTTCTGAAAAAGGGGAATTAACCCTGCATTTCCAGAACTGGTTCGATGCCATCCGTGCACGCGACATGAGCATTCAAAACGGACCTGTTCAAACTGGTCATCTGGCCTCCTCACTGGCTCATTTGGGTAATATTTCATACCGACTGGGCCGTCAGCTCGAATTCGATTCGGTAGCTGAACGCTTTATTGGCGAAGGCGAAAACGAAGCTAACAACATGCTTACCCGCGATTACCGCGCTCCTTATTTGTTGCCCGAAATTGTGTAGGTCTGTTGAAAAACTCAATATCTATTTTTTGACCTCAGAGAGGTCGCATGTTTAAAGAAAAAGATTGAAGAAGATGTGTACGACCCCAGCCGGGGTCGTATCTCTTTCTTTTGTTTTCGTCAATGGGACACCCAAAATTTAATTTACGGTTTTGAACCAGATTATAATATCAGTCAATATTCCGAATCGAAAATGGAAGGCCGGTTTAACAGGTACTTTGAAAAAATTGAGTGTAAAACAGAAGATCACCAAACCCCTTTCAACACCGTTCAGAATTTTATTTTTTGCAGTTTCAGGCGAAAGGCTGGAAAATAAAAAAGCCGGACAAAATTGCCCGGCCAGATTTTTAACTGAAAACAAATCAGGTGAAAATGATCTGAACACCTTCCCCTCCGGCCATTTCGTATAGCTGGCCTACAGTTATAATGTCTTTAACTTCATCCGAAAGATCAGCCTTGGTAAGTTTAAACATATCGCATGCCAGCTTGCATCCGTAAATTTCGCCTCCTCCGGCAGTAATCATCTCAAGGAATTCATCAACAGGCGGGACATCCAATTTATCCATTTCCTTTTTCATCATCCACGATACCCCGGCCTCAACACCCGGAATGATTCCCAATAACGACGGGAAAGGTAATCCACCAGGCATCCGCATAGCCGGATTCCCGACTGTACTGGTTTTCAGCTTCATCATTTGTTTTTTTGTAATGGCATCGAGTCCAAAAAAAGTAAAGAACAATTTGGTTTCGATTCCTTCCATTACCGCGCCATTACCCATGATCAAAGTAGCATAAACATCTTCAATGCTTCCTTTAGCGCAAATAAGGAGTATTTTCCTCAATGGCTTTTCATTGTTTTTTTCTGTCATGATATTAGAATTTATAGGTTAGATACAACTGGTTGGTTTTGGGATTCCAGATAATTTCGATGAAATTTTTAATGGGGCGCCGGGAAATAACTGGTAAAAACCCTTTATATCGGTTATTCCCGATTTGCCAACGCTCCTGATTGTCAGCGCTTCGCCTGCTTTTTGGCGTTGGCGTAAAAAATCCAGAACTTTAAAATGAACTTCTGTCAGTTCAAGATTAAATTCTTTAGCCATTTCATCGGCCATTTCGCTGGTCCATTGAGACGCATCTTTGAAGTATCCTTCTTCGTTTACTTCGATTGTTTTTCCTGCAATAATTTTTTCAGCCATAATAATTTTTATTGAAATTTTTGTGTAGATAAGTTTTTCATAAAAGCAAGCATAATTCCCATTGCTTTTTTCATTTCAGGTGAATTCAATTCCCGAACCATCCGCCAGATCGAAGTCGGTTCTACATTTGTTGTATCCAGACTGGAATAGACGCTGATTGCATTGTGCATGGAATTCATCATCTGAGGTTGGGTCATGGATTTGACTGTATTTAAGATGATCACCACATTATCAGCCAGACTTCTGACATCGTCGGCTGAAAAGTTGGTAACAATGGTGTCGAACACATTCCCGACTTCACGAAAGAATTCGAAATATCCCTTTTCATCCATTACCTGCATGTGACGGGTGAAATCAATAATCAGCTCATTTGCAATCGGTGACGCATCTTTCAGAAAGTCGGCGGCACTCTCGAATGTTTCCAGAAAATTATTGATGTTCCCGACATTTCTCAACAAACGTAATCCCAATCCTTTCAACTGGTCAGGATCAAGTTCAACCATCCGCTTATCGAGTTCTTCGACCGTAGTTTTATAGACATCTTTGCCCACAATCTGCAGGTCGGCAAGCAGGTCTTCCAGTTGATTGGTCTTTAGCCTTTGTTCATTTACATATTCCAGCAAAAGGTCCATTTTGCTGTTCAGTTCTTTAACCTGTTGTTCCAATGCTTTCTCTTCCATAAATCAATTGATTTGTGTTTTCTTACCTGCCATTGTCATGTGTGGCTCAATTGGAAGTTCTTTGCCTTTCAATAAGATATGCCAGTAAATCCACCTGAACATGATTTTTCCGTAGTGATTTATTTTGGTGTTTTTTAGCAATCCAAACGGGCCTATGCCTGGAAGAGGGAATGTTCCGGGAAGCGGTTCGGTTTCATAATTAAAATCGATTAAGGCGCCTTTTCCAAAACCGGTTTCGATGTAACAGTTGGCATGACCGTCAAATTCGGCCTTTAATGGCCGGCCTTCAATGGCGCTCATGATATTTTCGAAAAGAATTTCGCCCGCAAAATGGGCTACGCTTCCGGCTTTTGAAGTTGGAAGGTTGGCAGCGTCGCCAATCACAAAAATATTTTCGAACTGGTTCGACTGAAGCGTATATTTATTTGTCGGGACAAAATTCATATCATCGCCCAGACCACTTCGGCCAATCATATCATCGCCCAGGTTTACCGGAACTATGGTGAGCACATCAAAAGGAATTTCCTTTTCATCGTACGATTTGATAACTTTCTTGTCGTTGTCAACGCTTTCGAGGTAAAAATCAGGTACCACTTTTATATTCTTCTCCTGAAGCAGGTCGCTTAGCATTTTAGTTGCAATTGGCTTGGTGAACGCACCGGCCAGCGGAGTTACATAAGTGATATCAACCTTGTCGCGAATTCCCTTTTCAGTAAAGAACGCGTCGGCCAAACAAACAAATTCGATGGGCGCGACCGGACATTTATATGGCAATTCAGAAATACACATTACCAGTTTTCCACCTTCCCATTTTTTAAAGAACTTTTGAAGTGCAACAGCGCCTTCAAGAGTATAAAAATCGAATATTTCCCTGTACCATAATTTATCAGTCAGCCCGGGAGTTTCTTCAGGCCTGGTTTGAGTGCCGGTGGCAATGATCAGGTAATCGTACAGTAATACTTTCCCACCTTCCAGAAAAACTTTATTTTCCTCACCAACTATCCGGTCAATCTTCGAAAAAATGACGTTCACACCACCGGGGAAAAAGTCAGCTTTGGCTTTTGTGACATCATTTTTGTCATAAATCCCAAAAGGGATGAACAAAAATCCCGGTTGATAATAATGTGTGCGATACTGATCAACAATGGTGATATCCCAATCATCCCTGTCAAGCGCCTTGCGCAGTTTATTGGCCATCATAGTTCCAGCCGTTCCGGCGCCAAGAATAAGCATTCGTTTCATAGACTTCTTTTTATTTGACGAATTTACCTACTCAGGAAATGTTTTTATAACTTGGCAGCATGATAAATATCACCAGCTAATAAATATCATAGCCGCTATCTTTTTATCAGGAAACTGTACCCTATTTTTTTGAATATTTATGTCGAAGGATATTATTTGTAATTGTGAAAATTGTCAATTGCAATCGCTTTTTTTTGCACATGTCACCAAAGATGTTTTGGAGGATATTTGCGTCCATAAAATTGAGCGTCAGCATAGCAAAGGAGAAACAATAATTCAGCAGGGCGATCCGATTAAGGAATTTATTTACCTGAAGTCAGGCCTGGTTAAGCTAATCCGTACAACCAGCGAAAACAAGGATCAAATCATCAGTTTTTCAAAACCATTCGATTTTGTCAGTGTTTTCAGTGTTTTCTCATCGGAGTATTACAACTATTCTGTTATTGCCATCGACGATTCAATAACCTGTATTCTTGATCTTGAAGAAGTTAAAAGGCATGCGTTGAATAATGGCCACTTTGCCATGGATTTAATGTACCGGATGAGTACGGCAACAGACCATATTATTATAGATAATATGGAGATCAGAAAGAAACAGTTAAAAGGACGTATCGCCCATATTTTGCTCTATTTTGCTCGAAATATTTACAAAGCCAACAACTTTGAACTTCCGGTTTCCCGTCGCGAAATTGCTGAATATATTGGCATGACCGTTGAAAATGTTATTCGGACCTTATCTGAATTCAGGAAAGACGGACTGATAAAAATTTATGGAAAGGAAATTTTGATATTAAATGAAAAATTTCTCGAGGAAGTCTCGGAACACGGATAGAAAAACAAAGGGCCATTCAAAAATGAATGGCCCTTTGTTTTTTAGCAACCTCCTCCTGAAGAAACTTCTTTCTTAACCGTGATCACCACCTGGGGTTTTTTCTTTACCTGCGTAATTTCGGTCGCATTTTTAACCTCAGTTTTAATCCGAAATGCCGATGTATCAATAACTGACACCTCGGTTGCGCCCGCTGCCGTTTCATTAAATTTTCCAAGCGGATTGATGCCGCCTTTCAACAGTTTTATGTTTTTGTAACCTAATTGCTGAAGCAATAGCCAGGGGGCAGTTGCCTGCAATTCATCGCAACCATACAAAATGGCTTCCTTCCCGCTTGCTAAAAGATCGTCGAATATCTCTACCGACTCCTCATCCAAAAGTTGACGGATGGGAAGGTTGATTGCATTTTCAGGATGACCCTGTGCAAAAATATTTGAAGGCCTTACATCAATGATTTGCTTTCCGGCAAGGTCTGCTATTCCAACTTGTACCGACGGGTTATTCACCAGTTTAAGCGATTCTTCAGCGCTAACCTGATAGTGAATTGTTACTGGTCTAAATAAAAATGCGAGCAGTACAATGGCAATTCCTAAACCAAGAAAGCTAAGCCAGAGTTTATTTTTTTTCAGAAAACGGTTCATGTTTCAAATATTTTGAATTATTTCTTTATTGTTGATTGTTAATCAGTAGCTAATTTTTGAAATTAACAGCCGCCACCTGATGATGCTTCGGGCGCTTTGCGGATTAGTTTTACCTTTTCTATTACTTTCTGATTTTCCGGGGTTTTGGCTGTTTCTTCCACGCCAACAAAAAATTGCTTGGCTGCTTTTCTAAAGCTTATCAGGTCAAGGTCGGTTAATGAAGCGGCGCTATTTACAGGCTTTTCCCTGATGATGGTGTTGAACCATTCATTCATTCCGCCTTTCATGATATACACTCTGTTAATTGAATTTCGTGTGGCAATCAGCCATGCTTTTTCTGAAATCAAATCAGAATTGGCCAACAAAACCTTGTCTTTTCCGGGTTGGTTCATTAGTTCAAGGGTCATGGCAGAAAGCAGTGAATCGGGTTGAATATTGACTGCTCCCGGTAGCGCAAATAGCTTAAACAGCTCAGCCGGACGAAGATCAATTAACAACAGTGTTGGGTCGTTCTCTATGATTCGGTGAGTAACCAGATCAACTGATAAATAGCGGGATTTCTCAACAATTGATGCGAGCAGTACTTTAGGTTCAACTTCCTTTAGTTCTTTTTTTTTCGGAAGAACAACCAGGCCCAGTGCCAGTACAATGAGCAGTATAGCGAGTATTGTATATTTTCTTTCCATAGTTTTACAGGTTAGTATTCAACTTTTTTAACTTTTTTCTGAACCCAGGCTGCCCCGAAAAACATGCCCACTGCGGCCAGAACAAGAAAGAGGGAAAACAGTTCGGGTGAAATCCCAAAGGCTGAATTAATCATTTTTGAACCTTGAGAACCACTGTAATACATATTTTCGAGTAAAGGAAACGATTCAGAAAAAATAAATACTCCGATAAACATACCTCCCAAAAAGACCATTCCGTCTATTTTCCCGATGGCAGCAGCACACATGCTGGTTCCGGGGCAAAAACCACCCATTGAAAATCCAATACCCATGATAATTCCGCCAACGATGGCTGAAGTCAGAAAAGTTGGCTGGATGTATAACTGACTGAAATCTACAAGTCCAAGGTAATTGAGGTATAGCAAACCCAATGAAGCAACAATTGCAGCGGTAAAGAATACTTTAAGCACCACGAAATCGTAACCGAAAAAGGTACCGATAATCTTGCGCGATGAAGAAAAACCCGAAGATTCGAGCGCGAAGCCAAAACCCATGCCCAGGATTACGGCAAATACATTGTCCCATGCCGGTGAGACTATTCCTGATGAAATGATTGGTCCGATCATAATTTTTAGCTTAAATGTTTAAATCCAGTTTTTGCGAAGAACCCATGCTACCACGAAGGCTGTTCCGAAAATCGCAACCATGGTAATGTATCCGCCAAGCGATAAAACAGCCATCCCACTTAAAGCCGCCCCACTGGTGCATCCGCGGGCAAGCTGCGCGCCAAATCCAAAAATGAGGCCACCTGCCAAAGTAAACAGAAGCCGGCGACGAGATGTTATTTTGGGCGAATGTTCCACTTTTAGTTTTAGCCGGTTAAAAATAATTCCTGAAATAAAAGCTCCTGCCAAAACTCCAAGTACTTCATAGATAAGCCAGTTGCTTAGGGGTTTTTTGTCAACGCCGGCAAACTGGCTGTAATAGGCCGATTGCTGAACATGTTGTGGTGCAATATCATTTACAGTTGCGGCAACTGTATTCTTTACAGCTCCGCTGGCGCCGAGGCCGCGGCCCGAAATGTAAAACGAAAGCAAAAGGACTGTCCCCAGTATCACCCCGCCCAAATAAGGGTTGAGGTAGAACGATCCGTCTTTTTTTATGGTCTTCATGTTAGTATATTTAATAGTTTGAAATTGTTTCGGGTTGCGTGTTGCGGGATACGGGTTGCGTGAAACCCGTAACCTGGAATTTGGAACCTGGAACCCGCAACCCGTAACCCGCAACCCGTATCCCGTATCCCGCATCCCGCAACACGCAACCCGCATCCCGCAACCCGCATCCCGCAACCCGCATCAATATAAATAACGTGTAATCTGTCCGGCTTCAACCATCAGGAACCTGAAAATCAGTCCACCCAAAAGAATTAATACCGCCGGAACTACAATCGGGACTTTGTATCCTTTCAGTTCAAAAGCTTCAAGCACAGCAGGAAAGATAAGTCCTAAAATCACTACAAAAGCGAAAAATGGAGCGGTAAACTTTCCGCCAAGGAAGAGGTTTGCCGCATTAATTTGTACTTCCGATCCGGCCAGAAAACCCATAAATAAATGGATGATGAAGAACAGTTCGACGATAATAAGCAGAATATCGATCCGGCCAATTATTTTTCGCTCTTTATGGTCTTTACTCATCAGCATAATAACTGCCGCAGCGGTCGACATCCCGGAAACAAGAAAAAGTGGCCCCAAAATCGAGGTATTCCATAACGGACGGGCATTGAATGCCGAAAGTAAGATGCCCGTATAAATACCAAGTATCACTGCATAAATAGCCATTGGCCAGGCAATTATTTTTCGGTTTTTGATCAGCCATGCTTCCACATTATTCAGTATCCTGAATTTCCAATCCCACTTTGGGAAAACCTCCTTTACGTAACTGGCCGACCAAAGAATTGATATCGGAGTTATAATCATTAATACCCATGAGCCCCATCCCATTGGAGATTCAAGACGGATGGTGGTATAAAGTTGCCAGAAATAGAGTTTGTGTTTAAGGTCCAGAAAAAGGAAGAACAAACCAAGCACAAGTACAAACGGAACGATCAACGGCGCTTTTTTTACCGTAGCTTCCATCTTGTGTTCCTTGCCCATAATGGTAAAGAAACTGGCAAAAAAGAGAATTCCTGCTGCCAAACCGCCCAGAAAAAGATAACTGGGAATCTGCCAGTGCCAGATATTCAGATAGGGGTCTATATTCGGGATGTTTCGTCCGCTTACAAATAATTCTTCTTTCATATGGTTTATATTCTATGGTTTAATCGAGGTAAAATATCTGTGGTTTGGTTCCTGCTTCGGGAGCCAGCGATTTGAATTTACGGTTCTTAAGCACATTTACGATATTCGAATTCGGATCGTCGAGATCGCCAAAGTGCATGCAACTGGTTGGGCAAACACTCACACAGGCCGGATTTAATCCTTCGCGAACGCGGTGAATGCAGAAAGTACATTTGTCAACATAGCCGTCAGGATGCGAATAACGGGCATCGTACGGACATGACTGAATGCAAGCCCCGCAGCCAATGCATTTGTTATGCTCTACCAACACGATTCCGCCATCGGCGAAATGACTGGCGCCGGTTGGACAGCAACGAACGCACGGCGAGTTGTCGCATTGATTGCATCGTTCAGTGCGAAGTTCGATGCTTACATTCGGATAGGTTCCGTCAACCACTTCAACTACCCAATCGCGGCAGAAACCTACCGGAACATTGTTTTCGGTCTGGCAGGCTACCACACAATCGCTGCAGCCTACACATTTCCGTGTATCAATTGCCATAGCATATCTCATGATTTAGCCTCCTTTTTTGGTTCTTCAGTAATAAAAGTGACAAAGTTACCGCGCATTCCGGTTCCTCCCATGATCGGATCAGTCATCACATTGGTTATTAATTCAGTATCATTTACTCCCCGTCCAAAAGCGTAGGTTAGCGGTTTATGGTGGTGCCCGAATCCATGCACAATATAGACCGAGTCCCAGCGGATACGTTCTGTAACACGCACCTTTACAGAGAAATTGGAAACCACTCCATCCTGGTTCTTCAACCAGACATACTGGTCCTTTTTCAGTCCCCATAATTCGGCAACCTGCGGGTTTACCCAGACTGAATTTTCAGGCATTAAGGCAACCAAATTCCTGTTGTTAGCCGTGCGGCTGAATGTATGCATAGGCGCCCTACCGTAAATGAGCCGGTAAAATCCTGCTTCGGGTTGAGGGTGCGGGGTATAGACAGGCATCGCGTCAAATCCGTGTTCTTCCAACTCTTTAGAGCTCAATTGTATTTTTCCTGAAGCGGTCTTGAAATGGAAATCATTATTCGGTTCAATGTAAGCAGGGGTTTTGCGGGCATATTTTTTAACGCCAATACGCTCCATCTCTCCGAGTGACAAGCCTAATTGTTTTAGTTGCCAATCCAGGACTTCCTTAAAATCAGAGTAGTTAAAATAAGCGCCCAAACCCAGCCGTTCGCCAATCTGTTTCGCGATCCACCAGGCAGGTTTTGTCTGGTACATGGGTTCAACCGCAGGCATTCTCAAAGCCAGGGTGGGCTCTCTGTGGGCGGTTGCGCGTAAATCGTCGTATCGTTCCAGATAGGTGCATTCAGGTAAAACCACATCGGCATATCCGGTTATTTCCATAGGCATGGTATCAACAACAACCAATAAATCGAGCGATTGCATTGCTTTCATCAACTGCTCTTTCATTGGGATTGCAACCACGAGGTTTGAACCTGATACAATCCAGCCTTTTATTTGATGTTCTTTTTTTTCTGAAGGAATAGAAGCTTCGATGATGGTGTTGGTAATCGATTCTTTTGCCAACGGATACCTTCCGTTTAGCGTATCCTGCCACGACCATTTCGGTTTTGGGTATTCAGGGCGCGGAAATTCGGGAACTTTAATTCCTTCTTTCAGGAAAATACCGCCCCGGTTTCCCCATGATCCCAACAAAGCATTTAAAATTGCTATTGCTCGTGAGCGCTGAACATCGTCGCCGTACCAAGTCGTATGCCGCCCGGGATGAATGATTGTTGCCGGTGCGGCATTGGCCATTTCGCGGGCAGTGTTGCGGATAAGTTCAGGTTTTATGGTGGTTATTCCGTACGCCCATTCCGGGGTAAAACTTCGAACATGTTCTTTTAATTCATCGAAGCCTTCTGCATATTTGGCTACATATTCCTTATTATATAGGTCATCGTAAATGAGCACATGAATCCACGATAGTAAAAGGGCCATGTCAGTTGACGGTTTTATGGGCAGCCAGTATTTCGATTTGCTTGCGGCTGTTGATAATCGCGGATCAACAGTAATGATGGTCGCTCCGTTGTCGATGGCTTCCGACATTTCCTGAACCTGGCCATTGTGCATGTTCTCACCAATATGCGAGCCGATCAGCACCAGGCAACGTGTATCGCGGATGTCGGTAACTTCAGGACTGCTTACCGATTCGCCAAAAGTGAGCTCGAAGCCTGTGTCGCGCGGGCCGCGGCATTGGGCAAACGAAGGCGCGGTAATATTGGTTGAACCGAAAGCGTTGAGCAATTGAGTGAAATATTTACCGGAACTGCCATGGTTGAACAAAGCCATGCTTTCCGGCCCATTCTTTTCGGCAATTTCCTTCATCTTTTTGGCGATGAAGTCAAGCGCTTCGTCCCAACTTGCTTCGCGGTAAGTTTGTTCGCCGTTTTTGGTTACGCGCATCAATGGAGTTTTCAGGCGGTCGGGATCGGTAAACATTCCAACGCCACCGGTACCTCGCGGACAAAGCCGTCCATTGCATTGCGGGTCATCATTATTGCCGATAATTTTCTGAATTTGTCCTTCTTCTGAAACGTAGGACCATCCGGCACATTTCCAGAAACAGACTTCACAGTAGGTTGGAACCTTCTTCCAAACCGGCGGGGAATTCAGTCCTCCTGAAAGTTTTTTGGAAGAAGAGGCGCCCACAACCCATTGCATGGATACACCCGCAATTGCAGTTGCCCCTAACCCTAACGAACTGATTTTTATAAAATTCCTCCTCGTATGCATTGTTTTGATAATTAGAGTTTTATGGAATAATTGAATCTGTATTATTTTTGCTCCTGACTCGTTTTGCCGCAAAAGTAAAGTAATCGGTGAGGTAAGCAAAGGACTTTTATTGTAAATATATAGATAATTGCAGATATTGAGTTAATTGTCAGTAAATCAGAAATATAAGTAAAATTTGAAATTGTCACTTTACTTTATGATGCCCGACATAAAAAAAACTGATCTAAAGCAGTTTTTGACAAAAATGAAGGCGGTTTGATCAGATATAAAAGTCGTAGATTTGGAAGCCCGAGAAATTAATTCATGAATAAACGAAAGCCAATATCGCGAAAAGAATTCTTTCAGGCCCTGGCCGGTCTTTTCCTCATTTTTGCAGCCTGGATTTGGTCCCGGATGTCCAACTTTCAAATCGAAAAGGAAAACAGGCTTGAATTCAGGCATGGCAAGGATATTCAACCGGGCATCAGCTATTTTGGAAAGTACTACATTTTCAGGAGTGAAAACACTACCCGCGCATTTTCGACCACCTGTACCCATGCCGGGTGCCGGATAGGAAATAGCCGGGGAAGTATGCTCCAGTGCAGTTGTCACGGTTCGCAATTTGAAGCTGAAACGGGAAAACCGTTAAAAGGACCGGCAATCAAACCTTTGCAGGAATTTGAATGCCGGTTTGATCAGAAAACCGGACAATGGGTGGTGAGCTTGCAGCCGGTTGCAGGTAAATTATCGCAATCATAGGACTCCGTTTCGCTGCGTCCTATGCTGTCACATGTCGGGGCTTTGCCCCTTTTAAGGCCTGAAAGGCCGTTTTGTAATAGCACTGGGTGGAATGAAATGGAACCCTGTGAAATAAACAAAAAATAAGAATAGTTATCCCTATGCACCTGAAAAAACTTAAAAAGTTCCTGCAATTTGACACTGCCGGCTGGATAGCAAGCTCGTCGCTGCTGATCTGTGCTGTCAGCGGTATTTTGTTAGCCATTCCATACGATTTTACCCGGGCGCATCAGTCTGTTGCCGAAATGCTGTTGTTTAACCCTGCCGGATCGCTGGTTCGGAATTTTCATTACTGGAGCGCTCAGTTATTCTTCATTTTCAGCATATTGCATATATACGATCACCTGAAAAAATCGACCGAAACAAACATCAGGAATATACGGACTTGGGTGATTCTATGCTTTGTAATTGTTTCGCTGGCTTACGAAATGATTTCAGGATTTATACTGAAAGGCGATGCGGGAGGAATTCAGGCACGACGGATTGTTGCTTCTTTGATTGAGTCAATCCCTTTCATTGGGAAAATGCTGAAGGCAGCGTTTACCGGAACAGACGAAAATTGGCAGATAGTTTATATTCAACATGTTGCAGCAGGCACAATAATCTTGTTCGTAGGAATTTACGAACATGTTCATACGGTTTGGCCACGGTTAAAAACATTTGTAATCCTAATGACGATTCTGTTATTTATCAGCCTGATATTTAGGGCTCCACTTGGTCAGGAGGACAGCAGTCAGATTAAAGGCCCCTGGTTTTTTGTGGGTATTCAGGAAATACTTCATTTGACAAGTCATCCCGGATTCGTTGTATTGCTTTTTGGGACCGTGCTTTTCGCATTTTTTCTTCTGCCACTTCTGAAGAAAAGAAACCGAAACATGATCAAATATTTACTCTTAGCAGGAGGGATTCTATATTTGTGTACGACTCTTTTTGTCCTGATTTTTCGAGGCGAAAACTGGAAATGGCAGAACTGGAATGATTTCAGACAATCAGGAGAGCAACATTTAATCTTCGACCCGGTAAAACTGTTCGAATCTAAGTCTGCCAAATTCATTCCTGAAAACCAAAAGACTGAAGGATGTTTGGTTTGCCATAGTTCGATGACTGGTTTAACTGAATCACACAATCCTGCAATTATTGGTTGTTTTGCCTGCCACAAAGGCGATCCTTTTTCTTCGGATAAAGAACAGGCACATAAAAAAATGGTTTTGGTTCCCGGTGATTTTTCGAATGTCGGGCAAACCTGTGGAACGCAGAACTGCCATCAGGAAATAACCGAAAGAATGCTGAATTCGTTGATGACCACCCAAAGCGGAATTATTGCTGTCGATAAATTCGTGTTTGGCGAAACTGCTTCACTAAACGAAACTTTCCACATCAAAAACCTTGGCAATTCGGCGGCTGACACCCATTTGCGAAACCTTTGCGCCGGCTGTCACCTGGGTATGGAAAAAACCAAGACCGGTAATGCCGGATGGCTTGAACGCGGAGGCGGTTGCAATGCCTGTCATTTACACTATACTGACCAGGCCACCGAAAGCATGAAACGGATGCAGTCGAAAACATCGGTTGCAGCAGAAGAAATTCATCCGACCATCGACATTCAGGTTACGAACGACCGATGTTTGAGTTGCCACAGCCGTTCGGGCCGTATTTCGCTCAGTTACGAAGGCTGGAACGAAAGAGGAGTGGGAACAACAGAAAACCCTTCAACCCCGACAAGGATTTTGCCTGATGGGCGTGTCCTCGAATTTGTCCAGGCAGACATTCATCATCAAAAAGGAATGGCCTGTATTGACTGCCATGGATCATACGAAATTATGGGCGACAAAAACCATCCAATCCACAAGGAAGATGCAGTAAATTTGAAATGTACCGACTGTCACACTACCGGAAAACCAAAGTCGTTGTTGATTGCTGAATTGACGGATTTCGAATCGCAAATGATAGCCGGATTGCGAAAATATGACAAAACCAACAGGATTGTAGTCACAGAAAAGGGACAAGCTCCGTTGTTGAATACTCAGGTTGATCAGTTGGACCGGATTTTCCTGACGGATAAACTGACCGGAAAAGCTCATGAATCGAAACCTGCAGCTTCAGTTTGCACCAAGGGAAAAGGTCATGGCCGACTGAGTTGCGAAGCTTGCCACACGGCCTGGGCGCCGCAGTGCATTGGCTGCCATAATTCGTTCGAGAAAGAAACTTCAGGATTCGATTTGCTGACCGGAAAGACCACCAAAAGTACCTGGGTTGAATTTGCCGGAAATAGCTTTGCCGAACCGCCTGTTTTAGGTGTCAACTCATCCACCAATCAGGTGGTGACTGCCATGCCCGGAATGGTGATGAGTATTGATAAAGAGTCATTTGAAAAGGGAAAAGGGAAGAGTTTTCATCGGTTGTATGCACCCACATCGGGGCACACTACCCAGCGCCAAGGCCGCAGTTGTAAGTCTTGCCACAACGATCCGCTTGCGATGGGCTTTGGACGCGGAGAACTGATTTACCGTAATGCCGGAAATATTGGGAACTGGACTTTTGAGCCTCGGTTTGCCCTGAATCAAAACGATAATCTGCCCGAAGACGCCTGGACCGGATTCCTGAAAGAAGCACAAACTCCAAATTCAACCCGTAGCTGGCTCCGGCCATTCTCTGTTGCCGAACAAAAGCGGATTCTGGAAGTTGGCGCCTGTCTCACCTGCCACGACGAAAAATCAAAAGTAATGGATCAGGCATTGGAAAATTACGGGCAAACGCTGGAAAGACGGAGTAAGAAGTGTGTTTTGGCGGAGTGATTATTCTTCTATTTTGTCATCCCAATTCAATTCATTTTTTATTTATTAATCTAAATTCTGTAGCAATGCAGTGAGCTTGTCCTGAAGCATTTGCTTATCGGGCAGGTAAAGTTGGTATTTGCTGACAAAAAGTTGTGAGCTGATGTTATGCATGGCATATTTAACGAGCAAGTCGTCTTTTTCTTTAGCCAATACAATGCCAATTGGAGGATTGTCGCCTGGAGTGTTTTCTTCGTTTTCGAAATAGCCAAGGTACATGTTCATTTGTCCAACATCTTCGTACCCGGCTTCTTCTTTTTTCAGGTCGATGATTACAAAGCATTTGAGAATGCGGTGGTAAAACACCAAATCGACATAATGAGGTCGGTTGCCCAGGGTTATTCGGTACTGTCGGCCAATAAAAGCAAAGCCTTTTCCCAGTTCAAGCAGGAAATGCTGTAAATGATCAATCAATCGGGTTTCTAAATCGGTTTCGGATAAATGGTACGGCTCTGGAATTTTAAGAAATTCGAGTACATAGGGGTCGCGGATTATATCCGTTGGTTTTTCAATAATCTGTCCTTGTTCAGCCAATTTCATTATTCCTTCCTTATCTTTTGATACAGCTAAACGAAGGAATAATGAAGATTTTTTTTGACGTTTGAGTTCGGGAATTGACCAGCTTTCCATGATCGTTTGTTGAAGGTAAAAGCTACGTTCCAGTTTGTCAGATATCTTTAGCAATTCGACGTAATGTGACCAACTCAATAAGTGAGAAGGCTTCTCACTTATTGGGAATTCAAGATAGAAAAGTCTCATGTAGATGAGATTACTACGACTGAAGCCCTTGCCTAAATTTGTCGACAAATCGCCTGATAATTTGTCAATAAGTGCTAGTCCATATTCTGCGCGTTGCTTCCCTTTTTGTTCAAATTCGACAATATATCGCCCTATTTGCCAGTAGGTTTGCACCAAATGAGCATTTACAGAAACTACTGCATTTTTCTGGCCTTGAATGTAGGCTTCAGAAATCTGCTGAATTAACTGGTTGTAGTTTTCACTTAAATTTATATCCATTGGCATTCGTTATTAATTTTCAATTAAATCCATAGCCAAATATATCAAATTTTGCAGTTTGTTTTGTCGCTGATTATCTACACGGTATTCCGGCCATTCCCGGTTGCCGAAAAAAAAAGGATTCTGGAAGTGGGAAGTTGCCTGAGTTGCCACGACGAAAAATCAAAAGTGATGGATCAGACTTTGGAAAATTATGAGCGAACGCTGGCTGGGCGGAGTAAAAAGTGTGTCTTGGCGGAGTGAGAAAACTGTAATTTTTTATGTAAGTTTGACCATGATTAAGAAAAAAGAGATATTAGTACGCTTATATTCTCAAGAAATGATTGGGAAACCCGGCACAGTGTCACACCATTCTATAAAAATGTAAAACGGGAAGGAGTTTTATTATGAGTGGAAACATTGATGATCTGGTAACCTATAGAAACTGCACTGCCCCTAGTTTGAGCGCTGGCGGAAACGAGGGGTTGTTGGTTTTGCATCTGCGATGCATGAAAAAAGAGTTGCAAACTCAAAACCATTTACCCCTCGTTACAAAGGGGCAGTTGGATGAGATAAGAATATTTATCAGGGAAAAACAACTAATTTAAATCATAGGTAATGGAACAAGATTTTTGGAAAAAACAACTGAAATATTTCATTGTGAAACATCCGAATTTTCAAGGGGATCAAATAGAGGAAGAAATATTTACACCGTACAAAGGGCTGAAAATTCGATTCTGGTTTGAAGGGAATCTCCAAATTGAAGGTGAATATGGAACTTTGGAGATTAATTATAATTCACCTTACCTTTTAGTATTAGCGACACGAAGTGACAATGTAGATAATACTTTTCGAATTCCTTGGAATCGTTTAATCTCATTTGAGTTGATTACAGGAGATGAAGCTTCACAAAAGTTAAAAAAATTAGTAAGATTAAATTAAAATAAAGCTGCGTAACAATGATGTATATTGTATATTGATAGACAAATAAAATAATTGATTTAAAATACATGGCAAACAGCAATCTTACCAACGCTAAAAATGCAAAAAACGACGAGTTCTACACCCAGTACCACGATATCGAAAAAGAAATCAATGCCTATTTGGAATACAATCCTGATGTGTTTCGAGGTAAAACGGTGCTGTTGCCTTGCGACGATCCGGAGTGGAGCAACTTTACCAAGTTTTTTGCCCAAAATTTTGAGCAATTTGGTCTGAAAAAGCTCATTAGTACCAGTTATGCTGCGGAAAGTAAGAACTATAAAATTCCCTACCAGCCAACCTTATTTGAAGTGAACGATCCGCAATTCGACAGTTATAAAACTGCCAAATACGGCAAAATATTTACGCTAGACCACGACAAGACCGGTGATGGAAAAGTTGATGTGAACGACTTAGAATGGCATTACTTGAAAGGCGATGGAGACTTTAAAAGTAAAGAGATCAAAAAACTGCGCGACGAAGCCGACATCATCATTACCAATCCGCCTTTCTCGCTGTTCCGCGATTTTTTAGCGTGGATTGTTGAGGCTGATAAGCAGTTTGTGATAATCGGTAATATGAATGCGATTACATACAAGGAAGTTTTTCCACTGATTAAGAGTGATAAGATGTGGTTGGGAAACGGTTTTCATGCTGGTAATGCTTACTTTTCAACCACTTTTGCCAAAGAATATGCGGTAGGAGTTTATAACCCCGAAACAGGCTTAGTGAAGTTTAGAAATGTTTGTTGGTTTACTAATCTTGATCATGGCCGACGTCACCAATTCTTGCCTTTGATGTCTATGGGAGAAAACTTGAAGTTCAGTAAACACAAAGAAATTAAAGGGAAAGAATCGTATGATCATTACGACAACTACGATGCCATCGAAGTACCGTTTACCGATGCTATCCCGAGCGATTACGACGGTGCGATGGGAGTACCGATAAGTTTTCTTGATAAATATTCCCCTGAGCAGTTTGAGATTGTTGGCATAACAGACAGAGACGACAATTCAGGGTTAAAAACGAAGGAATATACCGAACAAGATGCGCCCAACCATGGGGATTTGAACCGGCGAGGTGCAATCAAAATTGGTAACGAGTACAAATCCACCTATGCACGTCTTATAATCAAGAAAAAAACAAAATGAAAACAACCTTAAAAACCGACATCACCGTTAAGGACATTTGTGAAGGGTTTATCTATAACGAACTTGAAGGCAAGGGACTGTTTGGCCTTTCGGGCAAATTAACCATACAGCCGGAGTATCAGCGCAACTACATTTACGCCGATGGCAAACGGGATGTGGCCGTTATCGAATCCATCCTCAAGGGCTATCCGCTGGGTTTAATTTATTTTGTGAAAGTGAGCGACGATAAGCTTGAAATTCTCGATGGACAACAGCGCGTTACCAGTTTCGGGCGATATGTTACCAACAAATTTGCTGTGAAAGATGAAAACGGAATGGAGCAATATTTTAGCGGTATCGCAACCGACAAGCAGACTCGTATTCTGGAAACGAAACTTACCATTTACGAATGTGAAGGCGAAGAAAGCGAGATCAAACAATGGTTTCGCACCATTAATATTGCCGGTGTGCCACTCAATAATCAGGAATTGCTTAATGCCATTTTCTCAGGGCCGTTTGTAACGCTCAGTAAGGAGGAGTTTAGTAATAGCCAAAACGCCAACATCCAAAAATGGAGCGCCTATGTATCGGGTAGCGCCAACCGGCAGGAATTTTTGGAATGCGCGCTTGACTGGGTAAGCAAAGGAAATATCGACGATTATATGAGTCGACACCGCTTTAACACGAACATTACTGAATTAAAAACTTATTTCAATAGTGTGATTGAATGGGTTTCGGGCGTGTTTAAAGATGTAGAGACTGAGATGCGCGGGCTGGAATGGGGACGACTGTACGAAGAGTTTCACAAGAAAGCGTATAACCCAAATCAAGTATCAGCCGAGGTACAAAAGCTCTACGGTGACCTGTATATCAAAAACCGTAAGGGTATTTTTGAGTACATTCTTGGGGATTCAGTCGACACGAAATTGCTTGATGTGCGAGTCTTTGATGAGGCAACCAAGAAATCTGTTTTCGCAGCACAGACTGCTAAAGCTGAAACTAAAGGTGAATCAAACTGTCCGCTTTGTACGATTGGACATGATGCAAACAAGAGTAAGATTTGGAAGTTGGCAGATATGGACGCCGACCATGTAGCAGCATGGAGCAAGGGTGGCGCAACAGATTCAAAGAACTGTCAGATGTTGTGTAAGACACACAATCGGGCAAAAGGAAATCGGTAATGGATCACATGAAATTCCCCAGCACTGCCACTGGTCTGCCCATCGTTTGAGCGGCAAGCGGCAACAAGGGATTGTTGGTTTTGCGTCTGTGACGTACCTTCCTTAGTTCTTCAGATTTTGTATATTTTATTATTCCCTCACTGGCATGGATGATTCTATTTCCCCACTATTTTGCCAAGAAATTCCCTGGCTAATTTTACCTGGTTATCGACATAACTGATATCGCCCCGGGTGTGGTCTGCATTTAAAACGGGATGGCACAGTTCAAATGTAAAATAACCATTGTAACCAATCTCATTCATTAACCCGATAAAATGTTTGTAATCGGGATTTTTCCCTCCCGCATAATAATCGAGGATAACGGGTTTAACTGTATCGTCCTTATCACGGTAATATTCACCGCCAAAATGAGAATGAACCTGCAGGTCACCGACGGTTCTTACTGCATTGGCAACATAGTCGTTATCAAGATTGTCCATTATCGGCAGGTCGAGGCATATTTTCAGCCAGGGTGAATTGATTTCCCTGACCAGATCAAGCGTATCGCGCCAGGTTTTGATCAGTGGGGCATGGTTTTGCAGGGCCATCGTTACCCCGAATTCTTCCCCAAATCCGGCAGCTTCTTTAAGGCAATCTTTGACGAAATTCCAGCGTTCGATTCTGGTGGCAAACGGATACTGTCTTTCGAAGGTGTAGAAATTTCCCCTTGTAAGTTCATAAGTACCCACACCTTCATGAATCACCACGCCGGGCCATGCAGCAAAAAGCCTGACTATTTTCGATCCCAAATCTTTTGCAAGCCTGGCTGTTTCACGGACCATCAGAAGCTGACATTCACGGTGTTCCGGAACCGGGCTTGAGAAATCGTTATTCGCAGCTATGGCCGGTATTTCTAGTCCGTTTTTCAGGAGAGCATTCACCATTTCATCCCTTCTGCGTTTATCCAGATCAAGAGGGCAACCCATTGGCCGTTTGTTATCGAGTTCAACTCCGTCGAACCCATAATCTTTTGCCCTTTTGCAGAAATCTTCAAAAGAAAGTGCCGATCCCTCATACCAGATGCCGCCATAACTTATTGAATAGAGGCCAAGTTTGATTTTTGAATTTCCTCCCTGTGCGGGTTTTGAACCTTCCGGGCTTCCTGCAAATGCGGTTTTTGCATTTCCCAATACTGCGATTCCTGCAGCGGCTCCCGATGTTTCAATAAATTTTCTACGGTCCATGATTTAGTTTTTTTTGGTTTATACTTTATCAATCAGTCTTATTTCAACTTCATCCTCAATAAATAGTGGTCAGCCGTGATATACAGTACTGAAAACTCATCGTTAAAAGCGCAATTGGCGGTGGCTTCGCCGGTGAAAATGGTGCCGAGGTGCTTGCCTTCGGGAGTAAAAATCAGCACTCCACCGGGACCTGTGGCAAATACCCACCCGTTTGGATGAATTTTCATTCCATCGGGCAATCCTTTTAAATCTTTGGTCATGCTGGTGGCATCAAAAAACAGTTTTCCATTTTTCAGCAAACCATCTCCTGAAACATCATAAACCATCCAGATTGCTTTTTCGGGGTCGGAACTGCCCACATAAAGTTTCTTCCAATCGGGTGAAAAGGCAATTCCATTAGGCCGGGAAATTTCTTTGGTCAGCAAGGTGGTTTTCCCCTTTTTATCAAGCTTATAAACGCCCTGAAAATCCAATTCTTTAGCCGGGTCGTCCATACCTTTCTCCAGTCCGTATGGCGGATCAGTAAAATACAAATCTCCGTTATTATGGAAAACGGCATCGTTGGGACTGTTGAATTTCCTGCCGTTGTAATTATCGGCCAGACTAATAAATTCAGCTTTGGGATTTTTAATCGTGGCCTTCATTTTTGCTACTCTCCGGTCGCCGTGTTGGCAAAGAATTAATTCGCCATCCGGACTCAACAACAAGCCATTCGAACCGGTTTCTCCTCCCCGTTTTTCTTTTCCGGTATAACCAGCAGGTTTCAGGTAAAGCTTTTTCCCTCCTTTTTCGGTCCATTCAAAAATGGAGTTGGAAGGAATATCCGAAAACAGAAGTTTGTTTTCGATGGGTAACCAAAGCGGCCCTTCGGTCCATCCAAATCCTTCAGCCAGAATTTCAACCTGAGCATCTTTGGGAATTACCTGATGAATAAGAGGATCATTCACGATGATTTTGCTGCCGGTTTTAATATTTTGGGCTAAACATTCAACGATTGAAAGAAAAGCAAAAACAAGAAATAGAGTTTTCATCTGGAATAGTTTTGAAATTAAAAACAATTGACAAAACGGAAATATTGAAAAAAGGATACATTTACTTGAAATAACTTCTTGTATATTCGTGAAACCTTTGTGCTCTTCGTCGTTTAACCCAAACGCTACTACTCAATGAAAGCCATCATTCATACCCGATACGGCCCACCGGAAGTGCTTCAACTCGTTGAGGTGCCAAAACCAACACCTAAAGCCAACGAGGTGCTGATAAAAGTACACGCCACCACGGTAAACCGCACCGATTGCGGATTTCGGAGCGCTGAGTATTTTATCTCCCGGTTCTTCAGCGGATTATTCCGGCCTAAAAACCAGATATTGGGCAACGAGTTTGCCGGAGAAATTGAAGCCGTTGGAAAGGATGTAAAGACATTTCTGCCGGGCGAAGAGGTGTTTGGATACAATGATGTGACTTTTGGCGCTCATGCCGAATACATGGTGATGGCCGAAGATGGCCCGATTACAACGATGCCGGCCAACCTGACTTTTGAAGAAGCTGCTCCCATTACTGAAGGCGGTCACTATGCCCTGTGCGACATCCGGGCAGCCAATGTCAGGAGCGGACACAAAGTATTGATAAACGGTGCAACCGGCGCCATCGGGTCGGCAGCCGTGCAATTGTGCAAATATTTTGGAGCAGAAGTTACGGCAGTGTGCAACACTCAAAATATGGAACTCGTGAAATCGCTGGGAGCCAACGAGGTAATTGACTACACCAAACAAGACTTTACCAAATTCAATAAAACTTTCGACCTCGTGTTTGATGCGGTTGGCAAAAGTTCGTTCGGGAAATGCAAACCGCTACTTAATAAAGGCGGAATCTATATTTCAACAGAACTCGGCTACATGGGTCAAAATCCATTACTCGCGTTGATAACACCACTGCTTAGTGGCAAAAAACTGTTGTTCCCAATTCCGACCATCAGCAAAGCAGATGTCGTCTTTCTAAAGGAACTGTTAGAAGCCGGGCAATTCAAACCGGTTATTGACCGACGATATTCTCTGGAACAGATTGTAGAGGCCACCAGATATGTGGAAAAAGGTCATAAGATCGGGAATGTGGTGATAAAAGTTGAGCACATTCCCATAGTTTGAGCAAAAGCTGAAACTATGGGAGCCGTTGTAATAAATAGCTGCCGACAAAGACTAAATTTGGGATTTCAATTAATTAACTTCTAGCATCAGATATGAAAACAAAACTCGTCATTGTGTTTGTCCTTCTAACATTCGTTTCATCCAGTTTTGCGCAACAAAACTCACCCTGGAGCAACTGGTCGTGGTTAACCGGCGAGTGGAAAGGCGAAGGAAGTGGCCAGCCCGGACAAGGAGGCGGAACATTCTCGTTTCAAACCGATCTGGATGGGAAAATTCTGGTCCGCAAATCACATTCCGAATATCCGGCCAGCGGCAACCGTCCAGCCACCATTCACGACGATCTGATGATTGTTTCGCTGGATATCACCGGCAATCCAACAAAAGCCATTTATTTCGACAACGAAGGGCACACCATCAATTATTCGATTACATACGCTCCAAAAACTATTGTTTTGCAGAGCGACAAAATCCTGAATGTCCCGGTTTTTCGTCTGACTTATTCGTTACTCGACGATCAAATGGTAAATACCAAATTTGAAATGTCGCAGGACGGTGAAAAGTTCATGACTTACATCGAAGGTAAAAGCAGCAAAACAAATTAATAATGGAGAAGATCGTTTATTTGAACGGAAGTCTTTTGCCCGTCAATATGGCTTTCATTTCTCCTGAAGACAGGGGTTTTAATTTTGCCGATGGCGTTTACGAAGTAGTTAAATATTACCGGGGCAAACCATTCCGGTTCAACGATCACCTTAACCGGCTAAAAAGAAGCCTTCGTGAAGTCCGGATTAATCTGGAGGATTTTGAACAGTTTGAAGCCATTTTCCTGAAGCTTTTGGAAAGGAATGAATTAACCGATCAGGAGGCAGGAATTTATTTGCAAATTACCCGTGGAAGCCACACGCGAATCCATCGTTTTCCTGAAAATATCCAGCCAACGGTTTATGCGTCAGCCTTTCCTTTTTCAACTAAGCAAGAGCAAATCGAAAATGGGGTCAAAGTAATAACTGCCGAAGATATTCGCTGGTTGCGTTGCGATATCAAATCCATCGCCTTGCTGCCCAATGTTTTGTTTGCGCAAAAAGCTGCCGAAAATAATGCCGAAGAAACCATCTTTATCCGGAATGGTATCGCGACCGAAGCCTCCCATTCCAATGTAATCGGTGTGAAGGATGGAATCTTATTTACGCATCCTGACTCGAACCTGATACTGCCTGGAATCACCAAAAAAGTGGTAATGGAAATTTGTCGGGAAAACGGAATCAGGGTAATCGAAGAAGGAATTAAAGCTTCGGAACTGAATGGAATGGACGAAATGATGATTGTTGGAACTGGCAGTGAGATTACCCCAGTGGTAAATATCGATGGAATATTAATCAGCGATGGCAAACCTGGACCGGTTACCCGTTTTATTCAGGACAGATTTTTTGAACTGACACAGATTGACTGATTAATTTGAACTCCTGAAAACCCTCGTTCATCATTCTTATTTAGCCATTTACTCTTTTAGAATTTACTTAGCGTCAATAAAAATTCTTACACACCACAAATTTTATAGAGCCAAAATATTACCGCCTTACCGACACAAATCCAGTAGAAATTTCGTAAATCAATTTGACTTATAACATTTAAATCATGACCTCAATAATTTGTCCTAAATGTGGAAACCATATTAGCGAGTGGGATTTGGTTTGTTTAAATTGTGATTTTGTCATTACTCCGGAAGAAAGAGTTAGATTGAAAACGGAACATGAAAAACTTATTTCCCGCGATTCCAATGGTAAAGATCATATCCATGTACGGCCACGGAAGCATCCCATTCAAAGAAAGCTGAATACAATAAGTTTTGGCGTATTTAAAGTAGGTTGGCCAGAGATGGTTGTGCCTGTAATTGCAGTTGTTCTGATTGCATTGGTGATCTTTTTTATGCTAATATGAGTTTCATATCTAAATGATCTTTGCTTCTTTGAAAATCTTTTGAGCCGGGAATAACAAACTTGCAATGAAAATTCAGGATTGTGGTTCTTATTTGCTTCCTTTTCGCATGGCCAACAGATTTTCGTGTGGTGTTCCGACAGTAATTTCGCATCCGGCTGAAAGAATAAACCGTTCATCGCCATATTTGGCAACCAGTTCGCGCGACAGACGTTCCACTTCTTCCGGAGTCGAATCCTGTATCAGGACCGGATTTATATTTCCCATCAGAATGATATTCGGACCCAAAACCGAACGGGCGTAAGCAATGTCAACATCATAATCCAGATCGAGAACATCGGTTCCAACTTCTTTCAAAGAAGGCAGAAGATGGGTGATATCGCCGCAGATATGAAGTTTGGTACGGGCGCCAATAGCATGAATGAATTCAATAATTTCCCTGTGTCTTTCCTTCACAAAAGTTTCGTAGGTAAACGGATCAATCTGGGAACAAATAGCATCGCCAATTCCGATCACATCGCAACCAGCTTCAATCTGGGCTTTGGCAAAATCTTTGGCAGTTTCGGTGCATTTATCGAGCAGCAGGTTGCAGAAATCGGGGTCCATCATCAATTGGGTCAGCATCTGGCTCACACCTGCCAAATCGCAGGCTTCGGCCAGCGGGCCTTCAATCCAGCCAATCACCGGGACTGTTCCCTGCAATTTCTTCTGAAAAAGCTCAGCGCCTTTGATGCGGTCGAGCGTGCGGGCACATTTGCACACATCCGGTCGCTGCAGGTTTTGTATATCATCCCACGATTTGACGATTAATCTTTCGCAACGCGGAACTCCTTCAGGAATAAAAGTTACCGGGGCGCCAAAAGCCGAAGTTTCGCGGTATGGATCCGAAATCAGGCTGACCATATCGTAATCGAAATGCTCCATGGTTTTGATGTTGCTGTTGACCAGCACCTTGTGATCGGAGGCAAATTCGCCGTAGGTATTTCCAGTGAAGCGGGCTGCAAAGTGCATCAGGATGGGGCGGAACAGTGTCCGGTCAATTTTTTTTCCTTCAACAAAGGCATCAAAAAGCTGTTTTTTGTTCATGGTCAGGTAGGTTTGAATCGGGTAACTGAACAAAAGTAAACAATTTTCAGGGATGTGTTAGGGCTAAAGCGGTTAGCTTTTTCCATTGCTTCACTAAAAAGAACACAACAATGGTGGCCGATAAAAAATCAGAAATGGGCATGGCCATCCAAATTCCATGAAGGCCGAAGAAATGGGGAAGCAGAAACAAAAGTGGTATCAGGATTATAACCTGGCGGAGCAAAGTCAATAATACCGCTATTTTCGCTTTTCCCATCGACTGAAAAAAGTTGCCGGTTACGACCTGAAATCCGATAAATGGCAATGCCAGCATACACATCCGCAATCCTTCTTTGCCAAATTTGAGCAGATCGGGATCCGTTGAATTAAAAAGTCTGACTATTCCTGAAGGTATGGTTTCAACTACCAAAAAAGCGAAGACCGAAATGGCTGTTGCCGCAATAATGGCAATGCGCAAAGTGTCTTTTACCCGATTATACGATCTTGCTCCATAATTGAAACTGATAATGGGTTGCGATGCCATATTGATCGCCACTATGGCCATCACGATTAAAGTCAGCACACTGTTTACGATTCCCATCGCCCCAACGGCCAGATCGCCACCAAAAGCAATCAGTTTCGTATTGAGTAATCCCTGAACGATACTGGCGGCTATCTGCATAAAGAAAGGCGCCATTCCGATAGCCAGGATTTCGAATAAGATTTTGGGATTAAACCTTGATACGTATTCAACTTTCAGCCTGACTACTGATTTCGTGCTCCGGAAATGAATGATCACCCAGATCGTCAAAACAATCATTGAAATGACGGTGGCAAGGGCTGATCCTTTAACTCCCATTCCAAACCCGAAAATAAATACCGGATTAAGAATCATGTTTATCCCGGCAGATATAAGCATCGAATACATTGCTTTCCGCGCGTTTCCTTCAGCCCTGATGATGTTGTTGAGCGAGAACCCGACTACCTGGAAAACGGTTCCGGCCAGAATAATATTCAGGTAATCATTGGCATATTCAATAGTTTCGGCAGTAGCCCCGAACGAATTCAGCATGGCTTCTTTGATTGCAAACCCAATAATTGTGATTAAAACCGAAACCAGCAACATCAGCAAAAAACTGCTTCCGAGTACCTGCTCGGCCTTATTCATATCGTGTTTCCCCAAATTGATCGAAACCAATACCCCGGCTCCAATTCCTATCAACATGCCGAAACCCATAACGATCAGCATGACCGGAAACGTGACTGAGACGCCGCTCAATGCCATTGAACCTACGCCCTGCCCAATAAAAATACGGTCAACAATGTTGTATAAGGCATTAACAAAAACCCCGATAAAAGCCGGAACAAAAAATTTCAACATCAGCCGGGAAACCGGAAGTTCGGCCAGTTCTTTTGTTTTTTGATTCATTCTAATTTTGAGCCATTATGAGCTGCAAAGATATAACTAAGGGGAATGAAAAATGAAAAATGAAAAATGAAAAACCAGCCCTCTTGTTAATGGCGCAAACCAGGTTCAAATGATGACTTTGCTCCGAAAAGTTAAGAAGCTGCAATTTAGTCATCCAATGAATTCAATAAATATTCATCGGATGACTTTTCGGAGTGGACTCAATGATTAAATTTGCGGAACATTAAACTGAATTTTCAATGACCCACGAACATACTCATATTCTGAAAGGACTGGAATCTTCCGATTCGCTCAAAGTAATCGAAACGCTTGAAGAATTAAGGGGTTCAGGAAAAGTATCAGATATTCCAATATTGATCGAGTTATTGCACCTGACTCAAAACCCGGAAATTAAGTCGAAGATTATTGATTTGTTTGCCAATTTAAAGGAAAGTGATGCGGTCCCTCTAATCATTTCAGCCATTCAGGATCAGAAATATGCACCTGAATTAAAGGTATTGGTTGCCTGTTGTTGGGAAAACGGGCTCGATTACAGCAATTATTTATCTCTTTTTGTTGATTTGCTTATCAAAAGTGAGTTTCTGGTTGCTTTTGAAGCTTATACGGTCATCATGAATAACGAACACAGAATCGAGAAAGCCATTATCGATCATGAAGTTGAGCGAATCCAGACAGCCTTGTCCACAACTTCAGACGTTAAACGGCAGCTTTTGCTCGATGTAATTGACTTTTTACCGACTATATGGAAATGAGCATATCACAGGTAATTGCGTTCGCCAAAAATGGTGCTTCCTATCCTGACCATCGTGCTTCCTTCTTCAACGGCAATGAGGTAATCGCCCGACATTCCCATCGAAATTTCCTTAAATTCTGGTTCCAGAGTAAAAAATTCTGATTTTAGCTTTTCGAAAATCGTTTTTAAATGGGCAAATTCTTTTCTGATCTGAACTAGGTTGTCGGTATAAGTAGCCATTCCCATCACTCCTGAAATTCGGATATTTTTAAGGTTTCCGAACTCATCAGAACCAAGCATTTCAAATGCTTCGTCCATCGAAAATCCATACTTGGTTTCTTCTTCAGCAATATGAAACTGAAGCAGGCAAGGGATAATCCGGTTTACTTTCTTTGCTTCGGCATCAATGGCCTTCAGTAATTTAAAAGAATCTGCTCCCTGAATGAGGTGGACAAAATGGGCCATGTATTTGACCTTGTTGGTTTGCAAATGCCCGATTAAATGCCATTCGATGTCTTTCGGAAGTTCTTCGTATTTCCATGCCAATTCCTGAACTTTGTTTTCTCCGAAAGCCCTCTGTCCATGCGAATAAGCTTCCATCAGGAGAATTGCCGGTTTGGTTTTCGAAACCGCTACCAATTGCACCTGCTCCGGCAAAGTTGCTTTTATTTGATCTATATTTTCAGCTATGCTCATCATTCAAAAATAATAATAATAGTCATTCAATGGTCATTTAATAGTCATTCAATAGTCATTTTATAGTCATTTAATGGTCAATGATGCGAAGCCAATGACAAGTTATGACGCGAAGCTTTTGACAATAAATGACCTAATGCAAACTGCCCACTTTCAAATTTAATTACCTTTGAACCCCGTTATGAACCAGAGAAAGCAGCATACCATCGAAAGGATGAACGAACTGGGTGCATTAGGCAAACCATTCACTTTTATCATTGATTTTGACTTTCAAAAGCCACTGTTGCTCGAAACTGACGACACGGCCCGGCTTCTCTGGAAAACTCCTGGTTCAGGTAATTATACGCCGGAAATGATGCACGAAAAGCAAATCCTGTGGGACATTCATCCGGGCTTGTATGAGAAATACAGCGAAGCTTTTAAGGTGGTTCAGCATCACATTCACAACGGTGATACCTATTTGCTGAACTTAACGATGCCCACACAGGTTGAAACCAATCTCACTCCGGAAGAAATCTTTCATCTAAGTAAAGCTCCATATAAAATCTGGCTTAAAGATCAATTCGTGTGTTTTTCTCCTGAAATATTTGTACGGATATCCGATGGAATAATATCATCATTTCCCATGAAAGGGACGATTGATGCAAATCTCGAAAATGCAAGTGAGCTCTTGCTTAATGACGAAAAAGAGATTGCAGAACATCATACCATTGTTGATCTGATCCGTAATGATTTAAGCATGGTCGCTTCTGATGTTCAGGTAAACCGGTTCATGTACATTGACCGTATTTCAACTAACCGTGGCGATTTACTGCAAATGAGTTCCCAGATTTCAGGTCAGCTTCCAACAGATTACCAAAAATCAATTGGTAGTATTTTAGCTAAAATGTTGCCTGCAGGTTCTATTTCCGGCGCCCCAAAACCAAAAACACTTGAAATCATTCGGAAGGTTGAGTCCTATGATCGTGGCTATTATACCGGGATTTTTGGTATTTTCGACGGAAAAAATCTGGATAGCTGCGTGTTGATCAGGTATCTGGAACAGGACGGTCATCATCTGACTTTCAAAAGTGGCGGTGGAATTACATTTTTGAGCGACTGCCAGACCGAATACAACGAACTAATACAGAAAGTATATGTCCCCATTGGTTGAATCACTGAAGTTGAAAGATGGCTTTATCCAAAATCTGGAATACCATCAAAACCGTATGGATCAGGCCATGACAGAACTTTTTCCTGAATTGGCTAAAATTGATTTGTCCAAAGAAATATCAATTCCTGAATCATGTAATTCCGGCCTGTTCAAAGTCAGGGTTTTATATGGGCCGGCCATTGAAAAAATTGAATTTGAACCTTATCGGTTCCGTATTATTCAAAGCCTGAAAGTGGTTCGTCACGAAAGCATTGATTACCATTTGAAATATTCTGGCCGCCGTATTCTTCAGGAATTATTTGCCCAACGCGGAAATTGCGATGACATTATCATTATAAAAAATGGGTTTGTTAGTGATTCTTTTACTGCAAATCTTTTGTTTTTTGACGGAAAAAAATGGTTTACTCCTGAGACACCGCTCCTGAAAGGCACCAAGCGGCAATTTCTGCTCGATCAGGGAATTATTTCAGAACGGGAAATTAAGGAAGAGGATATTCCAGGTTTTGAGAAAGTCGGATTAATCAATGCTTTGATTGATTTTGAGGAGATGCCTGTAATTGTGATGGATCAGATTGTTTGTTAGCTATGTCCGTCAGTTGAAACTGACGGCAAAGGATAAGGCTCAACTGATGAACATAGCAGTATCCTTTGCCGTTGACTTCAGTCAACGGATATGTTTAAACAACTATTTCCAGCCCATCATACGCCAGAAATACATTCTCCGGAAGTTCTTTTTGTACTTCATTGTGAAATCCCATCTGATGCGACATGTGTGTCAGATAGGCTTTTGCAGGTTTAACTTCTGAAATAATTTCAAGGGCCTGGCTCAAATTGTAATGCGAAATATGATCCTCTTTGCGTAAAGCATTCAGCACCAAAATATCCAATCCGCGAAGTTTATCAATCTCAACATCCTCCAGGCGGTTTACATCGGTTACATAGGCCATTTTCCTGAAGCGGAAACCAAAAACAGGTAGCTTATAATGAAAGCCCCGAATCGGCATAACTTCAAGATTGCCAATTTTGAACGGTTTATTTTCAATCAGGTGAAGGTGCATTTGAGGAATTCCGGGATAAGTGTAAGAAGCAAAAACATAATCAAAAATACGCCGGATGGCAATCTGTACGCGCTCTTCGGCATAAATATCGGTTGGTTGCCCCTGCACCCAGTTAAACGCGCGGATATCGTCGAGACCAAAAATATGATCGGTATGTTCGTGGGTGAGCAAAATGCCGTTTAAATGTCGGACCCGGTGCATTAGCATTTGCTGGCGGAAATCAGGCCCGGCATCAATAACCAGGCGTAAATCTTCGTCCTCAATCATCACTGAAGCACGTAAACGATTGTCTTTCGGATTGTCCGACAGGCACACCGCACATTGGCATGCCACGACCGGTATTCCCTGTGATGTACCTGTTCCTAAAAAAGTAAGTTTCACATTCTTGTTATTTGATACACAAAAATAAGGATTGCCCTCTGTCTGCCGAAGGTTTTTGACTATTTTTGAGAAAAATTTACCAATGGCCAAACTTTATCTGATCCCGACCACTTTGGGCGACACCAGCATAGAACGGGTTTTACCTCCGGACCTGACACATTTGATTTCGTCAATTTCAGTATTTATTGTTGAAAACCTGCGCACGGCCCGACGTTTTCTGAAAAAAGTGAACCCTTCCATTGTGATCGATAATCTCCAATTTTTTGAACTGAATCAGCATACCGATAAAAAAGAAATAAGCCGGTTTTTGGAACCAATCAAAAATGGTTTGGATATTGGTGTCATTTCGGAAGCCGGTTGTCCGGCAGTGGCCGATCCGGGAGCAGATGTAGTAAAAATTGCCCACACCAGAAACATTCAGGTTGTGCCATTGGTTGGACCGTCGTCGATTCTTCTGGCTTTGATGGCTTCAGGAATGAGTGGACAAAACTTTGCGTTCAACGGTTATTTGCCCATTAAAAATCCTGAAAAGTCACTACAGATTAAAATGCTCGAAAAGCGGATGCAGACTGAAGGCCAAACACAAATATTTATTGAAACGCCATACCGGAATGCACAATTACTCGATGATATCCTGAAAAACTGCGACCCTCAAACCATGCTTTGTATAGCCGTTGACATTACTTTGGATAGTGAATTCATCCTTAGCAAACCAGTTTCCTATTGGAAAACGAACATTCCGGATATTCAGAAGCGGCCTGCCATTTTCATGATCGGGAAAGTGTGAATTCAGGAAAAAGAATAATGGAAAAGGGAAAAATTCAGGAAATTAGTATCTTAGCAAAAAAATGAAATGATTGAGAAGGATAAAATATCAGAAATTGTTGGAATGATTGCTTCCGGATACAATCCTGAAAAAATTATTCTTTTTGGATCGTATGCTACCGGGAATCCGGATGAAAATAGTGATCTGGATTTATTCATTATTAAGGAAACCAATTTATCACGGCCGGAAAGGACTGTTCAGGTTCGGAAAATGCTTTTTGGTGCAAGGATTCCTATTGATCTGATTGTTTTTACCCCAAAAGAAATTGAGGAATCAAAAGGAAATAAATCCGGTTTTGTATATGAAGTTTTAAATACGGGCAAGACTTTATATGAGCAAGCAAGTTGAGGAAATTAAACAATGGATTATTAAAGGTGACCACGATCTTGGAACAGCTCAGATCACTTATCTGTACATTCCTGTGATGTGTATTACGATTTACTTTCTGAATTACAAGGCTATGCAGTTGAGGTTAGATATCCGAATGACACCATTTATCTTTCAAAAGAAAAAGTTGAAAAAGCCATGCAAATCGCGAGGGAAATAAGGGAAATGGTAACCCGAAAAGCTGATCTTTCGATTGATTATAATGAAGTAATCGACGAATAAATAGCTAAACTGAAATATTTTTCAACTGATGATGGTCACTACCAACCTTCTTCTTCCACCAAAATTTCGAAATTCACACAAATAAATTCCCTGCCAGGTTCCCAGGTTCAACCGGTGATTGGAAATTGGAATCGTCAGGCTTGCGCCAATAAGTGAACTCTTTAAATGTGCAGGCATATCGTCGGAGCCCTCTTCGGTATGAGAGTAGATTGGATCATTCTCAGGCATCAGTTTATTCATGAATTTTTCGAAATCGTATCGCACCGATGGATCGGCATTTTCATTCAGGCTAATACCAGCCGATGTATGCTGAATCAGGATGTTTACCAATCCTTTTTCAGGTAGCCGTGGCAATTCCTTCTCAATCAGTTCAGTGATTAAGTGGTATCCGCGTTTAAAAACGGGTAGGATGATTTCGAGTTGTTCTACCATAAGAGTTCCAAGTTTCAGATTCCAAATTCCATTTTCGCGTTTCGCGTTTCGTGTTGCGTGATTCAAAACCCGTAACCCGCACCACGCAACCCGCAACATTAATTTCAGCACTAATAATGCTTCCCTATAAAATCATCAAACGCATTGTACACACCGCCCGTTTGCTGCTTAACCTGTTGTATGGCCTGCTGTTCTTTCCATTGAGTAGCCATTTGTTTCAGGGTTGGGTCAGCATGTTTAAAGAACATTTTATAGGAGCAACAAAATCTCGGTTTGCGGTGATCTTCCGGGTCTTTGATGCGGTCTTTGGTGCAACCTCCGTAACAATTGCGCAACCAGCTACATTGTCGGCATTCGCGCGGCAAAACTGCCTTTGCTGCTCCAAAAGTCTGTTGAGTTTTGGTGTTCAGCATATTAATGATCCGATCGTGCATGATGTTGCCCAGTTTCCATTTGGGTTCCACAAAGAAATCGCAACTATATACATTGCCATTGTGTTCAACCACTACGTAAGGGCCGCATTCCTTCATCATGGTACATTCGGGCGCTTCCATGCCCACATACGCATGAAAAACTGATTCGAAATGGCGAATGGATGTGGTTGGAACACCATCCACAAAATCGGCCATCCACAAATCGAACATTCGGATCAGGAATTTACCGTAATCTTCAGCCGAAACAGAGAAAGGAGCTGCTTTGGCCGGATCGTTTTTATCGGTTTCCACAATCGGGATAAATTGCATAAACGCATAGCCCAGACTTTTGTAATAAGCATACAACTCATCAGGAAATTGAACCGAATATGAAGTCAGGCAGCACATGGCATTGGCCGCAACTCCTTCCTGCTGAAGCATGATGGCATTTTCCTCCACGCGTTTGTGTGTTCCTTTTTGTCCTTTATCGAAGCGGTACCGATTATGGATGTGTTCGGGCCCATCGAGCGAAATACCTACCAGCCAGTCGTATTCTTTCAGGAATGCTGCCCAGTTTTTATCGAGCAACAGGCCATTGGTTTGTAGTCCGTTGCCCACCATTTGATTGTGCCCGTATTTCTTTTCCAGTTCGATGGCGCGTTTGTAAAAGTCAAGTCCCATCAGGGTGGGTTCACCACCCTGCCACGCCAGTGAAATGTTATCGCCCGATTGCTGCATGACCTGCCGGATTAGCTCTTCCTGAATTTCAGGACTCATCCGGTGCACCGGTGTTTGGTGAAAAAGCGAGGATTTTTCGAGGTAAAAACAGTAGGTGCAATCCAGATTACAATCCGGACCGGCGGGTTTGATCAAAACAGAATTTAAAGGACGGTGCCTGGCCATAAAATGAGAGTAAAAAACTACAATTCCCGAAATATTTGACTGGTACTGATAATTTCCGACTTTGCTTCGTCCGACAAACCGTTCAGATCGTCTTCACCAATAACCTCATCATATAACTGAGATGCGACAATCAACTTATATTGTGAACCCGTAAGTTTATCATATCGGCGGGCAATATGTTTGTCAAAATTTTTCAAGGCTTTGAAAAGCTTGTAATACGCATCCTGGCTGGATGTTCCCTTCAATTCCCAATCCTTGATAATCTTTCCCATTTTCACTAGTCCATTGGCAAATTCCCTTTGCAAGCCAGTTTCAATGATTTGTCTGACCAGTTTTTTGTCTGCTTTTGAAAATTCAAAATTCATGGTAAAGGTGATTAATGATTTAAAGTTTTAATAAGTACGGAATGCTAATCCTTCAGTCCAATACGTTCAATCAATTCCTGAAGTTCTTCAATTTTGACTTTTCGCTCATACGAAAAATTGGCGCTTGAATCCTGAAGATGTTTATACAGAAACAGTGATTTCCGAAGGTAATTCGCTTTGGTCAATGTAAACGAATGTCCGATTTCCTGACCAAGAACCATCAGAATCTCGGCCAGTTTTTCCAACTGATCGTCAGAAGTAAAATTCGCTTGAACCAGCGATAAAAACTCCTCATTTTCGAGCATAACAATCTGTTCGATATCCAGTTTCAATTCCTTAATCAGCTCCTCACGGACAACAGTCTCCATCTGTTCCTGTTGATTTTCTACTTTAAGTTTTAATATTCGCTGAATCAAAACAGCCAGAAAATATCCCATTTCTTCGAATTGACGGATCAGGTAATCGCGTGAGGGCATAAAGGATATAGTTTTATCTTTGAGTTCCCAATTTAGCAATTGTTATGAAGAAGCTGATTTTATTTTCAATAATATTTTTGTTTTACCTTCATTTGGATGCACAGAAAAAAGTAAGGCTGCCTGTTGATACTGTTGGTTTTGCTACCCGTGCCTGGCAAATGGATTCAATCATTAAAAGAATTGACCGGACTTACGGAGCATCCATTGATTCAGTAAACAGACTGAACATACTGGATGAAAATACTGCATTCAGGATGGCAATTTGCCCACACGATGACTATACTTATGCCGGATTTTTGTACGAGAGTGTAATCCCGTTTATCAAGGCGAAAACCATCATCATTTTTGGCGTTGCACATAAAGCAAAGAAATTCGGAGTGGAGCAAAAACTGGTATTCGACAATTTCGATGAATGGAAAGAGCCTTCTGGAAACATGAAGATTTCTCCTCTGCGCAACGAAATCATTAAAAATCTTCACAAAAATGATTACATCATTCACGACAGCTTGCAGCAGGCCGAACATTCCGTAGAAGCCATTGTACCTTTCCTTCAGCATTATAACCGCGATGTTCAGGTTGTTCCGATCCTGATTCCTGCAATGAATTTCGATTTGATGGAGAAATATTCAATGGAATTGGCAAAGACTATTCTTAAGGTCATGAAGGAAAATAAACTAAAGTGGGGCAGGGATATTGCCTTGGTAATTTCGAACGATGCCGTACATTACGGTGATGAGGAATGGGGCGGAAAGAATTACGCTACTTATGGTTGCGACGAGTCGGGATATGAAAAAGCGGTGAAGCACGAAAATGAAATAATCCGAAATTCATTACTTCCTTCGCTTGATACTACAAGTATCAAAAAGTTTTTCGATTTTACCGTACAGCCCGGAAACTGGCGCGAATACCAATGGCCGTGGTGCGGGCGTTACAGTGTGCCATTCGGCTTACTGACCGGAATGTACCTGAACGAAATCACCGGAAGGAAAAAACTTCAGGGAATAAAAATGGGATATTCGACAAGCATTGCCCAAAAACCTTTGCCCGTTGATGATCTGAATATGGGTAAAACAGCAGTTGCTACCCTTCATCACTGGGTTGGCTATGCCGCGATTGGGTACAAATAAATAATTTCTAAAATTTATATGCGGCCTTCCGCAAATCCTGAAGGTTTCTGATTGGCTTTTCAGGTTTCAGATGTTTGGCCAGAAAGCCGTGTATTTTAACCCTGATTTCCTGTGCTGTTTTGGAGTCTATCCGGTCGAAGGAATGTCCGCCCGGGGCATCCTGAAAAATTTCATACTCAAATTTTTTTCCTTCAGCCTTCAACGCCCTGATCAATTGTTCAACTTCCAGAACATTAACATCATCGTCGTTCGTATTGGTATGAATCAACAGCGGAGTTGATTTCATTTTTTCGACATTCCAGACCGGTGACCGCCGCCTGTATTCGGCTACATTCTGATTCGCAGTTTGGCCAATGTGGTAATCGGCCTCAAACTGAGCGCGATAACCCTGGTCGTAATAACCCATTCGGGCGATCAGATCACTCACAGGCACACCTGCAAACGCACACCGAAAATCATCGGGGTGATCGAAAATATTCATCAGGGTAATCAATCCTCCATGGCTCCAACCTACCAGTCCAACTCTGTCCTGATCTACAAATTCAAAGTTCTCAATCATATAGTTACGACTGGCGTAAACATCTTCGGTTTCGAGGCCACCATAGTCAATGGCTTCGTAAAATGCTTTTCCGTAACCAGTGCTGCCACGATATTCGGGTGCAACCACCACATATCCCTGGCTCACCAGTTCCCGGATGATGTGGGCATAATAGGTTGTGAAATCGGCATGAACCCCGCCATGAGGCAATACGATCAGGGGATATTTCTTATGAATGTCAATTCCTTTGGGAATAAACGTGTAAATCCAAAATTTCACCGGATTGCCGGCGCCCATGGCATCCGGATTTTTTTCTTTCCACTTCGGCGGGCCGTAAATATACAGCTTGTCAACGTGGGCAATATCCCCAACTTTCTGGTCCCACATCAGGTCGTCAATTTGTTTGGAAAGCTGATCGATCCGATGGTCGAGGCCGGCATTGTTCTTTTGAAGGGCTTCTATGTTTTTGCCAATGCCCTGTAAATCCTGAGTAAATGCAGGGAAAGTAGCCAGAATAATGATTGTCAGGAAAAGAAATTTTAGTTTCATATTGGATTTATTTTTGAATTTCATGAAAGTAATCTGTTTGGGATATCAAATTTGTTTCAGTTATTTCCTGAGGGTTCGAACAAAATCAACAGGATCTTGCCGGTAATCCCAAATTGTCAGGATTTCAATAACAGTCTTGGTTTCACGGTATGTTATGAAATAGTCTTTTACAATTTTGATGCGTATATCTGGAACGACTGTTTTCTTTCCAATTTTGGGAAATTTAGTGATTAACTCGGTGGTATTTTCAAAAATCTGATTGAGACGTTTGCTGTATGTCATGGATTGGTTTCGATCGATCCAATATTCGAGTATGGCCCTTCTGTCGTTGAAAGCTCTTTTCGACCAAATTACTTGTTTAGCCATTTGCCGATTTCCTGATTAACCTGTTTATTAGTTAAAAATTCGCCGCTTTCTATCTGACTTTTGGCCTCTTCAATGGCTTTCTTATGATTCCCGGACAATTGAAAAACCTCCTCATCCTGGTTAGCATCGTCCAACATCCGGTAAATTTCGTTCAGGACTTCATCGTCATCAATTTGATTGATCTTCCTGATTACTTTATTTTTTAATTCTTTGGTGGTCATATTGAAAAGTATGAGAATGTAAAGCTATTAAATCTAAACCTAAAAAAATTACTTCTTTCATTAAAATGTCGGTGCCATAACCCGATCTTTTACTCTGCACGAATCATTTTTTCATTAGCCAATCCAAGCACTCCGAGATAGAGTAATTTGGCAGCATCTTCCATAATTTCAGGAGTTAACGCATCGGTGTTGTCAAGTGGGTGATGGTAATAAACCGTTTTCACAGTTACGGTAGTACCCAGACTGAGCGTTCGGTAACCGGCTTTGTCGAAAACGGCGGCATCGGTTCGTGGCCTGCCATAATTGACACGATATTCAGAACTGTTTAATTCACGGTGAAGATATTTTTCGTTGGCATCGGCAAAGGTTTTAAATAATTCAGGATAAGTTTTTCCATTTGAAATATGAAACCCGGTTCCATTGCCCACCATGTCGAGGTTGATCATGCAAAGCACTTTTTCTTTTGGCCAAACAGGCGATTCCACCATTTTGGTACTTCCGAAAAGGCCACATTCCTCTCCTCCGAAAAACACGAATATAACGGTACGTGCAGGTTTTACCCCGGAAGCGGCCAGCGCTTTAGCGGCAGCCAGAATATCAACTGAGCCGGAAGCGTTGTCTAAAGCGCCCGGAAACAAACAACCCGGACTGCCAACAGCATCGAGGTGGGCGCCCAAAATGATGGCTTCAGATTTCAGAACCGGATCCGATCCTTCGATCATTCCAATCACATTGCATGAGCGGCTATCCGGAAAATGTTTGGTCGAAGCAGAAATCTCGACTTTTTTATTCATTGCAAATGAGTTAGGCAGCACTCCTTTTTTTATGCCATTGTGGATTTCGGCATAGTTTCGGCCTGTTCCGTTAAACAAATCTTCCACCACTGTTTCACTAATATGGGCATAAACAAAGCCTTCGAGGTACGAAGTGTTGGGATTTGCAATTTTACCAATATAAAGAAGGCCGGCAGCGCCCATTTTTTTTGCTTGTTGAAATTTATAGCGATGGTAACTATACGGCTCCCATCTTTGCAGGGAATCCTTACCACTAAACGGCAACCCGGTTTCCATAAGCAGGATTTTGCCTTTTACGTCTATGTTTTTATAATCGTCGTAACCTAATTCGGGCGCCGAAATGCCAAATCCAACATAAACCACTTCACCGGATACATTTCCTGAAGCTGAGTTTGACCCTGGAAAATAGTCCTCCGGAAATTGATATTCTTTCCTCATATTGTTCCCGCCTTCAAGCAAAATAACACTGCCCGTTGAGAGAACATCGCTATACGCATTGGGAAAATACTGCAAATAAGTCCCATCACTCAGTCCGGGTTTTACTCCGGCCTTTTTAAGCTGATTAGCCACCCATTCGGCTGCGGCCTGATATCCCGGAGAACCGGATAATCGGCCACCGTACTTAGCCGAAGTCAATTCGGCGGCGTCGTTTAGTAAATCGTGGCTTGAAATCGTGTGAAAGGTGGATAGGATGTCTTTTTCCTGATTCTGAGCATTTCCATTCAATCCAATAAAGCTGAAGAGAAAGAGAGATAAATATTTGAATGGCTTCATACAACTTTTTTTCTGACATAAAAATAGACAAAATCCCTAATGGAATTTTTTATGATTCTATTGAAAACATCAGAACTGATGATAAATGCTTTCTTCCAGATATGGATGGTTTTTGGGAACGAGATTGGCTTTCGATAAAGTTCTGGTAACCACCAATGAAAACAACCCTAAAAATCCAAGATAAGTACCAATTTCAAGCAACCCGAATTTGGCTTCGTGAACAACAGCCGGCCAGATGTAATAATACAGTTCGGTGTATTGACCAATCATCAAAATCACGATGACCGGCAAAATATATACTTTGCTCCTTGAAGTCATTCGCGGCATCAGGAAAAGGAATGGGATAAACCAGTTGAGAACGATGTTGACAAAAAACAACACGCCAAAAGCACCTTGCGAGCGGTTCACGTAAAAAATGGTTTCTTCAGGAAGATTACCGTACCAGATAATCATGAATTCAACAAAATTGAAGTAACCCCAAACAATGGAAAGCATGAAAATATACCTTGAAAAATCGTGGAGATGGCTACGGTTTAGCATAGGCAAATGCCCAATTTTATGAAGGATGATAACGATCAGGGTAATTACTGTGGCTGCATGTAAAAAAGCAGCGATAAAACTCTTGGCAGCAAATAAGGCACTAAACCAGTGAGGTTCGAGCGACATGAGCATATCGATGGCGAAAAGGGTAAAACTAATAGCAATAATAAAAATAATAACCTTCGAATATTTTTCTGAATCGTAGAAGTGTTGCATACCGCCTTCTGCATCCTCTTTCAGTGATATTTTACGCAAAAGCCTGATCAGTACAATCCATAAGCCAAAGAAAAGTACAATCCTAATGAAAAAGAACGGGACATTTAGGTAAGGAGCTTTGTGGGCAAGCAGTTTATCAGTTTCGGTAATTCCTTCGTGCGACCAGTGAAATAAGGAATGCATCCCAAAATACATCAACAGAAAAAATACAGCAGCAACCGGAACATACGAGGCCATCGCTTCCGGAATCCGCTTAAATGCTGCCGACCAGCCTGCCTGGGCAATATATTGAATGGCACTAAAGAAAGCGGCGCCTAAGGCCAGCGAAACAAAATAATAGTTGTTCAGCAAATAGTTTGCCCAGGCCCGGGAAGGATCAAGTACAAATCCTGCAGCCATCGAAATCACACCGATGCCGATCAACCCGTACAACAGGTTTTTAAATTTCCGGGGAACAATTAATTTGTCTTCCATTTTGTCCATATCTTTTTTGTCTTACTTTTAAATCTCATGTCCGTTGGCTAAAGCCAAACGGCAAAGGATAATCTTGTTCACAACTCGTAACCCGTAACCCGAAACCCGTAACCCGCATCGCTATTTTTGCAGCACTTCTTTCACATACATCGCCACCTTCCAGCGATCATCAGGACGAACCTGAGAACCATGTTGCGGCATTACGCCAAATCCAACTGTTATCACATGAAATATTTCACCTTCAGGATTTTTCCTGACATTCTCTGACAACAAACTTTTGGGAGGGAAAGGATATTTGCCACTTGTAAATAAATAGCCTTTACCATCGCCCTTGTCGCCGTGACAATTCATACAAAAAATAGCAAATACCTGTTTACCACGAGCCAAATTTTCAGCAGTTGGCTGATATGGATTTACCAATTCCTTTCCGGCAAGCACGCGATCAGTATCATTTTTTTCATACAAATATGGCTGATATCCGAGCGGAATAGTTCCCTCAACCGGATTGCGCATGGTTTTTCCATCGGCAAAATTCGGATTAGGCGAGTAGGTTTCGTATGCAGGTGAATGCGACATATCGTCAAAATATTCCCATCCCGTGGTTTTCCGGTCGCGGTCGCACGATCCGAAAAGCGCCGTCAGGGCCAAAACCGACATATATTTTATCGTGTTTTTCAAATTCATTCTGTCAAATTTATTTCAGTTAGTTGGATTCTTTTTCATATACTTCTGACGCTCCGTTTGTCTGGAATAATCGAGTCACTTCCGGCTTTTCCATTCCCATTTTATCCTGATCGAGCAGAATGATGAATTTGTCATCCGTAGCCCGTATATCAATGATATCAGCCTTTTTTCCGGGATAAATTTTAGAACGTACCGAAAACGTAAATAAGGTCAAAAGAGTGATCGTCAAAATTGTTGCAACTATGGTAACCACAATGAATGACGGAAATGTATTAAACGGTTTTCCTCCAAAATGCAGGGGCCAGTCAATTACCGCAGCATAATACATTCCACTTAATAGAGTAACAGCTCCAAATAATCCGAAGAAAAAAGCAGCATAAGTAATGCGAGTCTTATTCTTCATCCCGGTCAATATCTCATGGATCGGATAAGGTGTATAAACTTCTTCGATGACGACACCGCTAGCCAAAGCCTTTTCAAACGCATCAACCAACGTATGCTCGTTGTCGAAAACACCGACTAAATATTTCTTATTCGTAATCATGGTGGCCAGGTTTAAGGTGATCGGATTGTTGTGTATTGTATTTCGAAATCATCTTGACTTCGGCAATGGCAATTTGTGGGATGTATCGGAAGAACAACAATACTCCGGCTGAGAACATTCCGAGAGTGCCAATAAAGAAACCGATTTCAACGAATGTCGGGTGATATTCGGCCCAGCTCGCAGGCAAATAGTTTTTGGAAAGTGAAGTTACCACAATATTGAACCGTTCGAACCACATTCCCAGGTTGATAAAAAGTGAAATCACAAAAACCACCCAAAGGTTGCGGCGCACTTTTCTTGACCAAAATAACTGAGGTAACAATGCATTGAAAATAAACATTCCCCAGAATTGAATAGCATATTCGCCTGTAATCCTGTTTTTAAAGAAAGTGTACATTTCATATTCTGAACCCGAATACCAGGCAATAAATATTTCAGTTATGTAGGCAGTTCCCATGATCAGGGAGATGAAAACCAGGATACGGCAAACCGCGTCAACATGGTTTTCGGTAATGAAATCTCCCATTTTATATAGCTTCTTCATTAGAGTTACCAAGGTCAAAACCATTGCAAATCCGGAGAAAATAGCTCCAACCACAAAGTACGGAGGAAATAAAGTAGTATGCCAACCCGGCTCAATCGAAACCGCAAAGTCGGTGGATACAATGGAGTGAACCGAAACTACCAGAACGGCAGCAATACCTCCTAAGACAAAAGCCAGTCCTTCATAACGCAACCATTCACGGGACGATCCAACCCAACCAAAAGCAAAAAAACCATAGACAGCCTTTTTAATCTTCGATTTGGTGGTATCGCGAATCGTGGCAAAATCGGGAACCATACCAAAATACCAGAAACTGGCCGATATGAGCAGGTATGCCGAGATTGCCATAAAATCCCAGAAAAGCGGTGAGTTAAAGTTTACCCACAAAGGGCCGCGGGTATTTGGGTATGGGAAAATGTAAAAGAACAACCACGGACGTCCCATGTGCATCAACGGGAACAGGGCGGCACAAAAAACGGCCACTACGGTCATCGCTTCGGCGGCACGGTTAATGGCGGTTCTCCATTTCTGGCGCAGAATCAGGAGGAAAATGGAAAAAGCAGTTCCGGCATGTCCGATACCGATCCACCAAACAAAATTGATAATTTCCCATCCCCAGGCCACAGTACTGTTAACGCCCCATGTTCCAATCCCCTGCGTCAGGGTGATATAAATACTTTTGACACCCAGCGCAAGCATGGCCAGACTGATTCCCATGGCTACATACCACCATTTGGGCGTTTTGGCATCAATGGGCGCCAGAATCTCATGCGAAATCTGACTGAGCGACTTCTCCCCGTCAATTAATTTTCCTCGTATGGCCGTTTTATACATAGTCCAACCTATTTCTTTTGATTGATGATCATGCGTTTGTATTTCTTACTTTGGTCAGGTAAGCTACCGATGGCAAAGTGTGTAATTCTTCAAGCAAATGGTAATTGCGCTGGTCTTTAAACAGCTTCGAAATGCGGCTTTCCGGATCTTCCAGATCGCCAAAAACGATGGCATTTCCGGGGCAAGACTGTGAACAGGCTGTTTTGATTTCGCCGTCAGCTATTGCCCTTCCTTCGAGTTTGGCCAACTGTTTTTTCTCCTGAATGCGCTGCACGCACATCGAGCATTTTTCGACCACCCCGCGTGAACGAACGGTTACATCAGGGTTCAGCACCATGCGGCCCAAATCGCTGTTCGATGCAAAGTCGAATTTGTCGTTCTTCACATACTGGAACCAGTTAAACCGGCGCACTTTGTACGGGCAGTTGTTCACGCAATATTTTGTTCCGACACAACGGTTGTAAGCCATCTGGTTCAGGCCTTCCTCGCTGTGCGGAGTTGCGGCAACCGGGCAAACATTTTCGCAGGGCGCGTTTCCGCAATGCTGGCACATAACCGGCTGAAACGACACTTTCGGGTTCTCCGGATTTTCAGAATAATAGCGGTCAATTCGTATCCAGTGCATAATCCGTCGGTTCCGAACCTGTTCCTTACCAATTACCTGAATATTATTTTCGGCCTGACAAGCTATCGCGCAGTTTCCACAACCTGTACACGAGTTCAGATCAACAGCCATCCCCCAATGATGTCCGTTATAAACCGGCGCTTCGTAAAGGGTAACCGATTTTGACTCATTTTCAGCCTTCATCTCGTTTCCTGAAACCGGATTTTTGATGTATTCATCCAAAGTGGTTTCACGCACAATAGGACGGCCTTCCATCGAATTATGAGTCTGGGAAATCGCCAATTCAAAAATCTTCCCCGGAACTTTTTTAATTTTCGCTGAAGTCAGAAAATATTGTCGTGTTCCGTTTTCAATTCCGACAAACGGATACAGGTTCGAACCTGTATTATCCCCAACTTTTCCGGCAATTTTTCGTCCGTAACCCAGTGCGACCGAAATGGTATCTTTTGCCTGACCGGGTTGAACAAACACAGGTAATTCCAAGCCATTCACCAGAATGACATCTTCGTTTTTCAATCCATTTTCAGCAGCATAAATAACAGGTACGGCGGCAAAATTATCCCAACTGATTTTGGCAACCGGGTCGGGCAATTCCTGTAGCCACGGATTGTTGGCAAATTTCCCGTTGCCAATACCTACACTTTCGTAGATGGCCACTTCCAGTCCGGCAACAGAGGGTTTTATCAGGCTTGCGGCCTGAGAAAGGCCTTCCGGAGAATACACCAATTTTGATTCCTGAACAGTTTCAAAAACTCCATTCTGCAATGCAGTATTCCAGAACTGACGGAAATCTGTTGTATTTTTTTGTTTCGGAAATTGGTTTTCTTTCCAAAAGTTTTTGAGGTAATCACGGTAATTATTTTCGGCTCCGATCCATTTCAGCAAAGTTGCCTGAGGCTGACGGCTATTGAATATCGGGGCAATTACAGGTTGTGAAAGACTGTAAATGCCTGCTTTTGGTTCCAGATCGTTCCAGCTTTCAAGAAAATTGCTTTCAGGCAAAACAAAGTGGCATAGTGCAGTTGTTTCGTCTGGCCTTTCCGAAAACGAAACGCACAAATCTGTTTTTTTTATGGCCTCGGCAAACTCTTTTCCTTTCGGATGGTCGTAAACCGGATTCGCGTTCCAAACCAGCAAACCCTTTACTTTTCCGGCTTTCAGGTCTGCAAGCAGGCGGTCGGTATGCTGATCTATGCCTTGTTTGGTCATCAGCGGATTTTCCAAACCGATGGTTTGTCCGTAATTGCCAAGCATCTGATTGATGCCATTTATGAGCAACTGTACATTCACATCATTGCTTCCTGAGATTACAATACTTTGCTTTTCATTTTCCAGAAGATCTTTGGCCAGTTCAGTAATATCAACCGATGATTGTGCCCCGGAAAGTACTTGTCCGCCTTTTACTTTGGCAACAGCATTGTACAGGGCCAGCACAATTGCTCCTTCTTCCGAAGGTTTGATCGGGAAACGGATATCGGCATTTGAGCCGGTCAAAGTCAATCCGGATTCAAACTGGTAATGGCGAAGCATTTCGTTTCGGCCATTCTGCAACTGACGGGTTGCAGTGTATCCTTTGGTATATTCCACGGTCGAGAGCCAGCTACCTAAAAAGTCGGCGCCGAAACTGACCACTACTTTGGCTTTATTGAAGCGATAATCAGGAATAATGGCCGCCTGGGAATCAGGTACAAATGTTCCGAAGCTATTTAAATTGGCCAGTAATATTCCTGAAGCAGAAACCGGATCGTATTGGATCCATTCGGTATTGGTTTGTTTTTCGGCAAATTTCCGGATTATTTCTTTGGTCGTTGGTGAAATAACAGTAGAACTTAGCAGAACCACTTTTCCACCCAGAGCTTTTATTTTGCCTAATTGTGAGATGATTTCGTCATCAGCTTTTTCCCAGGTGATTTCTTCTCCCATTTTCGAAGGTCCTTTAAAACGGGCATCGTCGTATAGATTCAATACCGAAGCCTGAATCCGGGCGCTTGTTCCGCCCTGCGAAATGGAACTCAACTCATTTCCTTCTATCTTGATTGGCCGGCCATCGCGAACTTTTACAATGATGCTTCCGTATTCATTTCCCTCGAAATAGGAAGATGCATAGTAATTGGCTGTACCCGGATTAATTTCATCTGGCTTAACCAGATACGGAATCGCTTTATCAACAGGTCTTTTACAACTGGCTACGATTGAAGCTGCTGCAATTCCAAAACCAAAAGTTTTCAGAAAATCGCGTCTTGAAGCGGCATTCAGCTCATTATCGCCCCTCATCAACATGCTTTTTTGTTTGGCTTCTTCACGCACTTCTTCACGGCGTAACTCTTTTGGATTGGAAAGTTCTTCTATACTTCTCCAGTATGTCTTCATTTAATCTATTTTATCAAATAATTTAATCAATGTCTGAATCAGCAAAGAGGAAAAAGTAAAAAGGAAAGACTCTTTGTGCTTATTTCTCGTTTCTAATTCTTATTTTTTTCTACACTATAAATCCTGAAATTGGAATCCTCCATTCCGTCCGAAATAAGACAATGACCTTAATCAATGTTATCTCGCGGACGGCCTTCGGCTTTACATTCTTTCCCCGGGGTTGCGTTCCTTCGTCACTTTACCCCGGGCTATTGATATTTCACCCTTTTAGGGTGAACCCCAGTTTCTTTCAATTGAATCCAAGTCGTTTCGTAATAGATAATCTCATTGAGTCATTAAACTTGGAACTTGAAACCTGCAACTTGGAACTTATTAGTAATGGCAACGCATGCAATCGTTTGCTCCAATATTCACCGCACGAATCGTATCAATTCCTCCACCTTTCAGTTGATCGTGCAGTTTCATGTAATTATCGTAATAAGCATTGTCTTTAAAGTTCACCTTGGTTTCACGATGGCAATTGATACACCAACCCATTGATAAATCACTGTTTTGGCTCATTACGTCCATTTCCTCAACTTGCCCGTGACATTTCTGACAATCAACTTTGGCAATTCCAACATGTTGTGCATGACTGAAAAATACATGATCGGGCAAATTATGAATCCTGATCCATTCGACCAGCTTTTTATTTTCATTTGCATCCACCACTTTGGCAATTTCAAATTTTCCTGAATTGGTTCCTTCCCGCACCAGTACATGACAATTCATACACAATTCCATTGCCGGAATACCCGCTGATTTGCCAAATTCGGCGTTATGGTGACAATATTTACAGTCAATTTTATTTTCACCTGCATGTACTTTATGCGAAAACTTGATAGGCTGATCCGGGGCATAATTTTGTGTCCTTCCAAGATTAATGGCAGCATCGGCAACCATTTTAACCTGAACAAGCAAAGCAACAACAAGAATCAGGACGGTGATATAACGGTATTTAATCTTATGAAAGAAAATAAGATCGAGCAAAGCCAGGGTCATTAATAAACCCAGAAATAAAAATATAATGATCTGAGTAATTGTCGGGCCTTCGGCAGGAGGCCCGGTGATGGCAAGATTATCCAAATACTGCTTTACTTTTCGAAGATCATCTTCTTCAATTTTAATATCCTTGTGTGATAATTCTATTTTCTTCCCATTGGGCTGCATCACGGCGCTCTGAAACTCAGCAAAATCCTTTTCTTTAAATTTCACGGCAATAGCCATGGCCGACGGATTCCAGTTAAATTTATCTGAATGATTTAAGTTATGGCAAGATACACAAGTTTCGAATTTGCGATCTTTAGGTAAGAGTCCTTTAAAAAAACGTTCTCCGCGTTGAATGTCCTCATGAGAATGATCTTCAACAAATTCTTCCGGTTCGTCATTCGCATTTGCCTTCTGAGATAAGGGAACAACAATGAAAAAAACAGTTAAAAATATAAAAGGGATGCATGCTTTCAAATGCTCTGAGAAATGCCAGGGAAGAAAGTTTTTTCTCATTCCAAGAGGTTTAGTATTTAATATATGATGAATCAATTTTTAAAACTACGAAGATTAAACAATCAAATTCGGTAATGGTTTCTAAGCATAAATATATATAAATAAGGGACAGATAATTTAAAGTCAGTCGAACAAATGCCAAATAAATGGAAATACCTTTAATTCATTGAAATTTAAGCGGATTTTTGAATTTTAGGAATAAACAAAATTAGACATCCCCAATGTAATTTGAATTTTAATTAGATAAATTCAATTGCACATTTTTCACAAAATTGCCGTCCAGCAGTATTATATCTTCATTTTTTTCTGTTATTATCTGTTCTATCCTGACAAAAATATTAGCAAATCTTTTTTTAGTTCAATTAACAAGAGAACTACAATATGTTGCTATCTTAGTGCAGTACTTCAAATCAAGATCAACTCAACCAATGGAACACAAAATCTGTGTCTTAATTGTTGACAGTGTGCCTGAATCAGTCATTCACACCCAGGAAATTCTGAGAGGTAATCCTTTGATTGAAAGGATTGAAATTGTTAAAGATTCTGATCAGGCCTTATTAAAAATCCTGCATTGTAATCCGGAGGTTATATTAATTGAATTTCCATCAAAAGATGAGAAGCTTACCGAGCTACTCAAATTTATTAAAACAAAATTCACCGACACAACGGTTGTATTTATTTCCGATTCCAAAGATAATGCAGTCCAGGCCATTCATAGCGGGGTCTATCATTACCTGCTCAAACCTGTTCAAAAAGACAAACTCAATAAAATAATTGGTCAGGTTCATCTGATTAAACAGAACAGTGTTCAGTTAAAAATAAAACAGATCATTGAAAAATCAACTGAAGAGAAAAGGTTACGGTTTCATACCTCCAAAGGGTATATTCTGATTGATCAGGATGAAATTCTATATTGCATGGCCGATGGAATTCTTACCGAAATGTATTTGACCCAAAACCGAATGGAAGTAATCTATATGTTTCTTTCCAAAATTGAAGCGCTGGTTGATCCCAATGATTTTCTGCGTTCAAGCCGAAAATACCTGATTAACAAGAGATACATCCGTAAGGTTTTCAAGAATAGCAATACTATATTATTATTTCATGATGGAAAGGAATATCTGGTAAAAGGATCAAAACAGCATATCAGAAACCTGACTAAATTAAACATTGATTAACCGGGACATGGATTCAACTAACATTTCTGCAATTATTATTGACGACGAACCGGAAGCCATCCATTTGCTTGAGATGTACCTGCGATTTTTTCCAAATATCCAGGTTATAGGAAAAGAAACTCAGGCTAAGAAAGGGTTGGATTTAGTCAAACAGAATTTGCCTGATTTGGTTTTTTTGGATATTGATATGCCCGACATGAACGGGCTTCAGGTTGCAGATCAGATTCATTCAGAAAATTTCTGTTCTGAAATTGTTTTTACAACGGCTCATCCAAAATATGCTTATGACGCCATAGATATTCAACCACTCGATTTCCTTATCAAACCATTTTGCATTGAAGATCTGGAAATCGTAATCCATAAATTTCAGGAAAAAACAGAAAAAAAGAAATTCTCCAGAAAAGTTGAACTGTTCATCCAATCGCAGTCGGATGCCCCAAAAATTAAACTTCCGACTACAAACGGGGTGCTGATTACAGGAGTTAAAGATATTGTCATGATGAAGTCAAAGGCGAACAATTGTAACCTTTATTTGCAGGACGGAACTATTGAAACAATAACCCGAAACCTGAATATTCTGGCTGAAACGCTTAATTCACCAGCTCTTTTCAAAATAAGCAGGTCAACCTTTATTAACCTGAAATACTTGAAACGGGTTGATAAAAAAAAACTGAAATGCCTGATTAGTTTCGACCACAAAGTGCTCGAAGAAGACATTACAAAAAGCCATCTCCTGCATCTGGAAAAAATGGATTTATTTCCAACTTTGCCCTAGTCAAACGAAAACGGACAACTGAAAGCTTTTCTATGACCTGTCGTCCGCTTTTATTATTGTTCCCGTCCAGCTTATTCAATCTTCAAAGGCTTATCTACTCTTGCTTCAAGCAGGGCAAAATCAATCACCTCCTGAATAGTATTTACATGATGAAATTTTAGACCTTTAATATAGATATCTTTAATTTCCTCCAAATCCTTGCGATTTGCATCCGACAAAACTATTTCTTTTATTCCGGCACGTTTGGCGGCCAGAATTTTTTCTTTAATCCCCCCAACTGGTAATACTTTCCCACGCAGGGTGATCTCGCCAGTCATCGCCAGATTTTTTCTAACTTTTCGCTGGGTAAATGCAGAAGCAATGGACGTAACCATCGTAATTCCAGCCGATGGGCCGTCTTTCGGGATAGCGCCTTCAGGAACATGAACATGAACGTTATACCGGTCAAAAACTTCAGGATTTAAACCTAATTGTTCGGCATGCGAGCGAAGGTATTCATGGGCCAGCATAGCCGACTCTTTCATAACATCACCCAGGTTTCCGGTTAAGGTCAGGGTACCTTTACCTTTGCTCAGGCTTGTTTCTACATACAAAATCTCGCCACCAACAGCAGTCCAGGCTAAACCAGTCACCACTCCGGCAAATTCATTGCCCTGATAAATTTCTTTCGTGTATTGTATCACTCCCAGATATTCCCTGATATCAGATTTGGTCAAATCAATAATATATTCCTCTTCGAAAGCAATCTTTTTTGCAATGCGGCGGGCAATTTTAGCAATTTTTTTATCCAGTTCCCGAACACCAGATTCCCGGGTATAATTTTCAATGATGTGCTGAATAATCTCACGGGAAAAAATCACCTGTTCCTCTCCCACCCCATGATTTTCGAGCTGTTTTGGAATGAGGTGACGCCTGGCGATTTCTATTTTTTCTTCGACCAGATAACCGCTGACTTCAATTAGTTCGAGCCGGTCGCGCAAAGCAGGGGCAATGGTACTCAATGTGTTTGCTGTTGCTATGAACATGACTTTCGATAAATCATATTCCAGCTCAACGTAATTGTCGTGAAACTCAAAATTTTGCTCCGGGTCAAGAACTTCAAGCAGGGCAGATGCCGGATCGCCATGAAAATTATTGGATACTTTGTCGAGTTCGTCCAAAATAAAAACCGGATTAGAAGATTTTGCCTTTTTGATGTTTTGCAAAATTCGTCCTGGCATTGCTCCAATATATGTTTTACGGTGCCCGCGGATTTCGGCTTCGTCGTGCAATCCGCCCAAACTCATTCGGATATAATTGCGTCCAAGCGCTTTTGCTATTGACTTGCCCAATGAAGTTTTTCCAACTCCGGGAGGACCGTAAAGACATAAAATAGGCGATTTCATGTCATTTTTCAATTTCAGGACTGCCAGATGTTCCAATATTCGGTCTTTTACTTTTTCGAGACCGTAATGGTCTTCATCGAGCACACTGGTCGCCCTTTTCAGATCAAAAATATCTTTAGTAAACTCATTCCACGGAAGGTCGAGTAAGGTCTGGCAATAAGCATACTGAACTGAATACTCACCGGCAGCCGGATTTAAACGGGAAAGCTTATGTACTTCCTTCTCAAAGTGTTTGGCTGCTTCATCCGACCATTTTTTTTCTTTTGCCCTTTCTTTGAATTCATGAATTTCCTGCTCGGCCGGATTTCCACCCAATTCATCCTGAATGGTTTTCATTTGCTGATTAAGCAAATATTCACGTTGCTGCTGATCCAGTTCGGATTTTACTTTAGTCTGGATATCACGTTTAAGTTCGGCCATCTGAACTTCCCGGACCAGATAACTGATTGCCTGAATTCCACGTTCTTTGATGTCGCTGATTCCAAGCAAAACCTGTTTTTCTTCGACCTTAATGTCGGCATTCGAACAAACAAAATTGATCAGGAAGGTTGAGTTCTCAATATTTTTAACAGCAAATGAAGCTTCAGGAGAAATGTGTGATGAAAACTGGGCAATTTTTATTGACAGGTCTTTTAATGAACCCACAACTGCCGAGAATTCGACCGAATCACCTTGAGGATGAATATCTTCGATTGGATTTATCTTAGCTCTGAAATAAGGGAATTCCTGCGTATATTCCAGTATATTAAACCGTTTTTTGCCCTGGATAATCACCGAGGTAGTTCCATCGGGCATCTCCAAAATCTTCAATACCTGAGCAACAGTGCCAGTCTGGTAAAGGTCAGCTTGTGCCGGATCATCAACGCTGCCATCCTTTTGGGAAACAGTTCCCAGCAACCGGTTTCCACGGTAAACTTCCTGTACCAATTGAAGCGATTTCTGCCTTCCAACCGTGATTGGCATCACTATACCCGGGAACATTACCGTGTTTCGTAAAGGTAATATTGGCAAAATGTCAGGAACTTCAGCATTGGTCAATTCCGAATCATCATCATCATCCAGAATCGGAATAAATTCAGATTCCTCATCCATCAAGCTGGACATAAATATATTATGCATAATCACAAATTATCGATTTTGAGTAATAACTGTATTTCACACCTGCCATACTGGCCGATGAATATCGTGAAAAATTATAACGTTAAGTTTGGCAATAGCCATGCCAAAAAGCATAAAGCAGATTGCTGTTCCAGATTGTTATGAAACTAAAAAAGCCCCGCCAATGCGAAGCTTTTTCAATATTTTACCAGAACAGAATTATTTTTTCCTGTTTTCCATGTGTTTCGAATATCTGGTGTTGAATTTATCAACACGTCCTGCAGTGTCAACCAATTTCATTTTTCCAGTATAAAATGGATGAGAAGAACTGGAAATTTCAAGTTTGATCACCGGGTATTCAACGCCATCAACCACTTCTGTTTCCTTAGTGTTAACAGTTGATTTGGTAATATATACATGACCGTTTGACATATCTTTGAATGCAACAGTACGATAATTTGCTGGATGTATCCCTTTTTTCATTTTATTCTCTTTTACTTTTATTTTTAACGGCTTGCAAAGTTACATTTAGGAATTTAATTTCCAAATATTTCTGATTATTAATTCCTCAATTTAATCATCTATTCATCTGAACCAATCAATGGCATTCTTTTGAACGGCACACTACGATCGAACAAATAGCGCATGGTATAATGTGTTTTCACCTGAACGCCGCCCACCGACTTGTAAATGGCTATAATTTTAGGATTGAAATCTCCGGCCCACGACATTTCAACTTCTTTGTATTGCGGCTTGTGTTTCATCATTTTTTCCTGATGCCAGAATATGGCAGATTCAATTCCCGATTTCTGATATTTCGGAATTACACCCATAATTAGTATGCGTGTACGGTTAATTGTTTTCATCCGTTTATAAAATAGAAATTTCAGGATATTAATAAAATTTATTTTTCCATTCAGTTTTTTCAGAATCTGGTTAATATCCGGTACCATCACAAACAAGGCTATTGGCGCGCCTTGATGGTAGGCAAACCAAACCATTTCGGGGTCGAGGATAGCTTTGGATGATTTGATGAAATCATAAAGTTCATCCCTGTCCAAAGGCTGAAAATGTTCATGAAACCGCCAGGCCTCGTCGTAGATGTAGCAAAAATCTTCGATGAATTTCTCTGTTTTATCAAATGAAAAATGTTCAAACGAATAGCCTGGTTTTTGGGCAACCCAACCGGCTATTTTCCAAAAGCGCTCAGGAAAAGGTTTTGAATAATCGAGGTGATAACTGTATTGCTCAAAATAGACTTCGAATCCATATTGCTTAAACAAGCCGAGGTAATACGATGGATTATAAGGCATTCCGAATCCCTGATGCATAAATCCATCAACGAGAAGTCCCCAATTCATATAGTTTTCTCCAAAATTAATTGGCCCGTCCATGGCCTCCATGCCACGTTCAAGAAGCCACTCACGCGCTGTATCGAACAACATCCTGGCTGCCTCAAACTGATCCACACACTCAAAAAAGCCACAGCCTCCGGTTGGCTGCTCAAAAGCGAAAGCTTTTTTCCGGTTCCAAAATGCCGCGATTCGTCCTAGCAATTGATCTCTTTCACCGACTAATACCCAACGAATAGCCTCACCTGTCTTGAACGATGGATTTTTTGCAGGCGTAAATACATCTTCAACCATACTATGCAGCGGGCAAGGCCAGTTGGGATCATTTTTGTAGATCAGGTGCGGAACCTGATGAAAAAGCTTTTGAGTTTGTTTATCAGTGACTTGTATTAATCGCATTGTTTCTATTTAATAAGTGCAATATAGACCATTTTGCTCATTTTAAATTAAGTATAATTTCTGATTTGACCTTCCCTTATTCCATGATAGGTAAACGTTCGAAAGGTTTGTTCCTGTCGAACAGATATCGCAAGGTTTCGTGAGTTTTGGCGTACTTGCTTCCAACAGGTTTGAAAAGAGCTATCATTTTAGGATTGAAGTCGCCGACCCAGCTTAATTCAACTTCTTTGTACCAGGGCCTTTTCAGCATGACCTGCCGGAGCTGCCAAAAAATTCCTGATTCAATCCCTGTGCCCTGAAATCTGGGAATGACGCCCATTACTATAACCCGGCACCGGGTCATTACTTTTTTCCGTTTCAGGTATAATATTTTCAGAATATTGAAAAGGCTCAGTTTCCCATTTTTCAGATGAATCAAAATCTGGTTCAAATCGGGCATCATCATAAAAAAGGCGATGGGCTCATCTTTGTAATAGACATACCAGATAAATTCTTCTTCAAATACGATGCGCGCGTCCCTGATCATCGCTTTCAGGTCATTAGGATCAATGTGTTTATAATTACCGTGTTTGTCCCATGCCTGCCTATAGATGGCAATAAAATCGCTGATGCACCTGTCTTGTTCTTTAAACGAAAAGGTCTGATAACGAAAATCTTTCTTTTTAGTAACCCATTCAGCTATTTTCCAGAACCGGTCCGGAAGGTCGGGGCTGGTGATGTCTAAATGATAACTAAACTGCTGATAATAGGTTTGGAATCCATAATTTGTGAAAAGTTGTTTGTAATAAGGTTTATGGTATTGCATCCCGAAACCCTGTTGTTGAAAACCTTCGACCAGCAAACCCCAGTTGAAAAAATTCTCACCAAAATTTATCGGGCCATCCATAGCGGTGAAGCCTTCCCCTTTCAGCCAATTTCTGGCAGTATCAAAAAGTATTTCAGCAGCTTCGTAATTGTCAAAACATTCAAAAAAACCAACATTCCCGGCCTGCTCTTTTCCTTCTTCAATTTTACTGCGATCATAAAAAGCTGCAATCCGGCCAACAATGCGATCTCCATCTTTTACCAGCCAACGGCGTGCATTTCCCAGAACAAATCCCGTATTTTTCTGAGGATCGAAAATATCCTCTATCATCTTGTGCAACGGAGGAACCCAGTTTTTATCGTCTTTGTAAATCCTGATTGGCAGTTTATGAAATGCCTGGATCGTTTTTGCATCAGCAACAGGAATGATCTCCATAAAGCATTAATGTCTTTTCGTTAGTATGCCGAAAATAGCATTAAATGCCGGAAAACAAAAACAGGGACCGAAGTCCCTGCTAAATATTCTATTTCAAATCAAAACTGAAATTAATGGCGGCTGGCAAATTTTGAAAGCAGACGAAGCATTTCGAGGTACAGCCAGATTAAAGTAACCATCAAGCCAAAAGCGCCATACCATTCCATGTATTTAGGAGCACGGGCATTGGCGCCCTGTGTAATCATATCGAAATCGAGAATCAGGCTGAGGGCAGCAATGGCAACAACGAATAAACTGAAGCCAATTCCTATCCAGCCATTTCCGTACATAAAGCCAAAATTAGTTCCAAACATACTGGCAATAAAGCTAACCAGGTAAACCAGGGCAATTCCACCTGTTGCTGCTAAAATGATTGTCCTGAATTTTTGAGTTGCCTGAATAGTTCCCGACCGGTATAACAAAAGCATAATGAAAAATACGCCAAATGTAAGCGAAACTGCACGCATGACCAATCCGGGATACATAGCTTCGAACATGGCTGAAATAGCTCCGAGGAACAATCCCTGAAATACGGCATAAATCGGCGCAGTCATGGCTGCACGGCGTGGACTGAAAGCGGTAATCAGCGCGGTAATTAAACCACCAATTGCACCAACTATGGTCCAGATCATAATTCCCTGGGGCATTACTCCAGGTGTGGCAGGATCGATGGCGCCAAAAAATTTGCGCCAGGTAAAAGTGGCCGCAAAAATAACAATCAGCAACATCAGCCCTGTTTTGTTTATGGTTCCGTTAATGGTCATCACTCCATCGTCGGTACTCGTTGCCGACTGACTAAAAATATTTTTCCCGAAAACGGGATTCGATGATTTGGTAATATCCATAATTTAAAATTTAAATTTCAGTGTTGAAGTATAAAAACTGTACCAAAAGTAATCAGCCTTTTTGATACTATGCTCAACGTTAAGTATTCTTAACAAATGATTCCTGAACGTATTCACTTGTCAGTTCTGTCAGGATCATTTCTGCCAGACTACTACTATCCTCTGAATCAAACTCTTTCATACCTTCAGCAAATAAAATAGCCATTTCGTTCATGCTTTTGCTTTTCATGCCAAGCAAAATAAACGAACGGTAAAAAACCTGTTTCAGTTTTGGATCTTTCGATAAAGGTGACAAAACGTCAAAGAATGGCTCAAAAAGTTCGTCCATTTCTGACTTTTCAGCAATGGCCAGCCGCCCCATCAGGTTCAAACCTGCAAAACGGACCAAATGCTTCTTGCCCAGGCACCATTCCAATGATTTAACGAAGGCAAATTTCGTTTTGCACCACAAATAAGTATTCAATACTTCAGCAATCTCGGCAGTTTCAACACTTTTTGTCCAGTAATCCATCTGCTCTTCGGTGACCTCAGCAGGATCATCGAGCATGGAAGCCAGTATCATGGTTTCGCGCCATTGCTTGTTCCAGAGTTTCAGTGCCAGCAAATGATTGGGTTGATACTGCTTTGCAATTTCGCGCAAAGAAACGATGGATGCCCCCCAGCTTATTTTGTAAGTAAGACCAAGTTGCTTCATCTGTTCAACCGTTTCACCACTTTTGGCAAGGCGTATTTTGGTGAGTATCTGACGAAATTCCTGATCCTGCTTTGGGTCATCAATAATAAAATCCATGCTAAAAAATTAAAAATTCGGTCACGTAAAATAGTACAGCCAAAAGTAAAGAATAAAGCAAATGCTGCTTCACGTTCAAATATTCGCTTATTTTAAACCCACAATTTTTCCAGACAAAAACCATCAGGATCAGTTTTTCAAGAAGATAGGCACATACGGTTCCATAGGCAACCCCGGGCAAGCCCCAAAATTGCACAAACCAAAGGCTAAGTGCAACATTGGCCACAATTTCGATTACTGAAGCCCACATAATTGCTTTGGTTTTCTGCAGGCCTATCAGGATGGTTTGAGGGAATAAAAGCCGGCTCACGATGAGCAATAAATAAATATTAAATATGGTGGCGCTTCCGGCAAAGTTGACATTAAAAATGACCGGGAATGCCCAATGCGAAAGGAGCATGAGCAATCCTGACAATGGGAATAACCAAAAACCAAGCTGTTGCGAATTTTGCCTGATCTTTTTAAGATTAGATTTCAAGGCAGTTCTATCAGCGAAACCGGGCAACATGGAAGAACTAAATGCGTTGGCCAGTAATAGGACCAAAGGAAATTCACGGGCGCCAAACCGATAAACAGCAAAAGTGGCATCATCGAAATACGAGGTAATGATAAAGCCATCTATATATTGCGCCGATCCGCTTAAAAACATAGAAAGAATCAATGGGGAAGCATATTTCAGGTGGCTACGGATAAAGGTAAAATCGGGATTCGGATTTGAATTACGAAACAACAAAACCAGCAGCCAGAGAAACCTGAAAGCTGCACTGACAACCAGTCCAATCATGCTGTATTCGATACTCAACCCGAGAACTGGAGGCAAAATAACGAGCAGAAACATCAGAAAAAAAGAAATGATGCCGTAAATCAGCATCAGCCTTCCTTGTTTTTTGATCAGGTACACATATTCGACCAGGCTGGCTGGCGATGAAATCAGGACATAAACGAGCAGATATTTCAGAAAAGGAACTGGTGATCCTTTCAGTAAAAATCCGGAGATGGAATGTTCAAAGAGTAAAATGAAAAGGACAGCTAAACCGGAAAATGCCAAAAGCAAATAAAATACATTGAACAATGCTGATGATTTTCGCGAAACCGATTGTTCGCCAAATAAAGGAAGGTATCCCTGAATCAACCCATTCAGCCAGAAAAAGCTGATCGCACCAGCTAAAAACAGGAAAGTTTCGTATTGCCCGATTTCGGAAGTTGTTAATCCCGACTTGGTGAAAACCACCCCAATCAGGATCAGGGTCGAAAATCGTATAAGCTGAAAAATCTGCAGGGCAGAAATCTGGGTAATTTTAAAGTTCACAGGTAAATATTACGTTTGGCAGAGACTCTATCTATTCTATCTCAATACTTTCCTTAATTACCTCATTAATAAAACTATCTCCATCCCTGTAATAATCGGTAGAATATGGATGTGTCTCAACAATTGGGTATTTTATATTAATTTTTGAATAAAGCTTTAAATTATCAAATACATTATCATTAAACTGGTCTGATATTAATAATAAATCGATATCTGACCATTCATGCATATTTCCTTTAGCTACTGATCCGAAAAGGAATACCTTATAGAAAGACAATCCATTTGATTTGCAATCCCGAACAAATGATTTTGCAGTATTTATCGCAATTTCCCGAGTAACCATAGTCGAATTTCATTAGATGAATTAATCATTGATTTAGTAAACTGCTCATTACAGATATCATGCATCTTTGTTAGATATTCCGGATAGCGCCCTTCGAGCTGAAACCTATTTAATGCCAACAGAAATTCATTTTGGACATCACTCAACATGATTGGGGTTGCTGATAACAGAAAATTCAAATTATGAGACCTGGGCGGAACATTCCCTGGATTGAATTTTATCCATAAAGATTTACATATTTTTTCAATCACAAGATGAGTAAAAAATAAAGATTGCAAGTAATTTCTTCCATTGAATAGGGTAAAGACTGCGTTCCAATCATCTTCAGCCTGTTCAATCCAAAATTCAATATGTTGTTCTTTTGTTTTCATTTATCCAAAAGTAACTCATATTCTTGAAATATCATAACCTTGAAGAATGTTTGCACTTAGGTCATCTCGTCAATCAACAAATCTACAAATGCAAGCTTACTGAACCTTTGAATGCTATACATACGAGATAACATTTTATAATCATCCCTCAATCTCTTGCAACTTCTGCAAAACAACCCCCATTCTATTATAATATTCGTTCCTATTCAGTCGAAAAAGCAAAAACCATTGCCGGAACAGAGTTTACTCTGCTCAATCTGCCGTTCTGCGGGCTAAACCGGATTGAACGGGAATTGAACAAGGTTACAAACTAACCCTTTACTTTTCAGGGATACGAGAAATAAAACTCATTCTCGTTTGAATTGTGTTTGTTTTCAAAAGTTGATAACCTTTTCCTGCCTATTACAGCAGGTAAATTATTGATTCATAATTCCAAAAGCCTGGCTTTATTTTCAGTCGAAGAAAAATGGAGAGGAAATTATTTCCGCCATTAAATCATTTGTTTCATGTCAATGGGGCTCATTGGTCAATTACTTCCGGCCACTACCGTATAACAATCGTCAGTATTCAGGTATTGCTGTGCCAGTTTCATCAGTTCTTCCGATGTAATGTTCCGCAGAGTATGCAGATAGCGGTCGTAAAACGAATAATCCAGATCAAAATCATTAATAGCCTTGAAGCTTCCGGCTAAGGCAAACGGACCATCGAAATCGCGAAGGAATTCGCCCAACAGGTAACTTTTCACCGTTTCCAATTCGTTTTCCGAAACCGGTTCGGTTTGAAGCCGTTTCATCTCAAAACCAATTTCTTTCTGTGTCGGTTCCACGTACCCGTTGCCAACTTCAGTAGAAATAATCAGGTAACTGGCATACTTCAGCGAGAGCACAAAACTGCCAATTCCGTATGTATAACCTTTTTCTTCGCGGATATTGGCCATTAGCCTTGAACCAAAATAACCACCCAGGATAGTCACCAGAATGGACAAGGGAATAAAGTCAGGATGTGATTTGGAAACCCACAGCTTCCCAACCCTGATGGCCGACTGTGACCCATTTAACTTTTCAACATGATGAAACTTCTGTGGTGCAGGGTTCATAAAGTAATCAGGTGCAGGCAATATGTTTCGATGCCAGTCGGCGCCGCCAAAATGAGCTTCCAGTAAATTCAGTACCGATTCATCAATCCGGCCGGAAGCAATAATCCGGCAGTTCCCGGAGTAATAATAGGTTTGGTAAAACTGCACCAACATTTCACGACAGATCTGGTCGAAATCTTCCAGCTTATTCGTGATCGCATAAGGATGAGCTTCCCCAAACATCACCTGGGTGAATTTTTTCTGGCAGAGCGTGCGGACCTTTTCATTTTCGAGCAAGAATTTTTGTTTGTTTTTATCAATCAATACTCTCAACTCATGCTCCGGAAATACCGAATGTTTGAGCATATCCTCTGTTACTTCGAGTATGGCTGGCAAATGTTTACCTAAACTGACCACATTGGCAAAGCCATAATTCTGATCGGTCATGAGTTGAATGTATGCACCGTAAAAATCGAAACGTTCGGCAATCTGCGCCGCCGAAAAATTCCGGCTACCTTCTTCGAGCATCGAATTGCATAAGCTGGCCATCAGATTGGAGGATTGGAACCAGGTTCCCGCTTCAAAAATAAAATCAATTTTAACGACGTCCTGCGAGCCGGCATTGATGAAAAAAACCGGAATGCCATTGGAAAGCAGGCGCTTTTCGGCCTGAACCATGTCGATATGGTCAATTGGATTAACGGTGGGTTGTATTTTACGGTTCAGCATGTTTTTATTTTTTAGCAATGTAATTTAAAACAGAGCAGTTTTCGGGGCGGAAAAGGTGTTGAGAAACTTCCTGAATATACGATGTGGTTACCGAATGATAAAACTGAACTTGTGAATTGATTAATTCGGCATCCTGCAAAATTTCATTGGTTGCCAGGTTCATAGCCTTTGTCAGGTAATTCATTTCTCCGTATTCGATGTTGGCTTCCATTTTATTTTTCACCTTTTCAAGCTCGTATTCCGAAACTTTTTCCTGTTTCATCCGGTCAAGTTCAGCTTCAATCGCCTTTCGTGCAATTTCGAGTGAAATTCCATTGCTCGGTTTTCCTGAAACAATAAATAAGCCTGGCTCATAATCTCCTGAAAGATATGCATCAAGTTCGGTAAACAATTTCTCTTTTTGAACCAGGTTCTGGTACATCCGCGACGAATTTCCGTTTGAAAGCACATCTGAAATCAAATCAGTAGCGTAATACGCCGGATCGAGCCGTTCGGGCATGTGATAAGCCATATATATGGTGTCATTCGGCACATCGCGGACAATAGTTTGTTCCCTGATTTCGGTTTGCTCCGGCTCCTTCGGAAGATTGCGCGGTTTCACATTACGGTTTGGAACCGGACCGAACCAATGTTCAGCAAGTTTTAACACCTGATCAAACTCCACATCACCGGTAACCACCAGCACCGCATTGTCGGGCGCATAATGTGCAAAGAAAAAATCTTTCACCTGTTGCATGGTTGCTTGTTCGATATGACTGATTTCGCGACCAATTGTGGGCCATTGGTACGGATGGACTTTAAAGGCCAGTTGGCGCAGCAAAGGCCAAACATCGCCGTAAGGCTGATTGAGATAGCGCTGTTTAAATTCCTCAATCACCACATTTCGCTGCACCTCCAGGCTCGGCTTCGAAAATGCCAGTTCGAACATGCGGTCTGATTCAAGCCAAAATCCCGTTTCAATATTGTTTTTAGGTAGTGTCAGGTAATAATTGGTCAGGTCGTTCGAGGTAAACGCGTTGTTATCGCCACCGGCTTTTTGCAGCGGTTCGTCGTACGAAGGAATATGCTTTGAACCGCCAAACATCAGATGTTCAAAAAGGTGGGCAAATCCTGTGCGTTCGGGATGTTCGTCGCGCGAGCCCACGTTGTAGCAAACATCCAAAGCCACCATCGGGGTAGTTTTATCCTGATGGACAATCACGGTCAACCCGTTTGCTAATTTGGCACGTTCAAAATGTATCATAGTTGAGTTATGGGTTGCGGGTTACAGGTTGCGGGTTGTTTTCGAAAACTCGTAACCCGTAACATTTTTCTTTTAATTAAAATTCAAACTGCTCAGTATTCATTCGTTCTTTGGCCTTTTGGTACTCCTGAACCAGGTTTTCGATAATGGTTTTTACAGGCAGCACTTCGTTGATGATAGCTGAAACCTGGCCGATTTCCAATTCCCCTTCAACCAAATCGCCCTCAAACATACCTTTTTTAGCACGTCCGCGGCCAAGTAAAATCCTTAATGCGTCAGGAGTTGCACCTTCCTGTTCAAGTTTGTTTATTTCCTGAAAGAATTCATTTTTAATCAGACGGACTGCGCCGATTTTTTTCAGCGCCAGTTTCGTATCACCTTCCTTCAATCCGGTCACCAGCTTTTTAAAATCGGGATGGGCTGATGATTCTTCTGAAATGGCAAACCTTGATCCGATTTGAACGCCATCAGCGCCTAACGCCATGGCAGCCAGCATTGCTTCACCAGTTCCAATACCTCCGGCAGCCAGTAATGGCAATGAAGTAACTTTGCGTACCGCCGGAATCAAGGTCATGGTGGTAGTCTCTTCTTTTCCATTGTGTCCTCCGGCCTCAAACCCTTCGGCAACTATTGCATCCACGCCAGCTTCTTCACATTTCAGTGCAAAAGCAGAACTTGCAATTACATGGGCGACAATTATCCCGCGTTCTTTCAGCCAAACAGTATATTTTTTCGGACTTCCGGCTGAGGTAAAAACAATGGGTACTTTTTCTTCCATTATGATGTTCAAAATGGCATCCATTTCAGGATGAAATAAAGGCACATTTACCCCAAAAGGCTGATCGGTAGCCAGTTTGATTTTCTGAATGTGTTCCCGAAGCGTTTCAGAATGCATTGAACCTGCGCCAATCAAACCCAAACCGCCATTGTTACTGACTGCTGAAGCCAATCGCCAGCCACTGCACCAAACCATTCCTGCCTGAATAATCGGATACTTTATCCCGAAGAGTTTGCAAATCCGGTTTCCCATATCAAAAAATCAATTTCTGAAATTTCCGGGACAAAGGTAGGAAATTCGATGGAGGAAAAATTGAAGGCTGTAAAGGTCCTGTGGTTCTTATTTCAAAAGGTCATTTATAGTCATTAAGTCAATTGTGGTCATTAATTAAAAAACGACGCGAAGCTATTGACAATTAATGACGTGAAACATATGACCATTTAATGACTTCCACTGACAACAAGCTTTAGCCAATCATGACTTGACCACTGATCACTGTTTACATCTCCTCAACAATGACTTTTTCGAGTTCGGTGGTGAGTTGAACAATGGAGATTTTGTGCATAAGTTCACCATTAACGGCCAGAGAAATTGTGCCCTTCTCCTCAGAAACTACAATAGCCAGTGCATCAGAAAGCTCAGAGATACCAATAGCAGCGCGGTGCCGAAGTCCAAAATGTGTATCGAGGTCGTGCCTTTCAGTTATCGGGAGAATGCAGCGTGCTGCGGCAATCCTGTTACCAAGAATGACCATTGCCCCATCATGAAGGGGTGTATTCTTAAAGAAAATGGTTTCGATCAATGAGGAAGAAATCCGGGCATTCATCTTTTCACCCGACCGGATGATATCTTTCAACTCGGAGTTATGGGGAATTACAATAAGGGCGCCTGTTTTTGAACGGGCCATGTTGTCGCATGCCCTTATTATTTCCTTAATTTGCTGATTGGAAGTAGGTCTTAACTTTTCAGAAGTAAAGAGTTTTTCGAGCCCAAAGTTCCGGCTAAGCTGATAATTGGTTCCTATCAGGAGCAGAAACCGGCGGATTTCCTGCTGAAAAACTACGATCAATGCCAGCACTCCAACCCCGATGAATTGTCCCATCAGCGTTCCGAGCAGTTCCATATTCATGGCTTTAATGACCAGCCAGGCGACATAAACCAGGAAAAACCCGATAAAAATACTGAATGCAACAGTTCCCTTGATAATGCGGTACATTTGAAAAAGCAGAAATGCAACCAGCAAAATATCAATAATATCCAATACTCGTATGGTGATAAATAAATTCATGACAGGATAGTGAAAATTTAATTTATGGGTACTGAAAAGAATGAGTTGTGCAGATTAAACCTGTTTGGATGCTGAACGGACCATGTCCAGGATTCGAACAGCTTCTACAGCTTCGCGAACATCATGAACCCGCAAAATATCGGCGCCACCAATAAGAGCCAGTGTGTTCACAACCGAAGTCCCATTCAATGCCTCCTCGGGCTTGGTATTCAACAATTTAAATATCATTGATTTGCGCGAAACACCGACCATCAACGGCAATTGAAAAACCTTAAACGAATCGAGACGGTTTAAAAGTTCATAATTGTGTCCAAGGTTCTTGCCAAAACCAAATCCCGGATCAATGATCACATCTTTCACACCTGCTTTGGTCAGTTTTTTAACCTGTTCGGTAAAAAACATGGAAATATCACGAATGATATCGTCGTACTCCGGATTTTGTTGCATTTTGAGCGGTGTGCCCTGCATGTGCATTAAAACATACGGAACTCCCAGTTTTCCAATGGTATCGAACATGTGAGGGTCAAAATTTCCGCCCGAAACATCGTTTACCATACATGGGCCGCAATCTTCGATCACTTTAAGCGCTACCCACGAACGATAAGTATCGATGGAAATAAATGCATCAGGAAATTCTTTTTTAACAGCTTTCACCGCAGGTAACAAACGGTCTATCTCATCTTTGGTCGGGATTCCTTCTGAGCCGGGTTGCGTTGATACTGCACCAATATCAATGACTGCCCCACCCTGTTCCAGAATTTCTTCAGCCCGTTTCAGAACTTTCTTTTCGGTTTTATACTTTCCTCCGTCAAAAAAAGAGTCGGGAGTTACATTGATAATGCCCATTACAACAGGATTTGCCAGATCAAGTAATCGTCCGTTCAGGTTGATAGAATTTTTTCGTTTCAGGAATTTAGTAGCAGTTGCTGTGATTAACATGCGATAAAAATTAGACCTCTTAAAATCATGAGTTTCACAAAAGTAAAATAAAATACAATCAAAGTACACATTAATTTAATACTTTTATGCCTCGAAAAATTACGATAATCATGGAAAAAACAAGCCGGCAATACGATCATGTTATAGCTGTTTGTCAGGATATTTTCACAAATAAAATGAAAGATTACGGTATTGCCTGGCGAATCCTGCGCCCCAGTTCAATGACCGACCAAATCTATATTAAAGCTCAACGAATCAGGAGTATTGAACAAAAAGGCATAAGTAAAATTGATGAGGGTGTTCGCTCTGAATATATCGGTATTGTGAATTACTGTATTATGGCTTTGATCCAGCTTGAGAAAGGCATTTCGGAAAGTGATGACCTGACCAATGAAGAAACCCTGAGTTTGTATCAGCACCATTTCAGGGAAGCGAAGGATTTGATGATGGACAAAAATCACGATTACGACGAAGCCTGGCGCAACATGCGGATGAGTTCATATACCGATCTGATACTGATGAAACTGAAACGCACCAAACAAATCGAAGACAATCTGGGTAAAACCATCGCTTCGGAAGGAATTGAAGCCAATTACCTCGACATGATCAATTATGCCGTTTTTGCGTTAATTAAGATTGAATTCTAAAATCACCCATTCATGTTCAAACATATTGCACGCATTCTGCTCGGCTTAACCTTCGTCTTTTCTGGCTTTGTAAAAGGGATAGATCCCTGGGGATCAGCGTATAAATTCACCGATTATTTCAATGCGTTCCAGATGCCGTGGCTAACCAACCTGGCATTTGCTCTGGGGATATTGCTCGCGGCAGCGGAGTTTTTTCTCGGTCTGGCAATGGTTTTTAATTTTTTTATCCGGATTACAATCTGGTTAATGCTGGCTTTCATGGTATTCTTTACCGGTCTGACCTTCGTTCTGGCACTCACCAACCCGGTAACTGACTGCGGATGTTTTGGCGATGCTCTGGTCATTACCAACTGGCAAACATTTTACAAAAATATAGTTCTGCTCGCTTTGGCAATTTTCGTATTTAAGCAACGAAATAATTTCAGGAGCAAAAACGGGCCATTGCTTTCCATAGCTATGACAGGCATGACGATGGTGGTATATTTTTACCTTGTTGCATACTCCTATAACCATCTTCCTATCATAGATTTCAGCCCTTACAAAGTGGGTGTAAATATTCCGGATGCCATGAAAATTCCGGAAGGGGCAACCAAAGATATTTATGAAAACAATTTCATTTATAAGAATACTAAAACAGGCGGGGAAAAGGAATTTACAGAAGCAAACTATCCCTGGCAGGACACGCTGAACTGGAAATTCGTAAAAATGGAAGATCCGGTTTTAGTTCAAAAAGGATACAAACCCCCTATTCATGATTTCAGGATAGAAACTCCGGAAGGTGAAGACATCAAAGATTTTTTCCTCTACGACGAAAAAGGCACATTCATAGTGATTGCCCATAACCTTCAGAAATCGAGCAAGGAAGGAATGGCAAAGATGGCTGAGTTGTCGGTTGAAGCGAAAAGTAAAGGATACAATTTCATTGGTTTGACAGCTACATCGCCGGATAGTTTTGAAGCGTTCAAAAACGAAACCGGCGCTCATTTCGACTTTTTTAATACCGACGAAATCACACTAAAAACGATTGTGCGTTCCAATCCCGGCCTAATTCTGATAAAAAAAGGAACTATTCAGGCGAAATACCATTATAACGACATTCCAAAATCAGAAGAATTGGAAAGTCAATTGGACTAGAAATCCAGAAGCAACCATTTAACCAATTTACAATTAAATTATTTACAATTTACTATTCAGCGACAAGCACCAAAATCGTAAATAGTAAATAAAAAAATGGTAAATAAACCATTTAATCATTATCTATACTAAAAACCGGATTTTACCGTTCGGATAAAAAGCTGAATCCTGAGAATTATGCGCAAACTTCTTTTCCTGATTATCCTTCTCGCAAGTATTTATCCAAAAGCTTTCAGCCAGGTTGGCGGCGAGTCAACCTACGACTTTCTGAACCTGACCAACTCGGCACGAATGGCGGCTCTGGGCGGAAATCAAATTGCTCTCAGCGACTCGCTCGACCTCAATGTATCCTACAATAATCCTTCCTTATTAAGGCCTGAAATGAAGAATATGATGGCTTTGAATTATGTCGATTATTTTGCCGGGGTCAATTATGGTTATGCCGCTTATTCCTTTGACACTCCTCTTCCCGGGAATTTTGCCGTAGGTTTGCATTACATTAACTATGGCAAATTTATAGAAGCGCTTCCGAACGGAGAACGGACCGGAGCAACTTTTAATGCTGCTGAATATGCGCTGAACATGATCTGGTCGCACGAATACAATCGGTTAACCTACGGCATCAACCTTAAACCAATACTTTCATCATTCGAGAACTATCAATCTGTTGGATTTGCCGCAGATTTAGGATTAAGTTATTTCAGTAAAAACAGGTTCTCAGTAGTCTCTCTGGTTGCACGAAACATTGGAACACAGATTACCACTTATTACGAAGGGGCGGAAAAGGAATCCATACCGTTCGACCTTCAGTTTGGAATTTCGAAAAGACTTCAACATGCACCAATACGATTTGCGGCAACTATGCAACATCTGCAAAAATGGGATCTGGCCAAACCTGTTGAAGATAACACTGGAATCATACCCGTTTTGAAAGAAGAGAACTTTACTAAAAAATTCATGCGCCATCTGGTGTTGGGAATTGAGCTGCTTCCTTCTCCGAATTTCACTATCCGAGCTGGGTATAATTACCAGATCAGGCAGGAGTTACGCCTTGATGAAAAAATGTCAACCGTCGGATTTTCGTGGGGATTTGGTGTCAGGATTTCCCGGTTTCAACTCAACTACGGATCAGCAAGGTATCATTTGGCCGGAACCAGCAATATCATTTCGGTTGCGGTTAATTTGAGCGACGGGTTTGTGAGAAAACTATAATCCCGGTTGGTTTAAAAGACAATTGATAGATCGAACGAACCAACTGTTTGAACAACCCGGCAAAATTACTTCCAATTAAAAGTATTCGTTGACAAAAATCACAGGAGAAACCGAATATCCTGTGTTCCTTTGTGCTTCAACCAAAAATCCTCGCTATGACCTTTGCCCCAAACGATAAAATTTTCAGCATGAAATGGTTTAGAGATTACAGCATGATTTTAATCGGCGCATCAATTTCTGGTGATTGATATTAGAGTTAATGAAACAACTCATTTTACGATTGACAAATGAATATATTTTTGTATTTTCGTCAATCGTAATTGACAAATTCTTATTTCAGTAAGCAAATATTATTCATGATAGATGAAATTTTAAAAATAAGGCCATTCATACCCCGTCCGGTTTATACCGAACGAATTAAGCCGTTTATCGATAAAGAAATCATTAAAATTATTACGGGGCAGCGCAGAGTGGGGAAAAGTTATATTCTTTTCCAATTGATCACCGAAATCAAACGGACAAATCCGTTGGCCAATATCATCTATATCAATAAGGAGCTAAAACCTCATGAAGAAATTGCCGATGACAACATGCTCTATCAATTTGTCAAAGATAATTTGATTGCAGAAACCAAAAACTATCTTTTTATTGATGAAATACAAGAGATCAAACATTTTGAGAAAGCACTCCGAAGCCTTTTGGTCGAGAATTGTTGTGATATATTTTGCAGTGGCAGTAATGCCAATATGCTTTCAGGTGAATTAGCTACCTTATTAGCCGGAAGGTACATAGAATTCACTGTTCATTCACTTTCCTACGAAGAATTTTTGCATTTTTTTGGATTGGAAAATTCTACTGAAAGCCTGAACAAGTACCTGACCGTTGGAGGAATGCCCTATTTAAAAGTGATTGGCCTGGAAGAATTATCGGTGTTTGAGTACCTGCGAAATGTTTACTCGACCATTCTGCTGAAAGATGTTGTGGCCCGCGAAGGGATCCGGAATATTCAGTTCCTGGAAAACCTGATCGAATACCTTGCTGACAATGTTGGGAACCTGTTTTCGGCCAGTAATATTGCCAAATACCTGAAGTCGCAACGTGCTACCTTTACTACTCAAACTATTCTGAATTATCTGAAGCCCCTGACCAATGCTTTTTTTGTTTACAAAGTATCCCGCTACGACATTTCCGGCCTGAAAATATTTGAAGTTGGGGAAAAATATTATTTCGAAGACATTGGCCTACGAAATTGTATCCGTGGATTCGACCGCAGGAAAGACATCAGCAAAGTAATGGAAAATGCGGTTTATCTTCATTTGCTGCGGTTTGGATACCGGGTGTATGTAGGACAACTGGGCAGTACGGAAATTGATTTTGTTGCTGAAAAAGATGGAAAATCTATTTATATTCAGGTTGCATACCTACTGATGGATGAGAATACTGAAAACCGTGAATTTGGAAATTTGATGAAAATTCCCGACAACTATCCAAAATACGTGGTAACCATGGATGAATACAATTCCGGAAGAAATTACCATGGGATTGAACAAGTTCACCTAAAAGATTTTCTGCTAAAGAATATGTGATACGTTATCAAACAATTCATTAAATTTTTCCCTTACTATGACCTTTATCCCAAACGACAAAATTTTCAGCCTGAAATGGTTTCGCGATTACAGCATGATTGTAATCGGCGCTTTTATTCTGGCCGTCGGGTTTGTTTATTTCATTTCGCCCCACCGGATTGTTCCCGGCGGGGTTTACGGTATCGCTATCATGGTACATTACATGACCCAGGGAATGTTTTCTTTCTGGCCTGAAGGTATCCCGATTGGGTTATTTGGGTTGGTGCTGAACATACCGCTTACTATAGCTGGCATCAAAATTCTGGGGCCACGGTTTGGAGTAAAAACGGTGATTGGTTTTGTGCTTTCTTCAGTTTTTATGGATGTAATCACTTACATGCGTGTTGACGGCGATGCCCCACTTGTGCCGGACGTCCTGCTTTCGTGCGTGTTTGGCGGCGTGCTGATTGGGTTCGGACTTGGATTGATTTTCAAAGCGCGTGCAACTTCAGGAGGATCCGACATCATCGCCATGATTATTGCCAAATATACCCGTATGCAACTCGGTCAGTTGATGATTTATATTGATTCAACCATCGTTTTGCTCAGTTTGGTAGCCTTTAAAGACTGGCAGATTCCGCTTTATTCGTGGGTGGTCATTTACATTACAGGCAGGGCCATTGATTTGGTTTTGGAGGGAGGCGATTACAACAAAGCTTTATTGATCATTTCTGAAAAGTACGAGGAAATCAGGCATAAAATATTGGTTGATCTGGAACGTGGCGGAACCTACCTGAAAGGCTCAGGAATGTTTACCGGAAACGATAAACACATTATTTACACCGTGGTAAGCCGCAGAGAAGTAGCTATTCTGGAGGAATTTATCAGCACAATTGATCCGGATGCCTTCATCACAGTGATGGATACCCGCGAAATCCTTGGTGAAGGGTTCCAGTCGCTCAAGCACAAGGTTGCAGAGTAAAGAAAGTTCCAAATTCCAGGTTCCAAATTCCAAGTAAATTCGTGTCATTCAATTGTCTTTGATTGTCATTAAAAAAACAAGGAATGACGTGAAACAAATGACCACGATTGACTATTAATGACTTCATTCAATGTGTATTCGGCAGTCATTATTAAATTTCACCAACATCAACAGAAATTAAAGATCCATTTACTATTATGGTTTAGTATTTTCTTAAATTTGGATTCACCCTGTCTTCAAAACTTCAACAGCCATGAAATGGTTTTTATTATCGGGCTTTATTCTACTGATCTTCTTTTTTCAATTGAAGGCTCAAAAAGTTGGACTGGTATTAAGTGGCGGAGGAGCCAAAGGGCTTGCACACATAGGGGTGATCAAAGCCCTGGAAGAGAATGGAATTCCGATTGATTACATTGCCGGAACCTCGATGGGCGCAATTGTTGCGGGCTTATACGCTGCAGGCTACCCGGTTGAAGAAATGGAACAACTTTTCAAATCGGAAAAGTTTAAGTTCTGGTCAACCGGTAAAATTCAGGAAGAATACCGCTATTACTACCGTAAACTGGAAGAGGACCCCTCGTGGCTCGAACTCGATTTACTGAAAAAAGAAGATAAGTTAAAAATACTTCCTCCCACCAGCCTCATTCCTGAAGAACAAATGGATTTTGCCTTTATGGAACTGTTTTCTTCGGTAACAGCCATCAACAAAGGTGATTTTAACAAACTGTTTATTCCTTTCTTTTGCATTGCCACCGATGTTTACAACAACCGGGAAATGGTGCTCCGTCAGGGCGATTTGGGCGAGGCTATACGCGGATCAATGACTTTCCCTTTATATTTCAAGCCAATTGAAATTGACGGCACACTGGTTTTCGACGGCGGAATTGTTAATAACTTTCCGGTTCAGAACATGAAAGAACTTTTCGATCCTGATATTATTTTCGGGCATAATGTGGCCAACAATCCGGAGAAACCTGATCCGGACGATGTGATGGCACAAATTGAAAACATGATTAGACGAAAGACTGATTTCAAGATTGATTCAAAGGATGGTTTGCTCATGGAGTCCACTTTTAACAATGTGGGATTGCTCGATTTCAGAAAGATCGACATCATTGAAAAAGGTGGGTACGAAACTGTAATTAAACACCTGGATAGCATTAAAGTGCGGGTTGCAAGCCGCATACGACCTGAAGAACTTCAAATGAAAAGGCATCAGTTCAACATGAAAAAACCTCAATTAATCTTCCAGAATGTTCAGGTTGAAGGAGCAGAAGATGCCAGGCAGCGAAAATTCATTATACAAAGCCTTAAACACAATTCGAATGTTATTGACATCAGGGAACTTAAAAAAGAATATTTTAAACTTGTAGCCGATCCGCAGATAAAATCGCTGCGTCCGATTTCACGGTACAATCCGGAAACCGGCTATTTCGATCTCCATATGATCGTAAAACCGAACAATCCGATGCAGGTAAAATTTGGAGGGAATATATCAACACGGCCTGTTAACCAGGGCTTTCTGAGTGGCGATTACCGTATGTTTAAAGAACGGTCATACACCTTTAGCACAAACATGTATTTCGGGAGGTTTTACAGTTCAATCAAAGCAGGAAGCCGTGTTGATTTTCCGACTACCACCCCTTTTTACCTGGCTGGATATTTCACACTTAACCGATGGGATTACTACTCATCAACCACCGAGTTCGTTTTTGAAGACGTCCGTCCACCTTACATTATTCAGAACGAAAGTAATTTCAGGGCAGAAATGGGTTTTCCGCTGAAAACACGGGGAAAAATGACTTTTGGCGGCTCCTGGTCCAAAGCCAACGATGCATATTATCTCACCGGATCAATCAAGTTATCCGATACTCCCGATCATACCACATTTGATGCCCTTACTGTAACAACAAATTTCCTATCGAGCTCATTTAACCACAAGCAATATCCAACCGAGGGAATCGCTTCATGTTTATCATTGAACTACATTTCAGGAAAAGAAGAAAATAAACCGGGAACTACCTCAAATTACGCTTCTGATAAACAATACAATCACAACTTTTATCTTTTGAAAGGAAGCTACGACCGCTACTTTAAAATTAATAAGCGATTTACGTTCGGGTTAATGGCTGAAGGTGTTTTCAGCAACAAGAAACCATTCAGCAATTATGTTTCGACCATTCTGTCGGCGCCTTCATTTACTCCGATACCCCACAGCAAAACCATTTACCTGAATAATTTTCATGCCAACAAATATGTGGCTTCGGGCATAAAAACTATACTCAAAATATCCGACCAGTTGCATTTCAGGGCCGAAGTTTATGGTTTTAGCCCGCTTAGGGAAATTTCAGAAGCAGATAATCACAATGCTGTTTATATCACAAAAAAATACCCGACTGTCAATTTTATGGGTACTGGAGCATTTGTGTTCCAGTCAGCAATAGGACCGATAAGCTTTTCGGCAAATTACTACGAAAAAAGCCAGACCAAATTCTTTGCCATGCTCAACTTCGGGTACATCTTGTTTAACCGGAAAGGGTATTAAGAAAAAAGACAGGGCTCAATGACTTCTTTCAGGGCGCTGATCCATTGAGGGGAGTCATTCAAACTTTCGACCATTTGCAGGTTTTCACCGCCGTTTTTGGCAAACAACTCTTTGTATTCCCAGCCAATTTCAACCGTTGTTTCCAGACAATCGGCCACAAAAGCAGGCGCAACAACCAGAATGTTCTTACAGCCTTGCTTTGCCCGTGCAACCAGATTTTTATCGGTAAAAGGAGTCATCCAGTTTTTTGACAGGCGCGATTGAAATGAAACAGAATACTGGCCGCTTTTTAAACCCAGACGGCTAACTAATTCACGGGTAGTTTGGTAGCAGGTCGCTTTATAGCAGCTTTTCCCAAATTCGGGCAATGAATTTTCGCAATTACAGGTTTGAAATGATTCGCCGGGATGGTTTTTATCCAGATGACGGTTAGGCAGACCGTGGTAGGTAAAAACAATGTGATCAAATTTTTCAGGCTGATACGATTGGATTCGTTCAGTAAAAGCGTTCAGAAAAGCCGGATGATCGTAAAATTGATTGATGGCATGTAACATTGGAATGGTGTTCCATTTCCGTATTTGATCCATCACGGCCTGAATAGCAGTTCCGCTGGTGGAAGATGCATACTGCGGAAACATGGGTAAAATCACCAATTTGTCGTAATTACCTTTCCGAATAGCTGAAAGTGCTTTTTCAATGGATGGATTTCCATAACGCATGGCCATGAAAACATCAGCCATTGTATCGAGTTTTTTCTGTAATTCTTCCTGAACTTTTTCAGAATAATACAATAGCGGCGATCCTTTTTCCGTCCATAACCGCTGATACAATTTGGTTGATTTTGGCGCCCTGAATGGAACAATGATCAGGTTGACCAGAATTTTCTGCAAAACCAGAGGAATATCAATGACCCGGCGATCGTTCAGAAATTCGGACAAATACCTCCGGACAGCCTTAACTGTGGGCTCATCGGGTGTCCCAACATTGATAAGCAATACCGCCGCCTTTTTGTGCTCCATGCTATGTTTTATTAAGCAAAATGTAAGGTTGTTGAATTATATGAACTTTGTCATTCGTAGTCATTCATAGTCATTAAGTTGTGGGATCAAAATTAGTAAATGTTTTACAATGAATGACGTGCAACAAATGACAACTTATGACAACCATTGACAACAAAATTCTGCCAGTTGCGACTGGAAACTGAAAACTACTTGAGATTCAAACTCACCCTAACCCCTGCCGACCTGTATTTGCCATTTTCGAAACCTGCTACTGCTTCCACATTCAGCAGAAAGAAAACCTGTTTAAGTCCGTAACCTACTTCGGTGTAATTTTTCAATTCAGGAGTGGAGAGGAAATTCACAAAAAGATTTTCAGAGAATGATGAATTTTTGATGATGGGAAGTTGTTTCAGGATTAAACGACGTGATTCCCAATTACCATGTGCTTCGATGAAAGATTTCTGGGTTGAGTATTCATAAAATGGCAACAATCTGAAACTGTTTTCGGTGTTATTGAACATGAATCCGGTTGGCTGAGTATTAAAATGCTGAAATTCCTCAAAATATACTTTCGACGAATTCAGAAATGTACCTGCACTGATGATGTAAGAAAGATGTTCATCAATACCGGATTTTACCCTTTGCCTCATTCCAATTTTTAGAAGGTCATATCGGGAATCGCTCCCGAAAACATTTGCAAAAGCGCCTTTATAAACCAGCGAATAGGTTGGAAATTTGCTCTCTGCATATATTTTGGTATGGTTGCGGATGGAATACCGGTGTCGCGGGGTATATTCCAGAACAAGCCGGCCAATCAACGATTGATGTTTTTCTAATTGCCAGGGCAATAAAGTTTTGTTTGCAGGAATATTCGGTTGAATCTCCCGGTCGTCGTATTTAATTAATGAATAGCTGGAATGGTTGGTTAAAGGGCTATTTTCGCTGTAATCGAGCGTAACATTGAGGTTCAGCCCGTTTGACAGATCATGGCTGGTCATTAATTGAAGAAAATCGCGCCGGTAAAAACGTTTGTAATTTTCTTCGAGCCAAATGGTATAGAAATCGTTGGTCATCGTATTTAAACCTGAAATCCGGTTAAAATCAGTCGTGGCAGTTCCGGCAGAAACCGAAAACCATCTGTTTTTCATTCCATTTAGCCGTTGTTGGTACGAAAATTCAACATCAAGTTTTTTCCGTACAAAAGCATAGGCAAAAGTTGGGTTAAAACTTTTCATTCGTCCGGTACTGTCCGATTTGTAGTAGCTGAAAGGCAATTCCAACCTCAGTCCGTCAACCGAATTAAACGAAAGCAGGGTAGGATTTTTCAGGCTTGGAATCGTAAATCGTTCATTTTGTTTGATGGAATCGATGGAATAATTATATGTTTTCCCCACGACCAAATGTTTCATTTTAAATTTTCGCTTCGAGTCACGCAACGAATCCTGAAATTCAGGGTTGGTGGAAACCTGCAGAAACGAATCTTTCTTTATAAAACTAACCCTTTCGGATTCTGTAAGCGGAATTGGCCTGAGAGTAGCCCAATAAGCCGAATCGTTGTTGACCTGCTTTTGGCTAACCAGAAAGGTTGATTTAATTTCGAGCGGTTCAGGCGGACTGTTTCTTTCGGTTTCGGCCTCTATCAGGCGGTTCAGTTTTACTGCTTCGCGGTTACTCAACACAGGTTTCTGCATCATCGTCTCAATACGTTTTTGTGCTTTCGATTTTTCGCGTGTTTCCAAAGCTTTTTTTTCTCCGGTTGTATAAGTCTCCACCATTTGTTGCTCCTGAAGTTGCTGATTTTTCAGCCGATCGAGGAAAGTGTGATCAAGCGCTGCATTCAATATGGTTTGATAATCGGTAATTGATGCTACGTAGCGGAATTTCATTTTCAAACCCAAACCCGAAAAATCCATATCGAAATCGAGGCTCACCGGCATCCAGGTATTTTTATTGACTTCGGCATAAAGTTGATGAACCTTCACATCGGTCATCGGAATATGCAGCTTCAGATCGGCTGAATGAATGTTCCAGAAAACATCGGCAATATAAATGTAGCCCGAAAACACATCGTTCCCGTTGGTTTTGGGAATCACCAATATTTTATTGATGGTTTTTCCCTGATCCTGAAAAACGCCATCGAGCCTGAACCGGTAAACTTTCATCGCATTCTTTCCAACCGGAGAAACGATCCCGTATTTTGCAGCATCGTACAAATTATTGGTAATCATCCCCATTGGAGATGTATTATTGTCTTTTCCTGATGAATGCATAGCTAAAACCTGCTGTTTTATTTTATCGGGCAACTCGAAATCAATTTTACTGACCGTCTCCATTACAAAAGCTTCATTCTCTTTCACTCCGCCTTTTTTCATTTGTTTTTCGAGCAAAAACGGTATCTTTTCGAAAACTCCCGATCCTTTCAGATACACTTTGCACGAATATTTCGAAACTTGTTTTTGGTAATACGGATACTGAAACAAAACCTTCCAGTTTCCTTCAGGCAGTTTCAAATCATATCGCCCCTCAACATTGGAGGTGGTTCCGGTTGATAATTGTGGAATGTAGATATTGGCAAAGGGCACCGCCTCTCCATGATTGTTGGTTATGAGGCCCCGGATACCCTGTGAAAAAACAGAAATGAATGAAATGCAAAATAAAAAGGAAGCTGATAATATTCGAAAAATCATACACAGTTGGTTTTTTGAATGTCGGAAAACCAAAGGTATGACTTTTTGCCCTTGCTAAATATCGAGATATGTTAAAGATGGTTAAGTTGTATTGGTGTTTTTATCCCTTTTATAATGCGGCATCTCCATTGGTATTTCAAACGAAATCTCCACCACTCCTTTAAATTCACCATTTACCATCCAGGGAGTCTGGTGGATCATTTTACGGATTCCCCTTTTTTCGATAGTATAAGAATTTGGCATTGGTTCGGCCAGCAATTTCAGGAGGAAAGTCCGGGCAGGTTCCGGATGGCAGTCAATCAGGCTTTTCCCTAATAAATCATAATCGCCCGATCTTGCAAACTCCTGTTTCGACCGTTCATTCATATAAACCAAAATCCCTTCGCGGTCGCAAACCGTAATTGCACCCAAAAATCCATCCGTCCAGTTCATATTCTATTGGCGTTGGTAAAAACGAACCCAGGCGATTTCGAACCAGTGAGGCAAACTGCCATCAGGTTCAGAAACCACAATGGAGGCCGCATTCAGGTGCATGGTATGTGAGGGAACTGTGAGGTCAATTGTGAATATTTCCTTGTCATTGATTTTCCATTTGAGGGAACCGGCCGACCATTCAAGCCTGAAAATATAGAATTCACCCGATTTCAATCCTGAAATACTTTCACATTCGCTATGAATTCTATTTTCTGTTTTTGTCAGAGTCCCTATTCTGTTTTTCACTCCCATTTCAACCAGATTTATTTGAGGGGAACTCTCCTCTCCCAACAAATAGATCGAATCAACAAAATAATTGGAAGGTGAATACTTCACTTTAGCTTCCAGAATTCCATGATTCCACCATTCCCCTCCAGCGGTGGAAATGATTCCTGAGGTATAGTCGTATTCCTGTTCCACAAATCCGAACGGTATGTGCCATTGCATTCCATTGGTCTTTTCTTTTCGGACCTCAATTTTTAGCGATTTCCCATCAACCAGTACGTTTTTGCCATCGGTAAACGCATGCAAATCGCCAACCTGCGAAAAATTCCGGCCCAATGCTTCATTTGCCCAATGTGATTTGGTCATCCATTTTTGAATATCCAGCTTATGCGAATCAAAATGATCTTCGAAAACCAGTTGCCATTTTTTGAAAAAATCAAAAGCATTGGAATCTTTATATTTCAGGTAATTAACTGCCTGAGGCAGTTTTTTCATTTCCGAAAACCGTTTTTCTTTAGCTGCATCCTCAGTCTTATCCCATTTTTGCTTGTCTTCAAGATAGGCAACCTGTGTTTTAAATTCAGTGGAAGTCGTAATATTCCGAAGTTCTTCCCTGCGTTTCAGTTCCTGCGAATCCTTCTTCAGTTCATAATTTCTCAAAGCCTTAGACATCCTGAAATGTTTAAAAAACTGAATATCCGATGATTTTTTCACCACCTGATATTCGACATACAGGGCAAACTCTGCTGATTCTTTGCCTTTCTTTTTGATGGCCGCATACGAATGAATTTCGACTGCCGCTTTTAGTTCCTTGTAATGGGCCAATCCATCAGAAACAGCTATTTTTTCAAACCGTTTCAGTTCCTCCGATTTCAAAGTGGCATCATATTTTCGTAACTGGCTGTTTTTGTCCAGCTTTTTCATTTCTTTCAATAGTTCCTCTTCCCTACTCCCCTTGAGAGAAAGATGCTGAAGTTCAACTTTTTTTTGCTTGAAAGCAGCCGAATTAATCAGCATTTCAAGCTCAAGATACTCCTCAAGTTCGCTGGATTGTTCAAACTCTCGATACATGCGGAAATCAGCGAGCAAAGCTTCGTGAGCAGCTTCAATTTTCGCGGTTGATTTAATCAATCCGAAAGCGCTGGCAAAAAATATTTTAAACGACATATCCGGTTTATTTTTGGTCTGAAATTCGAAGTTTTAAAAATAACAAATAAAACAAAGATCACCACTTTTTTCGTTCTTCGGGTAAAAAATGCTATTTTCACGATAAAATTATATAGTCAGAAAATCCTGCCATCATGAAATATTTCGAAAAGTTCGTTTTTACATTGGTTTTGACATTTTTCCTGAATGTGGGTTTTGCCCAGAATTTTCTTGAATCGGATTTCAAACCAAATAAAACCTATATATTGCTGGCACATCCTACCGTACAAAACCTCGAAACCATTCAGTTTCTTCTAAGCAACCACATACTACAACTATCTGATACCGAATTTATTGGCGTTTATTCGACTCACGAAGCATACGATTACACTCGTTCGGTTGAACTCATCAGTAAACCCGAAATGAGCAAATTTCACCTTCAGGAAATTGTTGCTTCTGAAACTCCTGACCACATTTTTAAAATGAATGAATGGACAAAAACTTTCAAAAATTTATTTGATCACTCTGTAGGAATTTTCTTTTTTGGTGGCCCCGATATTCATCCTGAAGGCTATGGACAAAAAAACCTTTTTTCTGAAGTCACCGATCCGAACCGTCATACATTTGAACTGAGTTTACTATTTCATCTCCTGGGAGGCAGACAAAATGAGGAATTTTCCGCCTTCATGAACGAGAAGCCCGGTTATTTCGTTACCGGTTTTTGCCTCGGGCTGCAAAGTATGAATGTGGCAACCGGAGGAACATTGACTCAGGATATCCCAATTCAAACCTATCAAAAGAAGAATGCCGAAGAAACCCTGAAATTGAAAAAAGACCAGTTGCACCGCAACTACTGGCAGGAAATTTCGAAGGATACACTGTTGATGGGAATTAATTTTCATCACATTCAATATACTGCCCATCCATTTTTCCTGAAAACTGTAAAAGCAGAAAAGGAATTGAATCCTATGGTATTGAGCAGTCACCATCAGTCCATCGACGAATTGGGCAAAGATCTCGTAGTAACTGCCATTTCGATGGATGGAAATGTTATTGAAGGCATTCATCACCGCATCTATCCCAATGTATTTGCTGTTCAGTTTCATCCTGAAGTCCCTGCTCTTTACAAAGAAGGTAAAAAGTTGAAGTTCGCCCCTGAAGATACTCCAAAATCATATTTTGAAATTCTGTCGCCCGAAGATCGCGATTTCCACCTTAAATACTGGGAAACCATATCGAAGGCGATTGCAGCATCATCCAAATCTCAAAATAGAAAGTGAATCTTCTGTTGAGTTTGTTGTCGTTGTTATCAGGTTGTCAAAGTTGCGTTGTTCCGAAAGCTTAGGGTTGGACCATCCTAATCTTCACTCTACTCAACAACAATAACCAATACAACAACGACAACAATTATAACGATCACAACCATCTTCAACAATTATTTCTTCTAATTCAGTCCTTCCATCCTTCAATTCTTATCAGATAAAGTCCTACTTTTGCAGCTTCAAAAAAATGGATTCAATGAGTAATCAAACAGAGATACGAAGAAGAAGAACTTTTGCCATTGTAAGTCACCCCGATGCCGGGAAAACAACCCTTACAGAAAAGCTGCTGTTGTTTGGCGGCGCTATCCGGGTTGCCGGCGCAGTAAAAAGCAATAAAATCAAAAAAGCAGCTACTTCCGACTTTATGGAAATCGAACGCCAGCGCGGTATTTCTGTTGCAACTTCAGTCATGGGTTTCGAATACGATGGTTACAAGGTGAATATTCTCGATACTCCAGGTCATCAGGACTTTCAGGAAGATACATTCCGCACACTAACCGCTGTTGACAGTGTTATAATCGTGATTGATGCCGCAAAAGGGGTTGAGCCGCAAACCGAAAAACTGATGAATGTCTGCCGGATGCGCAAAACGCCGGTTATCGTATTCATCAACAAACTCGACCGCCCCACCCAGGATACCTTCGAATTGCTCGATGATATTGAACGACAATTGCAAATCAGCATCAATCCGCTTAGCTGGCCAATAAATAACGGTCCAGATTTCAAAGGCGTTTACAACATTTACAATAAAAGCCTGAACCTCTTCAAACCTTCCATTCAGGATATCGAAACCGGCATTTCTTTTACCGACCTCAATAGTCCGGAACTTGAAAATTACATCAGGAGCGATGCCGGTAAATTACGTGAAGATCTGGAATTGGTATATGGCGGTTATCCACCTTTCGACCACGATGAATATCTTGCCGGAACCCTGGCTCCTGTTTTCTTCGGAAGTGCGCTGTACAATTTCGGTGTTCAGGAATTATTGGATGTCTTTGTAAAGATTGCGCCATGGCCGCGTCCGGTTCAAACCGAAGAGCGTTTGGTTAATCCTGAAGACGATAAATTCAGCGGATTCGTGTTTAAGATTCATGCCAACATCGATCCCAATCACCGCAGCCGTATTGCTTTCGTAAAAGTTTGCTCCGGAAAGTTTGAGCGGAACAGCATGTACAAACAGGTGCGCACCGGAAAAACTTTCCGCATTTCGAGCCCCACTGCCTTTATGGCATCCCAGAAAGAAATCATCGAAGATGCCTATCCTGGCGATATAGTAGGTTTCCCTGATAACGGATCATTCATCATTGGCGACACCATCAGCGAGGGCGAGGATATTCATTTCAAAGGGCTGCCAAGCTTTTCTCCTGAATTGTTCAAATTTGTCGAGAATGCCGACCCGATGAAAACCAAGCAGTTGAACAAAGGAATTGACCAGTTGATGGATGAAGGTGTTGCCCAGTTATTTACCAGTCAGTTTAATGGCCGGAAAATTATCGGGACTGTTGGCCAGCTCCAATTCGAAGTGATTCAGTACCGTCTGGAACACGAATACAACGCCAAATGCCGGTTCGAACCGATGCAAATGTACAAAGCCTGCTGGATTCAAAGCGACAATCCCAAAGCTTTGACTGAATTCAAAAACCGGAAACACCAGAAAATGGCCAAAGACAAACGTGGCCGCGATGTATTTATGGCCGACTCACAATTTATCCTCGACATGGCCCAAGGCGAATTTAAAGACATCAGGTTCCATTTTACTTCTGAATTTTAGTCAAATTTCTACAGTAATGCTTTTTTTGCCAGCAGCTAGCGGCTAGCTGCCAGTAACTGGCAACTGGCAAAAAGGACTTTTACCTTTTACCAGAAGTTTGTAGCTTTACAAAAAAGTGTAACCTTATGGACTTTTATCACAGCGACCTGTTTACCTACGGACTTCTTCCTCTGTTAATTTTTCTTGCGCGCATTTCCGACGTGACTATTGGCACTATCCGGATAGTGATGGTTGCCAAAGGACAAAAAATAATTGCTCCGATACTTGGATTTTTCGAAGTCCTGATTTGGTTACTGGCAATCAGCAAGATTATCCAGAACCTCGACAACTGGGTTTGCTACATCGCTTATGGTGCAGGCTTTGCCACCGGAAACTACATTGGAATGATCATCGAAGAAAAACTGGCGGTTGGCATTGTTCAGCTTCAGATCATAACCCGAACCGACGCGCACAAACTGATTGAAAAGCTGAAAATTGATGGCTATGGAATCACCCATCAGGAAGCACACGGCGCTATTGAAGAGGTTTCCATTATATATTCCATCGTCAAACGAACCGATTTACCTCATGTAATTGAAATCATCGGTACTTATAATCCAAATGCCTTTTACTCGATTGCCGATGTCAAATTTGTAAACAAAGGCTTGTACTCTTCCATAAACCCGATGCATTATTGGCGGAAAGGAAAGTGAAAAGTCGCAGTGGTCAGTCTCAGTATTCAGTAAGTGAAACAAGGTTTTTCAGCAACAGAGTTGCGAAATATTTGTAGCCAGACTCGTCCGTCCGCGAAATAATGTTCAACAAGGCTTTTCACATCTTTCGGACGGAATAGTGAAATTCTTTCTGTTTTCAAATTCATTTCATGTTGTGTAATATATGGACTGACTATATATTTAGTCATTTTTAACTAAAAACACTTGCATGACTAATTTTATAGTCATATATTTGTCGTGAAGGATTGACAATTTAAAAATTACAACTATGCAACTGACCAAAGCAGAAGAACAGGTGATGCAACATTTGTGGGAAATGGGCGAAGGTCTGGTCAAGGACATCCGCGACCGGTTCGACGAGCCCAAACCCGTGCGCAACACGGTTTCTACCGTACTGCGTATTCTGGAAAAGAAGGAATTTGTATCGCATAAAACCTACGGAAATGTGCATGTTTATTATCCTTTGGTATCGAAGGACGAATATTCAAAGACACAGCTTTTCGGATTGATGAAAAGCTACTTCAACAACTCGTTTCCGGCCATGGCTTCGTTCTTTGTCCGCGAAAAAGACCTGACCATTCAGGATTTGGAACAATTAATGGAAGAAACCCGGAAAGAACTGTCGAAAGACTAAAACCGAAAACCATGGAAGCATTTGCACTCTATTTGTTTAAATCGTCGGTTTGGCTGACGGGTTTTGCTTTGGTTTATGCGCTGTTTCTCCGGAACGAGCGATTCTTTACCCTGAACCGGATTTACCTGGTTTCCGGGATCCTGGTCTCCATCATTTTTCCGCTTTTCACCTGGCACTACACGGTCTGGTTACCGCTTGTTCCAAGCGTCGAAGTTCCCGATCCACAAATTCAGGGAATTACGATGGCGCCCGAAGAATCGTTCAATCTGCAAAACCTGTTGCTGTTATTCTATCTTTCAGGAATCAGTTACCTGATTTTCCGAATTTTCAGGCAGACACTTCCGGTTTTTCGGATCATCCGAAAATCAGAAAAACGTCAGTATAGTTCGGCAAAATTGATCCGTACTGCTGAATACCCCGCTTCGTTTTCATTTTTCTCGTTCGTATTTGTCAATCCTTCAATCTCTGACACTGAAACGAACGAAATTGTGAACCACGAACTGGAGCACATCAGGCAACAGCACTGGATTGATTTGCTGCTTTTCGAAATCCTCCGCACGGTGCAGTGGTTTAACCCTGCCATCTGGCTGTATGGCCATTTGATCAGGCAGAACCACGAATACCTGGCCGACGAGCGTGCGCTGCAGCGTACCACCAATCCGGCCATTTACCGTGCGGCATTGCTGAACCAGATGTTCGGCGGACCGGTGATTACGCTGGCCAATTCATTCAATTATTCACTCAACAAAAAAAGATTTAACATGATGAAACAGAATATAAGTTCACCTATCCGGAAACTCAAACTTCTACTGGTTTTACCGCTGATCGCGGGTGTTTTCTATGCTTTTGCTGCGCCGGAATACAAGTTTATTCAACCAGAAGAGCATTCAACAAATCTGAATCAAAACGAAAAAACAATCAAGGGAAAAGTAACCGATGAAAATGGAAAGCCGCTAAAAGGCGCTTCAGTGATCATTTCCGATAAAAGAATCGGAACCATTACCGATGCTTCAGGAAACTTTAAACTTGTATTAACTGATGCTTCACCGATTGTGATTATTTATGTCGGGTTTGAAACACAAAAAGTAAACCCCGATTTTGAAAAAGAATTGGTTATTACCATGAAGAGGAACACGATTCAAATTAATCTTCCCGAAGCAAAGAAAACGATAGTAGGAAAAGTCATTTCTGAAGATGGAAAACCGCTAAAAGGCGCTTCAGTAATCATTTCCAATAAAAGAATCGGAACC
>PNOH01000009.1 GCA_013824715.1 Odoribacter sp. | reverse complement strand
AAAAGTTGAAATTATCCATTTGGGAATTTTGTCGTACACCCTCAATGTCGAACAACCAGGTTTTAATCTCATTTAATTACTGATGCTATTCCGTCCGCAAGTTGGCTTCCACTTCGAATAGCAATATTTAGCGGACGGACATTCCCATTTCAATACCTAAGCTATAAATCGGCCATCTGGCGGATCACTCCTATGAAGTTGGAAAATTAACAACTGAGTTCAAACAACCAATGACTATTGAATGACCACTAATCAATAATTCCTTCCTCACGGCAAATCTCCAGAATCGCCTTTAAACTGTCTTCGATGTTGTTGTCAATTCCAACAGAGAAACGAACCAAACCCTGCGACAGACCCATTTCATGCTGAACCGAATCAGGAATTTCAGATGAAGTACTTTTTCCGGAGCAACTGAAAAGTGTTTTGAAATACCCCAAACTGACTGCCAAATAACCAACATCGGCCTGTTGCATTTTTTGCATCACCTGGTTGGCCATTGCAACAGTGCCAAAATCAATGGCAATCATTCCTCCATATCCAAATCCGTCGTTCATTATTTGTTTGTGAAGTTCGTGTTGCGGATGGTTTTCAAGTCCGGGATAAGAAAGTTTCAGTCCGGCTTTGGATAGTTCACCAGCCAAATACATCGCATTTTTGCTGTGCTGTTTGATTCGCAAATGCAAAGTATGCAGATTTTTAAGAATAGATGACGAACGAAGAGGATCGAGAACCGGCCCAAGAAGCATGGCTGTTCCGTTGTTTACATTTGAAAGATCATCAACAAATTGGCGGCTTCCACAGATAGCGCCTGCTACACAATCGTTTTTTCCGTTGATGAATTTGGTCATGCTGTACACCACGATGTCGGCGCCCAATCGTGCCGGCGACATAATCATGGGCGTAAAGGTGTTGTCAACCATTAACAATGTGTTGTGCCGATGTGCCATTTCAGCCAGTTTTGGAATATCAGAAACCTGAAGCAAAGGATTGGTCACACTTTCAGTATAAATGACTTTGGTATTTGGCCGGATAACAGCTTCCACCTGATCAAGCCGGGTGATGTCAACAAAACTGACTTCGATGTTGAACTTTGGGAGATAGTTTTTTAGGAATGCATAAGTTCCGCCGTAAGTGGTTACTGATGTAACAATGTGGTCGCCGGCGCTGCAAACCTGCAAAATGGCGCAGGTGATGGCGGCCATTCCGGAAGCCGTAATCCATGCAGATTCTGTATCTTCCATGGCTGCCAATGCATCGGCAAGGTATTTATTGGTCGGGTTCCAGTGGCGCGAGTACAGAAAGCACCCTTCGGTATGACCCAGAAAGGTTTCTTCCATATCGCCGGCCTTTAAAAAGGTGTAGGTCGAAGAATCAGTAATGGAAGGATTAACGTCGCCGAATTCGCCAAATTGTTTTAAATGCTGGATGTTCGAAGCTGGATCGAAGCTCATGATATCATGTTTTAATTTTCCGGAAAGGTAGGCTTCGGGAAGCGGGTAATCCATGATATTATTCAAGTGCATAAGTTTTATTCATGGAAGGTAAATTACTCCTCCTGAATGATCGCGGCTTGCCCCGGTAACCGATTTCAGGCAGTTGACTTCATTCCGGAGTCGGAGAACTCCAAGAAATGCGAAGATGATTGCTTCTTTAAAATCAATGATTTGTGCTGAAGGAATAATTGTCTTGTGCTTGGTCTTTTCGCTGAACAATTCAATCAGGAAAACATTGTGGGCGCCGCCTCCGGTAATCAGAATCTGGCCTTTCGGAAACTGGTCAACAGCGAGTGAAAGCTGATCAGAAATGTGTTCGTAAAGCGAACGGAGAATATCTTCCGGAGCCAGTTGAAACGATGAAATTAAAGGTAAAAATTCATCCTCAAACCATTCCCTACCCAACGATTTCGGTCCTTTTTGCTGATAAAATTCCAGCTCATTCAGCAGTGCAAGCAATTCTTCCTGAACTTTTCCTGTCCGTCCCAGAATTCCATCCATATCGTATTCGTATCCCAATTCCTGGCTAAAATGGTTTAATGCCATGTTCACCGGACAAATATCAAAAGCCCTGCGTTCATCCTCTTCACGGAACGAAACATTGGCAATGCCGCCCAGATTCAGGCAAATTTCGTATTTGCCAAATAAAAGTTCATCACCAATCGGCACCAAAGGCGCTCCCTGACCTTTTAAGGCAACATCCAACGATCTGAAATCACAGGCAGTCGGCAATCCTGAAATTGCAGCAATTTGCGCCCCGTTTCCGATCTGAACACTTAGCTTATTGGCAGGCTGATGAAAAATGGTGTGGCCATGTGATGAAATTAACGCGGGCTTATCGGGTAGGTCAGAACAAAAATCAACGACCTGTTTCCCGATAAATTTTCCAAATTCATTATGCAGCAAGGCAAATTCGAGTGCGTTTAATTCGGCTGCAGTAGAAAGTTTATGTACCCATTTATGTGAATAGAAGATGGTTGCTGCCTTCAGGATTTCAAATTTCCATTCCTCGTCGGTTGTGAACCTGCAGGCTACCAAATCAAGTCCGTCCAACGAAGTTCCTGACATACAACCGATACTCAGATAAGTCTGCATAATTTATGCGAATTAAGGGTTGAAAAATAATAGAATCAAAATGCCGAAGGCATGAAAGGATTATAGCAAATTAGGATGAAAAAGATCAAAAAATGCCGAAGGCATGGCAGAATAATGCCACCACTTCGTGGTATAAGATGCGCTTTCTAGGAGCCTGTCGGACTTTGGCCTTTTATAGGCTTTTCCCCTGGCCCCCTATCTGAGAGCAAAGTCAAATAGGCAATTCTCAGGGGCTTAAAACGGTAAGCCCGACAAACTCCTAGAACATTTTCTAAAATCATAACAACCCTTTGGGTTTAAAAATCCAACCCTTAATTTGCATTATTTGTAAAAGTTAGCTTTATACGTACTTTTATTGCCTTTGTAATCGGTCACTTCAAGATTCAAAGTATGATTTTTATTGAACTGAAACCTCTTTTTATCAAACGTATAGCTAAGCAAATTGTTTTTCAGATCGTATTCAAACAATACCCATAGTCCGTCAATTGTGCCATAATATTTTTCTATGCCTGAGAGGTTATCCGAAATTTTAAATTGTACTTTATCTGAAACTTTATTCGTCTTTTTATCAACTATACTCAAAGGTGTTATCCCGGGTGCAACTGTATCCACTGCCAATGTGTAGCTCCCGAGCACACGGATATTTCCTTCCACCCAACCATCAGCATATTTGCCTGTGGCCGACAAGATTTTTCCGGTTACAGGATCGATCTGGGCAAGCGTAGCTTTTTCCTGAAGATTAGTAGGAATATTGGTGGCTTTTATCCGCAGCGGGCAGGCAAAATGCAAGGCTAAATATGGATTGTGCAATTGAAAAACCGGAGAATAAAACTTTGGAATGGCTGGTTTCCTGAAATACAAAAAATCAACATCATTGTACAACGCTCCTTCAGGAACAGAAAATTCAAGCTCATCGTTCCTGATATGGTTGTTGTGGTTGTATTTAAACAATTCTCCTTTGGGTTCAACCTGAGTCAGTTCAGTTTCTACTGATTTGATGTTGAATGCCAGGCTTGTTGCATTCCCGTAAGCGTCGGCAATTTCAAATTTTACATGATGCAAATGGTTGTCGGTTGCCTTAAAAATTCCCCGTTTCACCACGTTTTCGTAAATGTTCAGTTTATTGCCCGGTTCGAGCCAGGTACGGTACAGGCGCTGTCCTGACCGGATGGCCCGTTCATAATCAATGTGCGAATTGATGTATCTCGATTCTTCAATGACAAAATCGTCCATGGTAAACGAATAAATCTGTTCGTTATCAATAGTGAGTCTGATCGAATATACCCCGCACTTATTGGGACTTCCGTCAAGTATATCGAAAGCCTGAATACCAAATCCGATTTTGCCGGATACCTGAATAGTCTGATTTGCTTTTAATTGATATGCATTACCTGTCGGAACAGTTTCGAACCTTTGTGGCGTTTGCTTTCCTGAAACACTTGCATCGTCAGATACCGGATAAACCATTATGGACTGAATGGCCGGTTTGGTTTTGTCTTTAACTGGAATATGAAACAACAATGGATTCAAATACACTTGTTCTTTGGTCCTCCTGATTTCGAAATGTAAATGTGGCCCGCCCGAACTTCCGGAGTTTCCGCTTCTGGCTATTAGTTCTCCTTTTTTTACAGGCAACCGACCTTCAGGAACTTGCTGATCAACAGCAAATACTTCTTTTTCATACTGTATCTTGCGGATGTAATCATCAATTAGGTTGGAGAAACCTTCGAGATGGCCATAAACAGTGGTGGTTCCATTCGGATGGTTGATGTACAGTACTTTCCCGTATCCGGTTGGAGAAATAACAATTCTGGCGATAAATCCGTCGGCTGCCGCAAAAACAGATAAGCCGGTCCGGCCCTGAGTTTTGATGTCAATTCCGGCGTGAAAATGATTGGGGCGTAATTCGGCAAAATTTCCGGCCAGAAAAACCGGAATTTTCACAGGTACAGCATAATAATTGGGATCAACCGGTTCGGGTAACTGAGACCTGGCCGATAATCCGATGGCCAAAAACAGCATTGTTTTCAGAATATGTTTCATTACATTTGATTAGAAAGGCGAAAATATAAAACTTATTAAAACGAAGCACAGAAAGACCGGTTTGCTGAAAAACAAAATAATATGGTGTCAAATTTCGGGTATTGGGCAAAAATGTTAATTTTGTCGTTGAAAGAGTCACAAATCGTTGTGATGATTTTGATTAAAACGTGTCATTGGCCATTTATAAATTTGTATTCGAGTGAAAGTGAAACGAAATGACTGATCAGGAGAAAAATTTACTGGTAGATTTCAAGTTGAAGGTTTCGCAGATTATCGCAAAACATGATTTGCTTAAAAAGGAAAAAGGTCAACTACTTGAAAAAATTGGTAATTTGGAAGGAACTATAATTCGACTTCGTCAGGAAAATAGTATCATTGAACAGAAATACGAAAACTTGAAATTGGCCAAAATGTTGAATGCATCGGACGAAGAGATTAAAGATGCAAAAAACAGGATACAAAAATTAGTGCGGGAAATTGATAAATGTATTGCTCTATTAAACAAGTAATACAAAGATAAATGACTGAGAAGCTTTCCATAAATATTAAAATTGACGGACGAAATTATCCGTTGAAAGTTGAAAAAGAAAACGAAGAAAAATTTCGGAAAGCTGCCAAAATAATAAATGATATTGTTCTTCAGTACCGTCAAAAGTACGTCAATAGCGATTCGCAGGATTTTATAGCAATGGCTGCTTTTCAATTTGTTGTGAAAAATATTGATATGGAAGAAAAAGTCAACCAGTCACCTTTTTTTGATGAGCTCAAAAAACTCGACGAAGAACTGGGTGATTATTTATCATTGAGGGAATAAATTTTATCATAGTTCGAAAACCCGCATTTTTTATTTAAATTCCGGAATTCTAAGGAATCCCCGGATTTTGAATTGAGAATGCGGGTTTATTAGTTTTAACAAGTTTAATAAATTACAAATGGAGATTTTTATATATGTAATAGCTGGTTTTTTAGGCGGCGGAGTGCTTTCCTACTTTATGTGGGACAAGGCGCTGAAAAGCAAAAAAACCAAAATCGTTTCAGAAGCTGAATCTGAAGGCGAAGTGATAAAAAAAGATAAAATGCTTCAGGCAAAAGAAAAATTCCTTCAGTTAAAATCTGAACACGAAGAGTACATCAATGAAAAAAACAGCAAGATTAACAGTTTCGAGGCTAAAATTAAACAGCGCGAAGCTTCAATTAATCAGCGCAGGGATGAGCTTAACAGAGAAGTCAGGGACTTTGAAACTTCGAAGCATGAGGTTGATGTTATCCGCGAAAACCTGACCAATCAGCTCGAAATTCTGGAAAAGAAAGAAACTGAAGTTGAATTACTTCACCGAAAACATCTGGAAAAGCTTGAAGTTTTGTCGGGTCTTTCAGCCGATGAAGCAAAAGCCCAGCTCGTTGAATCGTTGAAAAACGAGGCGAAAACGGAAGCCATGTCGTACATCAACGAGATTATGGAAGAAGCTAAACTTTCAGCAAATAAAGAAGCCAAGAAAGTAGTGGTTAAAACCATTCAACGTGTTGCAACTGAAACTGCCATCGAGAATTCGGTGACCATTTTCCATATCGAAAGCGACGAAATTAAAGGCCGCATTATTGGCCGTGAAGGCCGGAACATCCGTGCCCTGGAAGCGGCAACCGGCGTCGAAATTATTGTTGACGATACTCCTGAAGCCATTGTACTTTCAGGGTTTGATCCGGTTCGCCGCGAGATTGCCCGCCTTGCGTTGCATCAACTGGTAACCGATGGCCGCATTCACCCTGCCCGTATCGAGGAAGTAGTTGAGAAAGTACGCAAACAGGTTGAAGAAGAAATTATTGAAACAGGTAAGCGTACAACTATTGATTTAGGAGTTCATGGCTTACATCCTGAGCTAATCCGAATGATCGGTAAAATGAAATACCGCTCTTCGTATGGACAAAACTTATTGCAGCACTCGCGTGAAGTGGCCAATCTTTGTGCTATTATGGCTACTGAACTGGGTCTGAATGCCAAAGCCGCCAAACGCGCCGGATTGCTGCACGATATAGGTAAAGTGCCCGATGACGAACCGGAATTACCACATGCTGTATTAGGTATGAAGCTGGCCGAGCGTTTCAAAGAGAAACCGGATATTTGCAATGCCATTGGCGCCCACCACGACGAGGTGGAAATGACCACTCTGTTGGCTCCGATTGTTCAGGTTTGTGATGCTATTTCAGGAGCCCGCCCCGGCGCCCGCCGTGAAGTGGTCGAATCGTACATCAAACGTTTGAAAACACTGGAAGAGCTTGCACTTTCATATCCGGGAGTACTGAAAACTTATGCCATTCAGGCCGGACGCGAATTACGGGTAATTGTTGGAAGCGATAAAATTGGAGATAAAGAATCGGAACAGTTATCGTTTGATATTGCCAAACGCATTCAGGATGAAATGACCTATCCGGGACAAATAAAAATTACTGTAATCCGTGAGATGAGGGCTATCAGCTACGCGAAATAGATTCTAAAAAACTCAAAATGAAATCAGGAATAATTATTGCACTTATTATCAGTGTGTTGTTCTGCTTTTCTGAAGCTTTTGCCCAGGATTCAATTCCATTAAAAACAGAATCTCAGGTCAGGAAAAAGCTGGTTTACAAGTTCAACATCAAAGAAAACATTGCTCCGGCCATCTGGCGGCAAACCAAACAAGCTTTTGAAGCTGCGGACAGCCTGAAAGCCGATTTGTTCCTGATCCACATGAATACTTACGGCGGAACGGTGGTTGATGCCGATTCGATCCGTACCCGTATCCTGAACAGTAAAATTCCGGTTGTTGTGTTTATCGACAATAATGCAGCATCGGCTGGCGCTTTGATTTCGATTGCCTGCGACCGGATTTACATGCGTTCAGGCGGATCGATCGGAGCCGCGACCGTAGTGAACCAAACAGGTGAAAAAATGCCGGATAAATACCAGTCCTACATGCGATCAACTATGCGGGCAACCGCTGAAGCACATGGAAGGGATACAATTATTGCCGGGAAAGATACAACCTACCGATGGAAACGTGATCCGCTGATTGCCGAAGCAATGGTTGACGACAGGATTTTCATCAAAGGGATAATTGATACAGGAAAAGTACTGACTTTTACGCCGATGGAAGCCATGAAAAATGGTTTCTGCGAAGGTATTTGCGAAAATGTTGACGAGGTACTGAAGCTTAATGAAATGGAAAATGCCCGTATTGTTGAGTATAAACCTACCAGGCTCGAACGCTTTATTGGTTTTATGGTCAACCCAATCGTTTCCGGGATTTTGATCATGGCCATTTTGGGCGGGATTTATTTTGAAATGCAAACACCGGGAATCGGGTTTCCATTTGGAGTGGCCGTGCTGGCGGCAATTTTGTATTTTTCGCCGCTATATCTTGAAGGCCTGGCCGCCAACTGGGAAATCCTGATTTTTGTTATTGGCCTGATTCTGATCGCTCTCGAAATATTTGTAGTGCCTGGATTTGGGGTAACTGGCATATCGGGCATTGCGCTTGCCTTTTCAGGTCTGGTACTTAGCCTGATCAAAAATGTTGACTTTACCTTCGAGCATGTGAATATGGGCGATTTACTTACTGCTGTCGGAACTGTATTTATAGGTTCAATCGCAGGAATTGGCCTGGCAATTTATCTCAGTCAAAAGCTGTTCACCACAGAAAAAGGTCAGTTTTCACACCTTTCGCTCAAAGAAGTAATGAGTTTAAAAGATGGCTACGTGGGAGTTGATCCTGCACTAATGTTTCTGAAAGGGAAAAAAGGAATTGCTGTCACCACTTTACGGCCATCAGGTAAAATCAGTATTGAGGGCAAAAACTATGATGCGTTGGCCGAATCCGGAATGATTGACAAAGGAACACGGATTGTGGTCACCCGGGTTGAAACTGCTCAGTTGTATGTTGAGGAAGAATAAGTGATCAGTCGCAGTGTTCAGTAAATGAGTTGACGGATCAGTCCTTCAGTCATTCAGTCCTTCTATCTTTTTAGTTTCCAAAGCGTTTCATCGCGTCTTCAAGTATTGTGATCGTAGCCGTTGCACCGCAACGCGAACCTCCTGCAGCCTGAACAGCAAGTAACTGGTCGAGCGTGCGAACTCCTCCGGCAGCTTTCACTTTTACCTTCGGACCGACACTTTTTTTCATCAGTTCCAGAACTGGTATTGTAGCTCCCACATAGTTATAATCGCCATTCGCTTGTTTCACAAAGCCAAAGCCTGACGAGGTTTTTACATAGTCAGCGCCCACTTCGGTGCATATCTGGCATAGTTTTACTATGTCTCCTTCGGTGGTAATGTAATCGGTTTCAAAAATCACTTTTACAATGGCATGGTACCAATGGCAAATATCGGTCACTGATTTAATTTCTTTTGTGATGTAGGCCCAATCACCTTGTAAAGCTTTGCCAATGTTAATGACCATGTCTATTTCCACCGCACCATCATTACAGGCAGTTTCGGCTTCAAATACTTTGACTAGAATGGATGAATTTCCGGCAGGAAACCCAATTACGCAACCAACCAGCACATCACTGCCTTTCAGGATTTCAACGGCTTGTTTAACCGCATAAGGTTTTACGCACACGGATGCTACATCATATTTCAGGGCTACTTCACATTCCCTTCTTAAATCTTCATCGGTCATTGTTGGATGAAGAATGGAATGGTCAATCATTTTTGCCAGTTTATAAACAGTCTCGTTCATGGGATTTCTGATGCTATTATCAAGGTTTCAATATCAAGTTTTTTCATGTGCATTAACGCCTTCATCACTTTCGGTACGTTTTCAGGATTTGACAATATGCTTACGATGATTTTGGGTACGATTTGCCAGCTTACATTGAACTTATCTTTGAGCCAGCCGCACATGCTTTCGTGCCCACCCTCGGTGAGTTTCGTCCAGTAGTAATCAATTTCTTCCTGCGTTTCACATTCAACAACAAACGAAACTGCTTCATTGAACGAAAAATCATGAACTCCCGGCCCATCCATGGCAATCAGGTTATATTGATTCAGTTTAAATTCGGAATACATGACTTTGCCTGCATGTTGATCTTCTGCCGGATAAAGAACCAACATTTCGGTCGAAGAATGATCGAAAACAGAGCTGTAAAATTGAATCGCTTCTCCGGCCCTGCCAAACTGGCTGCCGGTAAATAACATCGAAGGCTTTATTTTTAATTCGGCGTCATCATTGGTTGCAACTGAAATTTGCCAGGTCATTCCGAACTTATCCTGAAGCCAGCCATATCTTTCGCTCCATGGATATTGGTCCAATGGCATTAATGCGCTTCCGCCATCAATAAGCCGGGCCCATATCGCATTGGTTTCGCTGACTGATTTGCAGGTTACAAACAACGAAATGGATGGGTTCATTTTAAACATCGGCCCTCCGTTAAGCCCCATGAGTTTATTTCCGTTCAATTCGAAGGTAACCACCATAGGCGTGCTGGCCGTTATTTTTGAATTGGTAAAAATTGAACAATAGAAGTCGGCTGCCGCTTTGGCTTGTCCGTCAAACCACAGGCAAGGATGAATGGTATTTGTCATTTATATCAAATTGAAATATTTTGAACAACTGCTTTCATTGGGAAATACTCATATTTATTTATTTTTCCTGCCGGGTCGTTTGCTATAATGTCTTTTAGTTCTTGCTCGTTGTCAACTCCAACAACACCAAGTCCATAGATACCCTTTGGGTCTATAACAGGTCCGAAAGCGTAAACTTTTCCCTGTTTTAGTTTTTCAGTCCAGTACGCAACATGTTGTCCCATAATTGCTCTTTCTTCATCTGTAAGAGTCATCGAAAAGTCAGGTCTCAAAGGAAGTAGATGAAGTACGTAAAATTGTTTTTCCATTTTATTTTAATCGTTATTTTTCTTGTTTAATATGACCGCATTGGTCTTCTATAATGACCGTTGATGTTTTACAATTACACGCAGGGCGGGAGTTTACCGATGAACTTCCTACGAAGTATCGCTTTTCACCCCGAGTTCTCGGGGCTAATTTCCTGCCAACGAAGCATCGAAACCCGACTTGCCGGGTATTTTGCTGTTGGCGGTTAGTGGCTTTATATCGTTAAAATTGTAGTTTCAGATATTTTTGACTCTATTGTTTTAATAATAATTTCAAGTTCAACTTTTGCTACCGCGTTAAGCCCCATTGCAGAAGCAATACCGGCACTATCTGTGCTTAGTCTTTCATATAAATCTATGTGAAAATTATTGTCGTCACCAAGTCCCAGTTTATAAGAATGAAAATGCATGGCTTCACCAAGTTTTGGAGTTGTACTTAAATGTGAAAAAGAAAATTCTTTTTTCATATAGATCAACAAATGATCCTGCAAAACCAAAACTAAATGTTTGCTGAGATATTCGAATGTTTCAATTTTATGATGCAATTGAACAAGGATTGTTTTAGCAGTCATTTTCCAGTTCATACCATATGGTTTGTGGGCATACCCTTCTTCCGATTCTTCAATTATATTTAAGTCACCCAATAATCTTTGACGCTCTGGCCAAACCGTACCTGTTGTGTCTAAAGTTTGAAGTTCAATTCCCACAAAATCAATAACTTTTTTATTCCTTACGGAAACAAGAAAATAATCTACACTACCTCCAGGTATATTGATTTCGGAAACAACATGTAATTCATTACCAGGCTCATGTAATGTCAATAAATGCATGCAGTCTAAAAATATTTTCCTTTTCTCAATCAATCTGTGAGGACAGATAATTACTTCTTCGTTTTCTTTTCCATACTGGACGGTACATGTTCCAATTGATATTTCCGGCTCGCTTTTTCTAACCTTAATACATTTTTTGTTTAAATAACCACAATGCTGATCTGCAATTATCTGCTTCCACTTAATCGATTCATTCTTGGTCGAAAAGTTGAAGAACTCCGCAATTCTCGTGTTTGTATTCATTTATTCTTTCTTTTGAAAATTCAATGTATTCTGTTGATATGTCTAATCCGATTGATTTCCGATTGTGTTTATAGGCAACGAGACATGTTGTTCCGCTACCAGAAAAAGGGTCTAGTACTATGCCATTCTTTGGACATGTTGCTAAAATTGGTATTTTGCATAAGTCCTCTGGATATACCGCATAATGGTTTTTTCTTTTTTGCGTATCTTCAGGTATGATTTCCCAAACATCTCCCGGTAATGTACCATCCGGGTGGTAAAATAGAAAGTAGAAACCTTTTTGATTTAATTCTTTAGCCCTGCCCGATACTTTTTCTGATTCAGAATGTGTTGCCCTCTGTTGTCCTCGAATAATCATTCTAAAATCGGCAATTTCACCTTTTTTTATTTTCTCAAGAACTCCATTAAGAGCATCTAATGCACATATTTTTTCTACTACATTTAATGATGTAGAAAGTTCTATTTGTCTTTTATATCTAATTCCACTCACACCAGTTGCAGAAATAACAGAGCCATTTTTAACAATCGATTTTCTTGCATCTGAACGAATTTTAGATGTGTCGTAGAAATAGTTTTTTTCATCTTTTACAAAATGAAAAATATTCTCATGCATGTTTCTTAGCTTATCTTTACTGCTATCTAATCCACCTTTATGTTTGTTCCAAATTACACTATTTCGTAATATCCAATTTTGTTTGTCCAATAGACTTATTGCAACACGCCACGGAATTCCCTGCAATTTTTTATTCCTGTAAGTATCTCCGATATTTAACCAAAAAGAACCTGTTGGCTTTAATACTCTGTATAGTTCATTTGTAATTTTAAGCAGATTTTTAATATACTCGGAATAGGTATTCTCTAATCCAATCCCACCTCCACTATATAGTCTGTGTCCCCAATATGGTGGACTAGTAATAATACAATCAACCGTGCAGCTAGGTAATTTTGATAGCAATTCAAAAGAGTCTCCACATACAAGAAATGGCTCATTTGAGTCAATATCTTGTATATATCCAGTTATTGTTTGAGTTTTATTCATTCAACAAATTTACTCCTTTTTACTGTCAATGAGAAATGCTGCCACTTGCCATTACCGCTAACGGTTGTATTCTCGCCAATGCCGTGTATTTTTGTTTTATCCGAACCGATTACCTGCTTGAATATAATCTGGTAATGATTTTTTGTTGCATCTCGCGAAGGTTGTTTATTGCATTTTTCGGGGTTTAGCGTTTTGGTTTTTCTCAAAGTTATGAAAAACATTGTTTGCAGTCAAACTTTTGGTTAACTGTTTTTTAGTGGGAGAGTAAACCCAGCCGCAATACGGCATCTTCTCCGTAATTGGGGCAACCCAATTCCAGCTTTCCGTCACGGGCTGTCACTTTTCCGGCTTTTTCAGTGGCTCCGGTAATGGGGTTCAACCATTCCAATTGGTACTCGCCATCCGGAATAGTCAATAAAATAGATGCTCCTGTAGCTTTTTCAAGATAAACGGCATACTGCTTCCCCGATTCGGATAAAACCTGGTAACCGATTAAACTGCCTTTGGTCAATTTCAGGATGGAATTGTTGGGTTTCATTCGGATAAAGTCGAATTTCTCCATGAATTTCTTCAGTACCTGAAGCTGGTTCCGGTAAGCAACACCGCCCCAGCCGGGAGTTCCGTTGTCTATCGGAAAAGTCCCGTTTTCGTTACCAACTGTGAACGAATAGTCGAGATTATTATAGGTTGCACCGCCTGCCAGAATAAATTTCCAGGCTTGCGAGCGGTACAGAAAATCCAGATGTGGCATAAATCCGGTTTCGTCGAGCGCGATAGCTTTTTTCAGTCCCAAATTTTGTGAGGCTGCCTCCGGATAGGCGTAGTGGAAATTAAGAATTGAAACATTCGGATCGGGAGTATCCACTTTATTCCTGAAATTGCTGATATTCTGGGCAATCAAATGTTTGTTGGGCAATTTAGTTTCCTCGTCGGCAATGAAACTTGCAATCATTTTTTGCCATTCCAGAGATTCTGAATTGGCAGTTTCTACAATTCGCTGCCAACGGGACGGATGGGTCAGGGTATCGGTTTCTGTAATCTTTTCTACCAAATGCGGATTGTCTGACCAGGGTTCATTCTGAATTTCGAAAAAGATATTTCCGAAAGTATTCAGTTCCTGAACCACTTTCCGCACGTACTTTTCTTGAATGTCCATCAACTGGCCGTTGCTGATCGTATTTACCTGTTTGAATGAAATGGAATCGAACTCCTGAATGTTGTTTTTCGGGTTAAACGGGCTGGTTGACCACTGATGATTGGTGTAATACGAAGTAAACAGGGTGACTTCAACCACAATTCCGTTTTCCGAAGCTTTTGCAACAAACGCTTTTAGCCTGGTGAAAAGATCAGGGTTCCATTTCGACAGATCATACTTCATTGATTTGGAATCTTTTACCCACGGAGTCAGCCAGTTTTCAGCATCGGGGTTCATCGTATTATTCGTTATGCCAAAGTTGTTTCCGCCCGTTTCGGAGTAGGGCCCGATAAAAATCCGGGTGTAATTGAACCCTTCCGATTTCAGTGTAGCCAGATACTTTTCATAGTCAAAAGCGCCGTTCATTACCGCGCCGTAATGTTCGCCGGAAGTGAGCAAAATAGTTGGTTTGCCCTGGAACAGAAAGTAATTCGGGTTTTCAGGGTGGAGGCTTATTACATCTTGCTTCGCAGGCGATTTGGGTTGGCAGCTAATTAAAAAAATTACAAAGACGGCAATTAAAAGGTTGGTTAGGCTTTTCATGGTAATTTTTTTGTCAGGTTATATTTATACTTTAAACTTTTTGGATAAACTTTGAAAGTTATAATCATACTTATAACATTTGTCAAAATACCTGAATATTATAATCATACTTATAACTTCTGCCAAATAACACCAATATTATAATCGTATTTAAATTTACCTTTCAAGGCTTTCCAGGAATCATTCGTTTGTTTTAGAGAAAATTCGATATTTCTGAAATTTCTGAAACCGTGATGAAATCTTCGTCTCTGCTTGCCTCATGGTGTTTCTCGTGCTGCCACATCACTTCAAAAGGAATGTGAATGGCCCTTGCCCCGATATTGATTACCGGCAATATGTCTGATTTAACCGAATTGCCAACCATCAGAAATTCATCAGGCTCAATATCCAGGTGCGCGAGAAGTTTCAAGTAGTTAGCTTCCTGCTTGTCGCTCATGATTTCGATGTGATGGAAATAGCAGATCAATCCCGATCGCTTTAATTTTTGCTCCTGATCAAGCAAATCGCCTTTGGTGGCAAGGATTAGTTTGTATTTCCCCTGAAGTTTCTGAAGCACATTTTCAACACCGTTAAGCAACTGAATGGGCATGGTTAACAGCAATTTCCCGGTTTCGATAATTTTGGAGATTTCATCCGAAGCTATTCTGCCACCTGTTTCGCGAAGCGCTGTTTCAACCATTGATAAAATGAAGCCTTTGGCCCCATAACCATAGATTTCCAGGTTCTGCATTTCGGTTTTAAACAATTCTTTCGAGGTTTCAGCTTCGTCCAGATATGGTTTCAGAATTTGGCAGAACTGCTTTTCGACATCCTGGTAAAAAGGTTCGTTTACCCAGAGCGTATCGTCGGCATCGAAGCCGATCACTTTAATCGTATTTTGCATCAATCATCAATGCTTTGACCAACCAATTGCCTGAATTTCCAACCGGTTTGATCATTCACCGGGCCCTGGGTCTGTTTGAAAATAAGACCAATCACATTCTCTTTGGGGTCAGCAAAATAGCTGGTGTTGAAATATCCGCCCCATTCAAAAGTTCCCTCGCTATTCTGTCCTCCCTTATCCTGTCCCTTTGAGTCCAGCATCCCAAAAGCCAATCCGTAAAATTTATCAGGCCGGCCATACAATTCTCCGGTTTGATTGCCCATAATAGATTGCACAGTTGTTCGGCTCAATAATCGAATGCCATTGTATTCGCCGCCATTGAGGTACATTTGCAGGAAGGTGGCGTAATCTTTAACCGTGCTTGAAAGACCGGCGCCGCCTGCAAAGAATGTTTTTGCACCTTTAATCGGGTAGTCGGTATCATAGAAAGTTACCGGATATTTTTCCCAGTTCCCGTTTACTTTTTGCTGAACGGCAACCAGTCTTCCGGCTTTTTCTTCAGGCTGATAAAACCTTGTGTCATTCATTCCAAGCGGATCGAATAGGTGTGTTTTCAGGAAAACATCGAAAGGCATTCCTGAAACAATTTCAATGAAATAGCCCAGTACGTCCAATCCTTCGCTGTATGTAAATTTTTCGCCCGGATTGTGGTGCAGCGGAAGTTTGGCCAGTTTTTTAATGTTCTCGCCAATCGTAACATTTTCAGTGGTAAATGCATCAATAATCCCGGCTTTGTGGTATATCATCTTCATTCGTTCGTCTCCATCAATAACACCATAACCAATGCCGGAAGTATGCGTCAGTAAATGCCGGATAGTAATTTCAGATTTAACGGGTTCGCCTGTCCATGTGGTGTCGCTGTAACGAAACGATTTCAAAACCTGCATATTTTTAAATTCAGGAATATATTTCGAAATCGGGTCGTCGAGCTGGAATTTACCCTCTTCCCAAAGCATCATTACCGCAGTTGAAGTGATTGCTTTTGTTTGGCTGGCAATACGGAAAATGTCGTCGCGTTTCAAAACTTTGCCCTCCTGATTATTGGCCATTCCATAGGCTTTCCAGAGCACAATTTTACCATTCCGGGCAACCAGCGAAACAATTCCGGGAACGTCGCCGTTTTTTACTGCATCAGCGCACAACTGGTCAATCAAAGCCAATCGTTCGGTCGAAATTCCTACACTTTCAGGTGCGGCTTCAGTTAAAACCGGCGATTTTTTGATTGATTTGGTCTGTGCAATTCCTAAGGAAAAACACACAATTAAAATGACAATTAGCAGATTAAGTTTTTTCATTGTTGTATGGTTAAATGGTTTAATGCCAATGGTTAAATGGTTGAAATTGACAACTGTGATGATTTTCCGCGAATGACACACGAATATCTGCCACAATCTCATTTTCCTTATTTTCCATTCGATATTCGAAATTATTAATAAGAAACAGAAAAACAAGAAAATAATAATTTTACTTGTACAAGCGGAAGTGATTTTGTGATTTCAATGAATTGTTGATATCTTATTGAAAACTCAACTTTGATTTTTCAATAAGATTTTATATTTTTGACAAAAAGTGTCAAAACAAATTCATTCAAAATGGACAATCTGGGAGAAATACTACGGAAACTTCGGGAAGAAAAGCAGTTACCCTTGCGGACAGTCGCCGCGTTTCTCGATATTGACCAGGCGATCCTGAGCAAAGTGGAGCGCGGGCAGCGCAAATTGAACCGTGAACAGGTTATCAAATTGGCTGATTTTTTTAAAATCAAAGAAAATGATTTGCTTGTTGCCTGGCTTTCAGATAAATTAGTTTACGAAGTAGAAGGAGAACAAATGGCCTTGGAAGCTTTGCAAGTTGCCGAGGAAAAAATAAAATACACAACTTTAAAACCTAAGAAATAATGACCGTTGCTGAATTAATTATCAGGTTAAACCAGGCTCCTCCCAATGCCAAAGTTATCGTCAGGGGATATGAAAATGGGTATAACGATGTTATAGAACTTAAAAGTTTATTTGTCAGGCCAAATCAGGAAGCTAATTGGTATGATGGTGAATATGAAAAGTCGGAAACAACCGATGGTATTGAAGCAATTGAAATTTATGGTGAAAATAAAATATCTGAATAATGCCAACACTCCATTTTAAAGGGAAAACCTTTGTGCAAAACCACCATTTGGCGATAAAATATCACCAATTGGTGCCCAATAAAGAATTAAGCCTGACCATCAAAATTTCGCTGCACAACAACCTGCTTTAGGCAACGGACATGAGAATACAAAAAACAAAAAGTAAACAATCACCCCAACCGTCACAACTGCAGTGGCAATAAAAGCTGTTTCGACCCCGAACCAAAACCAGAGCAGCCCGGCCACTGAACTGGCAATCATGGCCGCGATGCTTTGAAACCCTGCGAAAGAACCAATTGCTGTAGCTGTATCTTTCGGGTCGCTGATGTTGCTGATCCAGGCTTTGGCGATTCCTTCGGTGGCTGCCGCGTATAGCCCGTAAATTAAGAAAAGCCCAAGATAAATATAAATATTCGCGGCTAAGGCCATTCCCAGATATACGGCTGCAAACAGCGCCAATCCGGAAATGAAAACAGTTTTCAGGCTGAATTTATCGGCGATAATGCCCATGGGGAAGGATGCCAGCGCGTAAACAAGGTTGTAAAAAATGTACAGGCCAATCATGCTGCTATCGTCGAATCCCGATTGTTTCACTTTCAGTAAAAGCAACAGGTCGGAACTGTTGAAAAGGGCAAAAACCAGTAATCCGCCCACTACTTTCCGGTACATCGGCGGACTTACTTTCCAATATTTCAGGAACGAAAAGAATGGTGTTGAAACTTTTACAATGGACCGATCCTGCTTTTTGTCTTTCAGTAAAAAAGTGGTCAAAACTGCAGCGATGCCCGGCAGGAAAGCAATCAGGAACAAGGTTTTATAATCGTTCGGGCGGAAATAAAGAAAAACCAGGGCGGCAAGTGGCCCCAAAACTGCCCCAAAAGTGTCCATCGAACGGTGAAAACCGAAAACTTTCCCTTTGGTTTGCGGGGTAGCTTCGTCAGAAAGCATGGCATCGCGGGCCCCGGTGCGTAAGCCTTTTCCAAAACGGTCGATGGTCCGGACAAAGAAAATCCAAACAGGAACGACAAATACGATCATCAATGGTTTTGAGATGGCGCTCAGTGAATATCCAAGCTGAATAAACGGGGCACGCTTGCCCGAGTTATCCGATAGTTTTCCGAAATAGCCTTTGCATAAACCGGCAGTGGCTTCGGCAATTCCTTCCAGAATTCCGATTAATAGGACTGAAAAGCCAATGCTTTGCAAAAAAACCGGCATAACCGGGTAAAGCATTTCGCTGGCCGTGTCGGTAAACAGGCTGATGAGCGAGAGAATCCAGACGGTACGGGTGATGGTTTTCAATGGATTTTTTTAAATTTCTAAGACCTTACCAAGCAACCTCGATATCACCTCCATAGTCATAAAATCAAGCTTTCCGATAAATTCTGCTTTCCGGTTTTTCCAATCCAAACTTTTTATCTGATCGACCAAAACAACGCCAGAAATGGGAAAATTTGCAGGTAGTGCAACTTCAAAAGGATATCCTTTTACTTTGGATGTTATGGGACAAAAGATCGCAAGTCCTACGACCTTGTTGTAGTTGCCGTTCGATAAAACGACGGATGGCCGGCGACCAGCCTGCTCTCTTCCTGTCTGAGGTTGAAAATCAAGCCAAACAATGTCGCCTCGCTGGGGAGTGTATTTTTCTGCGTTTACCATATTTCGTTTCCTACCGGGCCATCTGTTTGAATTTCATAATGCACATTATCTTCCGAAATCATCGAAATCAGTTCATCAATTGAATATTCATTTTTGTGTTTCGGTGCTATGGTAATTTTATCTCCATCTATATTTATCTCAATCGAAGAACCTTCGGTGATTCCGGCTTGTACCGAAAATGATTTGGGAATGCGAACTCCCAGACTGTTTCCCCATTTTTTTACTTTACTTTCCATAGTTGTATAAACTTTGAATATACAAATTTGGGATTTTATTTTTGATTTTTACCAACGAACAGATAGAAAAAGAGATTAATGAATGCCTAAAAAGAGCATAATTGGGTTTATAAAACTACTTGTTTTCTTTCGCTTGCAGCCATTCTTCAAAATCTTTCATTCCTTAATGTACAATTTTTTACACATCAAACATCTTTTTCTTTCCCGGTTTGTAGAGCAAAACCTCAGTTTTACTGAAAGTTGCCAGGCATCCGTATTTCATAGTCTCAAGCTGTGGGCGAAGCTTTTCGTAAAACGACCGGATATTATTTTCTTCGTCAATCAATTCAACTACCAGCGGTAGTTTTTCGCTCACTTCCCAGAATTTGTACGAATGGATCACCGAACTGGCGCCATAACCCAGAATGCCTTTCAGGACAGTCGCTCCGGCAATTCCTTCTTTTTTTGCCTGAAAAACAATGAATTCGGATAGCGGAGTTTGGTTGATCCGGTCAGTTGAACTGATGTAAATCCGTAAAATGCCTGCCTGTAATAAGTTTTCCATTTTAGAAAAGTTTTAGAATGATGCGGCCAATGTAAACTGCTATAAGCCCCAGAAAAAAACTGAAAGAGGTATAGAAGGCGAATCGCAACCATTCTTCCTGCCGAAGCAACAAAAATGCGTCGTTCGAAAATGTCGAGAATGTGGTAAACCCGCCGCATATCCCGACAGTCAGGAATAAACGGACTTCAGGACTTAGAAAATCGCCTTTTTCTGAAATTCCGTAAATAATACCAATCAGCAAGCACCCAACAATATTTACGATAAATGTGCCCCAGGGAAAAACAGAAGTGAGATTGAACTGAAAATACCGGGAGATCAAAAATCGGGCAACAGTTCCGATGAATCCGCCAAATCCAACAATCAGGATAGATTTTAGCATGAAATTACATTTTAAATCATTTGTCTTTGGTCAGAAGTCATCAGCCTGACATGTAATTCAGGCGGTTAAAGGCAGACCTCATTGCCATTGACAAATATAAAGAATACGCAAATATGGAATACATTTATTCTTTGTATGATCCGAACTTTTTCTTGGTTTCAAATTGATAGTTTGTCCAAATGAATTGAATCTTTATTATTTTTGAGATGGAACCAATTTATGGAGCGGATTTTTTGATTGGTCATTGGAAATTAAAATTGAAAGTTCCGAATAACCTTCTAAACCTATATGTATGAAAGTATTTTTGTTCTTGATTTTACTTGCATTTGATGGTGCAATAGCACAGCCTTTTGCATCCTGGAATAGTAATACCTTAACCTTGAACAACGGAATCGTTCAACGGGTAATTCAGCTTCCATCTCCGGAAGGTAACTTTCTGACAACTTCCTATAAACCTGTGGTCGGCGAGTTTAAGTATTTTCTGCCTGAAAATACCGACTTTCAGTTCGAATCGAATGGTATAATCTATTCAGGAAAAAGCAATTGGAGTCTGACTCGTGTAAAATCCATCAGTGATTCGCTCCAGGGCAATGGCGCTGCTGTTACCTTACTAAGCAGTGACAAAAAGATTGAACTTACCCTGAAATACCTGATGTATCCTAATTTACCGGTTATCCGCAAAAGTCTGGTGGTCAAAAACCTGGGCAGCGAGGCATCTTCTTTGGAATCGGTTGATGTGGAAAAACTGAATGTAATCAACTATTGGGCTAGTACTTTCAGTTGGATTTACAGTGATTACGGCCGGAGAAAATCAATCGGCCCTTATGAAGGCAACAAGCAGGATGCGCTCATGATTGTGCATAACATGGACTGGGAGGCGGGCATGGTGATTGGAAATGAAGCTTCAGGAGTACTGAAACGAACTGCTTTGTTTTGGGACGGACCTGAAATCACAACTGGTCTTACCCATAAAGATGCACGTTTTCCCTTCCGCAAATGGATCAAACCACAGGAATCGTTTGAAACACCGCAGGTTTTCACCATGGTTTACAACAACCGGAAAAATCCGGAAGAAATCCTTAGCAGCGCTGTCCCCGATTATGTCAGGAAACACATGGGCATCCGTCTTTCTGTATTGGATGAAAAACCAACCTTTGTTTACAACACCTGGAACCCTTTCGAAAAAAATATTGATGAAAAACTCGTCATGGAACTGGCTAAAGCAGCCGCGGATGCAGGGATGAAAGAATTTGTGATTGATGATGGCTGGCAGGATAGTTACGGCGATTGGGGGATAGATTACCAAAAATTCCCGAATGGTTTAAAGCCGGTTTTTGACTACATCAAATCGTTGGGAATGAAACCAGGTTTGTGGGTGAGTGTGGGTAGCGCATCTTCCAAAAGCAATGTGTTTAAACAACATCCTGAGTGGTTTGCCCGCGATAAAAATGGAAATTTCGCCAATCTTCACATAGACCAGGCTGTTGATGAAATACGCTCGGCCTGTTATTCTACTGGCTGGAAGGATTATATAAAAGGTGTATTGCTAAAATTAGCTGTGGACTATGGTCTGGAATACCTGAAGCTTGATTTTGCCGTAGTTTCAAGCGCCTATGTTTTTAATGTCGAAAATTCAGGTTGTTATTCAACAGAACATTCCGGCCATAAAGATCATCATGAATCAATGTATGCCAATTATGAACGAATGTGGGAACTTTTTGACGAACTCCATGCTACAAAGCCAAAACTGTTCATTGATTGTACTTTCGAGACCATGGGCGGGTTGCAGATGATTGATTATGCCATGCTGAAGCACGCCGAAGGTAACTGGCTTTCGAACTTTGATGGCGACAAAGGTGAAAAAACCGACTTGCGGGTACGCAATATGGCATGGTGGAGGTCGCCTGCTATACCGGCAACTGCATTGGTTATCGGTAATCCCCAAATGCAGGACAAAGGCTGGGAAATGCACATCAAGTCGCTGGCAGGCGCTTTGCCCATCATGTTGGGCGATCCACGGCAATTATCACCAAACGACCTAAAGAAGTACCGGGCTTATGCCGACTGGCTTCAGGCGATGCAAACCAAACACGATTTTATGTCGTTCCGCCAGGATTTGCCCGGTTTTGGCGAACCTATGGAAGGTTCGTGGGACGGTTTCCAGCGAATCAATTCCGATACTTCTTCAGGAGGGATTGTCGGGATTTTCAAACAAGGTTCGAATGAAAACATTCGGCGGGTGAGCGTCCAAATGCTCGACCCTACGGCAAACTACCGCATTCTTTCGGCTCCTGAAGGAAAAGAAATTGACCAGATGACTGGAAAGGATTTGGAAGGAAAAGGGTTTCAGGTAAAACTGGATAACAGGTACGATGGCAAATTATTCGAAATTGTGAAGATTTTATAAGCTGATCAGGAAAATTTATTGATTTTAGATTTATGGGATATATCTAAAAAATTTCAAATCAGGCGTTGATTTTTGAGAAATCTGTTGTTTCTTTATCATAGAGCATTTATGAACCAAACCAATAAACATTCACCATGGAACGAAGAAATTTCATCAAAACAGCATCAGTCGGTTCAGCCGGACTCGTTTCCACCTTTTACATACCAGGCATTTTGCAGGAAAAAAAGTTAAAAATCGGTTTAATTGGTGCCGGCTGGTATGGTATGGTCATCACCAAAGCAGCCTTGTCGGTCGGAGGAGTGGAAGTGATAGGCGTTTGCGATGTGGATTCGGATCATTTGAATAATAGCGCCGATGAGTTATTAAAACTTCAGGGAACAAAACCACAAACATTTAAGAATTATCAGGAATTGCTTGATATGAAAGGGCTGGAGTCTGTTTTCATCGGAACGCCTCCGCACTGGCACGCTTTGCAGTTTATCGCTGCCTGCGAAAAAGGCCTGGACATTTATTGCGAAAAACCGTTGGCCTACGATGTCATGGAAGGACTGGCAATGGTAAATGCCGCACAAAAAGCCGGTAATATTGTACAGATTGGTTTCCAGCGCAGGCAAAGCGATGCGTTCCTGAAAGCAAAGCAATTGATCGAAGATGGAACCATTGGTCCCGTTCATCAGATTGAAGCACAAATACAATACAATCCGGTATTGAAGGAAAGCACGATACAGCCACCGCCTGCTTCACTCGATTGGGAAGCCTGGTGCGGCCCGGCGCCCAAACTGGAATACCGGCCAAGCATCGGTCACATGGCCTGGCGCCTCGAAAAGGAATATGGCAATGGCCATCTGGTTGACTGGGGGATTCACCACATAGACATTATCCGACGGATTATGGGCGAATCGATGCCTGAAGAATTTTATACCAAAGGTGGAATTTTCGCCCTAAAAGATAAAATTACAACGCCCGACACCCTGACGGCGAATCTGGCTTTCAGAAAAGCGCCGGTTGTTTGGATGCACCGCTTGTGGGGAACCGGCGATCCCAATAAGGAGTTTAACAACGGCATTATTTTCCATGGAGAAAAAGCTTCACTTTTCGCGGAGGATTCCAAAGTAGTTCTCTTTCATGCTGGAAAAGAAGGAAAACGAGAGGAATTGCTGATTCCTAACAAAGGGATGCAGGAAAAACATGTCGAAAATTTCCTGAATGCTGTAAAAAATAAAGATCAAAAACTGATTGCCTGCACTCCTGAAGACGCATTCCAATCAACAGCCACAGTACAACTGGCCATGATTTCGTATTACACCGGGTCGTTGGTCAAGTGGAATCAGGTTAAAAATGAGATCATGGACAACAAATCAGCCACAGCGCTGCTCAAGAGAGAGTACCGCGGAAAATATAAACATTCTTAAATAGAACAACTGACTAACAACAATCCCAGATGAAACGAATAATTGACCCGATCCTTTTGCTTTTGGTATTTCTTGTACTGTTGGTTTCGTGCAAACCCAAAGTGCCCCAGATTTTCCTTCCAAAGGATGCCACCGCCAAAGAATCACTTGTCGCAAGCGAAATACGCAGGTATATTTACTTGCGGACAGGTTTACTACCCGAAATAATCAATGGTTCCGAAGCCGAAATACCAACTTCCGGGCAAGTCATCGTACTTGAACGAAAAGGACAAAATCAGGTTCCGGACGATCTGATTGAAGAAGAATACTATCTGAAATCAAGTATAACAGCAGATTTGGAAAAATTGGTTGTTTCCGGAGGGTCCGATCAGGCTGTTTTGTATGCTGCCTATGAGTTCGCCGAACAATTGGGGGTCCGGTTTTACCTGCATGGCGACGTCATTCCTGATGGCAAAATCCTTTTCAAAATTCCCGATCTGGATATACGCCAAAAACCTTTGTTTTCGGTTCGCGGAATTCAGCCTTTCCACGACTTTCCTGAAGGGCCGGACTGGTGGAACGTGAATGATTATCATGCAATACTTGGTCAGTTACCTAAAATGAAGATGAATTTTTTCGGTTTGCATACCTATCCGTATCGCGCCAAATTCGATGGCGGTGGACCAAAAGCCGAACCTTTAGTCTGGATTGGTAAGGAAAGTGAAATTAATCCTGACGGGACCGTTAAGGCAGCTTATCCGGCTTTGCATTTCGCGACCAACGACAGCACCTGGGGCTATTCCCCGGTTAAAACTTCAGATTTCAGTTTCGGAGCTTCCCAAATTTTCGAAGCGGATACTTATGGCACCGATTACATGAAAAATGTTTCGGGATGGCCACACACTGAAGCCGAAAACCTGAAGATTTTTAATGAATCAGGCCAGATGTTTAACGAAGTATTTTCTCAGGCCAAAGCATTGGGTGTGAAAATCTGTGTGGGAACCGAAACTCCATTGATCATTCCCAAAGAAGTTCGCGAGCGGCATAACATCAAGGCTGAAACCGACGAACAGATTAAAGAACTGTATCGTGGAATGTTTATCCGCATTCAGAAAACTTACCCCATTAATTATTACTGGCTCTGGACTCCGGAAGACTGGACATGGAAAGGAGTGAGCGATGCCAATGTCGCAAAAACAGAAAAAGATATGAAGTTGGCCTATGAAGTGCTGAACGAAATGGGAAAACCGTTTCAACTGGCAACCTCGGGCTGGGTGCTTGGACCGCCCAAAGACCGGACGCAATTCGACCGTGTTTTGCCTAAAGATATGCCATTTAGCTGTATTAACCGCGGAGTTGGCTATACTCCGGTTGAAAAGGGATTCAAAGCTATCAATGATCGTCCTAAGTGGTCAATCCCGTGGATGGAAGACGATCCCGACTTAATCGGTACGCAATTGTGGGTAGGTCGTCTGCGGAAAGACGCGCTCGATTCGTACCTGTATGGCTGCAGCGGACTCATCGGAATTCACTGGCGAACCCGCGATTTGTCGCCCAATGTTTCGGCCCTGGCAAGAGCAGCCTGGATGGCCAATCTATGGGAAAATTCTCCTGAAGTAAAGAATCGCGATTTGTCAACTGCTGATTTTTATACCGATTGGGTGAATAGCGAATTCGGATACCCTTATGAGTCGCTCATCAAATTGCTGGTTTGGCTCGATGGTAAGGGAGTTGAACAGAAAGAAGGCTATAAAGGGGATTCACACCTGAACGTGACCGACTGGATTGATGGTCCAGGTGCATTAATGACCAATAAATCGGTTGAGGATTTAACTGAACGATTGGATCGTTACCAGTTTTTACAACAAATGCAGGCTATTCTGCCATCAATTCCCGGAGCAGGAAATCATGAACGTTATGAATATTGGCTTAACAACATGAAATTCAATAAATCATTAGTCGAAACCGCCCTGGCAGCTAAAGAATTGCAATTAGCAGTTGAGGAGATTAAAAAGGAAAAAGAAAAAACCAAAAAGCAACGTATGGCCATTGACAAGGTCTTGCCCCTTCGGCTTGAATTAGCTGAAAAATGGAAGCAGTCTGTAAAATTGTTGCTTTCGAAGGTCTCAACAACGGGTGAAATGGGAATGTTGGCCAATCTTGAAATGCATAATTACAGGCATAACCAAACTATAACAGGCCATGATAAATACTTAAAGGAACTGGGAGTAGATTTACCCGATGAAGCCTTTCCCTCAAAAGAATACACCGGAAAAACACGGGTGATTGTACCAACCGACGAGTCGGTTCTTTCTATGGGAAAAGATTTTTATTTAAGGGTCAGGGTACTTTCTTCCGAAAAGGCTATCTCCGGAAAATTGATGTGGAAAAATCTGGGAACTTATGAATATAAAGAGATTGGGCTAAAAAAGATGGACCGGAATGTATTTGAAGTCACCATTCCTTTTTCGGAAATCACCACTGATTTTGAATATTTTGTCGAGGTTTCGGCGGGTAAGGAATTGGTCATATTTCCGGTTACTTCGCCAGGTATCAACCGGACGGTAGTCGTGATGAAGTAAAAAAGTGTTACGGGTTGCGGGTTACAAGTTCCAGGAACCCGCAACTCGTAACCCGTATCTCGCAACAACAAAACAAATTAAGGAACCTATAACTAACTTACTATGACCTCAAAAGAACGATTTGACTTTACTGTCAATCACAAGCAGCCGGATAAACTGGTGGTAGATTTTGGCTCCACAGCAGTAACCGGAATTCATGTGCTTGCAGTTGAAAACCTTCGGAAATATTACGGACTTGCAAGCAAACCAATCCGCGTAATTGAACCTTACCAGATGCTTGGTGAAGTTGATCAGGAACTGATTGATGTAATGGGTATTGATGTTATAGGCGCCTGGGGAAAGAACAACATGTTTGGAGTTTTCAACCACGAACCGTTCAAAGAATTCAAAACATTCTGGGGGCAAACCGTTCTTTTCCCTGAAGGTTTTCATACCACATACGACAAGAACGGTGATTTGTTGATTTATCCAGAAGGCGACCTTTCTGTTGCTCCTTCAGCCCGGATGCCCAAAGCGAGTTATTTTACTGATGCTATCGTCCGCCAGGAACCTGTTGATGAAGAAAAACTGAATGTTCAGGATAATCTGGAAGAATTTGGACTGATCACGGAGAGTGATTTGGAATTCTGGAAAGAAGCTGCCAGAAATGCCAGAGCCACCGGGAAAGCGGTGATTGCCGGACTTGGCGGAACTGCTTTGGGAGATATTGCCCTTGTTCCGGGTATCCAGATGAAACACCCGAAAGGTATCCGCGACATTGCCGAATGGTACATGAGCACTATTATACGGCCTGATTACATAACCGCTATTTTTGATCGTCAATCTGAAATTGCTATCGAAAACTTCCGTCGGTTGCACGAGGTTATTGGTGATAACATTGATGCTGTATTCATCTGTGGAACCGATTTTGGTACGCAGGATTCTACCTTCTGCTCTCCTGAACAATTCGACGAATTGTGGTTGCCCTATTACCGCCGGATCAACGATTGGATGCACACCAACACGCACTGGAAATCGTTCAAACATTCGTGTGGCGCAGTTGAAACGTTCATGGGACGCTTTATTGATGCCGGTTTCGATATTATCAATCCGGTTCAGATTAGCGCCAAAGGAATGGATCCGGCTCACCTGAAAAGGGAATTTGGAAAAGATTTGGTTTTTTGGGGCGGGGGCATCGATACCCAGAAAACTTTGCCCTATTCAACGCCGGAACAAGTGCGTGAAGAAGTCCTTCATCTATGCGATATTTTCGCCAGAGACGGGGGTTTTGTGTTCAACACCGTTCACAACATTCAGGCAAATGTTCCGGTTGAAAATATTGTGGCCATGGTTGAGGCGATTCGGGAATTCAATGGAAAGAATTAGGGATTGTTCTTTTCATTGGACGCTGTCAGGTCGTATCGACGCTGACAGGTTTCCAATCCGATATTAGTCTAACCTGGCAGCGTTCGGAGAACCTGTCAGCGTTAATGATGATCAAGAATTGAAAGGATACCATACCTAAAAAAAAGGATGAAATCCTTTGGTTTAGAATGAAATTGAAATTATTCGATAGATAAATTTATATCTGATAAAATGAAAAACATAAAATTAAAACTGCTGGCACTTTTGATAATGACAACATCAGGTATCCTTGCCAAAGAATATCACATTTCCGTTTCTGGAAGTGATAATAACGATGGTTCAACCGCCAACCCCTTCCGAACTATCAATTTTGCAGCTCAGCTTGCCCAGCCCGGCGATGTAATTATTGTTCATGCGGGAACATATCGCGAACGGATCAATCCGGCGCATGGTGGTGAAAGCGATGCCAGACGAATTGTTTACCGGGCTGCTTCCGGCGAAAAAGTGGAGATTAAATGATCCGAAATCATTAATAACATCTGGACGAAACGGCAGTTTTCAGGAGCTGAAATTGGCGGAATTAAATTTCATGCTGCCATTGACACACAAATCAGGGTAATGAATTTAAACATGGATTATAAAGTTATAACAAGGCCAAACTTCCGGTGTGGATGAGTGGAAATGTATATTACAACGCCGCAAAACCTTAGGATAAAGATATGAATGCCGTCAACCATTCTTCCTTTAATCCAGTAGCTGGTGATATTACACAAATAGTAATTTAACTCCTGCAATCAGTAAAACCATCGAAAGTGCATAAGTGAGCCACTTGACCGGGAATCTATGGCTGCCCCAGTACGCTCCGGCCATACCTCCCGTCAAGCCTGCCATTACCCAGTAAATAATATTGGGGGGAAGCGTAATTCCTGGTTGCCAGGTGCCCACAAGTCCTGAAACCGAATTCAGGAAAATAAACAGTGCAGAAACAGCCGCGGTTTCCTTGATATTGGCCCAGTTAAGCAGTAAAATCATGGGACTAAGAATTATGCCGCCGCCAATGCCTGTCATTCCTGAAAAAAATCCAATAACCGCGCCTGCTGCCATCGCAATCATAAATGATGGAGCTTTGGTCACTTTTTTTTCTGAAGGATTGTATAACATGCGAAAAGTGGCCAGGAAAAGTAATAATCCCAGTACAATTTTATATAAGTGCGGATTGATATCGAGCCTGGCGCCAATGAAAGCCAGGGGGATGGAAGTGATCACGAAGGGAAGCAACAATCTCCATCTGAAATGTCCTGCTTTGTAATACGAAGCAAACGCAATAAGTGAAACAAATACGTTGAGCAGTAGTGCGGATGTTTTCATGTAAACCGGCGCAATGCCGAAAATGGCCATCAATGCCAGATAACCACTAGCCCCGCCATGTCCTGCTGAAGCATATAAAAATGCAACAATAACAATACAGCCAATTAAAGCAATTTCCATGTACTATTTTTATTAAACTGTCAAAAGTAAAGAATCTTTCGAATTAGCGTTTAAATGTCATAAATTAGCAACTCCAATTCCAGACATGGCCAATCGATGAAATTAGTAACGCAATCACCAAAAAAAGCGCTCAAACCATTCTTAAAGCAAAAACCGCTGAGAAGCGACATTGATGCCTTTAAGGTTCACCTTATTGATTTGCTCGATAAAATTAGTACGATTGAAAAGCGTCCAACGGACGAGAGCGAAGAACACCTTAAAAATGACTTGCGCGACTTTTTACGCGACACTTATTATAAGGACATCAATGCCATAAATACCAAAGACAAAAAAGATTTGGTAATTCATCTAGGTAAAAGTACCGACAGCGAAGTTGGGGTAATTATTGAAGCCAAACGCCCCAACAATCTGAATGAAATGGTTTCGGCTGAAAACCCAAACAAAAAAGCCCTTCACGAATTAATTCTTTATTACCTCGACGAGCGGAATAAAGCCGGGAATATTCAACTTAAACAGTTGGTAATAACGAATATAAACGAATGGTATATCATCGATGCCAACCAGTTTGACAAACACATTTACCGCAATACTCAAATCCAAAAACTCTACGAAACAAAGATCAACGACAAAAAGGACAACCCATTTTTTTACGAAGAGATTGCAAAAATTATTCAAAAAACCGATATAGAAATTCCTTGCATTTACTTCGATATTCGTGATTATAACACTATTTTAAGAAACAATAAGAAAGAAGACGACCGGGAATTAAGTTCGTTATTTAAGATTCTTTCGCCTCAGCATCTGCTGAAAATTGCCACACCCAACGACAGTAATTCATTGAACGAACGGTTTTATAAGGAATTGCTGCACATTATCGGACTCGAAGAAGCAAAGCAAGGATCAAAAAATATCATCAGGCGAAAGAAAGAAAACCGAAATGCTGCGTCATTACTTGAAACCACTATTGACGCTATCAATACCGAGGAAGTTTTGCATCGTTTGCCCGACCAATCGGCTTACGGAACAACACGGGAGGAACGAATCTTCAATGTTTCACTTGAACTTTGCATCACCTGGATAAACCGCATTTTGTTTCTGAAATTACTGGAAGGCCAGTTGGTTACTTACCATCAGGGAAATAAAGCGTTTTGTTTTTTAAACACTGAAACCATTCGCGATTTCGACGAACTGTTTAAGCTTTTCCACAAAGTGCTGGCTGTAAATCTGGGCGAGCGTAGCGAGGCGATTAAAGGCAAATACAGCCGCGTTCCATACCTGAACAGCTCGCTTTTCGAAATCAGCGAATTGGAAGACCAAACTATAAAAATCAACGCGCTCGACGATGCCGGATTGCTCGAACTGATTGGCACAACCATTTTAAAAGACCTAAAAAAGAAGGCGGATAAACTGCCCACACTCGATTATCTTTTCAGGTTTCTGGATGCTTACGATTTTGCCAGCGAAGGAACCGACGAGGTGCAGGAAGACAACAAAACCCTGATCAATGCATCGGTTTTGGGCAAGGTATTCGAGAAAATTAACGGATACAAAGACGGTTCGATTTTCACTCCCGGCTTTATTACCATGTACATGTGTAAGCAGTCTATCAGGCTGGCTGTAGTCGAAAAGTTTAATGAAGCATTATCTGAGAAAGGACAAAAACTGTTTGACAAATTTGAAGATGTTCGAAACTACACTTCACGCTTGTTCAAAACTCATGAAATTTTAAACGCCAATCAAATAATTAATTCGCTGCGTATTTGCGACCCCGCTGTAGGTTCGGGGCATTTTCTGGTTTCGTCGCTCAACGAAATGATCAGCATTAAGGCCGAATTGGGAATTTTGGCCGATGCGCAAGGGAATAGCATTGGCGGTTACGAAATTGAAATTGTAAACGACGAACTGATTATTACCAATCAGAATGGCGATATTCTGGAATATAAGGTGCAAAACGGCAAACCGTTGAACAAAGAAATGCAACGCTTACAAAAAACACTTTTCCATGAGAAACAGCAAATTATCGAAAACTGTTTGTTTGGGGTTGATATTAATCCAAACTCGGTGAAAATATGTCGGCTGCGTTTGTGGATCGAACTGCTGAAAAACGCCTATTACAAAGAAGAAAACAACTTTACCGAACTGGAAACACTTCCGAACATAGACATCAACATCAAATGTGGAAACAGTTTGGTGAGCCGTTTTGCCATTGATGCCGATTTGAGCAAAGCCCTGAGAAGCATTAAGTACGACATTAAAGCCTACCGGGGTTTTGTAAACGACTACAAAAACGAAAAGAACCGCGAAGTAAAACGCGGCCTGCAAAAGATCATTGACACAATTAAAGGCGATTTTCGTTCGAACATCGACGATCCTTTCCGGGCAAAAATAGCGAAAGCCCGGGGCGAATTGGATAATGTGATGACCGACCTGAACACCAAACAGCAATGGGGCGAAAAAATACCCAAAGAGTTGAAAGAAAAATTGGATAAGGTAGCTCAAAAACTGGCTAAACTGGAAGCCGAAAAAGAAACCATTGAAAACAATGTGGTTTATAAAAATGCCTTCGAATGGCGTTTCGAATTTCCTGAAGTGTTGAATGACAAAGGGGAGTTTGAAGGATTTGATGTTACTATTGGGAATCCGCCGTATATAAGACAAGAAGAAATTAAAGATCAAAAAAGCTATTTGAGAGATAATTATAATACATACTCAGGAACAGCCGATTTATATGTATTCTTTGTTGAAAGGGGTTTTCAAATACTTAAACCTAAAGGGCATTTTAGTTTCATAATGCCTAATAAATGGATGCAAGCTGGCTATGGTAAATCTTTACGTTCATTTTTGCTAAAAAATCGTCTGCTTTCTGTTATTGATTTCGGCGATTTGCAAGTATTTGGTGGAGTTACGACCTATCCTTGTATTTTAGATGCAATAAAAGAAAAATCAAATAGCACATTCAATTCAATAATGGTTAAAACCTTACAATTCGACAAAGAATTTGAGGGCTATGTAAATTCGAATACCAATAAAATGAGCCTTTCTGACTTATCAGATGAAAACTGGGTTATTTCTTCTGGTTTAGAACAAATGATATTATCAAGATTAAAACCTCTGTCAATTAGTCTTTCAGATTATATTAGCGGAAGTTCCTATCGGGGAATTTTAACAGGACTTACCGAAGCTTTTTTAATCAATTCAGAAACCAAAGAACGATTAATTGAAGAAGATAAGAATTCTGAAGAATTAATAAAATCGTTTTTGCTTGGGAGAAATATTAAGCCTTATGCGAGTTCAAAAGCCGATAATTGGTTGATCTTAATTCCCAAGGGGTTTACCATCAAAAGGAATTTGTCACCTGACAATCCTAACTTTATTGCAGAACCTGTTCCAAGGTATGGGAATATGCATCCAGAAGTTGCTTGGGAATGGTTTGAGAAAAATTATCCCGCTATAGCCCGACATTTGTTTCCATTTAAAGAGAAGGCTGAGATACGAACAGATATGGGAGATTTTTGGTGGGAATTGAGAGCTTGCGACTATTACCATGAATTTGAATCACCCAAAATAATGTATCAAGTAATGCAGGTAAAACCTTGCTTTATTTATGATGAAAATGGTCAGTATTGCAATAATTCAATGTGGATTATACCTAAAGACGATAAATTTTTAGTTGGTATCCTTAATTCGAAAATAGGGTGGTGGTTAATTTCAAAATATTGCACAGCGATACAAAATGGCTACCAGTTAATTTGGCAATACTTCGGGCAAATACCAATAGCTAAAGTGTCGGTCGAGCAAAAATTAGCTATTGAAGAGCTTGTAAACCAAATCCTAACGGCAAAAAGGCATAACCCAAATATTGTCACGAATGATTTAGAGCGAAAGATAGATGAACTGGTTTATCAGCTTTACGAACTGACACCCGAAGAAATACAGATCATTGAAGGGAGATAACCCAAAGCTATGGCAAAAAAACAAACACCCGCAACCGAAGGCTTCAACGAAATATTACTTTACACTACGCCCAATGGCAAAGTAAAGGTTGAAATCTATTTGCAAAACGAAACAATATGGCTCACGCAACAGAAAATCGCCGATCTGTTTGGTGTTGAAAGAAGCGTTGTAACCAAGCATTTAAAGAATATTTTTCAAAGTGGTGAGTTAACTGAGATTTCAGTTAGTGCAAAAATTGCACATACTGCCTCTGATGGTAAAAATTACTTCACTCAGTTTTATAATCTGGATGCCATCATTTCGGTTGGATACCGAGTAAATTCCACACAGGCAACACATTTCAGGATTTGGGCAACCGCTTTGCTAAAAGAATACATCATTAAGGGTTATACAATGGATGATGAGCGGCTGAAAAACCCGAATAACCTGTTTGGCAAGGATTATTTCGAGGAGCAACTGGCCCGAATTCGGGATATCCGGTCGAGCGAAAGGCGGTTCTATCAGAAAATCACCGATATTTATTCGCAATGCAGCGCCGACTATGTTTTTGAAGGAACTGGACGGATTAAACCGGATTGTTTCCATGTATTTAGATTATGCTGAAAATCAGGCACAGAAAGGGGTAGTCATGTTTATGAAAGATTGGGTTTTGAGATTGGATGCCTTTTTACAGTTTAACGAAGAAGCTGTATTGAAACATCAGGGCAAGGTTTCACACGATGTTGCTCTTGCACTTGCAGAAAGCGAATATGAGAAATATCGAATTATTCAGGACAAGTTAATAGAATCAGTTTTTGATCAGGAATTAAAGAAGCATAAAAATAAATAGCATTTTCAAAATATTCATACTTATGAGATCCCCAAAACAACTCTGGCAGAAATGGTCGATTGCCGTTAAAGTAATGCCACTGATGATTCTAATTGCAGTATTGAAGCTTCTTTCGCACAAATTTGGTCTGGAAGTGATGGAGTTAAATGCTCTTTTTACCAGTTTGGTAGCCGGAACTATTTTCCTGATCGGCTTTCTAATTAGCGGAGTACTTTCAGACTACAAGGAAAGTGAGAAAATTCCCAGTGAGCTTTCAGCCTCGATGAAAGCAATGATGGACGATGCGTACACCATCTGGAAAAGCAAAAAATCTGAAACTGCCCGGAAATTCATTGAATTTGAAAAGACATTTATGTATTCCCTGTTGGATTGGTTCTACAAAAAAGAACGGACTAAAATAGTGTTCGAAAAACTCGCACAAATGAACGATTTTTTCGTTGAGTTAGACAAGGAAGGTATTCAGCCTGCTTATATTGTGAAAATGAAGAATGAGCAAAATAATATCCGGAAACTGATTTTGCGCATTGATACTATCCGTGATACCAATTTTATTGGTTCGGCCTACGCGATTGTAGAAGCCATGGGATTTTTAACCGGTCTGGGTTTGATAATAATAAAGATTGAACCCTTCTACGCCTCACTTTTCTTCACCTTATTAGTTACTTTCCTTATCTCGTATATGGTTTTTCTGATTGTTGATCTGGATAATCCGTTTGATTATTCGGAAAAAGGTGAAAGGGGTACGGAAATATCATTAAAACCACTTCAAGATTTGAAAGTCGTCATGGCAGAATTCAGGACAGAATAATCCAAAACCAGAAGAAGCTGGACATTGGGTCCGGCCTCTTCTATAATTTCAAATTTGGTAAATTTATTCTTCGTGTTTAATTCCGGCTTTGTTCATGAACCAGCTCAGCGTTTGCGACGACGGGCGTTCAAGCGGAAGCCCATATACGCGGTCGAAAACTAAAGAAGATAGTACTCCCATTGATCGCGAAACGCCAAAAAGTACGGTATAAAAATTAGATTCTGTAATTCCGTAGTGATTAAGCAGCGATCCGCTGAATGCATCCACATTGGGCCATGGATTCTTGATTTTACCGGTAGCTTCCAAAATTGGCGGAGCCACACGATATATGGCGTTTACGGTATTGATTAATTTGTCGTTCACGATGTATTTTTCGGCAAATTGTTGTTGCACGGTGAAACGAGGGTCGGTGATCCTCAACACGGCATGGCCGTAACCAGGTACTACACGGCCTTGTATCAGGGTTTGTTCAATATAAGCTGCAATCTGAGCATCAGAAGGTTCGTCGGTTCCCAGTTGCTGGATCATTTCTTCCATCCAGTCCATGACCTCCTGGTTGGCAAAACCATGCAGTGGGCCAGCCAGCCCAACCATTCCGGCAGCAAACGAATAATAGGCATTGCTTAAGGCCGAACCAACCAGATGGGTGGCGTGAGCCGAAACATTTCCGCCTTCATGATCGGCATGGATAACCATATAAAGACGCAGCAGGTTTTTTACTTCAGCAGAATCAAAACCCATCATGTGGGCCAGGTTGCCTGCCCAGTCAAGGGTTGGGTTAGGTTCAATGTGATTTCCGTTGTGATAAATACGGCGATAGATGTAAGCGGCAATTCGGGGTAAACGTGCAATCAGGTTCATGATATCTTCGTACATGAAGTCCCAATAGAATTTTTTGTTTACACCTGCGCGGTAGGCTTTCATGAATACAGAATCGTAGGCCATCGAAATAATTGCGGCGCTAAACTGGGTCATTGGCCTGCTATTTTTTGGCAGGGCATTTATCACATCAAAAGTGTGCTGTGGAACATGGGCACGGGTTGCCCAATCCTTCGAAATATTAAGTACATCTTCTTTTTCAGGAATGTCTCCAATCATCATCAGATAAAACAAGCCTTCAGGAAGGGGTTCTCCTCCTTCTTCCAATTTGGGCAGTTTCTGTTGTAATTCAGGAAGTGAATAACCTCTAAACCTGATACCTTCATTGGCATCAAGCTTTGATGTCTCAGTCAGAAGCGCCGGTATGCCCTTCATACCGGAAAGCACCTGATCAATAGTTACCTGTCCTATAACAACATCGCCATAGTCTTTTCTTAACTTATGAAAATCTGCCATGTTTTTCATGGCTTTTTCATAAAATCTGTTCTTTATGTATTCCATAGTATCATTGGTTTAAGGTATAGTCTTGAATTTGTCCTCTAAATTAATGAATATTTCGAATAATCTCATTTGCGAATTCTGAAGTTGATAATAAAGTTGCCCCTTCCATCATACTATACAAATCGGAAGTGACTTTCCGTTTCGACAAAGTATGTTCAATGGCATCATAAACATGTTCTGCAGCTTCGTACCACCCCAGGTATTCGAGCATCATTGCTCCTGAAAGTATGAGTGAGCCAGGATTCGCTTTTCCGGTACCGGCAATATTTGGAGCTGTTCCGTGGGTTGCTTCAAAAATGGCATAGCCACTGATGTAGTTAATGTTTGCCCCGGGAGAAATGCCGATACCCCCAACCATAGCTGCCAACTGGTCTGAAATGTAATCGCCGTTCAGGTTTAAAGTAGCAATTACTGAGTGTTCGTAAGGGTGTAATAAACTTTCCTGAAGGAATGCGTCGGTAATAACATCTTTAACAATGACTTTGCCCATCGCTTTTGCCTTGGATAAGGCAGTTTTCGCTTCTTCCGATCCATTCTCCTGTACAATTTGTTGAAATTTTCGCATGGTAAATGTCTGATGCGCGAATTCAGCTTCTGCCAAATCGTAGCCCCAGTTTTTGAATGCGCCTTCAGTAAATTTCATGATGTTCCCTTTGTGAACAATGGTTACGGAAGGCAGTTCCCGTTCAATGGCATACTTTATAGCTGCCCTGATTAGCCGCTCCGAGCCTTCTTTTGAAACAGGTTTCACACCAAACGAGCTACTCTCAGGAAATCGGATTACCTTAACTTCCATCTCGTTAATCAAAAAATCACAAAATTTAATGGCCTCGGCGCTACCGGTCATAAACTCAATTCCGGCGTAAATATCTTCTGTATTTTCCCTGAATATGTGCATGTCAACCAACTCAGGATAACGAACAGGTGAGGGGACACCTTTAAACCAACGGATTGGACGCAGACAGACATACAGGTCCAAAGTTTGCCGCAAGGCAACATTTAACGAACGGATTCCTTCGCCAACAGGTGTTTCAAGCGGACCTTTGATTCCGACCAGATATTCCTGAAAAGCTTTGAGCGTTTCGTCGGGCATATATTCACCGGTCAGGTCAAAGGCTTTTTTACCTGCCAGAACTTCTTTCCAGATGAGTTTCTTCGAATCGCCATAAGCTGCCTTAACAGCAGCATTGATAACCCGTTGGCTTGGTTCTGTGATATCTTTCCCTATACCATCGCCTTCAATAAACGGAATGATCGGCTGGTCAGGAACAACGATACGACCATTTATGAATTGAATATTCTGACTCATATTTTAGAATGATTTAATGTGACAATTTGACGATTCGGCAATGAAATAATGGGTCGCTTAAAAAGTTAAATTGTCGAATTGACAAATTATCAAATTGCCGAATTATTAGCTCAACTTCTTCTTCAGGTTTGCGTCAATAGCATCCAGAAATCCTTCTGTAGTCAGATAATTTTCCGTTTTCAGGTCGTTGCCATAAACAATCAAAGCCAAATCTTTGGTCATCTTACCACTTTCAACAGTTTCGACACACACCTCTTCCAAGGCCAGGGCAAAATCAATCAATTCCTGGTTTCCGTCCAGTTTGCCTCGGAAAGCCAAGCCTCTGGTCCAGGCATAAATGGAAGCAATTGGATTTGTTGAAGTCGGTTTTCCCTGCTGGTGCATACGGTAATGGCGCGTTACAGTTCCGTGTGCTGCTTCGGCTTCCATCGTTTTTCCATCCGGAGTGACCAGTGTTGAAGTCATCAGTCCGAGCGATCCAAATCCCTGCGCAACGGTGTCCGACTGTACATCGCCATCATAATTTTTACATGCCCAGACAAATCCGCCTTCCCATTTCATGCAGGCAGCCACCATATCATCAATCAGTCGGTGTTCGTAAGTGATGCCAGCTTCTTCGAAAGCTGTTTTAAACTCGGTATCGAAAATATCCTGAAAAATATCCTTGAAACGACCATCGTATTTTTTAAGGATGGTGTTTTTGGTCGAAAGGTAAAGCGGCCATTTTTTGGTCAGAGCCTGATTCATACAGGCACGTGCAAATCCGGTGATTGATTCATCGGTATTGTACATGGCCATCGCTACGCCATCGCCGGCAAAATCGTAAACTTCGAATGACGTTTCCTTGCTGCCATCTTCCGGTGTAAATGTAATGGTCAGTTTGCCTTTTCCTTTGGTCACAAAGTCGGTTGCACGATATTGATCGCCGAAAGCATGACGGCCTATGCAGATTGGCATTTTCCATCCCGGAACCAATCGGGGAATGTTGCTGATGATGATGGGTTCGCGAAAAACCGTTCCATCCAGGATATTACGGATTGTTCCATTAGGCGATTTCCACATTTTTTTGAGGCCGAATTCCTCCACACGGGCTTCGTCAGGGGTAATGGTGGCGCATTTTATGCCTACACCGTATTGTTTGATGGCGTTCGCGGCATCAACTGTTACCTGATCGTTGGTTAAATCGCGGTGTTCCATTCCCAAATCGAAATATTTAATATCAATATCCAGATATGGAAAAATCAATTTCTCTTTGATGAACGACCAGATTACACGTGTCATTTCATCTCCGTCAAGGTCAACTACCGGGTTCAGTACTTTAATTTTTTGCATCATTTTGTGTTAAAGATTTTGTTTTCGAATTAAATCTAATGCCGAACCGGCTTTAAACCAGTCGATTTGCTGTTGGTTATAGGTGTGGTTCAGTTTGATCGTATCCTGGGTCTGATCGGCATGAACGATTTCAAGTGTCAATTGCTTTCCTGGCGCAAATTCCTTCAGGTCAACAAAGTTGAACGTATCGTCTTCCTGAATTATGTCATAGTCTGGTTCGTTGGCAAAAGTCAGACCGAGCATTCCCTGCTTTTTCAGGTTGGTTTCGTGGATTCGCGCAAACGATTTTACAATTACCGCTTTTACTCCCAGATGACGCGGTTCCATGGCCGCATGTTCGCGCGACGAACCTTCACCGTAATTCTGATCGCCAACTACAATGGTAGCTAGGCCTGCTGCCTTGTAAGCACGTTGAACGGCGGGCACTTCGCCGTATTCGCCGGTAAGTTGATTTTTAACTTTATTAGCCTGGTCGTTAAAGGCATTGACTGCTCCAATCAGCATATTATTCGAAATATTGTCGAGATGGCCACGGTAACGCAACCACGGGCCAGCCATTGAAATATGGTCGGTAGTACATTTCCCTTTGGCTTTGATCAGTAGTTTGGCGCCAATCAGGTTTTCTCCGTTCCATGCTTCAAATGGTTGAAGCAACTGAAGCCTTGAAGAATCAGAAGCGACTATTACCTGAATGGAAGAACCGTTTTCAGCAGGAGCCTGAAATCCGGCATCTTCCACATCAAAACCTTTCGCCGGAAGTTCCTGTCCTGAAGGAATATCCAGTTTTACCTTTTCTCCGTTTTCGTTGGTCAGGTAATCAGTTAACGGATTGAATGTCAGATCACCGGCAATAGCCAATGCAGTTACAATTTCAGGAGAAGCTACAAAAGCGTGTGTATTTGGGTTTCCATCGGCCCGTTTCGAAAAGTTCCGGTTGAAGGAGTGAATGATGGTATTTTTTTCTCCTTTTTCGGCTCCGGGTCGCGACCACTGGCCGATACACGGACCGCAGGCATTGGCAAATACACTTGCCCCAATCTGATTGAAAATATCAATAAAACCATCGCGGTCAATGGTATATCTCACCAATTCTGATCCCGGAGTGATGGTGAATTCAGCTTTTGATTTAAGTTTTTTATCAACGGCTTGTTGAGCTAACGATGCTGAACGTGAAATATCTTCGTAAGAAGAATTGGTGCATGAACCAATCAACCCGACTTCAATTTTGGTTGGCCATCCGTTTTCTTTGGCCACTTCGGCCATTTTTGAAATCGGAGTGGCACGATCAGGTGTAAACGGACCATTGATATATGGTTCCAATTCGTCCAGATTTATTTCGATGACCTGATCGAAGTATTTTTCAGGATTTTCATAAACTTCCGGATCGGCAGTCAGGTGTTCTTTAACCCCGTTGGCCAGATCGGCTACTGCTGCGCGGCCTGTTGCTCGAAGGTAGCGTTCCATCGATTCGTCGTATCCAAAAGTTGAAGTGGTGGCGCCAACTTCGGCGCCCATGTTGCAAATTGTACCTTTTCCAGTGCAGGAAATGGATTGTGCGCCTTCGCCGAAATATTCGATAATTGCTCCGGTTCCGCCTTTCACGGTAAGGATTCCGGCAACTTTCAGGATAATGTCTTTGGGGGCAGCCCAGCCACTCAATTTTCCGGTCAGTTTAACGCCGATCAGTTTCGGAAATTTAAGTTCCCATGCCATTCCTGCCATCACATCAACGGCATCGGCGCCGCCAACTCCAATAGCCACCATGCCCAAACCACCGGCATTCACGGTATGCGAGTCGGTGCCAATCATCATTCCTCCCGGAAAAGCATAGTTTTCGAGCACCACCTGATGGATGATTCCTGCCCCTGGTTTCCAAAAACCAATTCCGTATTTATTGGATACTGATTCCAGGAAATCGTAAACTTCTTTGTTGATTTTGATTGCTTCTTCCAGGTCGGCCAAACCATTTTTACTGGCCTGAATCAGGTGGTCGCAATGGACTGTTGAGGGAACTGCAGTTTTGTTTTTTCCTGAATTCATGAATTGCAGCAAGGCCATTTGGGCTGTGGCGTCCTGCATGGCAACCCGGTCGGGGGCGAAATCTACATAGGCGGCTCCCCGTTTGAAGTCTAGCAAAGGCTGATCCTGGTACAAATGTGCGTAAAGTATTTTTTCCGACAGGGTTAAGGCCCTGTTTAAGCGCGTTTTAGCGTTTCCGATTTTAGCACTTAATTCCTGATAGTTTTTTTTAATTAATTTCAGATCAAACATATATTTGGGTTTTTATTCGTTCAGATTCAACGTTTTTATTCGTTAAATGATTCAATAAATTCTGTTTTGGTTTGATTTCAAAAGCGTCCGAAGATATTAAAAATATCTGATTCGAAATGACAAAAAATATTAAATATAGATGTATATGAATACGTGCGATTGGGTTATTTTCTAATTTTCTGTATCCGAAAGTTTGGCGATTTTTCCTGAAAACAAGAAAGCTGTAGGATTTCTGGCCAACAGCTTTTTTATAGATGAAAATAAATTACATTTCAAGTTCAATAATGGTGTCAACCGGTTTTTTCTTTGCATCCGGAATATTCAGGATCACTCCAAATTCTGTTTCCTTGAATTTTGTTACTGACTGGTCGTCGTAGAATTTAGCTGCTTTTAGTTTTTTAGGAAGTTTACCAATGAACAGGTTTTCTTCTTTGCAATTCAGGATATGAAGCCAGACTTTTCCTTCTTTCTGAGTTGAGGCGCCCCATGTTGTTGGATTGACAGGACCTTTTCGGGTTCCATAAATGGTTTCTCCGTATTTTTCGAGCCATTTGCCCATCACCATTAAGGTATCCACATTTTCAGGCTGAATTTTCCCGTTTGGCATCGGGCCGGTATTCAGGAGAAAATTTGCCCCGTAACCTGCGGATTTAATTAAGGTTTGAAGCAACTGTCTGGTGGATTTGTAATTGTGGTCGGCCAGGTTGAAACCCCACGATCCGTTCATGGTTTCGCACATTTCGAGTGGTAAATCAGACATGGCCCCGGTATGGTTGAAACCCATCGAGTTTTCTCCCGGAAGGTCGCGTTCGTACATCTGGAAATCTTCTCCGGGGAAAGGAAATTTGTGATGGTTGCTGCCAATTAATGCTCCGGGCTGAAGCTTGTGAATCAAAGCATAAGTTTCATCCAGTCGCCAGGGAGCGTCCCATTTATCCCACATTCCGTCGAACCAGATACCGCCAATTTCTCCGTAGTTTGTCAGGAGTTCGCTAAGTTGGGCATTCATGTAATCAATGTACTTGTTCCAGTCACCCTTTTCCGGTCGGCCGGTATAGCCTTGTCCGGTATTGCCCCTGGGGAAATAGTCAGGATGATGCCAGTCGAGTTGCGAATAGTAGAAGAACAGTTTGATTCCCTGTTTGTCGCATTCGTCTTTGAGCATTTTAATAATGTCCTTGCCATAAGGTGTCCGCTTCACCACATTGTAATCGCTTACCTTTGAATTGTACATCGCAAAACCCTCGTGGTGCTTGCTGGTGATGGTAATGTATTTCATCCCTGCTTTTTTGACCATTGATACCCATTCAGCCGGATTAAACGCGACCGGATTAAAAAAGTTGGGAAGTTTTTCGTACTGGGCAACCGGGATTTTCTTCTGGTTCATGATCCATTCGGCAATTCCCTGATCACCGCCTCCAGCCATCTGGCAGTACATTCCCCAATGAACGAAAAGTCCGAATTTGGCATCCTGGAACCACTCTCGGTTTTGGATGTTTTTTTCTGTGGGCTGGTAACCAGGTTGAGCCATGATATTTCCAGTTAAAAGGAAGGAAAGAAAGACTGCGGCAATCACTTTTCTTGATTTCATGGTTATTTGATTTAGGTTTTGTTGTTGTGTTGTAATGTGCGGACAAATATAAAAAATTGAGAGAAAAATGAAAGGTTTGAATTTTCCTTTCTGTCATTAGCTTATAATTGTTTCCGCCTTACCTCAATCCTCGCTTGCGACATCCTTTCTCTCAGTCCGCCTTCTTGCAAAAAATCTTTCTCCAATGTTTTTATCTGTTTGGCAAGTAAAAAGGAAGTTTTCCACAATTATTAACTAAAAACCATCTAAATATTCAAGGCTATCCAATCGTCGCAACCATGACCGCTTTAATCGTGTGCAACCGGTTTTCGGCCTGATCGAAAACGATGGAGGCCTCGCTCTCAAACACTTCTTCGGTAACTTCCAACCCGTCTAATCCGAATTTCCGGAATATTTCTTCACCCATTTTAGTCTCGCGGTTATGGAATGCCGGCAGACAATGCAGGAATTTCACGTTTGGACTCCCGGTAAGTTCCATAGCTTTCTGATTCACCTGATAGGGTAGGAGCAGTTTAATCCGATCTGCCCAAACTGATTCGGGCTCACCCATCGAAACCCAGACATCGGTATATAAATAGTCACAATCTTTTACAGCTTCGGCCAAATCTTCTGTAATCAACATTTTAGCGCCAGTTTCTTTTGCAATTTCGCGGCAAATTTGCTGCAATTCATCGGTTGGCTGACAACTGGCCGGCGCTGCTGCCCTGAAATCCATTCCGAGTTTTGCGGCTCCAACCATCAGCGAATTTCCCATATTGTTGCGGGCATCGCCCAAATAACAGAATTTAATTTCAGAAAGCGGTTTCGGGGAATGTTCTTTCATGGTCAGGAAATCGGCCAGAATCTGGGTCGGATGAAATTCATTGGTCAGGCCGTTCCAAACTGGTACTCCGGCATATTTGGCGAGTTCTTCAACAATACTTTGTCCATATCCGCGGTATTCAATACCATCGTACATTCTTCCCAGTACGCGGGCAGTATCTTTAATTGATTCTTTATTTCCGATTTGCGATCCGGAAGGACCAAGATAGGTGGCGTGAGCGCCCTGATCGAAAGCAGCGACTTCAAAGGCGCAACGTGTCCGGGTCGAGGCCTTTTCAAAAATAAGGGCGATATTTTTGCCGCCCAGCATTTGTTCTTCCAGTCCTGATGCCTTGGCCTTCTTGAGTTTTGAAGCAAGTTTGATCAGGTAGTGAATTTCGTCGGCGCTAAAATCAAGTAATTTCAGAAAGTGCCGGTTTTTTAAATTGATTTCCATAACAATGTATGTTGAAAATTTAGTTAATAATCAATGAACAACTGAATACTGCGACTGACAACTGACCACTTCATTCATATTCCATTGTAATTTTTGATCCGTAAGATTTGTCTTCGAGTTTTTTAGCTTCAGTGATCACACTTTTTTCTCCGCCATTTTTAATGAAATACAGGCAGGCCTTTATTTTTGGGGCCATGGTACCTTCCGAAAAAGTTCCATTTTCAAGATATTTAACCGTGTCGGTATAATTCAGGAATTCAAGTTTTTCCTGCGTTGGCAGCCCGAAATCTTTGTATATGAACGATACATCGGTCAGGATATAAAAGTGACTTGCCATAATTTTTGAAGCCAGAAAAGCTGAAGCCAGATCTTTATCAATTACCGCATCGAGCGTTCGCAGGTCATTATTTTCATCATAGTAAACCGGAATACCTCCACCGCCGGCAGTAATTACGATGTTTCCGGAACGGACCAGATTTTCGACAATATCCGTGTTTATAATATCAATCGGTTGGGGTGAGGAAACCATCCGGCGCCAGCCTCCCTGAGCTTTCGAAGAAGGTTTAAAAATCCAGCCTTTTTCTTCCTGAAGTTTTTTGGCTTCCTCTTCCGAATAGATTTTTCCGATTCCTTTTGTCGGATTCTGAAATGCCGGATCGTTCGGATCAACAATGGTCATTGATACCAAAGTGATCACATTTTTCTGAATGCCGTGTTTCTTCAGCACATTCCGGATCATGCGCTCAATCATGTATCCAATACCGCCCTGCGAATCGGCCACGCAAACATCCAGTGGCATTGGTGCAATGTCGTAGATTTGTTGTCCGGCATCGTTCCTCATCAAAATATTTCCAACCTGTGGCCCGTTTCCATGGGTGATGACCAGTTCGAACCCTTCCTTCAGCAGAAAGATTAAGTTTTCAAGCGTTTCGGTAGTATTTGTTTCCTGTTGCTCAATGGTACCTTTTTCATTTTCACGCAACAAAGCATTTCCGCCAAGTGCGACAACTGCAATTTTCTTCATAATTTCCTGTCATTACAGGGCAAACTTAAAAAAAGGAACGAATTATAATCATGATCAATGTCTCTATAAAATATATGATAGTCAAAAATCGTTAACTTTGCGCACGAATTATCAACCCGAATGGCAAAAAAAATTCAAAAACCGAAAAAGGAGCCCAAACCTTCTAAAACCTGGGGCATAGTGCGATTTTTTAAGAGCAATCAATTCAGGTACACGCTTGGAGTCTTCATGTTGATATTTAGCGGATATTTGGCTGTTGCCTTTGTTTCTTATACTTTTTCCGGGAAATCAGATCAAAGTAAACTGGATTTACCGTGGCAGGATTTTCTTTTTGACCCTTCAGTTGAAGTGCAGAATATTGCGGGGAAAAGTGGCGCATACCTGAGCGAACAATTTATAAACCTGGGATTTGGTTTTCCTTCCTTCTTTTTAATCCTGATTTTTTTTATTGCAGCGCTGAATTTATTCGGGTATAAGAAAATTCGATTCTTCAAAACTTTTCTCTTTTCTTTTTTGTGGATGATTTGGGCATCAATAACCCTTGCACTGGCTTTAGCTTCATCGTCAGCCGATCAGTTTCTTTATGTGGGCGGTATGTATGGATTCATACTTTCCAGCTTACTTTCCTCTTTATTGGGAACAATTGGAGCTGCGTTAATATTAATGTTCACGCTGTTTGTTTTGCTCATAGTCACATTTAAACAGTTTATCCCCTGGTTGACCAGCGTTTTTGCCCGGAAGGAAAAATATCCGGCACTGGCAACTCCGTTATCAATTGAATCAAGTCCTGTGCTTGAAATCGCTGATCCATCAATTTCTAAAATTATTACGGAAGACAATAAGATAAAGACCATTATTGACCCGGATTCGGCTGACGATTTTGAAATTGAAAATACAGTTTCGAAAAAAAATGTAGAAATGAGTATTGAGGATATGCTTTTTTCGGATGAACCAATTACGAAAAAAAATAAAACGAAAGAGCCTGAATTGCAAGTTGTTAAGCCTGTTTTTGATGAAAATGCGGAAGTTGGCAATTTACCTTTGGAACCTTTTGATCCGACTCTTGATTTATCCACTTATAAATACCCAACCCTTGATTTGCTTGACGATCATGCTTCGGGCAATGCCGAAGTCAGCAATGAGGAATTGATTTCAAACAAGAATAAGATTGTTGAAACGCTTCGTCATTATAAGATTGAAATCACTAAAATCAGGGCAACCATTGGGCCAACAATTACCTTGTACGAGATTGTTCCGGCTCCTGGAATTCGAATTGCCAAAATCAAAAACCTGGAAGATGATATTGCCCTGAGCCTTTCTGCGCTGGGTATCCGTATTATTGCGCCAATTCCCGGAAGGGGAACTATCGGTATTGAGGTTCCAAACCAGAAACCTGAAATTGTCTCGATGCGTTCCATCATTGGCTCTAAGAAATTTCAGGAGTCAACAGCCGAACTGCCTATCGCTTTTGGAAAAACCATTTCGAACGAGACCTTTATGGTCGATCTGGCCAAAATGCCTCACATATTGGTTGCAGGAGCTACCGGCCAGGGGAAATCTGTTGGATTGAACGCGATCATCATTTCTTTGCTCTATAAAAAGCATCCTTCCCAACTGAAATTTGTTCTGGTTGATCCCAAAAAGGTTGAGCTAACTTTGTATGCATCGCTCGAAAAGCACTTCCTCGCCAAAATGCCCGACGAAGAAGATGCTATTATTACTGATATCCAAAAAGTTAAAAACACATTGAATTCGGTAAACATTGAAATGGACAACCGATACGATTTGTTGAAAAGGGCTCATGTCCGGAATATTAATGAGTACAATACCAAGTTTATTGGCCGGAGGCTAAATCCGGAAAAGGGTCACCGTTATTTGCCATATATCATAGTGGTCATTGATGAGTTTGCCGATTTGATCATGACTGCCGGAAAAGAAATTGAATTGCCAATTGCACGTATTGCCCAGCTTGCCCGTGCTGTGGGCATTCACATGATTATCGCCACACAACGGCCATCAATTAATATTATTACCGGTGTAATTAAAGCCAACTTCCCGACCCGGATTGCATTTAAAGTAGCTTCGATGATTGATTCCCGAACCATTCTGGATACTCCCGGAGCCAATCAGTTGATAGGGAAGGGCGATATGCTGGTTTCGACCGGAAACACCATGACCCGCGTTCAGTGTGCATTTGTTGATACTCCTGAAGTGGAACGTATTTGCGAGTTTGTGGCTGAACAAAGAGGCTATCCGACCGCATTTCTTTTGCCTGATTATGTGGGTGAAAACGAAGGTGGACTTGCTGAAGTTGATTTGAGAAACCGTGATGAAATGTTTGACGATGCCGCCAGGCTTATTGTCAGCAATCAGGTAGGTTCAACTTCTATGATTCAACGAAAATTCTCGATTGGGTATAATCGCGCAGGCCGGTTGATGGATCAGATGGAGGCTGCCGGAATTGTTGGCCCCAGCGAAGGAAGTAAAGCCCGGCAAGTCCTGATTCAGGATGAGTATTCTTTGGAACAATTATTGAATGGATTAAAATAACAGTTTGTAATATTTGAAAAAAATGAAACGATTTTTTCTAACATCAATTCTATTGACTTTTATCATCACCGGATTTTCTCAGCAGGATACAAAAGCAAAAGAAATTCTCGAAAAAGTAACCAAAACAACTCAGTCATATACATCCATTGATGCTAAGTTCACTTTTGAAATGAATAACAAAGCCGAAAATATTCAGGAAAAAAGTAGCGGAACAATTATCCTGAAGAATAAAAAATACAAATTGAGCATTCCACAGTTGGGATTGCAGGTAACTTGTGACGGGACAACAATCTGGACTTACATGGTTAATTCAAACGAAGTGAGTATTGCCAATCTGGATGAATCAACTGATGAGTTAATGGATCCGGCTAAGATTTTTACCATTTATGAAAGAGGGTTTAATTATAAGTTCATTAACGAATCTGTTGATGGCGGGGTTCCGGTTTACAACATTGATCTGACACCTCAAAAACAGAACGGGGATATTCAGAAAATCAAAATCATAATTGATAAACAAAAAATGCTGATTCGTGGCGCCTTGATGACAGGTAAGGATGGGAATGATTACAATGTATCAGTCAATCAATTTAAAACTGACGGGGTTTATGCTGATTCAGATTTTGTATTTGATCCAAAGAAATACAAAGGAATAGAAGTCATTGATATGAGATAGCCTTTTTTCTAAATATCCCAGTTGTGAATACAAGGTATAAAAGTAAGCAGTGTGTCGCCCCGAAGTCCAAGCCTAAGTGTTTCGAGTGGAATAATTTCGTTGGTTGCAATATTGCCAAGGTTGACATTTGGCCCTAAAAGCTTAATGAACCATACTTGCTGGTTCTTTAGCGGCGCTTCCCAAAGTATATCGTCTGGATTGAGGGCTTTCTTTATAGCCAGTATTAACTCAAAATTAGCCGATCCGTCATCATTATAAATTCCCATATTGCCGCTTTCGCGGGCTTCGGCAATCACTTTCCATGCACCAGCCTCTAATTCGGTTTGCATATACGAAATCCACTTCTCATTCGAAATTTCCTTTCCTTTGAGTTTACTTCCAACTTCGGATAAAACAGTATAATCCTCACTCAGACTGGCGATATACTCACATTTCAAATCATGATCCAGTTCCATAACACCGTCTGAAACTTCAACCATTTCCATTTCATATTCGTCGAGGAACCGTCGGTAATCATCAACCATATCGCGAACTGCAAAAGCTTCAAAAAGGGTGCCCCCGAAATAGGGTTTCAAGCCTGCTGATTTGTAAAGGTTGATTTTTTCGTGTAACCGGCTGGTGATAATCGAAGTCCCGAAACCCAGTTTAATCAAATCGCAATAAGGAGCAGAAATGTCGCATAAATCTTCAGCTTCACGCAAACTTAAACCTTTGTCCATGACCATGGTAAGGCCATTTTCACGGGGTTGTGCCGGACGTTCAGGCATGTGTGGCAAACGGTAGTTCATCAATTTAAAGTTTCAATGATTGGTATTGGGAAATAAGTTTTTTGATTGATTCAATTTTTGAGGCTTCAGGATAAAATTCAAACAGTTCATTTTGAATGCTAAAATCAATTTTCAAGGCACGTTCAAAATGGCAGGCAGCTTCCAGTTCCTCGTTTTTATCGAGCAAATACGCGGTTAACCGGTAATTTAAAAATGCGTTCGATTTGTTTATTTTGCTGGCCGTTCTCAGTACTTCGATGGCGCGGTCGGTATCATTGATATCATAAAACATTTCTGAGTACGAAAGCCAGTTCTCAATATTATCAGGCTCAAGCATAGTTGCCATTTCAAATGATACAATGGCTTCTTTTATTTCATTCAGTTCTGCATGAACTTTGGCATCCATCCCCCAAAAATCAGCATTATCATCCTCAAGGATTAAGGCTTTCTTGAAGAAGGCCTGAGCTTCGGTTAATTGCCCTTCCGACCACATAATTAGTCCGGAACCATACCAGGCGCTGGCATTGGAATCATTTAGCCTGATTGCATTCTGGTAGTTGACCAAAGCTTCATCGTACCTGTCGCCATTCAGATAACATTCAGCCAGATAACAATAAGCGTCGTCGTTTTCCTTGTCCAGAAGCAGGTATTCCTGATAGCATTCAATCGCTTTTTCAAATTGGTTGTTATTGGCCAAAGCATTCGCTTTGTTGAAATGGGCGTGAAGGAAATCTTCATTGACTACCAGGGCATAATCATAAGCTTCAATGGCCTGATCAAACATCCCCATCCGGTTATAGGTAATGCCGATGTTGTACCATACTGAATGATTGAAAGGATCAATATCCAGGTATTTGTTGTAAAATTCAATACTTTTTTCGAATTGCGAATCCTTGTCGAAATAATAACCTAATTCGTAAAGTACAATTTCATTTTTTGGATTAGCATGATAGGCTTTTTCGAGGTAACTGATAGCCAAATGCGTTTCGCCGGCTTGTCCGAACGATATGCCAATGTTGTAGAGAGTTTCATCGGGCTCATCAATGTCCATTGCAAGGGCGTATTCGTATGCAGCAACTGCTTTTGATACATCGCCAAGCAAATTATAAGCTTCACCTTTTGTGAGAAATATTTCCGGATTATTAGCTTCAATCTTTTCAGCCATTTTCAGTAATTCAAGGCATTCTTCAAGCCTTCCTTCGTGCATGAAAATCTGTGCCTGACGTATTTTCATAGATATGGAAGCCGGGTGCAGCCTAAGCCCCGTTTCAACTGCTTTTTTAGCGAGTTTTATCCGGCCATCTTCCAGAAAATGGTCAACAATGCCTTCAACTTCAAACACATCGAAATATTTTGAAGTATTTGTTTTAACCATTTTTCTGAAACGTGCTACTGCTTCGTCAAAATCATCATCTTCAAAATTATCTCTGGCTTCTTCATTCATATATTCTCATTAATTGGTGCAAATTTAAGAATACTTTTCGATTGAATCATTATTTTACCTGATGCTCTTTTCGCAAAAGATCATTAATCGTTTTAACCGGACTGAAGGTCCCGATCGGAACCTCTACAAAAAGCGTATTCCAATCCGACATTGATCCATTCCACAATCCGGGTAGTTCCTGAACTTTCAGTTCTTTTCCATCTTTTGATTTTCTGGATATAAAACCTGTTTCCGGATCCCTGAATTTCAATAGATTATATTTTTCTCCCGTATAATTTTTTACGGCACAAACCAAATCAACCGGATTAAAATGGCTTGCTTTTTTTGCAATGACTGATTGTTCCTGATTTTTAAAATCAATTTGCGAACTTTCAACAATTTGCAGTGAAACAGAACCATCGCGATTAACAGCGAAAAAGGGTCCACCGCCGGGTTCTCCCTGGTTTTCCACCATTCCGCAAACCCGGATTGGCCGGTTAAATTTATTATTGAAATAATGGTATAATTCTTCTTTTTCGCTGTAATACTGATTATTTGGCGGAGTAATATTCAGGACGTTCTCAAGAAAATTAGCCGCTTCGGCATAAAAACCACTTTCGAGCGATGCCGGATGATGCTCCCTGAGTATCTTCTGATAATAAAAAATCTGCTCCTGAAGGTTCAGCAGCAGGCCGGCCAGAGCTTTTTTATATGCTATGGTTGGGGCTTTGTGCTGATCGGGAACGACATTATCAATGTTTTTAATAAAAATAAGGTCGGCATCCAGATCATTCAGGTTTTCGAGTAAAGCTCCATGCCCTGCTTGCCTGAAAAGCAAGCTGCCATCATTGTTTCTGAAAGGTTCATTGTCAGGATTGACAGCAATGGAACCGGTCGAAAGTTTTTGCTGCGAAAAGCTTACCTGATATTGAACCCCAAAAAATTGTTCATATTTGGGACTGATCTCAGCCACATGTTTTTCAAAGGCTTGCTGATGTTCGGGTGAAACAGTAAAATGAAGGCTCACCTGCCCTTCATGGCTTTTTGCATACATGGCGCCTTCAACAAAATGTTCTTCTGTCGGGGTCCTTTCTTCTCCGGGGTAACTGTGAAATTTAAGCAATCCTTTGGGTTGGTTGCCGTAATCCAGTCCATTCTCTAAAAGCAAGCATTCCAACCATTCCTGAAACGAAACACTTTCAATCGCTTTATTTCTGTTCGATGCAACAACTTTCAGGTCACCATAAAATGCAAACCTGGTGAGCTGGTCTGAAAACAACGCAACTTCTTTATCTTTTAAAATTTCTGATATTACAGTCCCGTTTTGTAGTTCTTCCAGTGCAAAAAACAAGGTATTAAACATGCGGCTCGCTGCACCCGATGCCGGAACAAATTTCAGAAGAGACAAACCTTGTGAAACTTTGTTTTCAAATACTGAAATATATTTTTGGATTTCGTTGTCCGACAAAGTGATAAGCCCGTGATAAATACCAGCCGTTTCGGTTAATTGGAGGAATGGAAAACCGGATTTAAAATTTAAAATCTGTTGTTCAATCATGGCCAGACTACTACCCCTGGCTATAATCTGGCTGATATCTTCTTGTCTAAACATAACAACTTTTTATCGTTTTTTAAATTTAGGAATTCGACCCGAAGAAATTATACCTTTCCCGGCCTTCTGAACTAAAAGTTATAAACTACTTTTTAACAATTTTCAGGATGTGTTTTTAATTTAATCATTTGAATATTAGAGATTTTGTGTGTTGTTGTTTCTCATGGAATATAACTTTTATGTGTTTTTACTTTATTTTCAAGAAAACAGAGCTGTTATTCCGGGTTTTTGAGGGCCAAAATCTTTTAGGTTCATTGGAAATGTTACTCATGGGGTCACTTTGCTGTCATCGGTGAGTATTGGGTAAAATGGACTACTTTTGCCACTAAATGTAAACAACATGACAAACCGGTTTTTGTGGGGAAGCAACAAGCGGTACAATGATTTTTCCGGCTATTTTCGGGGAAAATTTAATGGCCGGGTGCAGAAAATTTCGATTGATGCCGGTTTTACCTGCCCCAACCGCGATGGCTCTAGAGGTAGCGGAGGCTGTTCGTATTGTAATAACCTGACCTTCTCACCCGAATATTGCAATCTGGGAAAAAGTGTCACCCATCAACTTTCAGAAGGCATTGAATTCTTTTCCAGAAAATATAAATCCATGAAATATCTGGCCTATTTTCAGTCGTTCAGCAATACTTATGCACCACTCGAAAACTTGAAATTACTATATGGAGAAGCATTGGCGCATGAAGGGGTTATCGGCTTGGTCATTGCTACCCGTCCGGATTGCCTGACTGAAGAAATTCTGGACTATCTTCAGGAAATAGCTCAGCAGTATTACATCATGCTGGAATTTGGGATTGAGTCGCATCTGAATTTGAGCCTCGACCGAATGAACCGCGGCCATAGTTTTGAAAAATCGGTTTGGGCTCTGGAAGAAACTGCGCGAAGAAATATTCACAATTGTGCCCACCTGATATTGGGATTGCCTGGCGAAACGGAAACTGACTGGCTTGAACAGGCGCGGGTGATTTCGCAACTTCCGGTCGAAAACCTGAAACTCCACCAACTTCAAATTCACAGAGGTACGCAAATGTATCGTGAATACCTTCAAAACCCGGAGCATTTTCCGATGTTTACCGTCGAAGGTTATCTTGAATTGATGATAAAATACCTCGAATTTTTGAATCCTGAAATAGTGGTTGAGAGGTTTGTAAGCGAAGCGCCTGATGAGCTATTGGTTGCACCACGATGGGGGCTGAAAAACTTTGAGTTTACCGCCAAACTCGAAAAGTTACTTGAAGAACGGGATACCTGGCAAGGGAGGTTGTTTCAGGGGAACGAAAGAAAGCCGGCGTGAATTGAACCTTATTCGTAATAAAATTGTTAGGTTACAGTTATTTACATTACCCCAAATTCACATTCATTGAGGAACAATCCCGAAGAATAAATCAGGATTGTAAATGAAGCTGGTATAGAGATTTATTTAAACTTTGAACACAATGAAACAAAAAAGAAGCTGGGTGGCAGGGGCGTTGTTGATAACAGGTTTCTTCGTTACAATTTATGCAGCATCTTATATAAAGTCAGATGTTGACAACCTCGATAAAAAGGAGTTTGCCTATTCGTGCAATGAAATCAGCAGCAAAATAACCAATCGGTTATATACCGGTGAGCAGGTACTTCGGAGCGGGGCCGCTTTTATTAACGGATCAGATACCGTAACCCGGAAGGAATGGAAAGCTTTTGTCGAAGAATCAAAGTTAAATCTCAATTTAAATCGGATACAGGATTTTGGTTTTTCGATAATCGTGACCGCAGATAAGCTACAGCAACACATTCAAAAAATCAGGAACGAAGGTTTCCCTGAATATACGGTGAAACCTGAAGGCAGGCGCGAAACCTATACTTCCATCGTTTTTCTTGAACCTTTTTCCAGTAGCAACCTGAGTGCTTTTGGATATGATATGTTCTCGGAGCCCGTTCGCCGGGAAGCTATGGAACGCGCACGAGACAGGAATGTTGTGGCGCTCTCGGGAAAAGTAATGTTGGTAAAACCCGGAACTGATGTACAGACAGGTAATTTAATATATGTGCCTGTTTACCGCAAAGGGGCAGAAACCAACACCATTGAACAACGCCGCAATGCAATTATTGGCTGGGTTTACAGCCCCTACCGGATGAATGACTTTATGTCAGGTATTTTGGAAGGTTGGGAACTAAAGGAAAATAAAAAATTGTATCTTCATATCTTCGATGGCATGGAATGTACGCCCCAATCTATGCTGTTTGAATCTCACATCCCGGACGAACAAAACGCTTCGGAGAAAATCCGCTTCTCCATTCAGATACCGGTTGATTTCAATGGCCACCGATGGACATTGGTATTTACCCAAAGGGCTGGAAACATGTTCATCGATTACATCAGTGCATGGACAGTCTTTTTTGGCGGGTTTCTGATCAGTATTTTGCTGTTTTTTATTGCCAAAATCCTTATCAATATTGAAAGCAAGGCAAGGCTGAAAGCGGAAATTTTAACATCTGAATTAATAGAGAGCGAGAAACGTTTTCAAACGATTTTTGAAGCTTCGCCTGTACCTTTGGTATTAACCAGGCTATCCGATGGTATTATCATTCTCGCCAATAAGCAACTTGGCAAACTATTCAGTATTTCAACGACAGAAGCCATTGGAAAAAAATCGTCCGATTTTTACGTCAATCCGGATGACCGATATGAAATTATAGAAGCGCTGGCCAAAAATGGCTCGCTGAACGAACGTGAAATGCATTTTAAAAAAGAAGATGGCCGGTTATTCTGGGCCCATGCTTCATTTCAAATCCTGATATTTGGAAGTGAACCCCTGATCATCTCAGGTTTCTATGATATCACCAAGCGCAGGCAGGCTGAAGAAGAAATACAAAAAGTAAACCGTATTTATGCAGTTTTAAGCAACATCAACCAGGCAATTGTCCGTGTTCAGGACAAACAGGATAAGCAGACACTTTTTGAGGAAGTATGCCGGATTGCAGTTGAAGACGGGAAATTCAGAATGGTATGGATTGGAATGTTTGACCCGCAAACGAATATAGTAAACCCGGTTGCATCAGCAGGATATACAGAAGATTACCTGAAAACTATCAATATCAATCTGGACGATGAAATTCTGGGAAATGGGCCCACAGGGAGATCAATAAAATCGGGCATTCATTATTTAGCCAACGACATAGCTAACAATCCAGAAATGATCCCGTGGAGCGCAAACGCGTTAAAGCTTGGCTATAAATCAACTGGTGCTTTTCCACTTATAGTTTTTGGCAGAACGATTGGAACACTGAATCTCTATGCAAACGAGCCTTTTTTCTTTGATGATGCCGAGGTAAAATTGCTTGATGAACTGGCCATAGATATCTCCTTTGGCATTGAATTTATTGAAAATAATAATAAACGTAAACTTGCAGAGGAAGAAATACGCCTGTTAAACGAAGACCTGGAACAAAAAGTAGAAAAAAGGACCAAAGAGCTTGCGGAAATAAACCTGATCCTGCAAAAAGGAATTGAAGAACGCGACCAGGCAGAGGAACGGATCCGGCTGGTTTACGAAGCATCTCCTTATTCAATTCTATTAGTCGATTCAAAAGGTACAATCCGCCTGGCGAACCATACAACTGAAGAATATTTTGGGTATGATATCAGCCAACTAATTGGGTCGAATATTAGTATGTTGATGCCAAAAGTAGAAGGCATGGATCATCCTGCCAATATGGGCAATTTCTTTGCAAATCCTAAGAGACGTAAAATGGGGGCAGGCCGCGAAATGTTTGCCTTGAAAAAAGATGGTTCAGTATTTCCTGTTGAGATAGGTTTAACCCCAATCGAGATCGATGGTGAAATGATGGTACTAACAAACATCATCGACATAACTGAACGAAGACAAACAGAAAATATAATTAAGCAGGCAAAACTGGAAGCGGAGCAGGCCAACCTGGCCAAGAGCGAATTCCTCTCACGCATGAGCCACGAGCTCCGTACACCTATGAATTCAATTCTCGGTTTTGCCCAGTTGATGGATATGGGCGAACTCAAACCGGCCCATAAAAAAGGGGTGGACCACATCCTGAAAAGCGGAAAACACCTGCTTGATCTGATCAACGAAGTGTTGGATATTTCGAAAATTGAAGCAGGCCATATTTCGCTCTTTTTGGAACCAATCGCAATGTGCCCTCTTGTTAAGGAGATGCTGGATATTGTCAGCCCGCTGGCAGCAAAGAAACAAATAACACTGGAAGTAGCCCCACATGACGAACTTTTTGTAAAGGCAGATTACCAGCGGTTAAAACAGGTTCTGCTCAACCTCGTTAACAATGCGATTAAATATAACCAGCAAAATGGTTTTGTGAAAATAGACTGCGAAATAACAGATGCTGCAGAAAAGCAGAATTCCACTATCCGGATCAGTATATCTGACTCCGGGGCAGGCATCACTACGGAGGATATTAAAAAGCTCTTCACGCCTTTCGAACGAATCGGGGCGGAGAAAACCGAAACCGAAGGAACAGGGCTTGGATTGGCAGTCGCCAAAAAATTAATTGAAGCGATGCACGGAACGATTGGTGTAGAAAGTAAAGTAGGTTTAGGAAGTACATTTTGGATTGAACTGCCACAAACTGAAAGCCAGATTGACCGCCATAAACGGTTAAGTGATCAGGTCATACCGGAACAGGAAAAAGCGCTGGTGAGCGGAACGATTTTATATATCGAAGATAATATATCCAACATGCAATTGGTTGAACAGATTTTAGAGGCTCACCGCCCGTCAATCCGTTTGATTACTGAAATGTACGGGAAGAATGCAGTTAAACTTGCAACTGATTTTGCACCGGATTTAATTCTTCTTGATCTCGATTTGCCCGACATCCACGGCAGTGAAGTGTTAAAGCTTCTTCAGGCCGGACCGAAAACAGCAGCTATTCCGGTTGTAGTCATAAGCGCCGATGCGATGGCAAAGCAAATTAATAAGCTGATGGAAGCCGGAGCTAAAGATTATTTGACCAAACCGCTTGATGTTGTGGAGTTTTTGAAGGTGGTGGATAAAATGATAAAAGCCCCCTTCCCGTTCCCCCACAAGGGGGAAAGCCTTGGTTCATAGGTGTTGGCAAGTTTTCAGCCCTGAAGGGGCGGCAGATACTAGCCCAGGTTCCGCCAACTGGCGGAACGAAGGAATGTCGCCCTGGGGAAAGGAAGTGACCAAATCACACCTTCCTTTGAACACATAGAAACACTTAGTGAAACTCAGTGTACCTTAGTGGTAAAAGAATAATTAAACGAAATAAACAATGAACGATTCAAACTTAAAAAATGCCCGAATCCTGATTGTTGACGACGAGCAGGCCAATGTAGATGTTCTCAGTGGCCTTCTTGAATTCAAAGATTACACCAACGTGTACACTACTACCGATTCGCGTTTGGTTGCAGGGTTATTTCAGGAAATAAATCCTGACATCATTTTACTGGACCTGATGATGCCCCACCTGACCGGCTTTCAGGTGATGGAGCAGTTGGCAGAACTGGTTCCTGACAGCGTTTATCTGCCTATACTGGTACTAACGGCCGATGTTTCAGCCGAATCAAAGTTGCGTGCGCTTGCAGGCGGCGCAAAAGATTTTCTGACCAAACCCTTCGACCTGACCGAAGTTGATCTTCGTATCCGCAATTTACTTCAAACACGTTACCTGCATACCCAGCTTCAAAACCAGAATTTAATACTGGAAGAAAAAGTACAGGAACGGACTTTAGAGCTGCAAAATACAATCATTGAACTGGAAGTGGCCAAAACGAAGGCCGAAGGGAGCGACCGTCTGAAAACCGCTTTTCTCAATAACATCTCACACGAAGTTCGGACACCCATCAATGGCATTCTTGGTTTTTCAAGGATCATTGCCGAAGATGATTTGGAATTGGAGGAAAAGGAACGATTTATTGAAATGTTGGAAGAAAGTTGCGACCGACTGATCAATACCATCACCAATTATATGGATATTTCGCTGATCGTTTCGGGTAACCAAAAAGTGAAACTTTCAGATGTTAATGTCCACTCGTTCATGAAGGAGCAATTTGAATCTTTCGAAGATAAATGCTCAGCTAAAAACCTGGATTTAATCCTTCAGGTTCCGGATAATAATTTTATCTTGAAAACGGATAAGGAATTGTTACGAAAAATGGTGACACATTTAACCGATAACGCGATCAAATTTACCTCCCGGGGTCGGGTAACACTGGGCTGCGATTTCAAGGAAGAAGAGATTGAACTCTTCGTAAAAGATACCGGCAAAGGGATATCTGAAGAGGCGCAGGAGCTCATCTTTGAAGGTTTCATGCAGGAAAACGTTACTGCTACGCGAAACTACGAAGGAAGCGGGCTGGGATTATCAATCACTAAAGGGCTTGTTAAGTTACTCGGTGGAAGGATACGTCTGGAATCGGAGAAAGATCAGGGGACAGTTTTATTTATAACACTTCCCGTTCATTAAAAGAGTAATTTTCTGAGAAACAAACTTTTTTTTCTTTTGTCCTTAGAGTAGCCGGAGAAATTTCAGATGTTTATGGTTGATGAGTATTTGGATTTTGTCTGTAGGATATCTGGAATTGTTAAATCCAAAAAATATTGTTGAGCATTTTGTGAGTGAAGCGTTGGATGATTTACTGGTTGCTCCACGATGGGGCATGAAAAACTTTGAATTTACGGCCAAACTGGAAAAATTGTTGGAAGAACGGGATACCTGGCAGGGAAGGTTATATTTGTGAGGAAGTGATCAGTGTTCAGTCGCAGTGGCCAGAGGAATAGTCATTTATAGTCATTTACTTCGTGTCATTTATTGTAAAAGGCACATTGAATAGGTTGTGATTTTGATACAATAAATGACTATTTAATGACCATTTAATGACTACTTAATGACATCAATTCATCGCAGTCTGACTTCCAAACACTCTTTTCAGCAAGTTAGTTACCCGGGCATTGGCATTGTTTCGTATGTCTTTTTCACGCTCTGCAATTTTCAGGAACATTCCGTTTAAAGCCTGTTGCAGAATGTAATCTTCCAGTTTTACATCCACGGTTTTTAAACCGCCGATTTGGCCAATTGATGAGCCTGCCAGTTTATTCCAGCGGATGGTCAGTTCATTCCACGATTGTTGGGTCGAAATGCCTGCAACAAGGTTTTTATTCAACGATTCACGAATTTTTGGTCGGTACAATTCGCCAAGTTGAGCTGAAGTTTTTTGCCTGAAATATTGAGTTGCCGCATTGTCAGGGCCTTTCAGAATTTGCAGGGCATCGGTAAAAGTCATTTCCTTCACGCTATTCACAAAAATTGGTTTGGCACCTTTAGCTGCATCCTCGGCAGCACGGTTAATCCGCATAATTACATCTTCGACCAGTTTTGCTCCACCAGGTAACTTCGAAAGATGATCGGTAATGGTTTTAGCTTCCGGGGGCAATAGAATTTTAACGGACTGATCCTTCAGATAACCATCGATAGCCGATAAGCGGTTTACCGAACTATCCGTTCCAACCAAAAGTGCCTCTTTCAGACCGCCAATAATTTCGGCATTGGTTAATGGCAAATTCTGACTGGCCACTGATTGAGCGATTTGAGATAATTCGGCACACGAATTCAAAAAAATAGGGATATTATAACGGTGAAGATTTTTAGTTTATGCATGTTAAATGATCGAATTATTTACGATTTGTTTATTTACGATTTACGATTTCAATGGTTAAATGGTCAATGGCTAAATAGTAAATTGTTAAATGGTTCACTTTTGTTTTGGATTGCGGCTCAATTCCCCTCCTTTGGATGGGTTAGGGGAGGCCTTTCCCCCAAAAAGCCCGTCCAGCAAATCTCTCCTGTTCAGACGCAAAAGCTCACTTTTTATTTCCTGATGATATTCGCGCTGATACCAGAAAAAGTATTTGCGTTGGGCCAGCTTTTCTTTCTGGCTTTTCGCTGTAAAAACTTTTTGCATGGTGTATGGATGGTATCCGGTATAATAAATCACGGTAGCCAGGGTCATAGGGGTAGGAGTGAAGTCCTGGATTTGTTCGAGTTTGAAGTCGAGTTGTTTGGTTTCGACTGCCAGATTGGCCATGTCAACATTTTCGCAACCGGGGTGGCTGGAAATGAAATAAGGAATTAGCTGTTGGTTCAGCCCTTCTTCCTTGTTTATTTCCTGAAAAACCTTATTCAGTTTATGAAAAAGTTTAAATGAAGGTTTCCGCATCAAATCAAGTACCTGATCGGAAGTATGTTCAGGAGCAACTTTCAGCCTTCCGGAGACATGGTACTTAATGACTTCGCGCAGGTATTCCATGTTGTTTTTATTCACCTGCGGATCGCTGGTTTCCTTCAAAATCATATCGTATCGGATTCCGCTGCCAATAAAGGCCTTTTTAACGTCGGGATGCTGGCGAACTTTTTTGTACAAGTCGAGCATTGGTTTGTGATCGGTATTCAGGTTTTTGCACACATCAGGAAAAACGCACGATGGACGTTTACATTTATTGCATATTTCCTGATGAATACCTTTCATTTTATACATGTTAGCCGAAGGCCCTCCCAAATCGGAAATATATCCTTTGAAATCGGGCATCAACACCAGTTTATCCACCTCTTTCAGGATTGATTCCTCGGAGCGGCTGGCAATAAATTTCCCCTGATGGGCCGAAATAGTACAAAATGTACAGCCGCCAAAACACCCCCGGTGAATATTTACCGAGTGGCGAATCATTTTATAGGCCGGAATCTCTTCTTTATTTTTATAGCGGGGGTGTGGAAGGCGTGTAAACGGAAGATCATAAAAACGATCAATTTCCTTTTCTTCCAATGGCGGCCAGGGCGGATTTACAATAACCCGCTGATTGCCTGTTTCCTGAACGAGCACATTGGCTTCCACCTTGTTCGATTCCTCTTCAATGTGCATGAAGTTTTTGGCATATTTCTTTTTATCTTCCTGACATTCCTGATAGGAATAAAGTTTAAGGCTGTTCCACTTTTTGTTGGTCACATACTCGCCGTCCTTCGGAACCAGAAAGGCTGTTTGCGGAATATTGGTCAGCTTTGAAGGATCAACTCCTTTTTGGATCAGCCGGGAATACTCCAGAATTGACTTTTCTCCCATTCCGTAAAAGAGCATATCCGCTTTCGATTCAATTAAAATGGAAGGCTTCAGTTTGTCGCTCCAGTAATCGTAATGAGTCACACGGCGGAGCGAAGCCTCAATACCGCCCACCACCAGGGGCACATCAGGAAAAAGTTCTTTCAGGATATTGCAATAAACAGTAGTAGCATAATCAGGCCGCTGGCCTGCCTTTCCCCCCGGTGTATAAGAATCGTTTGATCTTTTTCGCTTATTGGCGGTGTAATGGTTCACCATCGAATCCATATTTCCGGCTGTTACCGCGAAATAAAGGTTGGGTTTGCCTAGTTTTTTGAAATCGCGTAAATCATCCTGCCAGTTGGGCTGGGGAACAATTGCGACCCGAAGGCCTTCTGCTTCAAGTATCCTGCCAATTACTGCAGCGCCAAACGATGGATGGTCAACATAGGCATCGCCGGTAAAAAAAATCACATCCACACTGTCCCAACCCCTCGATTCTACCTCTTTTCTGGTGGTAGGTAACCACTGATTGATGTCGTATTTTTGATATAGTATGTTCAATTTCTAAATTTTTATGCGAATTAAGCTATTTCAACTACAATTGACCAAAAAAAATGTTCATTTTTAAGAATTCTTTTTTCGATATCAATCTGATCTGGTTGAGCAAGGATTGAAAAATGTAATTGCTTCTTTTTGAATTAGAAACACCTGTTATTACGAATATGGAACTTTTTAAACCAAAAGACTTCCTGAAAGCAAACCCAAAGCTTAGTTATATTGGTGGCGAACATTTTGCCCGGTTCCTGATGTTTTTTCTGCGATTCGATAAATTAAACCGGGTTTATAATCAGATTGGCGACAAGAAAGGACTTGATTTTGTTGATGAACTAATCAAAATTCTGAAGATCAACTATGTATTTGATATGGAAGAATTGCATAAGCGGGTTCCAAAAACAGGTCCGGCCATAGTTATTTGCAATTATCCATTTGGTGGCCTCGAAGGTTTTTTGCTCATCAAAATTTTAAGTCAGGTTCGTTTCGATTTGAAAATAGTGTCCTCTCAATTGCTGCAAAAGATCGAACCAATCAGTGAGTTTTTTCTGGAAGAGCAGGTGGTCAAAAAAAAGTCAGATAAACGGGGCGATCATTCCGGATGGGATAAAGCTACCTCACATTTGGAGAAAGGCGGATTGCTTTGCCTTTTTCCCGCCGGAGAGGTTTCTCAGTTCGATGCGTCGCATTTATTGTCGGATAAACAGTGGCATCAAAATACGATAAGATACATCAAGCAGCAAAAGGTACCGGTTGTCCCGATTCATTTTCAGGGTTATAACAGCCGTTTGTTCTACCTGATGGGAAATATTCACTCTTTGTTGAAAAGCATGAAACTTCCGACTGAAATTTTATACCAACATAAAAATCCGGTCAAGATCAGGATTGGAAGCACTATTTCGGTTAAAGAACAGGATAAATTTGCAGATATTTACCAGTATGGCAGATATCTGCGCGCCAGGACTTATCTGCTGTGTTCGAAGATTGAGGTAAAAAAATTTTTCAATTATTCACTGAAACGCCAGCAACGGATTGAACCTGTTGCAGAACCAGTACCACACGAAAAGATTATTCAGGAACTTCAGGAATTGGGAACAGAATTTTTGTTGTTCAGAATGAAAAATTATACGGTTTATTGTGCGCCATCAAAACGAATTCCCTGCATTCTTTTAGAAATTGGACGTCTTCGCGAAGTCACTTTCAGGCAGGTTGGCGAAGGTACCAACCGTAGCATTGATCTCGATGAATTTGATTTGTATTACAACCAGATGTTCATCTGGGATGCTGAGGCCGAAATGATTGCTGGAGCTTACCGGATTGGAAAAGGCGCCGAAATTATGCACAAGTTTGGGGTCCGTGGTTTTTATATTCATAGCCTGTTTAAGATCAGGGACGACCTTCAGGATATGCTCAGGCAAACGATGGAACTGGGGCGTTCATTTGTGGTCAGGGAATATCAGCGAAAACCCATGCCTTTATTTCTGTTATGGAAAGGTATTCTGTATTTTACGCTTAAAAATCCTGAATACCGCTATCTTATGGGTCCAGTCAGTGTAAGCGACGACTACTCAGCTACTTCCAAGGAAATGATCATCAAGTTCCTCATGGCTCATCATTTCGACTGGAACTTGGCAAAAAGCATTACACCGCGCAATTCATACAAGTTTAAAACCGATGATCAGAACCTGAATGTGATCATGCAGTCGATGGACAATGATATCAATTCGCTTGATAAATTTATTGGCGATGTGGACGAACTGAACTCTGGCTTGCCTGTGCTTTTAAAGAAATACATCAAGCTGAATGCGAAAATTATCGGATTTAATGTTGATCCGAAATTTAATAATTGTCTGGATGGATTGATGGCCCTGGATTTGTGTGATGTTCCGCCAAATACAATTGAGTCATTATCGAAGGAAGCCAACGACGATTCGATCCTTCAGCAATTTTATTCGAATCGGGGAAAAGGAGTAATTATATGAAGAGAAAAACTAGTCGGTTAATATTCAGTGTTTTATTGTTGGTGGCAATCATATCTTGCCAGAAAAAGACTGATAATAAAAAAGTTGAGGCTGTTGGTTCTGAACAATTAACCTCCGAAATCAATAAAAATCTGCCCGCACAGGTTACTGAAAAAGTGCATCCGGGGAAAGCTGTTTATACGAAGTATTGTTTGTCCTGCCACCAGTCTGATGGTTCAGGAGTTCCTAATATGCATCCGCCGCTCATTCCCGGAAGTTGGGTTGGTAAAGATCCCGCAGAATTAATTGCGATTATGATGAAGGGGCTTAGTGGAAAAATTGAGGTGAATGGCGAAGTTTATAATAGTTTTATGCCCTCACAGGCACAATTGACCGATGAAGAAATTGCCGGGGTACTTTCCTACATTCGGTCAAGTTTTGGCAATAATTTTGAGCCAGTTCTTCCTGAAATGGTTAAAAAAATCAGAAGCGGTAGATAAATAGATAATTCTTTTGTTATTGCCTGTTCTCTTCTTTTTCGGCCAGCAATACATTATTTACCGACCCGTGAAGCAATAGCAGCCGTTTGGCTTTTACTTCATCGTAGCCCAGTTCTGTTCGGATCATGCGGGTTCCACGGTTAATAAGCTTTTGATTGGTGAGTTGCATGTTCACCATTTTGTTGCCTTTTACCCTTCCGAGTTTAATCATCAGCGAAGTGGTGATCATATTCAGGATTAACTTTTGCGAAGTGCCCGATTTCATACGGGTGCTGCCTGTAAGGAATTCGGGACCTACAACCGCTTCAATGGCAATTTCGACATTTTGTGCCAAAGCGCTGTTCTTGTTATTCACGATACAGCCTGTCAGGAGGCCTCCTAAGCGGGCTTTTTTTACTGCTCCAATTACATAAGGAGTTCTACCTGATGCTGCTATTCCAACAATTGTGTCTAACTTGGTTACCTCGTATTTTTCTAGGTCTTTCCAGCCTTGTTCTTCATCATCTTCAGCCATTTCAACAGCTTTACGTATGGCACGGTCACCGCCGGCAATCAGGCCGATGACCAGATCGTGACCGACACCGAAAGTTGGTGGAATCTCAGAGGCATCAAGAATTCCAAGTCTTCCACTGGTGCCGGCCCCCATGTAGAATAGCCGACCACCTTTCTTCATGCGAAGGTAAACCTGTTCTACCAGTTTTTCGATTTGGGGGATAGCCTCGTGAATTGCCGGAAGTACTTTTTTATCTTCTTCGTGAATGCTTAATAAAAGCTCTTTTACCGATTTCTGTTCCAGATCATGATACAATGAATCGGCTTCGGTTGTACTTTCTGTTGTCATTCTGTTATAAGTTGTTATAATATTTTTCCAGTCCTTCAATCGGATCTTTAATGATAATGGTTTGATCGAATCCAAAATAACTGGCTGTATTATTTAAAATCTGGCTGAAATAAAAAGCTACTGAACCAACAAATCCGATCGGATAATTCTTGTAGCCCGGAATGTGGCTTACATTCCGGTCGAAGAATTCCATGAAATTTCGTTGAACAAATTCCTGACAATAAACCGAACCTGCATGCTCCGACAAAAATGGCGTAAACTGAGCCAAAAATTGATTGGGCTTTTCGCTTCGGTAAACGCTGTTTAAAGCTTCTTCACGGGCCAGGTTATACTTTTTAGTAAAATCATCGCGCAAATCGGGAGGCATCACTTCTTTAAAATAGTCGCCCAATAGTTTTCGGCCCATCACTGCGCCGCTGCCTTCATCGCCCAATATAAATCCAAGAGGTGAAATTCCTTCGGTAATTTTTTCGCCATCGTACAGGCAAACATTCGATCCGGTCCCTAAAATGCAGGCAATTCCGGCTTTATTCCCGAATAATGCCCTGGCAGCGCCAAGAACATCGCTGTAGGTTTCGATGGCGGCCTGATGGTAAATTCTACTTAAGGCCCTTTTTATAATGTCACCTTTTTCAGCATTGATAATACCAGTTCCGTAAAAGTAGATTTCTGTGATCTCTATACCGGTTTCAGGCAAAAGAGACTTTCTTAATTCCAGGAAAATGTCATCTTCCGTACGAAAAAATGGGTTAATCCCTGAGGTTTTTATATCTTTAATAGTTCCTGAACGACTGATAAGTTTCCAGGCTGTTTTGGTCGAACCACTATCAGCAATTAATTTCATTTTGAATAATGATTTTGACAGGTCATATTTTTCATTTCAATGTTGTAAATATAAGGATTTAGATTAGAAAATAAATGTATCATATAACATGTATTACCAATATTTGTAAATTCATTTAATAGACTATTTTTGATGCGGAATTGGATTAAAAGTAAAACAGAAAAGATGTCTGACAAAACTGTCGGTATTATATAGATATCTATCTTTATAGCAAGCAATTTTTTAAAGGAATTAATCTGAACCCTAACCCAAAACCTGACTTGATATGAAAATTAATTTGTTGTTTATCCTGATTTCTCTGGTTGCTTTTAAAGTTTCAGCATACGAAGTTATCCGGATCAATCAGCTTGGTTATTTGCCTCATTCATCGAAAGTTGCCGTGTTTATTTCTGACAGGGAGCAAAATGTTTCCACGTTTCAATTATTCGAAACACTTTCCGGAAAACTGATTTTGGAAGGGCAAACAGAACCTGCTGATGCTTCAGTCTGGGGGCAAAAAATTGCTTTAAGGTTGAATTTTTCGTCGGTTGAACAAATCGGTGGATTTTATCTCCAGATCGGTAAATGCGTCTCTCCTTCGTTTCGCATATCACCCGACGTTTATCAGGGCACAGCCGATTTCATCCTGAATTATATGCGCCAGCAACGATGCGGGTTTAATCCTTTCCTGAATGATTCCTGCCATACCCATGATGGAATTATAGTTGAACATCCATCCCGTACCGGCGAAAAAATCAATGCTATTGGTGGATGGCACGATGCATCAGATTATTTACAATATACGACCACTTCGGCGAATGCCATTTATCAGTTGTTGTTTGCTTATCAGCAAAATCCAACAGTTTATAGCGACCGGTTCGATGCAAACGGAAGGCCTGGGATAAATGGTATTCCCGATATTCTGGACGAAGCGCGCTGGGGACTTGAATGGCTGATGCGGATGAATCCGGCTAAAAATGAAATGTATAACCAGATTGCCGACGACCGCGATCACATTGGTTTGCGATTGCCAACGAACGACACTATAGGCAGTTACGGACTTGGAAAATACCGGCCGGTTTACTTTGTATCAGGAAAATCGCAGGGACTTGGCAAATATAAAAACCGCACGACCGGCGTTTCATCTATCGCAGCAAAATTTGCTTCATCGTTTGCATTGGGAGCTTCCGTTTTCAAACAGATTGATCCCGCTTTTGCCGGTCAGATGCTTCATAAGTCGTACGATGCCTGGGATTTTGCCAAATCAGATTTGGGTAATTGCCAGACTGCCTGTATCGCTTCACCGTATTTTTACGAGGAAGATAATTACGTTGACGATATGGAACTGGCGGCTGCCACCCTTATTCCTCTGGATAAAACGACCGATTTTCAGAAGCAGGCCAAATACTGGGGCGAACTGGAACCGGTAACTCCCTGGATGGAACTGAACCGCGCACGTCATTACCAGTATTATCCGTTTGTGAACCTGGGTCATGTTTTAATGGCTCAGTCCAACGATCCGGCAATAGCAAAACAGTTTTCCGGTTTGATGAAACAGGGCCTCGATCAGTTGAAAAAATATGCGGGAAACGATCCTTTTCGTATCGGAGTGCCATTTATATGGTGCTCTAATAATCTGGTAGTTGCTGCTGCAACCCAGGCCAAATTGTACCGGAAAATAACTGGCGACGCGAGTTACGAACTAATGGAAGCTGCCTTGACTGACTGGTTATTCGGTTGCAATCCGTGGGGAACATCCATGATTTGCGGACTTCCGGCTGGTGGCGATTATCCTGAAATTCCCCATTCGTCGCTTACTTACATCCTGAAAAAAACTACAACAGGCGGACTGGTTGATGGTCCGGTTTACTCGCATATTTATAATAGCCTGCTCGGAATAAGTTTGCACGATGCTGATGAATATGCTGAATTTCAGAATGGAAAAGCGGTATATCATGACGATATGGGCGATTATTCGACCAACGAACCCACGATGGATGGAACAGCCAGCTTAAGTTATTTGCTTTCTTCACTTGAAGCTGATCAGGAAAATAATCAGGATCAGTGTGATAGTCAAGGTGCAGTAGTCCGAATGAACCAGAAAGACAAGAAAATTTACCTCATTTTTTCGGCTCACGAATATGCTGAAGGTGGCAAAGTGATTGCTCAAACACTGAAAAAGAACAAGGTCAAATCTTCATTTTTCTTTACCGGAACTTTTTATAGTAATCCGGAAAATAGTAAACTTATTAACGACTTGATTACAGATGGCCATTATTTGGGCGCACATTCCGACAGGCATTTGCTGTATGCCGACTGGAGTAAACGCGATTCGACATTGGTTAGTCAGCATCAATTATCCGAAGACTTGAAAGCCAACTTCAAAAAAATGGGCGCTTTTGGAATTACGCCTGAAAAAGCGAAGGTATTTTTGCCACCATACGAGTGGTACAATACCGAAAGCGTTGACTGGAGCAGGCAAATTGGATTGAAAGTCGTCAACTTTACACCCGGAATTCGTTCTAATGCCGACTATACCACGCCGGATATGCCCGGCTACCGTTCGTCGGAAACAATTATGAATGACATCAAAAATTTTGAAAAGAAAGATCCGAATGGTTTAAATGGGTGTATCATGTTGATTCATTTGGGAACAGCTCCCGAACGGACCGATAAGTTTTACGGCCGATTGGATGATTTATTGAAATACCTGAAGCAAAGAGGCTACAAAACGGAACGATTCTAGTGTTAATTTCTGTTTTGTTGCTTATAGCTCGAAGCGAATAACAAATTTTTAGTGTATTAATTCAATTCAGAATCTATTTCATGATAAGATTGAATCAAAAATATTGGTCATACCAATTTGGAAATTGGGCAAATAGTTTGCTGAAAACAGGCACATTACTTTTTCTTTTGGGTGCCTGCAAAGCAACTCCCGAAAAGCCGTTTGATTTTTCGGGAATTGAGAAACTGGTGCATTCCGGCGAACTGAAAAAGGCGGGATTGCTGGCCGATTCTATTAAAGAAACCCGGATTTTGGGCGAAATAAATTTGTTTAAACTGGATTCAATTGTTGAAATTGCCCGGCGCATACCGATTGATTTTAGCCTGAAAGAAGCTGATGTAATTACACGGCTTAACAATTATTTTCCTTATTTGGATTCGGGAATGATGCACCGTTGGGAGAGAAACAGAAAACTTGAAATGCGCCTTATTGATGGTGAAAAGCGTTATTTCAATATGGCTGTAAGTAATTTATTCCTGCTTGATGATGAGGCGAAAATCTGTAAAACTAAGGTTGATGGGTTGCACGTTGATTCGCTCGATATATTCTGTATCAATCACACCCGAAAAGTAACTGAACTGACTAAAACGATAGGCGGGCCTGTTTTGCCTGTCCGAATGAAGCTTAATTACACCATTACGGTAAAACCCAATGTTATTCCAAATGGGAAAACAATCCGCTGCTGGATGCCTTTCCCGAGGGAAGGACACTCCCGGCAGAAGGATATCCGGCTTTTAAAATCGAATCCGGAACAGGCATCAGTTGCTCCTGCAAGTGATTTGCAACGGACAATTTACCTTGAAAAGAAGGCCGAAAAAGATCGGCCAACCGTTTTTAACATTGAATTTGAATTTGAAACTGCAGCTCAATATTTCGATTTAAAACCTGAACACCTGAAGCCTTACGATACATCGAGCGCTGTTTACAAGGAATTTACAGCGGAGCGCCCTCCTCAGATTGTTTTTACAGATGAAATTAAACAATTGGCCAACCTTATTTTGGATGGCGAAACCAACCCTTTGCTGCAAACTCAGAAAATTTATAACTGGATCAACGGTTCAATTCGCTGGGCAAGCGCTTTGGAGTATGGAACAATTCCGAATATTCCGGAATATGTTCTGAAAAATCACCACGGCGATTGTGGCATGCAAACTTTGTTGTTCATGACTTTGGCACGATCGCAGGGGATTCCGGTGAAATGGCAAAGTGGTTGGATGCTTCATCCAGGGGAGGTTAATCTGCACGATTGGTGCGAAGTGTATTTCGAAGCTGTGGGCTGGGTTCCTGTTGATCAGTCGTTTGGTTTGCAGAATGATGCCGGTGAAAAGGTCCGAAATTTTTACCGTTCAGGAATTGATGCTTATCGTCTGATTGTGAACGATGATTATGCTCGTAAATTAACTCCTGATAAAAAATACATACGCAGCGAACCTTACGATTTTCAGCGCGGTGAATTGGAATGGGAGCGAGGAAATCTCTATTTCGATAAGTGGGATTGGCACATGGAAGTGGAATATCAATAAGTTCCAAATTTCAGGTTCCAAATTCCAAGTCAGGCGTTGCAAGTTGTTTGTAAGGACATAAAAAAACGAAATTGAAAAAAATCTTGATCGAAGCAGTATCCTTTGTCCCGAGTACTTGGGACTTTAGCGAACGGACATGGCAAAATAAATTATTTCAAATGTTGAAAATAAAACCATATAATTTCATGAACCGAATCCTATTAATTCAATTCATTATAACGGTATTCATACTCATTGGAATTGCCTCTTCAACCTATTCCCAAACCTATCCCAAACACGAAATGCGGGCCATTTGGATTGCCACGGTTGAAAACATTGACTGGCCATCGGCGAAAGGATTGACGACCGAACAGCAGAAACTTGAAATGATCGAAATGCTAAATCAGGTGAAGGCATATAATATGAATACAATTGTATTTCAGATTCGACCTGATGCTGATGCGTTGTATGATTCGAAGTTGGAACCCTGGTCTGAATGGCTTTCGGGGACGCAGGGAGTTGCACCTGATCCGTATTACGATCCTCTGGCCTTTGCTATTTCAGAATGCCGTAAGCGGGGGTTGGATATTCATGTTTGGCTGAATCCGTACCGGGCTGTTCAAAACATTGAAAAATCGGTTCCGGCGCCGGGGCATGTGGCCAATACCCATCCGGAGTGGATGTTAAGTTACGGAGGCAAAAAGTATTTTGACCCCGGAATCCAGGAAGTACGCGACCATGTGGCCCGGGTGGTGAGCGATATTGTTAGGAGATACGACATTGATGCCATTCATTTCGACGATTATTTCTATCCGTACCGTGTGGCCAATCAGGAATTTCCTGATCAGAACTCATTTGCCTCCTGGCCGAATGGATTTGCGCCGGACAAAAAAGACGACTGGCGCCGGAATAATGTGGATTTGATCATTAAACAATTGCACGACAGCATTAAATCAATCAGGCAAAGTGTTGAATTTGGAATTTCGCCTTTTGGGGTTTGGAAGAATAACTCGACTGACCCGGCTGGATCTGCTACCAAAGCCGGAGTAACCAATTATGATGATTTGTATGCCGACATTTTGTTGTGGCAAAAAGAAGGCTGGATTGATTACGTTACCCCACAATTGTACTGGTTCATCGGAAAAACGGTTGCCGATTACGCTATTCTGGCCGACTGGTGGAGCAAAAATACGTATGGTTGCCAGTTGTATATTGGTCAGGCGCCATACCTGATTAATGAAAAATCGCGGGATGTGGCCTGGCAAACTTCCGATGAACTGACCAAACAAATCAGGCTGAACCGCAGCTATCCGAATATTGCCGGGAGTATGTTTTTCAGCGCCAAATTCATGAAGAACAATCCGTTAGGGGTAAAAGAAAACCTCCTGAAAGAAATGTATAAGTATCCGGCACTGTCTCCTCCAAATCCACGGGTTGCACCGATTCAACCAGTAGCGCCAGTCAATGCACAGATACACAAAAAGAGGAAAGCGATAAAATTAAACTGGGAAAATGCGGGTAACAGTCGTATGTTCGTGATCTATAAAATCAGCAAAAAGTCAAAATTGGACATCGGAAATCCTGAGAATATTTTAAAAGTTTCCGACGAAACATTGTTGGTTATCAGAAAGAATAAAAATACCAGGCCATCGAAGTTTAATTACGCGGTAACAGCCATCAGTTCTACGCATCAGGAAAGCGAACCGGTGATTTTTGGAGAAGGGAAGAAGTAGTATAAACAAAGGAAATGTACATCAAATCGGATAAACAATAATACGATGTCTTAAAAAACCTTATTTTTAAAGAAAATAACCTCAGTAGTAAGTATATAACCACTAGGATCAAACCTTATTACCTTATTTACATCATTAACCAGCCAGAACATCATCGAAATATTAGTTACACGGAAGAATATGAGACATTTATCAAGTTCTATCAGAAGACGATAAAGCCCAAATAAGGTAATAAGGTTTTGGGCTGTGAGTGCGAATTTTCTACTGAGGTAGCCATTTAAAATAAGGTTTAAAGAAAAGACGATCAAGGTTATTTGGATACGGGATATCTCAAAAAGATATTTAAAAAGAGAAGCCCAAAACAGGGAAGGGAGTTTGGGTATTGGAGGTTCAGAAAATTGATCATTAAAGTATAAATGTTTTTTATCTTGCAATTCCTGAAAGTCCCAAGTTTGGGGAATTAGGGGGCTTTTAATAGTTATTTTAATGAGTACAACCATCGTTTTAATCATCATCATTTCCTTTTTCGGGATGTTGCTTGGCGTTTCGTATTTCACCTCAAAAAATGTGAACAGCGAAACTTTTTTTACCGGCAACCGCAAGTCGCCGTGGTATCTGGTTGCCTTCGCCATGATCGGGACCACTATTTCGGGAGTGACTTTTATCTCGGTTCCGGGCGAAGTCGGCAATTCAGACTGGACTTACCTTCAGTTCCTGCTGGGAAATTTCGTGGGCTATTGGGCTGTTGGGCTGGTGCTTATCCCCTTATATTACAGATTGCAACTGGTTTCCATTTATACCTATCTCAACCAACGATTCGGGATTGCTTCCTATAAAACCGGCTCGTTTTTTTTTCTGATTTCACAAACCATTGGCGCATCTTTCCGAATGTATTTGGTGGCCGGTGTGTTGCAAATTGCCTTTTTTAATGCAATCGGTATCCCTTTCTGGGCAACGGTACTGTTCACCATCCTTATGATTTGGGCCTATACTTTTCGAGCCGGGATAAAAACCGTGGTGTGGACCGATTCGCTACAAACCATTTTTATACTGGCCTCGGTTGTGCTGACCATCATCATTATTTCGACCCAACTAGATATGAGCCTGGGGAAAATGGTCAAGGCCATTGATGAGCATCCATACAGCAAAATGTTTGACTGGGATTGGCGCTCGAAAACCAATTTCTTCAAACAATTTTTTGCCGGCTTGGGGATCATGATTGTAATGAACGGGCTGGACCAGAACATGATGCAGAAAAGTTTGACCTGCAAAAACCAAAAAGAAGCGCAGAAAAACATCTTCGTCTTCAGTTTTGCCTTCATCATAGCCAACGTTCTTTTCTTATGCCTTGGCGTGATGCTTTATATCTTTGTTCAGCAAAAAGGAATTCCCTTACCAGTAAAATCCGACGATTTATTTGCAGTTCTGGCCCTGAACCATTTTGGCCTGATTGCCGGAGTTTTATTTCTGTTGGGAATCATTTCGGCAGCATATTCCAGCGCCGATTCAGCTTTAACGGCTTTGACCACTTCTTTTTGCATCGATTTTCTGAGCATGGATCCCAAAAATCCCGGCAGTAAACCAACCAGGATCAAGGTTCATGTAGCCTTTTCGATACTGATGTTTTTGGTGATTGTTTTGTTTCGTTTTATAAACAACGACAGCGTGGTGACAGCGGTCTTTAAAGTTGCCGGCTATACTTACGGACCATTGCTGGGACTTTTTGCCTTCGGAATTTTGACCAAACGGCAGGTGAAAGACCGCTTTGTGCCCATTCTCGGATTAATGTCGCCTGTATTGACTTATATCATCAATATCAATTCAGAAGCATGGCTGGGCGGGTACAAATTTGGCTTCGAACTCTTGCTCCTGAACGGACTGATCATGTTTACAGGATTGCTTCTACTAACTAAAAAACAAGCTATACAATGAAAACTGCACAACGCTACCTCGCGCTCGATGTGCTGCGTGGAATGACCATCGCACTGATGATTTTAGTCAATACCCCCGGGAGTTGGGACCATATTTACGCCCCGCTTGAGCATGCCAAATGGCACGGATGCACCCCAACTGATCTGGTTTTCCCGTTTTTCCTCTTTGTAGTTGGTGTTTCCATGTTTTTTTCATTTTCTAAATATGGCAATACCTTAAACAAGGAATCGCTTCTGAAAATTGGCAAACGAACTTTATTGATTTTTGCGATCGGTTTATTCCTGAATTCATTTCCGCAGTGGGCGGCCGATTTTTCAAAACTGCGGATAATGGGCGTACTTCAGCGGATTGCGCTGGCATACGGAATTGGCGCTGTCATCGTTCTTGCTTCACCGCGCAAGTATCTTCCCTATATTGGCGGAGCAATCCTTTTATTATACTGGGGATTGCTTTATGCTTTGGGCGGAACCGATCCTTTTTCGCTTGAAGGAAATATTGTTGCCAGCATTGACAAAGCAATTTTTGGGGTATCCCACTTGTATAAAGGCTTCGGAATTCCATTCGATCCTGAAGGACTTTTCAGCACCATCCCGGCAATTGTAACGGTGATTATCGGTTATCTCATTGGTTCTGTTGTAAAAGATACTGAAAAGAAACTGGTACCAAAAAAACTGATTGTTTTTGGTGTTGTGACTATCCTTGCCGGCTTGGTTTGGGATCAGGTTTTCCCGATCAACAAACCAATATGGACCAGTTCGTATGTTCTCTATACCGCCGGATGGGCTTGCCTGGTGCTGTCTTTGCTGATTTGGATCATTGATCTGAAAGGTTATTCAAAATGGACTTCGTTTTTCGTAGTTTTTGGCATGAACCCGCTGTTCATTTTTGCACTCTCGGGATTATGGGCCAGAATTTTGGGGAGAATGATTAAGATTACAGGTTCCGATGGGGAATTGGTCAGCGGTTCAAACTGGTTATACAAACAAATTTTCCTGCCGATGGCTGGCGAACTGAACGGTTCGCTTTTGTTTGCCATTTCGCATGTGTTGGTTTTCTGGCTGATCGGCTATGTGCTGTACAGGAAGAAGATTTTTATTAAAGTATAGGATTGCATGTCCGTTGGCTGAAGCCAACGGCAAGGGATAACATTCTGAATAAGAGTTGATTACAATCGAAGCGTTATCCTTTGCCGTCCGTTGGCTGAAGCCAAAGGCAAGGGATAACATTCTGAATAAGAGTTGATTACAATCGAAGCGTTATCCTTTGCCGTTCACTTTAGTGAACGGACATTAAAAAAGAAAAGAAACCGTCCGCGATAAAACATTCAAAAGAGGAAAAATTTCCTTTCGGACGGAATGGAATTAAACTACAAAATGGATTTAAAATATGAAACTTGGATTTTTGCTGAATATCGGATTTGCTTGCCTTTTCTTTTGCCTGACGGCTTCATCAGTAAAAGCCGATAAATCCAAACGCCTCCTGAAAAAGGCCAATCAGGCATCTGCTGAATTTGCTTTCAAAGCTTCCGAAGGAACGGTTTATAAATTTAAACCGGATACGGTTATTGTTGATAGCCAGTCGAAAAAAGTCAATATGAAAATGAAGGAGTCGTTCTCGTACATTCCGTTCAGGCCCGAAAATACAACACAGTATTACGATTGGTATAAAGATTTCCTTGGGCGAAAATTCAGGAAATATTCAGTTACCATCGAAAGTACGGGAAAGGAAATCCAGGAACTTATTCCTAATTTTTATCGGGGAAATTCAGTGAAGATTGATTCATCCAGATTTTCGAAATCAGGAAGAACTGTGATCCCAATTGTCCGGAACATTTCGAAAAACCTTGTTCCATCGAATGGTTTGAGCAACCGGAATATCGCAATGTGGCAAAGTCACGGCTGGTATTACGAAAATACGCTGGATCGGTGGGAGTGGCAGCGCGCAAGGGTTTTCCTGACTGTGGAAGATTTATGGTCCATGAGTTTTGTGGTTCCTTATATTGCCCCGATGCTCGAAAATGCAGGCGCCAGTGTTTTCCTTCCACGCGAACGCGATATTCAGAGAAATGAAATAATTATTGATGCTGATGGTTCGACCAAAGGCTCGGCGTATCAGGAAACCGGCGAAGCAATTCAGGCCGGAAAAGAAAAAGGTTTTGGACTGAAAGTACCTTTTTTGCTCGAAAGTGAAAATCTTTTCGGGATGGGTGTAACGCGCTTAATGAATGCGGAGAATAAAGCCAGTTCGCAAGTAATCTATACACCTGATATTCCTGAAACAGGTGAATATGCTGTCTATATTTCCTATACACAAAATGCGCAAAATGTGACTGATGCACGCTATACAGTTTTTCATTCAGGAGGAAAAACAGAATTGCTGGTGAATCAAACCATTGGTGGCGGAACCTGGATTTATCTGGGAACTTTCCGCTTTGAAAAAGGCCTTAACAAGGAAACCGGTAGGGTAGAACTTTCTAATCTATCTGAAGAAACCGGCAAATATGTTTCGGCTGATGCTGTTCGTTTAGGTGGCGGAATGGGCAATGTAGTTCGCGGAAAACTTCAGGATATGGAGCGTTTGCAAAAACTTCGCGATGAAAAAGGTTTTACCCTGGATTCATCAGTATGGTTACCTTTTGCCAGTAAACGTCCGCGTTATCAGGAAGGGGCACGCTATTACCTGCAATATATTGGGATGCCCGATACCCTGGTTTATTTGCTGAACAAACAAAAAACCGATTATTCGAACCGGGGACAGGATGCCGCCGTTTACGCCAAACGTGAAAGCGGAAAAAATGATTATAAAGACGATTACCAGAGTCGGGGCGAATGGGTGAATTACCTGATGGGTGCGCCTAACGGACCGGCAGCCAACCCGAATGTAAAAGGACTGGGCATTCCGGTTGATATGGCGATGGCCTTTCATACCGATGCCGGCACGACTCCGGATAGTTCGATCATCGGTAGTTTGATGATTTATGACACTGCTCAGGAACCCTCCAAATTCCCGGGAGGACAGTCCAGATGGGCCAGCCGCGATTTGGCCGATATTGTGCAAACCCAGGTTGTGAACGATTTGCGGACTATTTATGAACCCGAATGGACCCGAAGGGGAATGTGGAACAAGGCTTATTCGGAGGCCAATCGCCCGAAAGTGCCAACCTTGCTTTCTGAATTGTTGTCGCACCAGAATTTTGCCGATATGTATCAGGCTTACGATCCCCGTTTCAAATTTGATGTGAGCCGGGCATATTATAAGGGAATCCTGAAGTTTCTGGCTTCGCAAAATAATCAGGAATATGTAGTTCAGCCATTGTCTGTTTCATATTTCAGGATGGATATGGAAGGAAACTCGATCCGGCTGAGCTGGCGGCCTGTTCAGGATCAGTTGGAACCAACAGCAACACCCAAATCGTACCGGATTTATACCCGCATCGAAAACGGAGGATTTGATAACGGGAGAGCGGTTTCGGATACGACTTACCTGATTTCAGGATTACAACCGGGAGTTATCGCCAGTTTTAAAATCACGGCAGTTAATGAAGGTGGCGAAAGTTTTCCTTCTGAAATTCTGGCCTGCAGCCTGCCAACCGACGATAAAAAGCCTGTCTTGATTGTTAATGGATTCGACCGGATTAGTGGCCCGGAAGCATTTGATAATGGCAAACAGGCTGGTTTTTTGACCTGCGAAGACGAAGGTGTTGCATACAAAAGGGACTTTGCTTTTATCGGCGATCAATATGATTTTAACCGGAAATCGCCCTGGAAAGACGATGATGCCTCAGGTTTTGGTTCCAGTCATGCCGATCAGGAAACAAGGGTGGTTCAGGGGAATTCGTTTGATTATCCTTTGCTGCACGGTGAAGCTTTCAGGAATAACGGTATTGGTTTTATTTCGATGAGCGATGAAGCCTTTGAACAGCGGAATTGGGATAAAAACGCTTTCGCTGCATTGGATTTGATTTTTGGTGAAGAGAAAACGGTTGAACGATTTTACGGTTACAAAAAGAACGATTTTACCGTATTTACACTTCCGATGAGAGCAGCTATTACTGAATTTTCATCAGGTGAAGGCGCTAAAGTTTTTTTAACAGGAGCTTACCTCGGAACCGATCTTGAGCTTTGTGGCGATACACTGGCTAAAAAGTTTGCTGCCGATGTATTGCATTATCGTTTTATGACCAATCATGCGAGTAAGAGTGGCGCCATTTATCCGGTGAACGAATTCAGGTCTGCATTTCCTGCTGATTTTAGTTTTGTGCAGGGCTATCATCCTGAAATTTACAAAGTAGAATCGCCTGATGCCATTGAACCCAAAGGCGACAAGGCCAAAGTTCTGTTCCGCTATCAGGTTGATAACAAAACAGCAGGTATTTGTTACGACGGACTATATCGAACGGTTGTACTTGGATTTCCTTTTGAAACAATCACTACAGAAAAAGAAAGGAATGAACTGATGGGGCAGATATTGAAGTATTGGGGAATGAAATAAGTGATCAGTGGTCAGTCGCAGTTAACAGAAAAAGAAACCACGTAGTGGTGGCAAGTATTGTAGCCCCGGGTGCAGTGAAACGGAACCCGGGGTATAAAATAATAAAATACAAATAACCCGTCCGCGAATAAATGTTTTTTGAAAAGAAATCGGTATTTCGGACGGAATGAAAGAGAAGGCTGACAAATGAAAAATATCCTTTGCCCCCGAGTACGCGGGGCTTTAGCGAACGGACATGAAAGATAATTTTGTAATCCCATATCCGTAGCCTGAAGGCGACCGGCAAAGGATAGTGCTTCTTTCAGTAGAAAGGAGAAATTAAGAACTGAAATTAAAAATTGAAAATGAAAAAAATTACATGCTTTATTCCGTTTGGTACTCATGAAGAAACGATTGCTACCGTTCAGGAATTAAGAAAGTCGGACCTGGTTTCGCAGGTTTATGTGTTGTGCAGTGCAGGGCAAAACTGCCAGATTGAGGGTGCAGAGGTATTGAAATCGGAAGTAATGACCAACGGCAAAACCATCCGGCGAATGGCTACTCTGGCTAATACAAGATATACCCTGATTTATACCCGCCAAAGTTCGCTTCAGTTGGGGCAATTGGCGCTCGAACGTTTTGTACAGGTAGCCGACGATACGCAAAGCGGCATGGTTTATTCAAATTATCTGGCCGTAAAAGGAGGTAAGGTTGAAAACCAGCCGGTGATTGATTATCAGGAAGGAAGTTTGCGCGATGATTTTAACTTCGGGTCATTACTCTTTTATCGCACTGAAATATTTAAAAAAGCGGTTGAAAGTATTCCTGAAGATTATGCTTTTGCAGGCTTGTATGCCCTTCGTCTGGGCGTTTCGCAGTATTCCGAATTGTTCCGGATACCAGAATATTTATATACCGAAAAGGAATCTGATCTCCGGAAATCGGGAGAAAAGATTTTCGATTATGTAGATCCAAAAAACCGGGCTGTACAAATCGAAATGGAAAAAGCCTGCACGCAACATCTGAAAAATATTGGCGGCTTCCTTGAACCGGTCTTTGCGCCAGTTCAGTTTGATGAGCAGGATTTTGAGGTGGAAGCTTCGGTGATAATTCCGGTAAAAAACCGGGTGCGGACTATCGAGGATGCCATTAAATCCGTTTTGTCTCAAAAAGCTGATTTCAAATTTAACCTGATCATTGCTGATAATTTTTCGACTGATGGCACAACTGAGCTGATACATAAATATGCCGCTTTGGATGATCGCTTAATTCATATCATTCCTGATCGTACTGACCTGGGAATTGGAGGTTGCTGGAACCTTGCGGCCAATCACCCGGAATGCGGAAAGTTTGCCATTCAGCTCGATAGCGACGATTTGTATATGGACGAAACTACCGTTCAACAGGTGGTTGACGCGTTTTATCAGCAGAATTGCGCGATGGTTGTTGGAACGTATCAAATGGTCAACTTTGATTTGGAAGAAATTCCTCCGGGAATCATTGACCACAAGGAATGGACTCCTGAAAATGGACGGAACAATGCGCTACGTATCAACGGACTGGGCGCTCCACGGGCATTTTACACGCCGGTTTTGCGCCGGATTCCGGTTCCGAATGTTAATTATGGAGAGGATTATGCGCTCGGGCTGGCTATTTCGCGTCAGTACCAGATTGGCCGCATTTACAACCCCATTTACCTGTGCCGCCGCTGGGACGAAAATTCTGACGCTGCTTTGAGTGTTGAAGTAATGAACGCACATAATTTGTACAAAGACCGGATTCGCACCATCGAATTAAAAGCAAGGAAACAAAGCCCCCTTCCCGTTCCGTCAAAAGGGGAAAGCTCAAGGCGGTGATGTGCAATCGATTTTCGCCACGAAGTGGCAATATAGCCTAGCCCAATGGCAACGCCTTGGGAATTAAAAATATGGTTGGCAATAGTTAGTCCTGAAAGGACGGTATATTTAGAGACATGTCAGACCTTTTAGAAGACATTAAGAAAAACAGTAGCAGATGGATTAAAACAAAAGGAATCCATTATCAGAATTTTTCATGGCAAGGCAGATATGCTGGTTATTAGGCTAAGATATAATGGGCTTTCAGCCCGATAAATTTATTATCATGCAACAATTACTGGATATAATTTCAAAAACAAATAAATCATCCATCCAGATTCTTCTCGAATTTGTTGAGGCAGAAAAGCTTATTTGGCCTTTGGCGGCTGCAAATTATAAAGGATTGGCGAAGGTGAAGGAAAAAAGTTTCCAGTTTGACGGATTTGAAATTCGGGTTCAGTTTAATCCTGAACGGATGCGCTCGTCGGTGGCCGGGGTGGACAAAAAGTCTATTTTGGCCCGCCAGTGTTTTTTGTGCAGCGAAAACCGTCCTCCAGAACAGGATGCCATAGCTTTTGGAGATCAGTACCTGATTCTGGTCAATCCTTTTCCGATTTTTAACTATCATTTTACCATATCATCCAACACTCATACCGATCAGCGGTTTATGCCGAATGTTCGTGATCTGTTTGAGTTATCAAGGGCTTTGGAGGGTTTCACTGTGTTTTACAATGGTCCGGAATGTGGCGCTTCTGCGCCCGATCACCTGCATTTTCAGGCTGGAGAGAGTTCATTTATGCCAATTACTGAAGAGTTCGGCGCATTGAAACAAAGTGCAGGTAGACTTTTTTCGGGAGCAGAAACTAATGTTTGTGCTTTCGATAATTATCTCCGTAAAATGATTTCAGTTGAATCCACCTCGATGGAGGAAGCCTTGAAAATGGTTGAAATTTATTACAATCACTTTCAAAAGATGCAACCCGAAAAGATGGAGCCCATGATGAATGCCCTGTGTACTTTTTCCGGAGGCAAATGGACAATTCACCTTTTTCCGAGAAAAGCTCACCGGCCAACGCAATTCTTTGCCAAAGGCAACAAACATATTCTGATCAGTCCCGGATCGGTTGATTTTGGCGGCGTTTTTATACTTCCAAGGCAGGAAGATTTTGAAAAGATTACCAGTCACGATATAATCGATATTTTAGACCAGGTTTGTGTTGATCAGGATACATTCCTGGAATTGACTGAGAAAATCGGTGACGATTTAGCTAAATTTTAATTTTCAGGAAAATGAAATCAATCGGTTTAAAATCAAGGTGGTATTCAATCTTTTTATTTAAAATTGGATTAGTTATTCTTTTCTGGTCAACTATTCCGGTTTTCAGCCTGTCGCAAAATAATTCGAATTCGCCGGATGCTGAATTGAAAAGACGGAAACAAATTGAAGCTTCACTGACTTTGCTCGAAAACAAAAACCAACTGATTCCACTTGACCGGCTGGATACCCTGAAAATTGCTGCACTCTCGGTAGGCGAATCCAATCCGACAGAATTTCAGCAGATGTTGGCCAATTATATGAAGGTGGATTTTTTCAATCTTCCGGCAAATTTTACATCTCAGGGTTTGGCAGAAATTAAGCAGAAACTAAAGGGTTTCAATCTGATAATTGCAGGTATTCATTTGGTTCCAACTACCAATTTTGAGCAGTTGCTAACCGATTTGATCCATGAAAAAACTTCCGTCATCGCTTATTTCTGTAAGCCTGAAGTTTTGGATAGCTTACAAAGTTCGGGTAAACCTGCCGGTTTGATCATGGCTTTTAACAACGACCGCCTGACCCAGTCCTTATCGGCGCAACTGATTTTTGGCGGAATTGGCGTATCAGGAAAACTCCCGGAAAATATTGGAACCAGCTATTCAAAAGGTGCAGGAATCAATATTGAAAAACCGATTCGCCTGAAATACACCATTACTGAAGAAGTCGGGATGCAATCCGCTAAATTGAATTCTGATATTGATTCGATTGTGAATAACGCTTTGGAGAAAAAGGCTTTCCCCGGATGTAATGTGCTGGTGGCAAAAGATGGAAAGATTATTTTTCATCAGGCTTATGGTTTTCATACTTTCGAAAACCGCACTCCGGCAATGAAATATGACTTGTACGACCTGGCTTCGGTAACCAAAGTGAGTGGTGGTGCGCCAGCAATTCTGAAATTGTACGATGAAGGAAAAATTGACCTTGACAAACCGGTTTCAACGTATTTCCCTGATTGGAAAAACCGCTTGTTTCATCGTTCTGACAAGGCAGATGTGACTGTCCGCGAATTGTATGCACATCAGTCGGGACTGGTGCCTTTTATCGGTTTTTGGAAAAAAACACTCATAGCCGGGAAACTGTCGCACAAATGGTATTGGATGCAAGCCGATGAAAAACATACACTCTGTGTAGCTCCCGGAATTTATTTGGATAATAAATTCTTGAAAATAGTGAATCAGGAAATTAGAAAAACGCTTCTGAAAACCCGTGGTAAATATGTGTACAGCGATTTGCCATTGGTCATTACGCCACAAATCGTAAAAAACACTTCAGGAATTGATTTTCAGGAATATTTAGAATCCAATTTTTACCGGCCTTTGGGAGCATTTGAGTTAACTTATCTTCCATTGCAGAAGTTTCCGCGCGATCGGATTGTCCCGACCGAAAATGATGAGTATTATCGGTTTCAGCAGTTGCAGGGAACAGTTCACGACGAATCGGCTGCGGTTTTGGGCGGTATATCAGGTAATGCCGGTCTGTTTGCTTCGGCAAACGATTTAGCGAAACTTATGCAAATGTACCTGCAAATGGGAACTTACGGCGGAAAGCAGTATGTAAGTGAAGCGACCATGAAGGAATTCACCCGGGTACAATTTCCGCAGAACAACAATCGTCGGGGATTGATTTTTGATAAACCATCACTCAACAACAAGTCGTTGAAACCTTCCAGTGCATATCCTTGTCCGGAGGTGAGTGATGAGAGTTTTGGTCATTCGGGATATACCGGCACATTTGTATGGATGGATCCGAAAACACAGATGATGTACATTTTCCTTTCGAACCGGGTTTACCCCACCCGCAACAATAACCTGATCAGCGATTTGAATGTCAGGACGGATATATTGTCGGCCATTTACAGGAATATGAAGAAGTGAAAGCGGTTGAAGGCAGTGGAAGACAATTGAAAACGATTGAAAGCAATTGCATTGAGTTGAAAATGTTGTGGAGTTGACAGCTTGTCAAAGAAACTCAAGAGGTGTAAAATATTAATAGAAAAACGACGATCATTAAAACCCGATCGGTTGTAAAAGTTCTTATAAAAATAGAATCAAGAGTTGATGAAAAATGAAATGTTAATGCCGAAGGCATGTTAGGATTGTAACAAATTAGGAAGAAAAAGAGTCGAAATGCCGAAGGCATGGCAGGACTATGTCACCACTCGTGGTTTTAGAACGCTTTTTCCGCCATTTTCTATAATCATTTCAACCCTTCAGGTTTTAAAAACCAACCCTTGAATCGCATTATTATTACGAAAACCTGAATGTGGACGTAATAGATAAAACCTAAAACAACGAAATACAAAAAACATGAAAACCAAAACTTTACTGATTACCCTGTTCTCATTCCTGATTTTAAATGCCTTTGCCTCACCAAAGGTAAAAACCGGAATTGAGGTGTTGCGTGAAAACGGCTTTGAAATACTTCAGGGCAAACGGGTGGGTTTAATCACCAATCCAACAGGTGTAGATTCTCAATTAAAATCAACGGTTGATATTCTGAGCGAGGCTTCAGGAATGAAGCTGGTTGCACTTTATGGACCAGAACATGGCGTACGTGGCGACGTTTATGCCGGCGATAAAATTGAAACAACCACCGATAAACAAACCGGAATCCCAGTGTATTCGCTTTACGGAAAAACCCGCAAAGCAAATGCTGAAATGCTGAAGGGGGTGGATGTTTTGGTTTACGATATACAGGATATCGGCTGCCGATCATATACCTACATCAGCACAATGGGTTTGGCTATGGAAGCCGCTGCCGAAAACAATATTGAATTTGTTGTGCTCGACCGTCCAAATCCGGTTGGAGGATTGAAAGTGGAAGGCAACCTGGCCGAAGACAAGTTTTTATCTTTTGTGAGTCAGTTTAAAATTCCATATATCTATGGTCTTACCTGTGGTGAACTGGCGAAGTTACTGAACAATGAAAATATGCTGAAAAAATCGTGTAAGCTCACTGTCGTTCCGATGAAAGGCTGGAAGCGAAATATGACATTCGATCAAACCGGACTACCCTGGGTATTGACTTCGCCTCATGTTCCGCAAGCCACATCGGCCTATTATTATGCCGCTTCCGGAATTTTGGGCGAATTCAGTTTCATGTCGATAGGAGTGGGTTATACCCTTCCGTTCCAACTATTTGCCAAAGATTCGATTGACGCATCAGCATTGTCCAAACGATTGAATGATCTGCAATTGCCGGGAGTTTTGTTTCGCCCTATTTTCCTGAAACCATTTTATGCTGTTGGCCAGGGAAAGAATTATTCGGGTGTTCAGTTCTATCTCACAGATTATAAAAAGGCCAGGCTGACTGAAATCCAGTTTTACGTGATGCAGGAGATGGCTTCTTTGTATCCCGGTAAGAAATGCTTTGGTTCTGAAACTGAAAAACGATATGATATGTTCGACAAGGTTTGTGGCTCCGATCAAATCCGTTTGCTGATGTCGCAGAATATGAAAGTGGACGACATGTTAACTTATTGGAGAAAAGATGAAGCAGCATTTCAACAGTTGTCGAAGAAATATTATTTGTACAAATAGATGATTATAGCCCGGAAATATCCTGCCGACTTTCATCAACTGGAGAAAGTGCTTTGCCGACAGAAACCTGACCGGCCGGTGCTTTTTGAATATTTTATGAATGGTGATCTGATTTCATTAATCAATGGCGAACCGTTTGCTGAGCTGAACAATCCGGCGGATCAGATCAAGGCAATTATCAGTTTTTTTCATAAGACCGGGTACGATTATGCCACAATCCCCTCACGCTATTTTGGCGCATTTTCGTTCGAAAACACCGAACATGAAAAGAAAGCTACCGTATCACTTAACGAAGGTTCCGCGATAACTGACTGGAAATCGTTTGAATCGTACAACTGGCCAAATCCGGAAAAAGGTGATTTTGAATTGCTGAATCATTTAGCTACGGAACTGAATGAAGGAATGAAATTCATTGTATCAGCTCCCGGAGGTGTCCTCGAAAATGTGATTGATCTGGTTGGTTTTGAACGGCTTTGTTTCATGATTTATGAAGATGAGGAATTGACCGGCAAAATTTTTGATGAGGTTGGCTCACGGTTGCTAAGGTTTTACGAAATATGCAGCGCTCTCGATTCTGTTGGCGCACTAATTGTAAACGACGACTGGGGTTTTAAAACCCAAACCATGCTTTCTCCTGAAATGCTTCGGCAATTTGTATTTCCCTGGCACAAAAAGATAGTTGAGCTTATTCATCAAAACAAGAAGTACGCTATTCTTCATTCCTGCGGAAACCTAATGGATGTGATAGATGATGTCGTTAACGATATGAAATACGATGCCAAACATTCGTTTGAGGATATAATCCTGCCTGTAGAACAAGCTTATAAACTTTGGCACGACCGGATTGCCATCCTTGGCGGAATTGACATGGATTTTCTCGTTCGGAGTTCGCCTGAAACAATCAAAGTAAGATGTCGTAAAATGTTGGAAGCGACAGGATCAAAAGCCTATGCTTTAGGCTCCGGAAATAGTATTCCAACCTATGTGCCCATCGAAAATTATTTGGCAATGATAGAAGTTACCAACGAATAAAATTGGAATAGTCATACAATTAAATCATTTATATGAAAACAATCCGCTCACTATTGGTTTTAATCTTAATTTCCACAGTATTTATTTCTTTTGCTATATCACCAAAGAAACAATCAAATGTTGAAAATTCGGCAATCAAAACCGGGGCAGAACAAACAGAGAAATATCTTCCATTTTTGAAAGGCAAACGGCTTGCTATTGTTGCCAATCCAACTTCTATAATTGGAAAAACTTCGCTGATTGACAGCCTGAAGACACTTGGAATAAACATCGTTAAGGTTTTTGGTCCGGAACACGGTTTTCGCGGAACTGCCAGCGCCGGGGCAGTGGTGGCCGATAGTATTGATGCTAAAACCGGAATACCGGAAATTTCGCTTTATGGCAAAAAAAGTAAACCCTCGAAAGAAGATTTGGCCGATGTTGACCTGATGATTTTTGATATCCAGGATGTGGGGGCAAGGTTTTATACTTATATCAATTTGCTTGCGCGTGTGATGGAGGCTTGTGCTGAAAACAACAAAGAATTGATCATCCTTGACCGGCCAAACCCAAATGGTTTTTCGGTTGATGGGCCCATTCTCGACATGAAACTGAAATCCGGAATTGGTATGTTCCCGATTCCGGTTACCCATGGAATGACTATGGGAGAACTGGCTCAAATGTATAATGGCGAAGGTTGGCTGACAAATCGGGTAAAATGCCGGGTAACCATTATTCCGATCGCAAACTACACACATGCGATGGAATATGTATTGCCAGTTGCCCCATCCCCGAATCTGAATACTCCGCAGTCTATCCTTTTATATCCTTCGCTTTGTTTGTTTGAAGGGACTATTATCAGTCAGGGGCGGGGAACTTATTCCCCTTTTACAATACTTGGAAACCCGGATTTGAAAGGGAAATATGAATTTTCATTCACTCCGGCAAGTATCAAAGGGATGAGCGAAACACCGCTTCATCAGGATAAAGTTTGTTATGGGCTCGACTTACGGAAGTATGATACCAGCGAATTCAGAAAAACCGGCCAGATTAATCTGAAATGGCTCATGGAGTTGTATCAGGCTTATCCATTCAAAGATAAATTCTTCGATTACAAACAAAGCAATCAGATAGGTAATTTCGATAAACTGGCAGGAACCACAGAGTTAAAAGAACAAATTATAGCCGGAAAATCGGAAAAGATGATTCGTGATTCATGGGAACCAGGCCTATCTGATTTTAAAAAGCTTCGTGAAAAGTATTTGTTGTATCCTTAAAGTACTACCTGATATGTTATAGAAAATAGTACCATTTTTTATATTTTGTAATTGGTTGATATTCAATTGTTAAAAAGCATTAAAAATTCATAAAAAATAAATTGGTATTACATGTTACAAAAACACATGTTAATTGGAAATTAATTTTTAATTTAGTGCCACTAATATTAATAAATCTAATTTTTATATAACCAAAACTAAAAGAAATGAAATGAAAGCTATCTTTCTATTGTGTTTAATAGGGCTGGGGGTTATGCTAACGCAGACTGCCAGTGCACAAACACTTACTGTAAAAGGTCAGGTGGTTGATGCGAAAAGTAATGATGCCTTAATAGGTGCTACAGTGAGTATTAAAGGTACCACGAAAGCCACCATCGCAGATGGATCAGGTGAGTACATTATTCAGGCCCCAATTGGTCAAATCCTTGTCTTTACATCAATTGGTTACAATTCTCAGGAAGTCAAAATTGGGAATTCAAGTGTGATTAACGTAAGACTTGAACCTACCGATGTAATGCTGGATGCGACTAACATTGTGGGTGAGTTCGGAATAAAAAGGCCTGCCCGTGCAGTTGGTGCAGCCACTCAAACCGTAAAGGGTTCCGATATTGCCGATTCAGGACGTGAGAATTTTGTAAATGCACTTCAAGGCCGTGTCTCCGGAATTCAGATTACCAATTCAGGTGGAACACCCGGATCTTCAAGCTCCATTATTATCCGTGGGGCGACCTCAATTTCAGGAAATAACCAGCCTCTCTTTGTAATTGATGGTATTCCAATGAGCAACTCAAGTTTCAATCCCATTGGAGGGCTTGCCTCAAAACAAGGTTCAGACCCGGTTGTGAGTACCAGGGAACTTGACTTCACAAACCGTGGATCGGACCTTAATCCTGAAGACATTGAGAGCATGACTGTTCTGAAAGGCGCTGCTGCTGCTGCACTATATGGAAGTGATGCTTCGAATGGTGCTATCATTATTACTACAAAGAAGGGAAAAATCGGACGTGGGATAGTAAAATACAGCAATTCCTTTAGTTTCGACCAGGCTTATCGTTACCCGGAAATTCAAACCAAGTATGATAACGGAATGTATGGTAATACCAATTATTATACATCAAGGCACTGGGGAGCACAATATCCGGCAGGAACTGTACTCTATGACAATCTGAAGAACCTTTTTCAAACCGGGATTGGGCAAAAGCACAATATTTCTTTCGAAGCAGGTACCGAGGCTATGACATTTCGTGCTGCTGCCAGTACGCTAAAGCAAACCGGAGTTGTGGCTACTTCTGGTTATACGCGTGATAATATCACGGTAGCAGGAACTGCCAAGCTTTCTAAATGGATGAATATTGAGGCTTCACTTAACTATGCCAATTCGACCAATACAAAGGTTGACAGAGGTACTGGCGGTATTTTGTACCGGGCTATGAACTGGCCTTTGACAGACGATATGAGGGTTTATCTGAATCCTGCAGGGAGTATCCGGTATCCAAACAAATATGTAGATGTTGATATTTTAAATCCATATTTTGATCTGTACAAGAATAAAAATTACGACGAAACTCAACGTTTCATTTCAAATATGGTCGTAAATATTACCCCAATAAAAGATATGCTCATACGAGCCCAGGTGGGTTACGATATCATAGCTACTACAATGACCATTGTTCGTCATCCACAGTGGTCTTCAACGGCTACCGGCACTGGCTCTTATGACCAGTCGAAGTTAAATGAATCCAACCCTACTATAAACATTATTTCAACATATAAAAAGGAGTTTGGCAAGTTTAACACATCTGCACAACTTGGCTATCACCAAAATGAACAGAGCTCGAAAACATTATCTGTGCATGGTGAAAAATTTATGGTGATTGATTTTCAATCAATAAATAACTGCGACATTGCCACTTTGGTCAATACAACAAGAACGGCAACCAGACGGCTTCAGGGAGTTTCAGGATCGTTTGAATTTTCGTATGATAACCTGGCTTTCCTGACACTTCGCGGTCGTAATGACTGGTCGTCAACCCTGCCGGCTAATAACAACAGCTATTTCTATCCGGCAGCCGACTTGAGTATTATTGTTTCTGATCTTCCTTTTTTAAAATCCAATTTAGGTCCGATCAGCTATCTGAAGCTTAGAGGTTCTGTTACCCAGGTAGGTAAAGATGCGCCACCACTTTCAATTTATCCGGCGCTTGAAGCTGCCCCAACCTCTTATGGTGGTTACCGTTACGGTTTTACCGGACCAAACCCGAACCTGCGTCCTGAAATGAACACAGCATGGGAAACTGGTATTGAAGCCCGTCTCTTTAATAACAGGATGAATATTGACGTATCGTATTATAATACATTCTCAAAAGATCAGATTATTACAGGATTCCGTATGAGTTATGCCACAGGGTTTATACTGAATAACATGAATGTTGGTTCGTTCAAAACCAATGGGGTTGAGTTCAGAATAGACGGTGATATTGTAAAGAACCGTAACTGGACAGTTAATGCTGGCTTGAATTTAACCAAAAACGGGAGCAATGTAATATCACTTCCGAAAAATTTATCGGAATATTATAATGCATACACATGGGTTTCAGGAAATATCCGAAATGGAATTATGGTAGGCTATCCTATTACTTCATTAACCGGGCTAGGTTATCAAAGAAGCGTAAAAGTACCTGAGCAGGTTTATCAAAGAGAAACCTTTGGTCAGGTATTGATTGATCCTTCATCCGGACTGCCTCTTGCAGCAGGCACCTGGAGTTATTTGGGCGATCGTGAACCAAAATTACTGATTGGATTCAATGCTTCTGTAAAATATAAAGATTTTACTCTGGCTGCACTGCTTGACGGACGTATTGGAGCAACGGTGGTAAATGGAACCAAACGGTATATGCAACAATTTGGATATAGCCAGGAATCAGTAACCCAACGCGAAGCGCCGCCTGTAGTTTTCGACGGAATTTTGAAAGATACTTATGAGAATACGGAAACACCGACTATAAATACAATTGGTGTAAAGCTGGGTGATTTGCAATATGGATACGCCGGACTTGACCCTAACTGGATAGAAAAAGATATAAACTATATGAGATTGCAGGAATTACGACTTTCGTATTCAGTAAACAAAAAATTGCTTGAAAGTGGTACTAAGAAACTTATTTCTGCCGCTACAATCTTTGTTTCCGGAACTGATTTGTTTGTATGGACAAACTATTCCGGAATTGATGTGGTAGGTAACTCTAACTCAGCGGCATTAGGTGGAACAGGCGGGGCCGGTTTCGATATGATGTCAATTGCTGCTCCCAGAAGAATATCATTTGGTTTAAGTGTAACATTTTAATTTATCACAGAAATGAGAAAAATATTAATATCATTCATAATACTTCTGGTCATTGGTTTTAGCTCATGTACCGACACCTGGCTGGATGTAAATAAGAACGTTGATGCTCCCGACTGGGTGAACCCAATCCTTAGGCTTGGACCAGTTCTTGCATCCTACGAAGGAATTCAATTTGACCTTAGAGCCGCTGCACCCCTTTCCCAATATTTTAGCGGCACTTCAACTTATGTGTCTAATTTTGGCGTTTCGCATTCTTACATTGCCGGAAGCGATGCTGCTGGCGAGAGCTGGAGAATGACCTACTGGTTGCAGGGAATGAATGTCGAGAATATTATTAATGACAGCAGGGACCTTGGACAATTTAGACTTGCCGGTATTGGTTTAACAGTTAAAGCTTATTCATGGCATATTCTGGCCTCTTTGCACGGAGATATTCCTGTTAAGGATGCCTATGTACCGGGTCTTCTGTCACATAATTACGACAGTCAGGAATATGCATTTTCAAAAGTCCGTTCATGGGCGAGGCAGGCCATTGCCGAATTTGAAAAGGCAGATGCAACCATTTATCCTGCCAGTTTATCCACAGCGGACCTTATCTATAAAGGAGACGCTGCTAAGTGGAAAAAATTCGCATACGCTGTTTTGGCCAGAAATTACATTGCCATGTCGAAGAAAAATGTAGCTTATCTCGATTCTGCAGTTATTTGTGCTGACCTATCATTTGCAAGTGCATCTGATGATCCGTCACTTACCTTTCAGGCAACAGGTGTATCATCAACGTCGAACTTCTTTGGAGTACTCAGGGGAAATCTCACCAATGTTTTTGCACAGAGCGACTATATTACACAGGTAATGACCGGTACTATTCCTAATTACAGTGCATCTGGTGCAATTGAAGGATTAAGTCCCTACCAGATGGTTACTGATACCGCAACCCTTGACCCACGGGCAATTCTATTATTGGGAACTTTGGACACCATGCAGGTTGATCAGGCTAAAATAAAGAAGGGTACTTATAAATTTGTTGGAACCAGACTGACCAATGCTGCCGCATGTACTTTCTGGGGTTTAACTACTGCCCCAACAGTGGCAACTTCCGGCACAGGAAGGTGGCTTTACCGCGACGATGCACCCTGGCCACTTTCCAGCTATGCAGAAATCCAATTTGTTAAAGCTGAAGCGCTCTACCTGAAAGGTCAAAAAGCTGAAGCGTTCGTGGCATTTAAAAATGGAGTTGCCGGTCACATGGAATTTGTAAAAAGGCTTATTGTTCCCGGAATATTAGTTAAAAATGCAAAAAACAAACAGACTTCGGTCATTGGCGATAAGATTACTGCTGCCAGATTCAGTCAGTTGGCGACTGAGTATTTGAACAGTAAGTTTGTAAACGGCATGCAACTTGCGGATTTCACACTTTCTAATATCATGATGCAAAAATATGTGGCATTGTTCCCATGGAGCCTCGACACCTGGAATGACCTTCGCCGTTATCATTACGATCTGGTACTTGGTTCGGGTGGTGTTCCGGTATCCGGAACATCCTGGACCAACGATGTGGCCTATCATAAGTTAGATTCTGACCCGGCCAGAGTGTATAAAGGATTCTTTCTGCCTTCTGCTGATGTGGTTAACAGACGAACTAAGTTTGCAACAGCTAACCTGGGTTCACCAGCATACCGGCTTCGGCCAAGATACAATTCCGAATACATGTGGAACCTCCCTTCGTTGCAGAAGCTTCTGCCTATTCCGGGCGATAAAGATAACTATAATACCTCGCAGGTTTGGTTTACAATTCCGGCTGGTAAATAATAACATTAATTTTAAAACGACTGATAATGAAAACAATATTAGCATTAGTTTCTGTCTGCATGGTGTTACTACTAGCCTCTTGTGAAACCAATGAAATTACATTTGGAACCACTAACATTGATCTGGCAAAATCTGCTCAAGTGAGGTTAGTTTATGACATTCCTGTAGTTTCATCCACCACGCTGAATATTACAAGACTTAAGTACAATGATCAATTGGTATCTGAAGTTTCAACAGCTATTGGCGGTATTTTTCCGAATAGTGTAGCTAAATATCATGTAGTACCTCAAGGTACTGTAAAAGTTGATGCTTACAAGGGAACAACAAAAGATGTGGTTCAATACAGCAAAACCTTTGATGTTGGAGCCGGAAAATATACGGCCTTTATTCACAATCTGTCTGATGTTCCTTTTGTGATTAAAGATGCCGACGTATTTCCTTCTACCGATGCCTGGACTGACACACTTGCCCATATTCAATTTGTAAACCTTCTTTACAAAGCCGATGGGGCAACTCCTTACGGAACGCTTTTTTTGAAAGGGAGAAGGGGTGCCGGAACCACTGCCAGCCCTTATAAATACATTGATATTGCCTCATGTGGATTCAAAGAAGCCTCCAAACTTACTCCATACAAATTAGTGAAGAGTGGTACTGTGTGGTCTGGAACTGAGACGGGGATGGTTTTTGTAGTTTTTGATGCTGCGGGAGCGCTCCTCAAGCACTATCCTTCTTCCTCAGGCGCTTTGACCGATTATTCAGCTACCGGTTTTTCGCTCGGAAAAGGGAGGAACTACATTTTCCACATGAACGGAAAAATCGGAGCCAAATTTGCTGATCAGGCTATCCGAATGAGCACAATCACATTAAACTAAATAGTGATGAGGAAATTATTCATACTTGTTGGATTAGTTTGTATCACTTCAACAATTTCATTTGCTCAGAATAAAAAAGCAGAGAAAGAAGCAGTAGCAAAGGCCCAATTAGAAAAAGCTGTTGCAGCAATTGAAGCAAAAGATTTTGTTATCATAGTTGACACCTATGAAGCAAGTGATAGAACCATTCAGACAAATACTGATATTGCAAATTTTATCTCTTACGAAAAGGACTTCGTTATCTTACAAGGTTTCCCCGCTGGTAATGGTTATACAAACAAAGTAACAGTGTCTGATTACAAGCAGGTTGCTGACAAAAAAGGTAACATTAAAATTGAAATGCAGTGTAAAGGCTCTTTCGTAAGTGCAAAGGTTGAAATTTCAATGAAAAATGGTGGCAATTATGCTGATATCATTGTTTCCCCAACCAAAGGGGACGCAAAACGTTTTTCAGGGGAAGTTATTCCACGGGCTGAATCGAAATATTTCAAAAGGCCAGGCGAAGTTTAATCCTTCTATTGGTAATTAATCAGATAAAGGCTATCAAACTATTGATAGCCTTTATATTTGGTAAATTCTTACTTCGTAATTTTATGCAATGAGTTCACAAAAAACCAAGTGTCTGTTCAGACAAAAAGGAATTCTAAAAGCGGTAGCCCTTGTTGTTGGAATAGCTTGTTTTACCGGTTCGTTTGCACAAAACGACAGCATTTCGATTCAAAAGAAAGAAAAGGTCCTTGCCGGAAAAACTCAGGGGCAAATGCCTTTCCTGAAGTTTGGCCCCGGAACTGACCGGCTCGGCGGGGCCAAAATGACTTATCTCGATACGGCTATTGTTTTGCAGGTTGTTGACAGCCTCAGGGACGACTATATCGTTCGTCTTGCGCCCAATCATCAGGCTTTTATTCCGAAAGAGAATATGAAGCTGTTGAGTAATTTCAGGAGGCCCGATTATTATCTCACTTCATCGTGGAGTGTTTACGGGGACGAAAAGTACGACTATGTTACCATCGGTCTCGACGAGCGGCTTCCCTATCAAAGTATTCAGATGAATAATCCTTCACGGATTGTGGTCGATATCTATGGGGCAACCGGAAATACGAATTGGATTACCCAGCTCAAATCGGCCAAAGAGATTAAAAATGTGTATTATGAGCAGGTTGAAGATAATCTTTTTCGGGTGACGATCGAGCTGAAGCATGCACAACATTGGGGCTATTCGATCACATACAAAAAAAAGGCCCTGGTTGTTGCCGTTAAACGTCAGCCGGAGCATCTTTCAATCAGTCATTTGAAAATTGCAGTTGATGCCGGACATGGCGGAACAAACTCAGGCGCTACCGGTGTTGGAAGTGGAATTAAAGAGAAGGAGTTGAATCTTCAGATTGCCAAAAAATTGGAAAAACAATTGATACGCAAGGGGGCTGAAGTATTTATGACCAGGAATGAGGATATTGATCTTAGTATGATTGATCGCTCTTTGTTGCTTCGAGAAGCAAATCCTGATCTTTTGATCAGCATCCATAACAACGCGGCTTCAAATCCGAACGTAAAAGGGGTAAGTACGTATTACCGGTACATCGGATTCAGGCCGCTTTCATTAACTGTTTTAGACAGGTTGCTGGATTTGGAATTGAATAACTTCGGAAACATTGGTAGTTTTAATTTTTCGCTGAATGGCCCGACTGAATATCCGAACTGCCTGGTTGAGGTAGCCTTTTTAAGCAATGAAGCAGATGAAAAGCTGATCATGGATCAAAATTTTCAGTCGAAGGTTGCCAAACAAATTCGGAGAGGGATTAACGACTGGCTCAGAAAGGCCAGATAAGATAAATTTAAGCAATGCGAATTTCAACTCTACTTGTATTCATTATATTGCAAATCGGACTTGTTTCGGCACAATCCTTCCGTTTTGCACATGTTACCGATACTCATATTGGCGGTTCGACAGCAACGGACGACCTGATCCGTACAGTTGATGATATTAACCGTCAGGCCGATATAGATTTTGTGATCCTATCAGGTGATATTACCGAATTTGGATGCGATCAGGAATTACTGGAAGCAAAGGAGATAATCAGCAAGCTCAACAAGCCTTTTTACGTTCTGCCCGGAAACCATGATTCAAAATGGTCGGAAAGCGGGAACAACAGCTTTGTCAGGATATTTGGGGCCGAAGGGTTCTCTTTTGAAAAGAACGGGTATTTATTTATCGGAACCGCCAGCGGCCCCAACATGCGCATGGCTCCGGGGTTGGTTCCCCGCGAGCAAATGGTGTTTTTGGATTCCATTCTTGGACATATAAAAAATCCTGAGCAACCCATCATTTTTGTCAACCATTATCCTCTGGACGAATCTCTTTCGAATTGGTACGAAGTAATTGATTTGCTTAAAACCAGGAACATTCAGGTTAGTTTACTCGGTCACGGGCACAGCAATAAACTGTTTAATTTTGAAGGAATTCCGGGAGTGATGGGCCGTTCGAACCTGCGGGCAAAAAATGAAATTGGCGGGTACAACTTTGCTACTGTTACTGCCGATACCTTATTTTATGCCGAACGCACGCCTGGTGCAAAAACAAATCCTGTCTGGTGTAAAGTGCCGCTTGGAAAAAGATTTTTTAAAAATGACACCATTATATGGCCTCGTCCCGATTTTTCTGTCAATTCAAAATATCCTCAGGTGAAAGTAAAGTGGCAATTTCAGGAAAAGAGTGATATCGGAACCGGAATTACCTCTTCAGGAAAAAAAGCTGTTTATGCCAACACCAAAGGCGAAATTGTTGCCCTGAATAAAACCTCCGGAAAAACATGCTGGCGATTTCAGACTTCAGGAAAAATATACTCCACTCCGGCGATCGGCGAAAACAGGGTGGTTTGCGCTTCAACCGACAAGAATATTTACTGCCTGAACCTGAAAATAGGTAAGCCTGAATGGAAGTTTAAAACGAATAAACCGATTGTTGCTTCGCCGGTAATTGACCGGAAAACCGTGTATGTCGGGTCTTCCGAAGGAATATTCAGAGCAATTGATCTGTTGACCGGAAAGCTGGTCTGGCAATTTGATGGCGTGAAAAACTTTGTGGAATCGAAGCCTTTGGTGTACGCCGGAAAGGTTTATTTTGGTTCGTGGGGCAATGCTTTTTATGCGCTCGACCAACAAACAGGGAGACTTATCTGGAAACGCGAAAAATACGCCAACAGGATGCTTTCTCCGGCAGCAGTTTGGCCTGTAGCTGCAAACGGAAAGATATTTATCGTTGCTCCCGACCGCCGGATGACCGCACTGGATGCAAAAACCGGGGCGGAAATCTGGGATTCAGGAAAGTATTCCTGTCGCGAATCAATTGGCATATCCGGCGATGGTAAATTGGTTTACATCAAAAATATGGAAGAGGGACACGTGCTGGCTTTCGAAACCGGCTCAAAAGAACAAAAACTGGTTTGGGACTGTCAGGCAGATTTGGGTTACGAAATCGGGCCATCGCCAATAGCGGAAAACGGAGATTTGGTTTTTGTTCCTACCTGCAATGGGTTAATCGTGGCAATTAGCAAACAGTTTCATCAGATGGTGTGGAGATACAAGCTTTCGAATGCGTTGATCAATGCCATCACCCCGATCGGTAAAAATCAGGTTCTGGTTACCTCGTTCGATGGAAAAGTGGTTTGCCTTGAATATTAGAAACAACCACATAGACACATGGAACACATAGTTAATTTTTCTATGTGACCTATGTGCCTATGTGGTTCATGAAAAGTAAGCACATGAAATTAAAAAAAATATCCATTATTCTTCTTCTCGTCCTTGTCGCATGGTCATGTCGCAAAGACGAGATAATTCCGGATGAGGTTGTTGAAACAGATCGGCCTTATGACGCTTTAACCGACCAGATCAAACCCGATAAAAAGGAAATCAGGGCTGCATGGATTGCTACGGTTGGCAATTACGACTGGCCAATTACCAAAGGCGATGCCTCAACACAAAAGGTGGAGCTTGCCTCGCAACTGACCCGTTGCCAGAACCTGAATTTTAATGCCGTTATTTTGCAGGTCCGTCCGGTTGCCGATGCTTTTTATCCTTCTGATCTTGAACCATGGTCGGTGTACCTGACTGGCGTTCAGGGGCAGGATCCCGGATACGATCCGATGAAGTTCGCGATTGACGAGTCCCACAAGCGAGGTATGGAATTTCATGCCTGGCTAAATCCTTACCGGATTGGAAGTACTTCGGCAATACTTGCCTCCAGCCATGTTGCGGTAAAAAATCCTTCCTGGGTGGTAACATACAATGGCGTTCGGTATTTTAATCCCGGTTTGCCTGAAGTAAGAGCTCACCTTATGGCAGTTGTGAAAGATATCATTACCCGCTATGATGTGGATGCCATTCATTTCGATGATTACTTTTATCCTTCAGGCGCAAAGTCAACCAGTACTCCATTTGGATTCGACGATAAGGCAGCCTTTGAAAAATATGGAAACGGAAAAGATGTCCATACCTGGCGGGCCGATAATGTCAACTTGATGGTTGCTGAAGTCAGTCAGGTGATCAAAGCAAATAAACCGGGTGTTTTGTTCGGGATTTCGCCTTCAGGCCGACGCGAAAACAGCATTGATTTATATGCCGATCCGTTTGTTTGGCTCGACAATAAATGGGTTGATTATCTGGCGCCACAGGTTTACTGGGAGTTTGGTCATGCAACCGCCGACTATGGCAAACAAGCGGCTTTCTGGAACAGCAATGCGCGTGGAATTCCGATGGTTATTGGCATTGCCGCTTATAAATTTCAGGATCCCGCTTATCCGGCTTATGGTACCGTTGGTGAAATCGGCCGTCAGATTGAAACTGTACGCCAAAGTGCCAACTTGTGTGGATGTTTTTACTTCAGGATGAAGTATTTGGAAAATAATGAACTTTATTCTTTTCTGAAAGGTAAATATGAGTATAAATCGCTGCTTCCGGTCATGGGAAGGTTAATTGTCCCAGCAGTTGGAATGCCGGAAGTAGCGCTGAATGGGCCTGTTTTGAGCTGGAAAGTAACTGCCGGAGCAGTAAAATATGCCGTTTATTTGCTTGAAAGGGATAAGGTTAATTTTAAAACCTTCAATGCCAATGCCATTCAAATAAGTTCCGATCTTCAATTTGTAGGATTGGCAGGAAAGAGTTATTTTGTGACGGCAGTAAATTCGGACAATGTTGAATCTGTCCGATCACCTGTTTTTACGATTAAAAAATAAATTGCACCGCAAAATAGAAAAAATGAAAAATTCAATTTTAAAATTTTTACTGAATTTTGTGCTGGTTTTATTCTTCGGAATGATAGTCAGCGCTCAGCATTCAAATTTTAAAGCCCTCAACGTCGCCATCCAAACGCTTCAAAAACAATTGGTGCCTGATAAGCGGGTGGCTATTCTCGATGTTTCGATTGCCGATACCCTGAAATCACCGGTTACTGTGAGGGGAGAAACCAATCTTCCGGAAGGGGAAAGTGCAGTTTTAGAACTCCTGAAAAACCAGGGAATTCATTTTGCCGATTCAATAAAGGTATTTCCAGTTGTTTCTTTGGGAGAAAAAACCTGGGGATTGGTAACCCTTTCGGTTATTAACCTGCGCTCACAGCCCGATCATCCGGCGGAAATGGTTTCTCAGGCGTTGATGGGAACACCGCTTAAAGTACTTGAATCTTTGAATGGCTGGTACCATGTTCAAACTCCTGACCAGTATTTGGGCTGGATGGAAGGAAACGGGCTGGTAAGTTTGACTTCAGATGAGATGGATCGCTGGAAGAAATCGGATCGTTTTGTGTATAATCGTATCAGCGGAAAAGCTATGGATTCGCCAAACCGAAAAGGCATGGCTGTTACCGACCTGGTTTTAGGTGATTTGTTTGAAAAGCAATCTGAAGTAAAAGGATTCCTGAAAATCAGATTGCCCGATGGAAGAACCGGATTTGTACGAAAATCGGAATGTATATCGTGGCTGGAATGGACGACCCGAAAACCGGATGTTCAGGCCATGATTTCAATAGCCCGGCAAATGTTGGGAACTCCCTATTTGTGGGGTGGAACTTCAACAAAAGGAGTTGATTGTTCCGGCTTTACCAAAAATTCCTATTATTCGCAGGGTATTATTCTGGCCCGTGATGCATCGCAGCAAGCCAGGTACGGTGAACATCCCGATTTTAATAACATGGAAGCGCTTCAGCCCGGTGATTTATTGTTCTTTGGGCGCAATGCCCAGCGGGTTACGCATGTAGGTTTGTACATGGGAAATGGTAAATTTATCCATTCTTCCGGGTTGGTACGTATAAACAGTCTCGATCCGAATGATCCGGTATATAATGAGACTTTGAAGAAAAAATTAGTGGCCTCTGGCCGGATTTTGAACTCATTGAACACAGAAGGAATTATGCTGGTAAAGGATCATCCATGGTATAACAGCCTCCCCCAAACCCCCTCCGTCCGTAGGAGGGGGCTTAAAGGGTCACGTTGAATAAGAATGTATTTTTAATGAAATAAAAATAATCGCAGCATTTTTAAGCCCTCCCTTGTGGGGAGGGTTTGGGAGGGGCTGTTAATCTCATATTTATGAATTCACGTCGCAATTTTTTACGGACTACCGGATTGACAGCCCTGGCTGGAATGACTGGAATTGAAACCTTGTTTGCAGCTTCCAAAAAGAAATCAGGTAAAACTTCAGGAAAAGGATTGATTTTACGTTTTATTCCCTACGAACTCCAACTGAGACATACTTTTACCCTGGCCAACAGTTCACGCAAAACGACACCGGATGTATTAATTAGCCTGGAATTTGAAGGAGTTACAGGTTACGGTGAAGCTTCGATGCCTCCTTATTTAGGGGAAAGCATTGAGTCAGCGTCGAAATTTCTGTCGTCGTTGAATTTAAGTCAGTTTAATGACCCGTTTCAAATGGATGATATCCTTCAGTATGTTGATTCGGTTATGCCCGGAAACTGTGCTGCAAAAGCTTCGGTTGATATTGCCTTACACGATTTGGTTGGTAAGTTAATGGGGCAACCCTGGTACAAAATATGGGGTTTCAATCCGGCAGATACGCCCAATACTTCGTTCACCATCGGTATTGATACTCCGGATGTAGTCAGGCAGAAAGTGGCCGAAGCTGTTCCTTATCAGGTACTAAAGGTAAAACTTGGTCAAAAAACCGATCGCGAAATGATCGAAACCATTCGTTCTGTTTCTGATAAACCCCTTTGTGTTGACGTCAATCAGGGCTGGACAGACAAACAAATGGCGCTCGACATGATTCACTGGTTGAAGGAAAAGGGCGTGGTTTTCGTTGAGCAGCCGATGCCTAAAACTTCCATTGATGAGATGGCCTGGCTTACCGAACATAGCCCACTGCCAACCATAGGTGATGAATCTGTACAACGCCTGCCCGATGTAATGAAAGCCAAAGGTGTGTACAATGGCATCAACATCAAACTGATGAAATGTACCGGCATGCGTGAAGCCCATCAAATGCTTACGCTGGCCAAATCACTGGATATGAAAGTGATGATTGGTTGTATGACCGAAACTTCGTGCGCAATTTCGGCTGCAGCCCAGTTATCGCCCAAATGCGAGTGGGCCGATCTGGACGGTAATTTGTTGATTTCAAACGATCCGTATCAGGGGGTTCAGGTCGTTAAAGGAAAGGTGACTTTGATTGATCAACCGGGGATTGGACTTTCTGCTTTAGATACGAAATGGAAGATTTAGATATGAGTTGGGAGTTTCATTTTTTTACTTGAATCCTTGGATATTATCCAGTAATTGTCTCTAAAACTCGCTATATTAGTAGGTGTTTCAACGATCTTAATCACTATTTTTTATTTTTACCCAATATGGCCAAACAAAACACCTTAAAGTTATTTGAAGATAAAAAAGTTCGTACAATCTGGGACAACGAACAGAAAAAATGGTATTTATCGATTGTTGATGTTATTTTGGTATTAACAGATAGCCCAAACCCCCGAAAATACTGGAGTGTACTAAAAAACCGGCTCAAAAAAGAAGGAAGTCAGTTGGCTACAAATTGTAGTCAACTGAAAATGCAATCAGCAGATGGAAAGTTTTACAATACAGATGTGGCTGATGTTGAACAGCTTTTCCGCATAATTCAATCGATCCCATCGCCTAAAGCTGAGCCGTTTAAGATGTGGCTTGCTGAAATTGCCAGGGAACGTTTGGACGAAATGGACGATCCGGAACAAGGAATTGATCGCCTATTGGAATATTACCACCGAAAAGGATACTCTACCAACTGGATCAATCAACGCCTTAAAAGCATAGAGGTACGTAAAGAGCTAACTGATGAATGGGAGCAGAGAGGAGTTAAAAAAGGTCAGGAATATGCTAACTTAACTGATATTATTACGCATGGCTGGTCGGGATTGACAACCAAACAGTACAAGCAATACAAAGGACTAAAGAAGGAGAGTTTACGTGATAATATGACCAATCTCGAATTAGCGCTCAATACGCTTGCTGAGGCGACTACTACCGAAATATCGAAGAAACACAAGCCTAAAACATTGGCCGAAAATCGGCGGGTAGCTGCCCGCGGCGGTTCTATTGTTGGCAATACACGTAAAGAGATTGAAGCTAACATTGGTAAAAGCATAGTGACACCATTGAACGCTAAAATTATAGACGCCTTACCTGAACCATAATCATGCTCACCGGAAATTACCAACTTCTTTACCAGCAACTTATATCATCAATCGATTCAAAAAGAATCTTTCACGATCCGCTTCATACCCTGGCTTTTGGGACCGATGCCAGCTTTTACCGGCTGATCCCCAAAATGGTGATCAAAGCCAAAAACGAGGATGAAGTATCACTGATTCTGAAGGAAAGTTCGAAGCTGGATATTCCGGTCACTTTTCGGGCAGCCGGAACCAGCCTTTCAGGACAGGCAATTTCCGATTCAGTTCTGGTGATTGCCGGAAACCACTGGAAAAATTTCAAAATTGATGAAGACGGCCTAAAAATCCGTCTGCAACCAGGGTTGACTGGTGCCAAAGTAAACTTTTTGCTTGCTCCATACGGACGGAAGATTGGTCCCGATCCGGCTTCAATTAATGCGGCCATGATCGGCGGAATCGCGGCTAACAATGCCAGCGGCATGTGCTGCGGAACGGCTGAGAATTCCTATAAAACACTCGATACGATGCGCATAATTCTGGCTGATGGTTCGGCGCTCGACACAGCCAGTGAAGAAAGCAAAGAACAATTCAGGCAAACTCACACACAACTGATTCAGGAAATTCAGGAAATGGTGGCAGAGGTAAAAGCCAACGAAGAGCTTTCGGCCCGCATTGCGCGCAAATTCAAAATGAAAAATACGACCGGATACAGCCTTAATGCGCTGGTTGATTTTTCCGATCCCTTCGAGGTGATTCAACACCTGATGATTGGCTCCGAAGGTACATTGGGTTTTATTGCCGAAATCACCTACAAAACGGTGGTCGAACATCCATTTCGCGCCAGCTCACTGATGATTTTTCCGGATATTGAAAAAGCCTGTTCTGCCGTTTCGCTCCTGAAATCGGCTCCTGTGGCTGCCGTTGAACTGATGGATCGCGCTGGTTTACGCTCGGTACAAAATCAGGATGGAATGCCCGCCTACCTGAAAACCCTGAGCCCGACAGCTTGCGCCATTCTGGTGGAAACCCGCGCTACAAAAGACGAACAGCTAAACATCCAAATCGCCGAAATTCTCCAAACGGTGAAATCGGTTCCATTTGAAATTCCTATTCAGTTTACTGATGATCCCAAAGAATGTGCCTTGTTCTGGAAAATTCGCAAAGGACTTTTCCCTTCAGTGGGAGCTATGCGTAGAACCGGGACAACAGTGATTATTGAAGATGTGGCTTTCCCGGTTCCGCGACTGGCCGAAGCAACTCTCGACCTGCAGCGGTTGTTTGAAAAATGGGAGTATCACGAAGCAGTGATTTTTGGTCACGCTCTCGAAGGAAACCTGCATTTTGTGTTTACGCAGGATTTTGGTACTCCCAGCGAAATTGAACGATACAGCCGGTTCATGGCCGATGTTTCGGAAATGGTGGTTTATAAATACGACGGATCGCTAAAAGCCGAACATGGCACAGGTCGCAATATAGCTCCGTTTGTTGAGATGGAGTGGGGCAGGGAAGCATACGATATAATGAAACGCATCAAGAAAATTTTTGATCCGAAAAACCTGCTCAATCCCGGAGTTATCCTGAATAACGATCCTGAGGTTCACCTGAAAAACCTGAAGCCAATTCCGGCCGCCAGCGAAACGATTGACAAATGCACTGAATGTGGTTTTTGCGAACCAACCTGCGTTTCATCTGAATTAACGCTTACACCCCGTCAGCGTATTGTGGTTTACCGTGAGATGGCCAGTCTGGCTAAAAGCGGCCACGAACCACATATTGCGGCATCCCTGGCCAAAGCATACCGATATTCAGGAAATGAAACCTGCGCTACCGATGGACTTTGTGCCACAGCTTGTCCGGTAAAAATCGACACCGGAAAGCTCATCAAAACCTTGCGAACCGAAGAAATTGGCGGTAGCCAAAAACGTGCAGTTTGGGTTGCCAACCGCATGGCCAGAACAACTATAGCAGTGCGTATAGCGCTTTCAACAGTCGGTTTCTTTCATGCCATTTTGGGAACCCCAGTAATGAAAAGCCTTTCAGGAGGGATGAGAAAATTATCAAGAAACCGTATTCCGCTCTGGAATGAATATATGCCTCTCGGGGCAAAGAAAATCAGGACAAACCAAAGCCTGAAATCAGCGAACAAGGTGGTTTATTTCCCCTCGTGCATAAACCGGGCGATGGGTGTTTCTCATGAACACCGAAACGAAAAACAGCTTTCCGAAAAAATGCAGGAGCTACTAAATAAGGGCGGTTTCGAGGTGATTTATCCTGAAAACCTGAACACTTTGTGCTGCGGAATGGCCTTTTCGAGCAAAGGTTACACCGAAGCTGGACAAAAGAAATCGAATGAACTGGTAGCCGCGCTGCTTAAAGCAAGTGAAGACGGTAAATACCCCGTTTTGTGCGACATGAGTCCGTGCCTTTACACCATGAAAGAAAATATGCAATCGGGGCTTAAACTGTATGAACCGGTTGAGTTTATTCTCGATTATTTGTTGCCGAATCTGGAAATTACGCCTTTGCAGGAAACCATTACGGTGTTCCCGGTGTGCAGCATGAAAAAGATGGGAATGGAAGACAAACTGGTTGAACTGGCCGAAAAATGCGCTGCCAAAGTGATTGTTCCTAAAACCAATTGCTGTGGTTTTGCCGGCGACCGTGGATTTTCGTTTCCGGAGCTAAATAAGCATGGTTTGAGCGAACTGAAAATGCAACTGCCGGCAGAGGTAAAACAAGGCTACTCGACCAGTCGTACCTGTGAAATCGGTCTGAGTTTGCACTCTGGAGTTTCGCACCAGTCAATTGTTTATTTGGTTGATCGTGTGAGCAGTGCAAAAAAACAGGATATGTAATGAATCTGGCAGAGTTGAAAAGCTAACTTACTTATCTGCCTTTGCTTTTTCTTCGATGTGGTATTCCTGAATTAATGGAGGGTTTTCTGGTGTCAGGGTAAAGCTGATTTCAATGTCGCTGTTTTCTCCTTCCAGGATGAATGATCCGCGCAGGTTGTTTTCAGGACTAAGTTCCTGAACACGAACGATTTTTCCGGCATTTTTAAAAATGGTTTCAGCTTCCTTTTTTAGTGAATCGGTGAAATAATCCAAAAAGAAGTTTTCAGCAAAAATCCCTGTTTTTTCCGGATTTTCCCATCCGGGCAGTAATGCAGTCAATTCGCTTTTTCTTTGATTCAAAATAGGGGAAACAGGCAATTTCCTGGGCTGAAGTTTGGCCATTCGCACAACGGTATCCAAAACTTTCGCGTTGATACTTCCGGCTGAAGCATAAGTCAGGTTGCTCAGTGAAATAATTCCGATACCAAAATCCGGCATGATCCTCCAGTTGCTACCAAAACCGGGTAATCCGCCACCGTGACTGATAAACACTTTTTCTTCGCAATCTTTTGTCCAACTCAGGCCATAGCCGTAGGCTGAAACAGTTGGGCAGGGGCTTCCATCGTATTTTATTGACTGGGAATTAAAATTGCTCATGTTCCATGAGAAATGCATTTCGCGTATTGAACTTCGCCTGACCGAACCACTATCCTCGTCATCCCGTGGTGGCCATGCTGAAAGATGCAGCGCCACGTATTTGCTGAAATCTTCCATTGAAGTGATCATTCCGCCCATGGCGCCATAAATTCCGTCATGAAGCAAGGGTTGTTCTGACCAATTCCCGTTGATCCAGCGATACCCATGTGCCAGTTCTTTTTCCGGAACTTTGGAATATTCCCAATAGGTATGAGACATTCCCAACGGTTCCAGAATGTTTTTGGTGATATAATTTTCATAAGATTGACCTGAAACCTTTTTAATGATGTATCCCAGCATGGTAAAACCAAGGTTGCTATATTCAAACTTTAATCCGGGATTGTTGGAGAATGAAATTCCTTTTCTGATCAGATCAATCAATTCTTCATATGTTCTGGCCAGTTGGCGGTCTCCCCAGGGATTGTCCTCCGGAAATCCAGCGCCATGTGTAAGCAGGTGGCGAATGGTTGCCGGTGTGGCATCTTTGGTTAGATACTTTTGGTTTTTCATTTCAGGAATATACAGGTAAACCGGATCATCGAGCTTCAATTTTCCCTCGTCCCGAAGTTTCAGGATGCCATGGCCGTAAAGCTTTTGGTCATCGAAGCAATCCGGAAAGCAGTGTTGCTGTTAGCGAATATGTTGTCTGAAAGATTGGAATAGCCGACGCTTCCTTTGTGAACCAATTTCCCATCCAACACCAGGCCATAAGCCATTCCGGGGAAGTGATTTTGTTTGACATAGGCGCTGAAAAGTTCGTCGATGACTGGGAAAGTAGCTTCAATGCTTTTTATCCTGTCGTCGGAAGATTGAGCAAACAGTACCGAATTTAAACTGAGAATAAGCAAGAACAGCGTAATCAGGAATTGGAATGTTTTCGTTTTCATTAGCTTGTGTTTAATGAAATTTAGGATTCGGATTTTTTTTGATAGTACCAAGTTAACGCATTTTACTTAAAAGATTTGGATCAAAAAGTCTTTTGTTTTTATCGGTCAAAATAGTTTTTTTATTTGTGATTGGAAACCGACACCGTACCTGAATTTTTTTTTTGATTATCGTTATATTCACTTTGATGATTACCATCGATTTGGTATATTTGTATATTATGTTTCAGGTTATCTTCCTGCAAATTATTAACCCATCCAAATTTCACCTTATGAGCCGCTCCGTTTCCTTCATTCTGGTAATGATTTCATGTTGTTTGTTTGTAACCTGCAAAACCGGCAATAAAAAACCGGTATCAGATGCGGTGATATTTACCGAATACATTTCAGCCTATACTTCCGGAGTAATTAGCATCAATGACGATATTCAGATCGATCTGAATTTGGCTCCCAAAGAAGAGATAGCGGAACAGCTTCCTTCTGATTTAATTTTAATCGATCCTTCAGTTTCGGGCAAAACTTCGCTTGCTAACGGCCATACGCTAATCTTTCATCCTGATAACCCATTTCAATCAGGGCAAAGCTACAACGTGACCTTAAATTTAGGCTTGCTAAAAGCGGTTCCCGAAAAGTTGAAGCAGTTTAATTTCCTGATCAAAACTACTGTTGCCGATTTTTCGGTTGAGTCGGTCGAAATCAGAAGTTTCAGGATGAATGGTGAGTTGAATACTGAAATTACAGGTACTGTTACAACCAGCGATGTGTTCCCAATTGAAAAAATTGAACAACTTATTCAGGCTGAGCAGGAGGGAGCAGTGCTTCCGCTGCAATGGGATCATACTGTGAGCAAAACGGTACATCCGTTTGTAATTTCTGATTTGAAAAGGGAGAAAGAGGCAGGAAATGTAGAGATACGCTGGAATGGAAATCCGATAGGCTCTGATCGAAAAGGTACTCAGGATATCGTGATACCTGCCATCGACAAATTTATGTTGTTGAGTACCGAAGTGATGCCAGGTTCAAGTCCTTCCATCGAACTGACTTTTTCTGATCCGTTGGATCCTGATCAGGAAACTGAAGGGCTGTTTATGATGCAGGATGTTGATTTTGAGGTATCGATTGAGGATAATAAGGTTAAACTGGTTCCCGGGCAGGAAGTTGTCGGCGAACGAAAACTTGAAATCTTCAGCGGTTTGAAGAATTTTGCGGGCGATAGATTAGGTATAAATGAGGTCATAACCTTATCACTCGAGCCTGAAAAACCTGCTATTCGGTTCATTGGAAAAGGAAATATTGTTCCTTCAACCGACGGTTTGGTTATCCCATTTCAAGCGGTAAACCTGAGTTCGGTAGGAGTCCGGATTGTCAAGATATTTGCAAATAATTATCACCAATTTTTTCAGGTGAATAATCTCGATGAAGATAATTCGCTGAAGAATGTAGGTCGTCCGGTTTATCGTGGAGTCCTTCCTTTATCCGGAATACATGCTGTTGTGTTGAATAAATGGAGTTCGTATAGTTTGAAAATCAATGATCTGATTAAAGTGGAACCGGGCGCGATCTATCAGGTTCAGCTTTCTATGCGTCCTGAATTTTCGCTATATCCGTGCAGCGAAGATGCCCAGGTTAAAAGTGCAAAACGCAAATCAGTTACAAAAGATGATGAGCAATGGCTTTCAGATTCATACATCGACGAGGATGAACGATGGAACGAATATGACGGGAATTACGACTGGCAGAACCGCGAAAATCCGTGTTATCTTTCCTATTTTATCGAACACCGTAACACTGCAAAAAATGTAATTGCTTCGAATATCGGCCTTTTGGCCAAGCGTGGAATCGATAATCAGTTGTTGGTGGTGGCAACGAACCTGTTGTCGGCTCAGCCTCAGCCAAGTACCAATATTTCAGTTTACGATTATCAGTCACAATTGATTACTTCGGGGCAAGTATTATCTGATGGTATGGCCACACTTACCATCGACCGGACTCCTTTTCTGATTGTTGCTAAAAACGGCAACGATATTGGCTATCTCAAAATTACCGATGAAGCTTCGTTGCAATTGAGCCGCTTTGATGTCGGTGGTAACGAAGTTCAGAAGGGCCTGAAGGGATTTTTGTACGGTGAACGGGGAGTTTGGCGACCAGGCGATTCGCTATTTGTTTCTTTAATCATTGAAGACAAAATCCAGAAGTTGGCGCCAAATCATCCAGTAATTTTCGAATTATATTCCCCAACCGAGCAACTCGAACAAAAGGTTGTTTTACCGTTAAACGGAAATATACCACTTTAAAAACGGCAACCAAGGTCGATTCGCCAACCGGAAACTGGCGTTTGGTCGCAAAAGTCGGTGGGGCAGAGTTCACTAAACGAATCAGGATAGAAACCGTGAAACCCAACCGTCTGAAATTGTTGTTTACGACCACTTCAGAGCAAATTCAGGCAGGCGTAAATCAAACAGCTATCCTGAATGCCAAATGGCTTCATGGTGCATCGGCTGGTAGCATGAAAGCCAAAGTGGAAATGCTGCTCAAAAGGGGAAAGACTGTATTCCCGAAATTCAGAAATTATTCGTTTGACAGTCAGATCGTAAAATTTGAGTCGGCTGAGCAAACCATTTTAGACGGTACATTAAATGAAAAAGGTGATATTAGTTTTTCGGTCAATTTTGGAGCTTTGACCAACGCACCAGGAAAGCTGGAAGCTGTTTTCACCACCCGTGTTTTTGAACCCGGAGGCGATTTCAGTATCTCACAATTCAACAAGTCGGTATCTCCATTCCCGAAATATGTGGGCATGCGGTTCCCTGACGAAGATCCGGACAGGTCCTTACTTTCGTCGGGAAGAGTCAACGATTTGGAACTTGTTGTCGTTAATCCTGACGGAAATCCGGCTGAATCGTCGGTTGAGGTTACGGCCTATAAGATTGATTGGCGCTGGTGGTGGGATGCATCGGAAGATTATCTGGGCAACTATGTTTCACAGGAACATTACAAACCGTTTCTTACTAAAAGAATCTCAACTTCAACAGGTAAAGCGATTTTGAAATTTAATGTGACAAATCAGGAATGGGGGCGGTATCTGTTTATTGCCAAACTTCCAGACGGACACAGCGTATCGCGCACAGTTTATCTCGACTGGCCTTACGGAAGTTCTGCCGGACAAAATGGTGGCGCCACCATGTTGAGCTTTTCAGTCAATCAGGAAAAATATAAAGTTGGAGAGGATATTTCAATGAATTTTCCAAGTTCGGCTAATGGAAGGGCTTTGGTTTCGATTGAAAATGGTTCAACTGTTCTGGATAAATTCTGGGTCGAAACCACATCCGGACAAACCAAGGTTAGTTTCAAGGCGAAACCCGAAATGGCTCCCAATATTTATCTGTACATCACTTATTTGCAGCCACACAATCAAACGGTTAATGATCGCCCAATCCGACTTTACGGAGTGATCCCGATTTATGTCGAAAATTCGGAAACACATCTTCTTCCGGTAATTAAAGTTCCGGACGAGCTTCGTTCACAGCAGCCTTTTACTGTTGAGGTGAGCGAAACAAAAGGTGTTGGGATGAATTATACCCTTGCCATTGTGGATGAAGGATTGCTCGACCTTACCGGTTATAAAACTCCGGATCCGTGGAATACTTTTTTTGCTCGCGAAGCCTTAGGCGTAAAAACCTGGGATTTTTATGATTATGTCCTTGGCGCTTACGGCGGAACCTTGGAAAAACTTTTTGCTGTCGGTGGTAGCGATCAGTTGCCTGATCCCTCCAAACAAAAAGCCCAGCGATTCAAACCAGTAGTTCGTTTTCTTGGCCCTTTCAGTCTTGGCCCGAATTCGAAACAGAAACATACCATCACTTTGCCACAATATACCGGATCAGTGCGTTTTATGGTGGTTGGCGCCTCCGGTAATGCTTATGGTTCGGCTGAAAAAGCAGTGCCAGTTCGCGATCCGCTCATGATCCTGGCAACAGTTCCGCGGGTCATCGGAATTAACGAAACAATTGAACTGCCGGTGAGTATTTTTGCTCAGGATACCAAAATCAGGAATGTTGAGGTTTCGGTGAGCCCAAATGAACTGCTTACTGTGATCGGAAATGCAAAACTTGCTGTTTCGTTTGCCGCGGTTGGAGAAAAGGATGGTCGGTTTAGTCTTCGGTCGGGGACGGCAACCGGAAAAGGTGTGATTGTAGTCACTGCCCGCTCCGGAAACGAAAAGGCAGTTTACAGCGTTGAAGTTGATATACGGAATCCGAATCCATTGATTGTAACCAGTCAGACTGATGTGGTGAAAGGTTCGCAAACAAAAGAATTTTCACTTCAGCCTCCCGGCGCTCTCGGAACCGGATCAACCATAGTTGAAGTATCTTCAACTCCACCAATGAACCTTGGAAAACGACTCGATTATTTGGTCAGTTATCCCCATGGCTGCATTGAGCAAACGGTTTCGGCTGCATTTGCTCAGTTATTCATCAGTCAGTTTGTAAGTCTTGATTCAAAGAAAAAGGCTGGAATTGAGTCGAATATAAGGGCTGGAATTGATCGTCTTCGCAAATTTCAGTTGGCCGACGGTAGTTTTACGTATTGGCCGGGCGATAAATATCCGTCGTTTTGGGGAACTTCATGGGCGGGTAATTTCATGAATGAAGCTGAAATGGTTGGATTTGTCATTCCGGGTGAGATGAAGAAAAGATGGATTAGTTATCAGAAAAATGCAGCCAATGCATGGCGAAAAGAATTAAGCGACAGGGGAATGATCCTCGATCAGGCATACAGGCTTTATACGCTGGCATTGGCCAATGCTCCGGCTATTGGAGCCATGAATCGGCTTCGCGAAACTCCTGATTTGCCTTTGGAAGCCCGCTGGAAATTGGCAGCGGCTTATGTGATGGTTTCGAGGCCGGAAGTTGCAGAACAGTTAGTTGATATGACAAAGCTTGAACCCATTGAATACAAGAATGAAGGAATTACTTTTGGTTCGTCTTTGCGCGACCGTGCCATTCTACTTGAAACATTAACCTTGATGAAGAAAAAGACCTTTGCTTTTGGAGTTGCCAAAACCATTTCTGCAGCACTTTGTAACGACCAATGGATGAGCACTCAAACTACGGCGAATTGTTTGTTGGCCATGTCGCGGTTTGCAGGTAAAAACACGAACCCAGGCGAAAAGATGAAATTCAGGTTAACGGCAAAGGGAATTTCAGAAGATATTGTGAGCGATAAAGTGACATTTACCAGAACTCTTCCTGAGTTTGAAGGCAAATTCACTGTCACACTTGCCAATTCATCAGGAGTTGATTTGTACGTCACCATTATTCAGAAAGGCTTGCCGTTACGGGTGGATATTCCAGCCAAACAAAACGGGTTGAAACTCGATGTTGCTTATATTTCTTCTGAAGGAAAGCCGATTGATGTTGCCAACATTCAGAAAGGAACAGATTTTACCGCGATAGTGAAAGTGAGAAATATAGGTTTTACTGAGGTTGATAATCTGGCGCTTACACAGGTTTTCCCTTCGGGTTGGGAGATTATCAACGAGCGGTTATTCGGTGGCGAGGCTGGATCACAGTTTAGCTACCGTGATATTCGCGATGATCGTGTACTTACTTATTTCAGCCTGAAAATGAATGAGGAAAAATTGTTTAAAGTGAAGCTGAATGCAACTTATTCCGGTTCGTATTTTCTGCCACCTGTGCAATGCGAAGCGATGTACAACAACTTAGTCACGGCCAATAATTCAGGAATGAAGGTGGAAGTGAAATAGAAAAGAGGAAAAAGTTATTGGTAATTAGGAAAAGGAAACACTAAAAAGGAAATGGGAATCCTGATTTTGCCATAGGAAAATAAATCAAATGAATCAAAATTGATTCTAGCCATTTTGGCTAAAGCCAAATTTGATGATAAATTCTTTTAATCCTCCTAAAGCAGGAGGCAATTCAAAGCCTTGAATGTTTGAGCACAGAATGAATTGCCACTAGCTTTAGCTAGTGGATAAAAGGAAAAAGCGAATGGGCTTTAGCCAAAGGGTTGTTAAATAGATTATTATAATGAAACAATTTTCAGGAAAAATCCTTCTAAACATACTCTCGCGACACAAGATGTTCTCAAGCATTGCTGTGCTGTTTTGCCTGTTTCTGTTTGTTCCGGTAATCCGCTTTGATGTGCCTTACAGTACAGTTGTCGAGGCCAGTGATGGTTCGTTGCTGGGCGCCAAAATTGCAACAGACGGGCAATGGAGGTTTCCACTTCAGGATATAGTACCCGAAAAATTCAGGAAATGCATTATCCGTTTCGAAGACCGGAAGTTCTATTTTCATCCGGGAATCGATCCTTTTGCCCTTGGAAGAGCTATTCTCCAGAATATCCGTGCCCGGAAAATTGTCAGTGGCGCGAGTACCCTGTCGATGCAGGTAGTGCGACTTTCGAGGAAAGGAGAGCCGCGAACGCTTTGGGAAAAGTTTCTTGAAATGGGACTGACGCTTCGGCTGGAGTTGGCTAAACCAAAACGGGAAATCCTTTCGCTTTATGCGGCAATCGCACCGTTTGGAGGGAATGTAGTTGGTTTGGAAGCTGCTGCCTGGCGCTATTTCGGGTGTTCAGCCGACCAGCTTTCGTGGGGCGAATCTGCCGGACTGGCAGTTTTACCTAATGCCCCATCGTATATTTTTCCCGGCAAAAACAACGAGTTGCTCAAAACCAAGCGCGACAGGCTACTGCATCATTTGTTGATTGATCACACCATCGATTCAGTAACATACGAACTCGCCGTTTCTGAACCTTTGCCCGGAAAGCCCGGAAAGTTACCCGATCTGGCCCATCATCTGATGAATCGATGTGCCTCGCCAACCAATGCAGCCATCGTTAAAACAACCATCGACCGGAGTTTACAGATTGCTGCCCAGAGAATTATCGATCAGCAGATGCCGCAGCTAAAAGGTAATCATATTTACAATGCCGCCTGTTTGGTTGCCGAAATCAGGACTGGAAAAATTCTGGCTTACATTGGAAATGCTGATTGGAGCGATTCACATGGCGGGGCTGTTGATATGATTGAAGCGCGCCGTAGTACCGGAAGTATCCTGAAGCCATTTCTGTACACGGCAATGTTGGATGGCGGCAAGATGATGCCTAATGCGCTGACGCCCGATTTGCCGCTCTATTTTTCAGGATATGCCCCGCAAAACTTCGATCTGCAGTTTAGCGGCGCTGTGCCGGCTTCCGAAGCATTAATCCGCTCTCTGAATGTTCCTGCCGTTTTTATGCTCAAAAATTATACGCCCGTCCGCTTCCTGGATATTCTGAGACGAGTCGGTTTGACTACTTTTACCAAGGATGCCGGTCATTACGGATTGTCGCTGATTCTTGGCGGGGGAGAAGCAACACTCAGGGAACTGGTATCTGCCTATGGTTCAATGGCTCGGGTACTCAATCGGTACAATAAAAAAAGTGAATATTATTCTGGAGATTATCGTCTTGTTGATTTTCTTCCTTCAACGCCAAATACTGAATTGCCTGACGGAAAGTTTGTTTATCGCGCAGCTTCAATCTGGCAAACTTTCAATATACTAACTGAATTGAACCGTCCGGAGGAAGAAGCTGGCTGGCAGCAACTTTCATCGTCAGGACGATTGGCATGGAAAACAGGCACCAGTTTTGGCTTTCGCGATGCCTGGGCAATCGGGGTAAATCCTGAATATGTGATTGGCGTTTGGGCCGGAAATGCCAGTGGAGAAGGCCGTCCCGGATTGACAGGAGGGCAGGCTGCTGCTCCGATTCTTTTTGAAGTCAGCTCATTGCTCAGCTCTCAATGTTGGTTCGAAAAACCACTCTCCGGAATGATGCCTGTAGAAGTTTGTCGCGAAAGTGGTTATCGGGCTTCGGTTAATTGTAATGAAGTGGACACTATAATGGTTCCTGAATCGTGCCTGAACAGCACGCCCTGCCCTTACCATCATAAAGTTCATCTCGATGCCAATCGGCAGTATCTGGTCAATGCCGAATGTTATCCTTCAGGTCGGATAGTAAACGAAAACTGGTTTATTCTTCCTCCAGCCATGGAATATTATTATCGGAAGTATCATCCAGCTTACCGGACTTTGCCTCCATGGCTGCCCGGAGCGCGGCAGGGCAGCGAAATTCAAATGGTCGAACTAATTTATCCTGACGACCGGTTAATGGTTTATCTCCCGCGAAACAATGATGGACAAAAAGGACAGGTGATTTTTCAGGCAGCGCACCGCAGATCCGGAGCACCCATTTTCTGGCATCTCGACGATACCTATCTTGGAAGTACGCGCGACATCCATCAAATGGCAGCTTCACCTTTACCCGGAGATCATAAATTGGTAATTGTTGATGAACTCGGAAATAGCAGCACACGCTATTTTAAGGTGGTGAAATAAAGACTGATTCGATGATTTTGGCTCATCGAATCAGTTCTAGTGATATTTCGCATATTCATTCGATGAACTCCAATCATGGAAGACGGAAAATTAAAAGAAAAGTGTTAAATCA
>PNOH01000008.1 GCA_013824715.1 Odoribacter sp. | reverse complement strand
AAATCTAACGGAGTATTGTTTTTATAGAATAGAGAAATAATTGATGAATCTTTTTTTATACCAAAAAGTCTATCTTCCCAACTTAGTACTAATTTCAAATAAAAGAAATCCTTGTCAATTGAAGGAACTACTGGTACAATTGTCGTAAATCTCATACTTTCAGTAATTTCTGATTTTATATTTATTGAGTTTAAATATTTCTGTTTTGAATTAGGATAAAAAAAAGTATAATTCAAACTAAGTTCAAACGCTGGTCTTAGCGCATAATTCTGATAATTAAATAAAAGAAATGGGAAACGAAATTTTTGATTGTTTACAGTAATATCATCTTTTATTACAGTGTCTTTGCAGCTAATTGGCACAAGATTAAATTTTGGTTTACCAGCATCTATTTGTGTCTGAAGTAATCTATCTGCTAGTTCGTTATACTTTTTTAATAGCAATACCATGTTTTGTTGTTGAATGCTATCCCTGTAATTATTATCCCTTGCAAGAATTGAGTCTTTTCTTCGATTCTTATCCATTTGGATGCTTGTTACACTGTCTCTTTCACTCGTTGCCTTTGAAATGGTAATAGATTTATTTGAAATGTCTAAAGATAAATACCCAATATACAATGAAATACCTGCTATAACTACTCCAAGTATTCCATTATAATCTTTAAGCCAAAATAAAATTTTCTTCAAGAATTTAATCACTTTTTTTACAATTGATAAGGTCTTTTTGATAAATCTCATTGAAAGTCAGTTAGATTACATATTGCAAATTTAATAAAAAAGAGGTTCTAACATTTATTATTTTCACATAAACACAAGGAGTTAGAGTTTTTGCAAAGTTTAGTTTATTTTGTGGTTTCATTAGAGAATTAAATATCAGTTGTCCCCTCATTGTAGATAATTCTCAAATATGGGGCATTTGGGTAGGGCATTGAATAACTAGCACTGACGCTTGATAACTTCCGAGAAACTTCTAAACATACTATCCCGAGTCATTAGAGCAGTGAACCCACTTCATTCCTTTTAGAGCAAAAAAAAAGAGGCAGCCTCAAAAATGAGTTTTGAGGCTGCCTCCTGTAAAATCTCTGAAATAGTGTTTTTCTTTCCTACTTCTGCATCGGCTTTTCGTTGAAGCTCACCATCCAGTTAATACCAAACCGATCGGTAAACATTCCGAAATAATCGCCCCAAAAGGTACTGTTCATGGGCATGGTTACCTTGCCACCGGCTGAAAGGCCATTGAATAACCGGTCGGCTGATTCTTTCGAGTCGGCAGTGATGGAAAGGGAGAAGTTATTTCCTTGCGCGTAGCCTGAAGCCCATTCTCCTCCGGTGTCGCTGCCCATCAGCATAGTTTCCTGACTAATTGGTAAAGAAATGTGCATAATCTTTTCAGCATCTTCTGTTGAAATAGGGTTACAATCCTCATTGGTTGCTTTTGGCATATCTTTGTAGTAGCCCACATAAGGAAATTCACCGCCAAATACTGATTTGTAAAAGTTGAAGGCCTCCAGACAGTTGCCATTGAAGGTAAGATAAACATTAACTGTTGTCATGGTTGTAATTTTTAATGTTAATAATTTGAGTTCGGTGATAAACTTAACAGGTTTTGTTCTTTTTTGTTTCTTTCTGATCAACATATTTGAGTAATTTTTTCCCTGTCCTTTTTTAACTGATCCGATGACTCGGGTCATCAGATCAGTGAATCCTCAATTACAGGATACCAAAGGATACATAACCTGTCTGAAATTTGTTACTTTATTCCGAAATTCAGAAACTACCATACAATGAACTATCAATCATTATTTGCCAACTATCCCGATCGGAAGGCTTTGATCCATGAGATGAAAAGCAGAGGCGGACAAAAAACTCTACTGGTAAACGGACATTTTCATACGCCGTTCTCGTTCAGCGCATTTACCGAAATTGAACAGGCATTCCTCATGGCCGAAGCCGAAGGCGTTCAGGTGCTTGGTATCAACGATTTTAATACAACGGATGGATATGCCGAATTTGCTGATCTGGCCACAAAATATAAAATCTTTCCGCTGTTCAACATCGAATTCATGTCGTTGCAGAAAGATCTTCAGGAAGCCAATGTTCGGGTAAACGATCCTGCCAATCCGGGACGCACCTATCTCTCCGGAAAAGGCTTGACCTGTCCGTTGGTTTTGGGCGGCGAACAGTTGCGCTTGTTAGAACAGGTTCAGCACGAAAGCAATGTTCAGACTTCCGAAATGGTGAAGAAGCTGAATGATTTGCTGACCGGACTGAATGCAGGGTTCAGCTTCGACTTTGATGAACTGAAAGCCAAATATGCCAAAAACATGTTACGAGAGCGGCATATTGCCAAGGCTTTGCGCATTGCCATAGACGAAAAATTCAGTAATCCTGAAGAGAAGAAAGCATTCTATACTCAAGTTTTCTCCGGAAAAGAGGTGAAATCGAAACTGACAGACGTTGCTGGTCTGGAAAACGAAATTCGCGGTAATCTGTTGAAAGCTGGGGGGCGCGCTTTTGTTCCTGAAGATACGAAAGCATTTTTAAGCCTCGAACAGGTGAAAGACATTATCATTACTGCTGGTGGAATCCCTTGTTATCCGGTGTTGCTCGATGATGCCAAAGGGTTTTTTACCGACTATGAAGAGAATAAAGTAGCTTTGTTCGAAACCCTTGTCAGTAAAGGCATATATAGTATCGAATTAATTCCCGGACGCAATACTTTCGCGGTTCTGAAAGATTTTGTGACTTTCTTCCACTCGAAAAACTTTCTGATCACCTTTGGGACTGAACACAATACGCCACAGCTCGATCCTATCAGAGTTTCGTGCAGCGGTGGCGTTGATCTCGACGAAGATATGGAACGGATCGGATTTGAAGGAGCTTGCATCATCGCTGCCCACCAGTACCTCATTGCCAAAGGTGAACAAGGTTATCTGAATACCGATGGCGATGCAAAAACAAAAGAATTCGATTCGTTTGTTGAATTAGGTCAGGCGGTAATCAACCATTTTTTAGAAGAATAAGCCTCATCCCCAACCCTTCTCCAAAGGAGAAGGGAGAATAGCCCCTCTAAATCTCCCCGAAGGGGAGACTTTAAGTAACTGAAGATTCAGAACATTAGATCGCTAAAGAATAAATTGTATGTCAAAAAACAAAAGCTCGCATATCGATTGCCAGAGCCCCCTCTTTGGGAGGGGGTTGGGGGAGGCTTTTCTTCAACAATTAATAGAAATATCACAGTTCTACGGAAAGCAGAAGGATTTCGTGATTGCCGGTGGTGGAAACACTTCGTACAAAGACGATGACCATATTTACATCAAAGCCAGCGGACACAGCCTGGCAACCATTGGTGAGGAAGGTTTTGTCCAACTCGACCGCAAAGGGCTGCAATTGATTGCCGGAAAAACCTATTCCGAAGATGTGATGGAACGCGAAAATCAGATTAAAAACGATCTGTTGAATTCCCGCGTTCATCCCGAAAAAGGCCAGCGCCCTTCAGTAGAAACTTCGCTGCACGATTTGATGGCCTTTCGTTTTGTTGTGCACACCCATAGCACCAAAGTAAACGGACTGATGTGTGGTAAAGATGCCGAAAAGCGCACTGCCGAACTGTTTGGCGACAAGGTGGTTTTTGTGCCATACGTTGATCCGGGATATATTTTGTACAAGGAAGTTGAAACCCGAATCTATGCATATCGTGACAGCACAAGAAAAGAGCCGAAAGTGATTTTACTGCAGAACCACGGAATTATTGTGGCTGCCGACACCACGGACGAAATCCATGAACTTTACACTAATGTGATCGCCAAACTTGATGCTAAAATTGGCGAAATTGCACCATTGATTAGCCTTCCAATTGATCTGGTTGCCTCGAAAATAGTTCCGGCCCTCCGCATGATGCTTTCCGGAAATGGTTTGAAAACCTTGAAAGTCATCAATAACTCGTACTACGAACGCTTCCTTTCTTCGGAATCCGAATTTCAGAAAATAGCCTTGCCGTTTATTCCTGATGGAATTGTCTATTGCAACTCATCGTTCATTTATGCTGAATTTACAGGTGATATTGATGCTTTGCTGAATGATCTTTCAGAAAAAATTAGAACCTATAGCGAAACACAGACTAAAACTCCAAAGATCATTTGCATCAAAGGAATCGGCTGCATCCTGGCGAGCGACAATGCTCAAGGCGCAGCAACTTTGGAAGATGTCATGATGGACACTTGCCTCGTAAGCCTGTACTCCGAAAAATTTGGCGGACAAAGCCCAATGACTGCGGAACAGGTTCAGTTTATCGCCTCTTGGGAAGTGGAACAATACCGCAGTTCTATTGCAATGGGAGCTACAGCCGGACGGGTTGACCGCAAAATTGCGATTGTAACCGGAGGCGCCCAGGGTTTTGGCGCGGGAATCGTCGAAAACCTGATGGCAAACGGCGCCAACGTGGTAATTGCCGACCTGAACGAAGAAAAAGGAAAAGAACTTGCCGGGTCGCTCAATACTGGCAAGGACAAAAACAAAGCTTATTTTGTAAAAACCGATGTCTCGAATGCAGCTTCGGTTGAAAACCTGATTCTTCAAACCGTTTGCGAGTTTGGCGGACTGGATATTTTTATCAGCAATGCAGGTATTTTGCATGCCGGAGGATTGGATGAAATGACTCCTGAAACCTTCGAACTAATGACCAAAGTGAACTATTCGGCCTATTTCCTGTGTGCCAAATACGCTTCTGCGGTGATGAAACTTCAGAATAAATTTAAACCCGATCATTTTACCGATATCATTCAGATCAATTCCAAATCAGGATTGAAAGGCAGCAACCGCAACTTTGCCTATGCCGGTGGTAAATTCGGCGGGATTGGTCTGACCCAGTCGTTTGCTCTGGAGCTGATGCCAGCTAAAATCAAGGTCAACTCGGTTTGTCCGGGCAACTTTTTTGATGGGCCGCTGTGGGCTGATCCTGAAACCGGTTTGTTTGTGCAGTACCTGCGCGCAGGTAAAGTTCCGGGAGCCAAAACCATAGAAGATGTGAAGCGTTTTTATGAAGCACAGGTTCCGGCCGGTCGCGGCTGCACTCCGCTGGATGTGATGCGCGCCGTTTATTACATCATCGAACAGGAATACGAAACCGGCCAGGCAGTGCCTGTAACAGGTGGGCAGAATATGCTTAATTAGAGAGAAGCCTCCCCCGACCCCTCCGAAGGAGGGGAGAACGGAACGGCTGAATATGAACAAACTAACCTTGATTAAGGTTAAAAATAAGAAGGATTCTGAAATATGTAGTTCCATAACCCTCCCCTGCGGGGAGGCCAGGGAGGGGCTCTTAAAAATGTTGAAATGAGCAATAATAACAAGAATACAGGTTCCCAGAACCCGCCCCTTAGGGGAGGGCAGGGAGGGGCTATCACCCGCGCAGTCCGCTTATACGGAAAAGAAGATTTGAGGCTGGAGGAGTTTGAACTTCCGGCGATCTCAGCCGATGAAATTCTGGCAAAAGTTGTTTCCGACAGCATTTGCATGTCGTCGTACAAGGCGGCCAAACAGGCTACCGACCATAAAAGAATTCCGGCAAATATTGCTGAAAATCCAATTATCATCGGCCACGAGTTTAGCGGAGAACTGGTTGAAATTGGCGACAACTGGAAACACAAATTTAAAGCCGGACAAAAATTCTCAATTCAGCCAGCTATTTATTACGAAGACGGTCCAGTGGGTGTTTTGAGCGCTCCTGGTTATTCGTATATGTACATCGGTGGTGACGCTACTTACGTGATTATCCCGAAAGATGTGCTGGTTCAGGATTGTTTACTGGTGTACGACGGACCGGGTTTTTACCCGGCGTCGCTGGCCGAACCACTTTCGTGCGTGATTGGCGCCATGCATGCCAATTACCACACCACTCCGGGTTCGTACAAACACAACATGGAGATTGTGCCCGATGGCAAAATGGCAATCCTAGCAGGCGTTGGCCCGATGGGATTGGCTGCCATCAATTACGTGATCCATCGTGCCGACCGCAAACCAAGCTTGTGTGTGGTTACCGATATAGACCAGACTCGTTTGGATCGTGCCGCTTCGATTTATACCGTTGAGGAAGCTGCCAAACGCGGTATTGAACTGATTTACCTGAATACGGCTATTTCTAATCCGGTTGAAGAGCTTCGTCGCATTTCAGGAGACAGCGGTTACGACGATGTGTTCGTATTTGCCCCGGTTGCCCCGGTCATCGAGCAGGGCGATGCCATTTTGGCTTTCGACGGTTGCCTGAATTTTTTTGCCGGGCCATCCGATCCGAACCTGAGTGCCAAAATGAATTTTTACAACGTACATTATGCCTACACGCACATTGTCGGAACTTCAGGAGGAAACACTGACGACATGAAAGAAGCGTTGGAAGTAATGACTGCCGGTCTTGATCCTGCAGGACTGGTCACCCACATTGGCGGACTGAATGCCGTGATTGAAACCACGCTTCACCTTCCGCAGATTCCGGGAGGGAAAAAGCTGATTTACACCCATCTGGAATTGCCGCTGACTGCTATTTCTAATTTTCAGGAAAAAGGGAAAACCGAACCAATGTTCGCTAAACTGGCCGAAATTTGCGACCGTCATCAGGGATTGTGGTCGGTTGAAGCTGAGGAATATTTGCTGGCGAATTAATTGAATTTATAAGATGCAAGATAAAAGACTAAAAAGAAGAGAGGGCGATATCCAATCGGAGTTTGCTTAAAAATACATTCGAAAAAGCTTGCACTTTCTATTTTAGCTCTCTGAGGTCAGAAGAAAATACTCTTCGATTTCAGAAGGCCTCAATTAAACCAGAATCCATTCCCAATTTTATCTTAAGTATTTTGTTTTATGAATTGATTGATTGTCTGGTCTAAAACGTCCCGAAAATAGAATGCCTGGCCGAGTTAAACCAGATGGTTGAATAGATGTGAAATCCTGCTCGGTTCGTAATTAATTTTCGTTCCAGGTATAATACTGGTTCTCCCTCCTGAAGTTTGAGCAATTGGCCAATGTTTTTATCGGCTTTTATGGCTTTCAGTTTTTGTTCTCCTCCTTTGATTTCAACCTGATATTGATTTCGCAAAGTCTCAAACAATGATTTATTTTCGAACGACCGGCCCGAAAACCGGGGCAGATTGATGTTTGGAATATGGTTAATGTCGTAAAAAACAGGCTGTTCGTCAACCAATCGAAGCCGTTCCATATAAATACATCCCGATTCGCGCTCAATCTGAGAAAGTTCAAATGGAAAACTTTCGGGCCAGGGTTTAATATGCGGCTTTTGCAGAATCTGAGTTTGAAGGTATTGATTCCCGATGGCCGAAGCTGTTCCTTCAATACTCAAAATCCCAATATCCTGGGGCGGTTTCCGTACAATGCTTCCTTTGCCTTGTTTTTTCGAGATAAAACCATCTTTTACCAAAGCCTCCAATGCCTGACGGACAGTGGGTCGGGTAATGTTATGCACAGCGCAAAGTTCGTTTTCAGATGGCAGCAAACTACCTTCCCCGTAAACTCCTGAAAGAATGTGCTTCCGGAGAATTTCGTAAATTTTTTTGTGCTGTGGTACTTTGTTTTCTTCAGCCATAACGGTATGAATTTGAGCTAAAAGTAATAAATAAAAATCATTTCTGAAATTTAACTTGTAAATACAAGTTAAAAAATATAGTTTTGATGCCTGAAGCAAATAATCATTTAAAAGATCAGTTTATTAGTGCTTTACAAGATGATGATGATTCAAGTTGTGTTTACGAGTTGATTAAAGTTGTTAATACAAATCAGATATGGCAATTCCGGTAATCATGCCTCGTCAGGGGCAATCAGTTGAGACATGTATTTTAGGTGAATGGGTGAAGAAAAAGGGTGACCTGGTGAAAGTTGGCGACATCCTTTTTTCGTATGAGACAGACAAAGCGTCGTTTGAAGAAGACGCGAAAGCCGATGGTATTTTGCTCGATGTGTTTTTTGCTGAAGGCGACGAAGTTCCGGTATTGGTAAATGTCGCAGTTATTGGAAAAACTGGTGAATCGGTTGATGAATTCCGTCCGGGCGGACAGGCTGCTCCTGTAACTGAAACTTCTGTTGAGGTAAAAACTGAAGTGGTTACTACTTCGGAATTAAAAATGATTGCTGAACCTTCAGGAAAAGTAAAAATTTCGCCACGAGCCAAAAACCTGGCTGAAAAGATGGGCGTTGCCTATCAGCAACTTCATGGTTCCGGTCCTGAAGGTCGCATCATTGAGCGCGACATTGAAGCCGCAGCCCAGGTAATGCCAAAACTCACTCCGCTGGCTCAGGAAAAAGCGAGGACAGAAGGACTGATAACAGGCAAAACAGCCACCGGATTGGGCGGAAAGGCTATTGATAAAGACCTGATTTCATTCACTCCGGTTTCAGGTGAGGATTTTGAAGTTAAAAAACTCACCAATATGCGCAAGCTGATTGCCAAAGCGATGCTCAGTTCATTGCAAAACTCGGCTCAGTTGACCCACCACATGAGCGCCGATGCCCGCACAATCATGGCCTTGCGCAAGAAATATAAAAAAGCGCTGGATGCCGGGCAAATCACACAGAACATCACAATAAACGATTTGGTTTGTTTTGCTGTGATTAAAGCCTTGAAAAAATTTCCGCAGGTAAATAGCCATTTTGTTGGCGATAGTATGCGCTGGTTTAAGAAAGTTCACCTTGGTTTGGCTGTTGATACCGACCGTGGCTTGATGGTTCCGGCGATTAAAAATGCCGATGATCTTTCGTTGGAGGGACTTTCAGCACAAATGCAGAACATTGCCGCACAATGCCGGAAAGGCAATGTTAATCCGGAGTTGCTTGTTCCTGAAGCTGCTTCGTTCACAATTTCTAACCTTGGAAATTACGGCGTTGAAATGTTTACTCCGGTGATCAACCTGCCGCAGACAGCCATTCTGGGCGTTTGTACCATTGTTCCCCGTCCGAAAGATTTGGGCGATGGCGTTTACGGATTCGTTCCAATGATTGGATTGTCGCTGACTTACGATCATCAGGCATTGGATGGCGGCGAAGCGACACTGTTTTTGAGAGAGATTAAAGAACAGATTGAGAACCTCGCGATTTAATAGTTACGCGTTTCGGGGTGCGCGTTTCGGGATGTCGAAATGCGACGATTTGTGCTTTGAAATTAATACCGAGTGAAAATCAAAACCGCGTAGCGGTGGAAATATTGTAGCCCCGGGTTTCAACCCGGGGAAAATGGAAGAGTAGAAAAATCGTCCACGAGCAAATGTTGAGAAAAGCGATTCCCTGGTTTCGGACGAAATGGAAAAAGCCCCCTTCCCAACTTCCTGCCTTTCGGCAGGAAACTCCAAACGGGGGAAAGCTCTGGGTATTGCAAACATTGTGTTCTTGCTTTATCATAGGAGCGAAATATTAATAGCCCCGGGTTTCAACCCGGGGAAAGAATGGGGATAGAAAAAGTCGTCCGCGTGCAAATGATGAAAAAAGCGATATTCTGCTTTCGGACGAAATTGAAGAGCCAAAATAAAAAGAAGACATTAAAAATAACCAATATTGAATAACCAATGCCCAATATCCAAATTTCATCCGGAATCAGGGAGTGCAAAAGCCTCCCCTTCGGCGAGGTTTGGAGGGGCTTATATGAATGGGCTTATGAAAATTTACGATTTAGCAATTATAGGCGGAGGCCCTGCTGGTTATGTAGCCGCCGAACGTGCCGGGGCAAAAGGTCTGAGTGTGGTCATTTTCGACATGCGTGCGCTTGGTGGTGTTTGCCTGAACGAAGGCTGCATCCCGACCAAAACACTTTTGAATTCGGCCAAAGTGCTGGAATATGCTCAGGAAGCCGGCAAATACGGAATCAATGTGGAAAACATTTCCGTTGATTTCAAAAAAATCATGCTCCGCAAGGATAAGGTGGTTCTCAAACTGGTAGCCGGAATCGGCGCCAAAATGAAACATGCCAAAGCTGATGTGGTCATGGCGAAAGCAACCATCAAGGAAAAACGTAGCGAAGTAATCACGATCGAAGCTAATGGTCAGGAATACCAGGCCAACCGCTTGTTGGTTTGTACTGGTTCGGAAGCTGCGGTACCGCCCATTCCGGGACTGGATGCCTCGCAGATTCTAACCAATCGCGAAATCCTTCAGTTAAAAGAAAAACCTGAAAGCCTCGTGATTATTGGTGGTGGCGTGATCGGAACCGAGTTTGCCGATTTCTTCAACGCCATGGGAACCAAAGTAACCGTTATCGAAATGCTTCCGGAGATTTTAACCGGAGTAGATGAGGAAATTGCCGCTTTTGTGCGCAAAGAATTTGTAAAAAAAGGAATTGAATTCCATCTGAAAGCCCGTGTGACCAAATTGAACGGCAAAGAAGTTGTGTTTGAAAAAGACGGCCAGGAATTTAAAATTGCCGGAGAGCAAGTTTTACTTTCAGTTGGCCGTAAAGCCAATGTGACCGGAATTGGTCTGGAAAATATTGGAGTTGAATTTACACCGAGCGGTGTGAAAATTGATCAGAATTGCCGCACCAATGTGCCGAATGTGTATGCTGCCGGCGACATCACCGGATTCTCGTTGCTGGCTCACACTGCCAGTCGCGAAGGCGAAGTGGCCGTGAATCATATTCTGGGCCGCAAAGATGTGATGCGCTACGATGCTATTCCCGGCGTGGTTTACACCCATCCTGAAATTGCAGGAGTTGGCTTAACTGAAACTGCCGCCAAAGAAAGAGGAATCGAAGTGGAAGTAAAACAACTGCCAATGGCATACTCCGGACGGTTTGTTGCCGAAAACGAAGGCAAAGACGGATTCTGCAAAGTGATTGTTGGCAAAAAATATCGCGAAATTCTCGGGATTCATATGGTCGGCGGAGCTTGTTCAGAAATGATATGGGGAGCCTGCGCCATCATCGAAGCGCAACTACGCGTTCAGGATGTGGAAGAAATTGTTTTCCCGCACCCGACGGTGAGTGAGATTATCAGGGAGACGATATTCCTTTTTTAGTTCCAGGTTCCAAATTTCAAGTTCCAAGTTGAGCTTGAATGAGGTTTTCTGGTAATTCAATAGTGAGTAAAAACAAAAAAAGTTGAATGAATTAAGGAATTGCAGGTTCCAAATTTCAAGTTCCAAGTGTGCTTTGAATGAGGTTACCCTTAACTATTAAATTTATTGATATGTCGAAAGTTGAACGGTTTGAAGATTTGAAGATATGGCAGACAGCCAGAGAACTTTGTCAGATGATTCATAAACTGACGTTGAAGGATCCGTTTTTAAAAGATTTTAAGCTTGTGGGTCAAATTAAAGGATCTACAGGTTCGGTCATGGACAACATAGCCGAAGGCTTTGAACGAGATGGAAATAAGGAGTTTATTCAGTTTTTATCCATTTCGAAAGGTTCGTGTGGAGAAACCCGCTCCCAACTTTATCGGGCATTGGATAATCAGTATATTTCTCAGGACGAGTTTGATGCAGCTTACAAAACGACATTAGAAGAGGGTAGAATGCTCAAAAGTTTTATTCAATATCTGAAAGATTCTGATATGAAGGGCAACAAATTCAAATAGGAAACCTCCACAACCGGACTTGGAACTTGAGACTAAAAAAATGTTGAATACCCAATATCCAACAACCAATATCCAAAATCTCCGCAACCGGACTTGGAACTTGAAATTTGGAACCTGGAACCTGCTCATTTAGGAATAATTTACATAACAACAAAAACAATTTAAAATAGAGATACAATGCCCAAATCACAATTTATTGATCCATCAGAAGTCAGGAAAGCTGGTGAAATTACATTCAATCCGATTCCTGTAAACCAGTACAACAAATCGGTTGAAGAAGAAAAAGCGAACTTCAGTAATGAAGATTTGCTGCGTATATACCACGATATGGTGGTGATCCGCGAGTTTGAAACTATGCTGAACCTGATTAAAATCCGTGGCGATTACAACGGAATTACTTACGATCATCCTGGTCCCGCGCACTTGTCGATCGGGCAGGAAGCTGCTGCAGTAGGTATGGCTTACACCTTGGGTGTCGAAGATTTTATCTTCGGATCGCACCGTTCGCATGGCGAAATTCTGGCCAAAGGTTTATCGGCCATCGCTAAACTGAATGACGAACAACTGATGCAGGTGATGGAAAGTCATTTCGACGGAATCACATTTGCCCCGGTTAAAAACGGAAATACAGGAACGGTGAAAGAACTGGCAGTGAAATTTCTGATTTACGGAACGCTGGCTGAAATTTTTGCACGTGAAACCGGTTTCAACAAAGGTTTGGGCGGTTCGATGCACGCATTCTTCACCCCATTCGGGGTTTATCCGAACAATGCCATTGTGGGTGGTTCGGGCGATATCGCGGTGGGCGCTGCGCTCTACAAAAAAGTTAACCGCAAATCAGGAATCGTGGTGGCTAACATTGGCGATGCTTCGATGGCTTGCGGACCGGTTTGGGAAGGTCTGGCTTTTGCCACGATGGACCAGTTCAACGAATTGTGGGAAGGCGATATGAAAGGCGGACTTCCGCTGATCATCAACATCATGAATAACCAATACGGAATGGGCGGGCAAACCTGTGGCGAAACGATGGGTTACAATATTGCTGCCCGCATTGGCGCTGGTGTAAATGCCGATCAGCTTCATGCTGAACGTGTGGATGGTTACAATCCTTTAGCTGTGATTGACGCTTACAAACGCAAACGCAAAATTCTGGAAGAAAAACACGGACCTGTTCTGCTTGACGTATTGACTTACCGTTACAGTGGTCACTCACCTTCGGATGCTTCATCGTACCGCTCGAAAGAGGAAGTGGAAGCCTGGGAAGCCCAGGATTCGATTGCCTGGTTTAGCCGCGAACTGGTAAAAGCCGGTGTGGCTACTGAAGAACAACTTTCAGGAGTGAAAAATGATACCGTGAGCCTGATGGAATGGACTCTGAAACTTGCAATCAATGACGAGGTTTCTCCTCGCATGGACATGGCCAAATATCCGAACCTGATTGGCGAAATGATGTTCTCGAATGAGTCGGTTGACCGCATGGAAGATCGCACTCCGGAGGTAAATCACCCGATGGAAGCAAATCCACGTGTGCAGCAATTGGCAAAAAAAGAACGTTTTGCCTGCGACGAAAATGGCAAAGCGCACTCCAAAATAAAAACTTACGCATACCGTGATGGTATTTTCGAAGCCATCGTTGATCGTTTCTACAAAGATCCGACCCTGATTGCCTACGGAGAAGAAAACCGCGACTGGGGCGGCGCGTTTGCCGTTTACCGCGGTCTGACCGAAGCTCTTCCATATCACCGCTTGTTCAACTCGCCAATTTCGGAAGGTTCGATCGTTGGAACTGCCATTGGTTACGCCATGTGTGGCGGCCGTGTCATTCCTGAAATCATGTATTGCGACTTCCTGGGCCGCTGCGGCGATCAGGTGTTTAATCAGCTCCCAAAATGGCAGGCGATGAGTGGAAACGTGATCAAAATGCCGGTGGTGTTGCGCGTTTCGGTAGGTTCGAAATATGGCGCACAGCATTCGCAGGACTGGACAGCTTTGACTGCCCAGATTCCCGGACTGAAAGTTGTTTTTCCTGCAACTCCTTATGATGCCAAAGGTTTGATGAATGCCGCTTTACAGGGAACCGATCCTGTGATTTTCTTCGAAAGCCAGCGTTTGTACGACATCGGCGAGCAGTTCCACAAGGGTGGTGTTCCTGAGGGTTACTACGAAATTCCGATTGGCGAACCGGACATTAAGCGCGAAGGAAAAGATGTAACTATCCTGACCATCGGTGCAACTCTATACCGTGCAATTGAAGCAGCAGACATTCTTCAGGAAAAATACGATATGTCGGCTGAAGTAATTGATGCCCGCAGTTTGAGCCCGTTTAACTATGAGCTTGTTTTGGCTTCGGTGAAGAAAACCGGTCGCATTGTGATTTCGGGCGATGCTTCAACCCGTGGTTCGTTCATGAAAGAAATGGCGCAAACCATTTCCGAACTGGCATTCGACGAGTTGGACGCTCCGCCAGTAGTAGTTGGTTCGCGCAACTGGATTACCCCGGCTTACGAACTTGAAGATTCATTCTTCCCTTGTGCCGACTGGATTATTGACGCCATTCACGAAAAAATGCTGCCACTGAAAGGCCATGTGGTGAAAAACAATTTTACCAGTGCCGAGCAGATAAGAAGGAATAAATTAGGAGTATAATTTTGTGTAAAAGCATAAAATAAGCGCTGAGCGGTTTTGAACCGCTTAGCGCTTAATCTGTCATCTTACAAAAATGAAACAAGCCCTCGTTGTCCGGACAGGATGGCGGGGGCATGGGGCGTTTATAGAATATGAGCTAATACGTGTTTTTAAGTTCTGTAATGTTGGATGAGAAACTCAATTTGCCGGATTTATGTTCTTCTTTCGCTTTTTTTGCATTATTGGTGAATTCTTCCCTTCTGGTATCTGCAATGTTATGTTCCAAAATGTTTTTCAGCTCTAATTTATCTTCCAGTGGCATAGCGTAAATCTGATCCACTAAATCATTAAATTGAATTGCCTGTGTTTTCATGTCAATACTATTTTCGAATAAGCGAAGATAGTTATTTATCGTATTTCCAATTTGATTGATTAGTATCTACTAATTTTTGTACTTTTATACGAAGTTGTTAAATATGAGCGATAAAGTTAACTAACTGGTAATTTATTTTGAAAACTACTATAATTCAATAGAAAAGAATATCAATTATTTAGCTTAATTTTATATAACCTTTAAAATAATACGACAATGAAAACCAAAATCATCAATTTTATAGTTTTAATTGTTCTTATCACATCTTGTGGAACGAAGGCGAAAAAAGAAAATTCAACACATTCTTTAATGCTTGTAAATTACCATAATTTAACAACAGACTTAACTCAAATTACCAGTGGATACATCTTATCAAGTGAATCAAGTAAAATTGGGCCGTGGAATGATAGTAATACAAAGACAACAATAATTCGATTGCCCGAGGTTATAGATTTTGATCTCATTTCGATTAGCATAAATCGTTATATCGCCAACCAAAAAGATTGGGGATTGCATGTTGTAATACCTTGGACAAAAAACAAGGAACTATCAGATCCTACATATTACATAGGTTTGAGTGGAAGCAAGTCAACTAATGAGCTTTTTGTCATCTATTATATAGAAAAGTATAATAACAAAGAATTGCGGATCATTTATAGTTTTAAATAAAAACGTCCGGCCATGAAAAAGCTATGTAAACAGCTTGCATTCTACTTGCAAGCAACACTAATTCTGTTATCTACTCGCCAAACCAATACGGTTGGCGGTGGGAACAGCTATAGAAAGAATATTTAAAAATTTGACAAAAACTTTCGACACGATGACGAAAGGAAGCATCAGAACAGTCTACTAATTTTTGTATTTTTACTCTTTGTTACCATTGTTTTGCTGCAACTTCAAAGGTAGCTGGCAAACTTTTTTTTTACCGTATTGATTTATAACAAAATACTGATTCCATGAGATTAACAGAAAGAGATATGGAGGATCTTATAGTATTAAGTCCTAAAAGATACATCAATGAAGATGGATTAAAGTTAGTGGCACGTCAATACCGTATTGGGAAGTATATTTTTGATTTACTTTTCGAAGATCGCTATAAAAGCAAGCTACTTGTTGAAATTCAAAAAGGGACGTTAGACAGAAACCATACATACAAAATTCAAGATTACCGTGATGAATACAAACAAAACAACCCTACGGAATTTATTGATGTAATGATCATTGCAAATAATATCCCGTCGGAAAGGAAAGAGAGATTATCTTCTTGGGGAATTACATTCATTGAAATTACAGAATCTCGATTTTTATCTGATCCCTTATTCGTAGATAGAAATACTTTATTATCTGCTGATCAAACGGATATTCCTGTTATTGATCAATCTAGAAATATCATACCAAATTTGGTAGAACAATCAAATATAGATTCTATTGGTGGGCGTAGAAATTTTGAAAATATTATTGAATGGAAGAAATGGAAAGATGAAAGTATCGGGGACTTGAATATGACAGTTGGAAGGATAAAACAGTTAACAGAAATTTTCAAAGCCTACAAGTCTTTTTCAATTCCTTTTTCTCATTATTCACAAGATAAAATGAGAAATTCCAGTCGAAGGAATTATGAAATCTATCCAATAATAAATGCATTTCACAAGGGATTTTTTACAATTGAAAATGACTCAATTGTTCTCAAACCAAAATATTTTAGCTTGTTTAATATTTCTTAAAATTGTTGACTGGATACCCGCAAGGTTTTTGTATTCAAAAAGTTATGAACAGGAGTAGGGGAGAACTGCCTTCGACACGTTGCACTGCTCAGGCAGCGGATATACGATCGGATTTGCTTTTTTGAGCGTTTGTATTTTGGGGCTTTTGCGAACCGATTGCGTTATTCGAAGCGTCGCTCCCTGAGTAGCGGAGCGTATCGAAGGGAGCTTTGATCAAGGAACTGCCTTCGACTCGCTGCGCGGCTCAGGCAGCGGGTAAATCAGCGGTATTATTTCATAGCTATAAATACCCCTCCTAGCTACGCTCCCTGAGTAGCGTGTTTCCTGAGCGCGAAGCAGTCGAAGGAAAGCGTATCGAAGGGAGCATTTTCACTATCGCTTTTTTTTCTTCCTTTTCGCCAACCCCGGTAGATCCTCATTTCGTCCTTCAATCAGCACAATTTTTTTTTCACGGCTCCAGCCATGGATTTGTCTTTCACGGTAATAGGCTTCATCAATCCGGTCAAACTCTTCAGTATAAACCAATTCAACTGGTAGTCGCTTGCGGGTATGGTTTGCACCTTCACCATTCTGGTGTTCTTCAAGCCGTCTTTCCAAATCATTGGTGCTTCCGGTGTAAAAACTTCCTTCGGCACAAAGTAAAATATAGAGAAATCCTTTCATACCCAAATTTATGAAATTAGAATAGTTTCAACAATATTCTTAAATCATTGTGGTCTGAATCTTTCTAAAAGTGTCAATAAATCCGCTTGGTAGGTTTTTATAAGCATTCCGAGTAATCCTGTAATAAGTGCAGTTAAAATACCGGCCATTTTATTTTTATTCTTTTCTAAATTTTCGAGGTCAGTTTTAATCTCATCTAATCGATCCTCGAAATGACTTTTTAATTCTTCGTTATCTTTTGCATTGCCGATGTTCTGTTCGATTTCTTTTAACCTCTGAATGAAAGAAAGTTGCAGATCCCATTTTGTGATGGCGTCTTTGTTGTTGTTCAATATTCGGATTACCTGCTCTGCGTGTGTCTGACCTGATTTTACTTCTGAGGAGTCAATTTTGAGATCTTTTAAAAACTTGTACATTTTATTTTCTGAGATTCGGGTTTTAATTTCATTATCCAGTTCATGAATCAGGGATGATTTTTTCTCTTCCGCTGAAATCAGGATGGAGTTTTTGAACTCCTGAATCCAATTTTGCTGCCATTCCAAAAAATATTTCTTCTGATTTTTGAATTTATAGACCCCAATGAAAAAGGGAATTATTCCGAAGAAAACAAATGAAGCGAGAGGGATCAGTATAATAACCCAATAGGGTGGCAGCCAGTTGAATGTTTCGGAAGACGCATTTTTAAGGACGAAAAGTGGAAATATGAAATAAATAGTCGAGGAAAGAATGGTAGAGAAATTAGAAGATAAGCTCAGATTTCGTAAATCATCGTCGATAAATTCAGAAGCAACAATAGGAGTTAAGGTGTTTAAATTGGCTATTATACCGGTAATCTGCGGAGTAATGAAGATAAATATAGCAACCCAAACATACACCTCCGGATCGCCCAACGGATTTGTCCAAAATGACCATAAAGCGGCGATCCAACTGCCGAATAGAAAAAAGGAAGCAAATAACATGATCCAAATCTTGGATGGTTGGTCCATTGATTGTTCAAATGCCATGGCGGTGTACATCACATTTACTTTGTGCCGTGTTTCCTTTACTGATACCCCGGCAATTGATCCTACAATTTCGTTGATTAAAAATCCCAAAATCGTGGCCGCTATCAATAAAAGCAGTATCAGATAAGGGAAAGACGTTTGAGTCAGCAGACAATACTGGATAAAGAACAGTGATAAAATCAGTGAACTGTAAAAACTGGTTTTAAAAAATGACGTTTTCCGGTTTTGAATCTGAAACAAAGAAATCTTGATTTGTTTATTTCCCAGAAACATGATTATAGCGGCTATCGCTAAAAAACAAAGGGTAAATATGATCTTCATCAGGAAATCTTTAGGTTTTCACTTTTTACGTCAGGGTATAATTTTGGTTCTGTTTCAAAATTGATAAGTCCTTATTGTTATCGTCTGATTTTATTTTGGTAGCTTCAAGGTTCTTTACAATCAAATCAGAATTTAAAACAACGGAATAAGCTGTTTGTTTGTGTTGGTTTTTGGTATGTTTCGTATTTTTGTTAGGTTTGAATTCTTATTATCCTGACTAACCGGATTTAATAAAGCAGTACTAATACAAAACCAATGAAACATTCAATATTTTCCATAAAGTCATTTTTTATTGCTTTTATCCTTTTTGCCCCTTTAACTATGAAGCAGTTGGCTGCCCAGGTTAAAGAAGGATCGTCACCAATTATATTATCCGGGTTGCAAATGAATGTGACCAATGATGTAAAAAGTAATCAGGAGCAGATCATTGCCGGTATTCAGTTGAATATGCTGAGGGAGAATTAAAGACCTTTGACTGGCAGGGATTCCGGTTTGGCATTCTGATCTGTAACGATCTTTGGGCGTCACCCGGCTACACATCAATGCCCAATCCGGGTTAATTGATTCAAATGGAGAGAGGAGCCTGCGCGTTCCTGATTTAGGGATGCAATTTTTTACTGTCAGGATTGATGTAAATTTTGCAGGTGAAACGGAAAAACAGGAATAAACAATTCAATACTCAAATCAAATCTCAAGCAACTTTCTTTTGCGTTTTCCGGCTGATGAGGTAAACACCCGACAGAATGAGACCCATGCAGGCCAGGTGCAGCAAGGTCACTTTTTCGCCATCGAACACTCCCCACAGAATGGCAAAAACAGGAATAATATAGGTAACCGATGATGCCGCGACTGCCGAGGAGTGCCTGATCAGGCTGTTCATAAGCAGCATAGCCAGAGCAGTTCCGACAATTCCGAGTGTGGCCAGTGCGAGTAAATGCAACGGCCAGCCCGGATTGGCCATCACCGGATCAAAATTGGTGGTAAGCAAATAAATGAGCGCCACCGGGCCGATAAACAGGAAAGACAGCGAAGTTACCTGAACTCCCGTTAAGTGCGATAGTTTAGCTTTGATTTGGTTGATGCTGATGGCATAAAAACAGGTAGCCAGCACAATGAAAAAAGCATAACTGTTGATGGTTCCCAAATGAAATCCATCACCGGCAAGGATCAGTCCGGTGGCGCCTGCCAGGCCCAGCATCAGGCCTGCCGCCTGCAACCAGCGGAAGCCCGTTTTATGGAAGATTAATCCTACAATCAGTGTAAAAACCGGGGTGAGTGAATTCAACATTCCGGCCAGCGAACTATCAATTTGCGTTTCGGCTTTCATAAAAAGGAAGGCCGGGAAAAAACTGCCGATAAAACCAGCTATCAGCAGGCTTTTCAAATCTTTCAGTTTGAGGTTTTTCAATTGACCAACGGAAACAGGCAGAAGCACCAGGGAAGCCATCACAATACGCAAAGCGCCCGCCTGTTCAGGGCTGAAACTCTTTAGCCCGATTTTCATCAGGATAAACGAACTGCCCCAGATAAAGGCCAGAATCAACAAAATTGCAAATTGAAATCCGCGGTTTTTCCAGATCATGGATGGTGAGGTTTTAGGGCGAAAGATAGTGGAAAAGATTGGGCGGGAAAAAACCTTATCTCCGAAAATCAAATCTTAGTAGCAACAGGTATTCAGGTGATTTTGAAATTAATAAGTGTACATGTTCAGGATTGACATAAATGGCATAGAGTTTCGATGAATTTCTGTTAACAATTCCAGTAATATATTTTTCAATTCTGATCCTGCTTTTCTCCGGAATTACTGGTTGCCGGCCATATGTAGTGAAAACGAAATGTGTGTACAGATTGTTGAATTCTATTTTCATACGAATAAAGTAAATAAGGTGGATGAATGGTTTGATATTTAACCTACTAAGGTTTAAAATATAAAAATAAGGTTTATTGAAACCAAAAGCAACGATGTTGTATTTTTGATTGAAATGTAAGCTGGCAAAGTTGAATAGTTAAAGGAATTTTAAACCTTATATTTTCAGATTTCACCTTAGTAGTAAGCATAAATCACGCAAAAAAAACCTTATTTACCTTAATCCTTTTGCCAAACTGCCCCAGATAAAGGCGAGTACCAAAAGAATGGTAAATTGAAATCCGCGGTTTTTCCAGATCATGGATGGTGAGGTTTTAGGGCGAAAGATAGTGGAAAAGATTGGGCGGGAAAAAACCTTATCTCCGAAAATCAAATCTTAGTAGCAACAGGTATATATTAAGAAACAACCATATTTAACTTATTTTTTCAAAGTTTCCTGATAATGTTTCAGGAACTGTTCATATTCCTCGGCAAAACTTATTTTCCGGTGATGTTGTGGTTGATTCAAAATGTATTTGCAGATTCGGTCAACGTCGGATTTCGAAACAGAAAATGCTGAAGCCGATTGTTGCCATTTGAATGGCACCGAAGTAAGCCTGTTTTCATTAATGAAGTTTTCCGAACTGGCCGCAATGATTGATGCCAATTCTTCTTCCGATAATTCAGGTGATTTTGAAATTAATAAGTGTACATGTTCAGGATTGACATAAATGGCATAGAGTTTCGATGAATTTCTGTTAACAATTCCAGTAATATATTTTTCAATTCTGATCCTGCTTTTCTCCGGAATTACTGGTTGCCGGCCATATGTAGTGAAAACGAAATGTGTGTACAGATTGTTGAATTCTATTTTCATACGAATAAAGTAAATAAGGTGGATGAATGGTTTGATATTTAACCTACTAAGGTTTAAAATATAAAAATAAGGTTTATTGAAATCAAAAGCAACGATGGTGTATTTTTGATTGAAATGTAAGCTGGCAAAGTTGAATAGTTAAAGGAATTTTAAACCTTATATTTTCAGATTTCACCTTAGTAGTAAGCATAAATCACACACACAAACCTTATTTACCTTATTACTTTCATCAAACTGCCCCAGATAAAGGCGAGTACCAAAAGAATGGTAAATTGAAATCCGCGGTTTTTCCAGATCATGGATGGTGAGGTTTTAAGGTGGAAAGATAGTGGAAAAGATTGTGAGCGGAGAAACCTTGTATTTTATTTTTTTACTGATCAAATGAACTTTTTCTATCTTCGCACCTTTATATTTACGTATATAGATTTATAAATATGAATAAAATAGTTTTGACCTTATTTCTTTTTATTATGGTTTTTGTGGATGTAAATGCCCAGGCTCCTCAACATGTGGAGGCCATTAAGTTTAAGCAACTGATAGCCTCTGAAGATGCCATTTTGCTCGATGTGCGCACTCCGCAGGAATATTCGAGAGGACACATTGCCGGCTCAACTGCCATTGATATTTCCGACCCCGCATTTGTTTCGAAAATTAATTTGCTCCAAAAAGATAAAACCATTTTAATTTACTGTCTCTCCGGAAGCCGCAGTTATGTTGCTGCCAACTATATGAGCGGGCATGGTTTTAAGAAAATTTACAACCTGCAGCGGGGACTTATGGACTGGTACCAGCATGGTTTTGCACTTGAACAAAGCAGCCAGACTGTGGCCAGTACCGCTACTACCTATACCGGGCAAAGTTTCGACAAGCTGCTAAAGGAGAATAAAGTGATTTTGGTTGATTTTCATGCGGTGTGGTGTGCGCCCTGCAAAGCGATGAACCCGGTACTCGACAAGGTATCGGCCAATTTTAAAGGGAAAGCCCGTGTTGAAAAAGTTGATGTGGAAGCCAATAAAGAAATTACCGCGGCTTACCAGGTGCAATCGGTACCGGGATTCCTGATTTTCAAAGACGGCAAAAAAGTATGGAGCCATAACGGAACCATCAGCTACGATGAGCTTTCCGGTGTTCTTAAAAAATTTCTGTAAGGATCACTTAACTGATCCAAATATAGGCCAGAACCAATAAAATATTAAACTGAAGTCCGAGGTTTTTCAAGATCATGGATGTAAGATTTGAGGGGAGAAAGAAAATGGAAAAGTTTAGGCAGGAATATCAAATTGCATTCTTAATCCAATCATAAAAACTACGACTGCTTTGATTTAACCAATGAGATAAATTTATCAAGTGATAAAATTCTCTCTTTGAAATTTTCGGGGAAGCTTTTTATATACGGAGCAGGTACCACTAATTGCACTCCATAATCATACATTTCTTTTAATTGGTTGCTTGAAATACCTTGCTGCAATGTAAATAGGTGCTTATCCTTTATGCGATCAGCTTCATTTAAGATTTGTCTCCAACGATCCTTACAGGTAGTTTTAGATGCCAGAAAAATCAATTTGGTATCATCAAATTGAATGTTTCTATAAGATTCAATGTTTGGAAAAATAAAGTCTGGCTGTTTGTTAGCCTCAGTTTTGCCTTGTGACTCAAAAGCAATATTACAAATTCTGAAAACTTCCGACAGATGATGTTCTAATGATTTTCCAGCACGACTTTTCCTGCGATTTAGAATTGTATTTGCACAGTTAACTAATTCTTCCACGCTAGGGAACGGTGTCCCAATTATTTCATTATATCGATCATTTTCGATGATTTTGAAAAGCTGATACTCTGAAAATACCCAATTTAAAAGCTCCTTATCTGGATTGTCTTTGACTATCACATCTGTTATTTGATGTGATTTGATGTAGCAATTCCTTGAATTATTTGCCAAATCAAAGGTCGAAGGAAAGTCTGTTGTAAGTGATTTTAAATAAGCAGTAAAGCAACTCATTAATTTTTCTTCAGCAGTTACGGTAATTTTTTTGGGAATTAACTGATTTGTTTCCTGAGAGGTAATTCCAACAGATGCAAAAAAATCTTCAAATTCCTCATCTGACTGCAAAACAAATCCTTCAAAATAATCAGATGCTATTTTTATGAGAATTAATAAATCACCGACATTGTTTTCTGTGAGAAATGGAAATCCTTTTCCAAACCGAGTTAAACGGTATTCGTTTCTGGTTCCACTCCCGTAATAAATAAAACGACTAGTTGTTTCAAAATCCGACTGCCATCTTATTTTTACAAAATTTTCTTTGTTTTCTCCTTTTACTCCTGGGTTGTCGAAAGCTAAAGAGTATGAGTTTTTGGGAATATAAAAACCCTCTTGATGTGCTCCCGTTTTACCTGCGTCATTGGCAGAAATGAATTTACAAAAAGCAATTTCTCCTTTATTAATGGAGTTTAATGCATCATTTACTATTTGGTTCATTTAGTAAGGTTTTTACAAGTTCTTTGGCCACCGCTTGAATTAATGGAGTTACAACCGAATTTCCAAACTGGCGATAGGCTTGATTGTCAGATACCGGAATTAGAAAATTATCTGGAAATCCTTGAAGTCTTGCACATTCACGAGGCGTGAGACGTCGGGGATTCGAATTTGGCTGAGGAATTAATATCTCTGCACCATCTTTATAATAGCGGGCACTCATTGTCCTACTTATTCCATTCAAATCTGCTAATCCAAAGCCAAAACCATTGCCCTGTGCTTTATGCTTCGCTGCATATTCTTGTAAGTAATTCCAAAGTTTATCTGATAGTGTATATTTGGGTTCTGGGTTGTTATCCAATATTTCTTTTATTTTTCTTGAAGGTTTCTTTAACTCTGGAAAACTAAATTTCTCTTCACCCTTATATACATCTTTGTCAAATCCAACTATAATAATCCTCTCTCTATGTTGAGGCACAAAATGCTTTCCGTCGAGAACTTTAAAGTGTATTGAATAATTCAGTTCTTCAAGTGCATACTTAATGACCTTAAAGGTTCTTTTCTTGTCATGCGAGATTAGATTTTTAACATTCTCCAGCATGAAAGCTTTAGGACGTTTCTCATTTAGGATTCTGGCAATGTCAAAAAATAAAGTTCCCTGTGTTTCATCGAGGAAGCCGTGTGCTCTGCCTAATGCATTTTTCTTTGATACACCAGCGATTGAAAATGGCTGGCATGGAAATCCTGCAAGCAAAATATCATGTTTTGGAATTAGCCTTTCATCGATAGTAGTAATGTCGCCAAATGGTACTTCTCCAAAATTAGCTTCATAAGTTATTTTTGCAAATTTATAGTACTCAGAAGAAAATACACATTTGCCACCAGTATTCTGATAAGCTAACCTTATTCCACCAATCCCGGCGAATAAATCAATGAATGTAAATCTTGGATTTTCTGTTGGTGGAAATGGAACATCCCAAACTATGGATTGCTGGAATTCTTGTTTTAGCGGTTTCCTTTGTAACTGAGATATTTTTGAAAGATAGATTACATTACTTTCCTCAGTGATCATTTTCAAATACTCTTCATCTCCACATTGCAAATAATGAGTTAAGGCTGCCTGTTGATTTTTGTCGTCATTTTCAGGTTTTAACTCCAGTATTTTTTTTAATGCTGTGTATTTTGTCTTTGCCATTACTGTTCCTTGTCAAAACCTTTAAAAAATGATTCAAAATTCTCTCCCAGTGCCCCAATTATCTTTTCAACATTGACCACCGCAACATTTCTTTTACCGTTTTCCACACTCGCCATATAGGTTCGGTCTATCTCAGCTTTTAATGCTAATTGTTCCTGTGATAGCCCTTTGGCTTTCCGCAATTCTTTAATGCGCAAGCCGATTTTTACTTGTATATCCATGTTGTTAAAAGTATTTTAGTGTTGATTATGGGTCAACGGATTATGAGTCACATTTTGATTTTATTAAACCAAAGTGACTTTGAATTTTTAAGTAAATGTTAGTGTTAGCAAATCTTAGATATGAGACTTGATAATGTGGCTGATAGGTTTGTTTTCTTTAACTGGCATTCCCAAACTACAATAACTTTCCATCCAAGATTTTCCAATTCATGTTCATCCAGATGATCACGGATTTGGGTATCGGTAATTTTTTGCAACCACCATTCAGCGCGGGTTTTGGGGAGAACAAAATAACGACAGCCTTTGTGTCCGTGCCAAAAGCAGCCGTTTATAAAAATGACGGTTTTATATTTTGGAAGTACAATGTCAGGTTTTCCGGGAAGGTCTTTTACGTTTAGTCGGTAACGGAAACCATTGGCAAAAAGGAATTTCCGCACCAACATTTCCGGTTTGGTGTTTTTGCCTTTGATGCGGCTCATGTTGTAGCTTCGGGTAGCAGAATCGTGCACGTCGGTCATGGAGGTAAAGGTAGGAGTTTTACTGCCCCATCCCTAACCCTTCCCCAAGAAAGGGAAGGGGACAGATTGTGGAGATTCGGAAAGTTGAGTTTCAAAAGAGCGAATATGAAATTGGTTTGCAAGATGCAAAGTCCCCCGTTTTGGGGGATTTAGGGGGCTTTTACTTATTATAACTCCGTATTTCCTTGCTATGCACATCGGTCATGAAGGTAAAGGTAGGAGTTTTATCGCCCCATCCCTAGCCCTTCCCCAAAAAAGGGAAGGGAACAGATTGTCGAAGTTCTGAATATTTGATCTTTAAAGAAAATTCGCACTGATTTTGCAGGATGCAAAGTCCCCCGCTATGGGGGATTTAGGGGGCTTTTACTCATTACAACTCCGTATTTCCTTGCTGTGTACGTCGGTCATGGAGGTAAAGGTAGGAGTTTTACTGCCCCATCCCTAACCCTTCCCCAAAAAAGGGAAGGGGATAAGCGGTCGAAGATTGGTAAGTCCTATTTCTAAAAAAAGCGAATCAAAAATTGGTTTGCAGGATGCTAAATCCCTTGTTTGCCCGCCTGACGGACGAGACAGGGGGGATTTAGGGGGCTCATGTTATAACTCCGTATTTTCTTGCTGTGCACGTCGGTCATGGAGGTAAAAGTAGGAGTTTTATCGCCCCATCCCTAACCCTTCCCCAAAAAAGGGAAGGGGATAAGCGGTCGAAGTATGGTAAGTCCTATTTCTAAAAAAAGTGAATCAAAAATTGTTTTGCAGTGCGTGAAGTCCCCCGTTTGGGGGATTAGGGGGCTTTAGTATTTCCTTGCTGTGTACGTCGGTAATAAAAAAGTGATATACTGTTGGATGGTTCGTTAACTTTGTATTAAAACTGAAAACAGTTTACAATGGATTACTATCAGAAACAGATACTTTCAGAATTAACAGTCTGGCAAAAGCAAATGCTTCAGCGCCCTTCTCTTTTCAACTGGCTATCCAAAGAGGTACAGGTAAAGATCAATACATGGATACCTGAAAAAATCCATCGGGCCATAACAACAACCATCAAGCAAATGATACGGGGTGTTTTATTCGGAGCTACCCATACTACTGCCAAACCTTTAACATACGAATCATTAAAGGCATGTGAAGCCGCAGTAAATCAAAGAATAGAATTTTACAGAACCACTGCTGCAGTTGAAGGTGGAATTACCGGTGCAGGTGGTATATTGCTTGGCCTTGCAGACTTCCCCATTTTAATTGGTCTTAAACTGAAATTGCTGTTCGATATTTCTTCGATGTATGGATTTAATGTGGCCGATTATAAAGAAAGGGTTTTCCTGTTGCATATTTTTGAGCTGGCATTCTCAAGTCATGTACACAGGCGAAAAATTTATCTCGAAATGGTTGACTGGGATCAGAAGAGCAAAGAACTTCCTGAAGATATCAATCAATTTGACTGGCGAAATTTTCAGCAGGAATACCGGGACTATATTGACCTTGCAAAGATGGCTCAGCTTATACCCATTATAGGTGCGCCTGTTGGATTCGTGGTTAACTCCCGCTTGATTAAAAAATTGGGGCTAACTGCCATGAATGCTTACCGCATGCGACTATTGAATAATGACTTGAACCTAAAACATTTATAGAAAGCAGTGAGAGATTAATAACTCCGTATTTCCTTGCTGTGTACGTCACTAATGCCCGAAAAAGCAGCGATTTGCACGAAATTTCAGGCAAAAAAAACCGGATAACATCTAGTCATCCGGTATTTGATATGGGTTCTCTGGACAGACGAAGTCCGGCCCCTTTACTGTTTGTCGAGCAGGTAGGTTTCCGACATCTCGCCCATCGACGAGGCTGCATTGAACAGCAATTTCAGGCTGCTTTCTTCCATCTGGTAAACTTCCTTGATGGTTGCCTCGCCGCCGTCCTGCGTTGGTACTTTGCTCGAAATGGTCAGTATTTTCCTATCTTCCGACCAAATGGCAGTGGAGGTTTTTTTGCTGTCCATCATGCCAGGATTGATACATTCCTTGCCATCGAGGCTAAACTTGTCTTTGGTCACATAATCCTGTCCCTGAAAATTTCCATGCTTTTCCACCAGAAGTGTATCGGCTGTCTGGATCAGGATCAACTGGCTTGGCGCCAGGCTGAACTGTTCGAATAAGGTGCTTTTTTCATTGTTCAGTTTCCATGTTCCCGAAAAATCAATCCCCTCAGCCATTGTGGCCATTGAGAGCGTTGAAAGTACCAGTAAATAAATGAGTTTTTTCATCTGTTAGGTTTTTAGGTGTGAATAAAATGATATTATTTCATCAGTATATAATTTGTTTTTAATTGCCTGATGGAACTCACATGTTGTTGAGAATTATTTTCATAGGTATTTGTATTGCCGTCAACATGTTCGTTACAATTTAACTTTTATTTCTTCAGGAAGTTCACTGTTTTTTTGTAAGCCGGTTCCGGGCAAAATCTCCCAGGTTTCGCTAGTAAAATCCGTCGCGGAACTGAAGTTGGGGCTTTTGAATGCCATCCCGGTTATAGTGGTCAGTTTTTCGTAATTCAGCAGAATCGGCCTGTACAAAAACAGCATCCCAACCGTTCATTCGGGTATTGTGCCACAGTCCCCAGCTAATAGTGTCTTTACTGATGTTTTTGGCTATTGTGGTGAGGGTTACCGTATTTCTGTCGAGTCGGTAAATGGTTAGCGTAATGAGTGGACCGGAAGGTTTCTTTTCGGTGGAGCAGCCAAAAAGGAGGGTGATCAGAATGATGTTAAAAAAAATCTTCATAGGTGAAAATTTATAATGAGCCAAAATAGTTATAAACCAAACTTTCACCGCTAATGCGGCTATTTTAACTACAGATTACCACTTTCCATTTGGTTGTTACCAATGACGCTTTGAATGAGCTCTTCCTTGTTTATCAATCCACTTGCTATGGCATATTCTGCGACTGTACACTGTGACCGAACACTATTTCATCTTTTCAATCGCCACATCGGCAGCTTTCAGAATCGCTTCGTTCGAGAGGGGCGCCCCAACAGCCTGTTTCATCCATTCGTTGGGTGTGAGTTGTCCCAGGGCGTAAATGCGCAACACTTCAGGAGCAAATTCGTGGGTTTTAAAATGTTCTTCGAGCTGGAAATGAATGAGGTGACCAAAAGCATAGTTGGGCAGGTACATCGGCGAATTGACCATGTGTGAATAAATCCCCAGAATAGTCTGGTCTTTCTGTCCGAAAACCGGCGCGTAATAGGCGTTCCAGACGTCTTTGCTAATTTGCAGGACCGTCTGTTTCAACTCTTCAGCAGTGCTGGCCGGATTGGCATACAGCCATTGCCACATTTTCATATCAACCATCGAAACGCCCATAATTTCGTAGAGCGACCAAAAAATATCCAGCGTTTTCAGGAATTCTTTGTCCGGATTCGGGTCTTTCATGTTCAGCAAAAATAAGTCGCGTTCCTGAAACACGAAGGCCAGCGCTTCGGTAAATGCAGTGTTAGGAACACCGTTGATCATGTAATTCGGCACTTCGTTCAGCGAAATGGTTTGTTCCACATTATGCCCGAATTCGTGAATAGCAATGTTGTAACCCTTGTAGTTCATGCCTGAAGCCGGAATGCGGGTACGCAAGTGGGCTTTTTCACTTTTCATTGAAGCTCCCCAGGCATGGCCGGAACCACGGGCAGGATCAACCGAAACACGTGAGGCAATAAAAGTAGCTTTTTCTTTTGTGAACCCGAGTTTAAGTAAAATGTTTTCCAGGTCGGCTTCCAATGCCGCGGCATTAGGGTATTTCTTTTCGGTGATCGAATTCAGCATCTCCTCGTTAAAGGAGCTCCGGGCTTTAAATCCGTCGTACCAGATGTCCCAGGGCGACAGCTCCCGACCCAGCCGTTTTTTGATGATTGCGGCCACTTCCTGAATTTGGGAAGAACTTAAAAATTCGTTGAACAGCTTCTGTACTTCGGGTTGAGGAATTTGCATTCCTGAAGAAAATGCTCGCTGAATAGCAGTGTTCATATCCGGATTAAAAGGATCAACAGCCTGATAAACATGAAAAGTATTCAGGATTTGCTGATAGCGTTCATCGGTTTCATCCGGACTTTCAATTACTGAGCCAGAAACAGAAACCTCGTTGGTGATCGGGTTCCAGTCCTGTTTCCCTGAGTTAATTACCACTTTCGGAATCGTCTGATCAACAATCCGCTCCATCACCTGATAAATTAATGCCTGCTTTTCAAATCCAACTTCCTTGTTGGCATAGTTGGCCTTGATTTCGTCGCGCAGGTTCCAGTGACTCAGAAGTACCATATTTTCAGGGAATAGTTTTTCGTTGTCCTTATTCAGCAAATTCCCCATATAAATATTGTAGTCGGCGATGTAGGCATCAGATTCAGCAGCTACCTTAGATTCCTGCTGAACCAGTTCGGACGGCACCCGTGAGCTGAACACATCGCCCAAACGGGCATAACCCCATTCGAGTGGAGTCCAGTCCAAGCCTGAAGTATTTTTTTCTTCCGTAGAGTAATATGGAAAGTTGAGAGCAACGATAAAGGCAATCTTGTTTTCATAAAGGTCGTTCATCAGGTGAGCGCCGGGATTGTAGCCCGCAAAAAGCGGATCGAAAGACAACACATCACCTTTCAGGAGTGTCACATTTTCCTGCATATCAAGGCTAAGTTTGTTAAAATGGCCAAACAAGGATTCCAGATATTCTGAAAATCTTCTGAAAGAAGCTTCCTTTTGGATCGGATCGGCCATGTAATTTTCATTGCAGAATTTCACGAAATCTTCCGGTGTTCCATCGGCATCGCGCCAAAGCGAGGCTGCATGTTGGATACCTTTTTCGATTACCGCAGCGTTGCCGCCCGGATTTTGATCGTTGATTGACTTGATGGCGCCGGCAATGGTGGCATCTGAAATACCTGATGGAGTAGGGGCGCTTTGTTTCCGAAATGTTGAATGGCAGGCTGAAATCATAACAACACAAGCTAAAATGAGGATGAAATTTCTGGTCATATTAAAATGAATAGGTTGGCTTCAAAATTGAAAGGCTCTAAATTATCAAAAAATAGCAATCAAAGAAAAAAAACACGTAATCCGCAACATGTAACAAAATATCTGATCCCTGCGACTGCCAACTCATTTACAGCGAATTCCTCCGGATGAACTGAAACGGGCTTTTTATCCGTTCGAATTTTTTGGTGAGAATCATCCGTGCGGCCAGTTGCCCGATTTCTTCATGGTTGGTCGAGATGGTGGTTATTCCATCGCATAAAATTTCTTTCACCTGATTTTCGTTGTAGGCCACCACACCACAATCTTTTCCAAGGGTCCAGTTTTTTTGCTTGATTTTCCGGATAAAGGCATACAAATCGTCGTCGGAAACAATGATGTAAGCTTCGCCCTGGCTGATTTCGGTATCTTCCATTCCATCAATAATTGTACAGTCGAACCCGTGTATCTGACAAAAAATGCGAAACCCGCGAACTATGTATGGCGGGTAGTATTCGGCTTGCGGAAAAACAAGATTCAAGCGGCTGTATTTCTGCAGAAGGTCTATGCCACAAGTTAAAGCCGACTGGATATCTTTATCGTATTCCTGATAAACTAACGGATAGTCTTTCAATTCTTCCAGAAAGCGATCAACAATTAACACTTTTTCGCGCGGAATTTTTTTAATGACTTCGCTGATACCGGCATTTTCGTTCCTGAAATGCGGCAGAATTACAAAATAGTCGTAATGGTTGAGGCTGTTGTTAACGATGGCTTCGAATTCATCCAGATCGTAGTTGTAAATATGTACATCAACACTGGCTTTAGCGCCCATTGTTTTTACAAAAGAATAATAAATGCTTCGTTTGTAATTGCTTAGCTTATTAAATATCAGACAAATTTTGAGTTTTTTACTTACATTAACCTGATTGATGTAATAGCCTTTTCCGCGAACCGCCGACAAAATGCCTTTCTTCTTCATATAAACGTAAGCTTTTTCAACCGTATCGCGCGATAACAGCAGTTCTTCACTCGTTTCGTTTATGGATGGAATACGCTGTCCCTGCCTGAAGATACCCGCTTCAATGTCAGAAATGAACAGATCAACAACCTGTTTGTATTTAGGCACTTCAGATTCAGAGTCAATTTTGAGGTTTTTCAGCATGCCATCCCGATTGAAAGTCCGAATTTACGAAAAAAAGGCAAACCTAACGGCTGCCTCTTTTCGATGGAATTTCTTAAGTGAAGTGTTTTCTTTTAGATTTCAGTTAGAAAGTTTCGGGGTACGGGTTGCGTGTTGCATTCTGCCTAACTCGTAACACGTATCTCGTAACATTTTTTACAACCAACTGCGACTGACCACTGACCACTATTTCAATTCTGCCAGTTTTTTCCTCAGCAGTTCCGGTATTTCTGCCGGTTCTTTGGCAACAGGAACTCCCGCTTTGTTAAAGGCTGCAATTTTTTCTTCAGCAGTTCCCGACCCGCTTGAAATGATTGCTCCGGCGTGTCCCATGCGTTTGCCGGGAGGAGCTGTTTGTCCGGCAATAAATGCAACCACCGGTTTGGTCATTTTTTCTGCGATAAACTGAGCTGCCTGCTCTTCGGCATCACCACCAATTTCGCCGATCAGAACAACAGCTATCGTGTCGGGGTCATTTTCAAAAAGTTCGAGTAGATCAATGAAATATAATCCGGCAACCGGATCGCCACCAATACCTACAACAGTAGTTTGACCGAAATCGCTCAGCGTCAGTAAATTTACCACTTCATAGGTTAATGTACCGCTGCGCGAAATAAATCCGATATTTCCTTCTTTAAAGATCATAGCAGGTAAAATTCCAACCAATGCTTCACCCGGCGTGATTAATCCGGGGCAATTTGGCCCAATTAAGAGCGTGCCATTTTGCTTCAGGATCGGGGTAACCCGAATCATATCCTGAATAGGAACACCTTCACTAATTGCAACTACCAGTTTTATTCCTGCTTCCGAAGCTTCAAGAATGGCATCTGCGGCATAAGCAGCAGGTACAAAAATGATTGAGGTATTTGCGCCGGTAGCTTTTACTGCATTTTCGACCGAGTTAAATACAGGAACTCCTTCAACCGTTTCGCCTTCTTTTCCCGGAGAAACACCGGCGACCACATTGGTTCCGTATTCGGTCATACGACCTGTATGAAATTTACCATCCCGTCCGGTTATTCCCTGAACAACCAGCTTTGTATCTTTATTGACTAAAATGCTCATTTGATTTGTGATTTATGATTGATTATTAATATGTTCCAGGTTCCAGGTGACAATCTGATTTGGAAATTGGATATTGAATATTCAGTATTGGATATTTTGAATTTTTATCTTTTACTTAACTCAATTGCCTTTTTAGCAGCTTCGCTCATCGAACTTACGGTTGGTAAACCGGTTTCCTTCAGGATAGCCAAACCTTCTTCAGCATTCGTTCCCGAAAGGCGGACAACAATCGGCACGTCGGTAATAATGATTTCCAAAGCTTTGATCAATCCTCGGGCAACATCGTCGCAACGGGTAATTCCACCAAAGATGTTGATCATTACAGCTTTCACGTTTTTGTCGCCCAACAGGATGTTCATGGCATCAATCACTTTCTGAGGGTTTGAACTACCTCCAATGTCCAGAAAGTTGGCCGGTGAGCCACCGTACAATTTGATCATATCCATGGTAGCCATGGCCAGACCGGCTCCATTTACCATACATCCGATGTTTCCATCCAGTTTGATGTACGAAAGTCCTTTTTCGTGTGCAGCAATTTCCTGAACCTCCTCTTCATCGGGTTCGCGCATGGCCAGTATTTTTGGCTGACGGAACAGTGCATTGTCGTCAAAATTCATTTTACCATCAATGGCCAGAACCTCATTGTCGGTGGTTAATATCAGCGGATTAATTTCAGCCAGTGTAGAATCAGTTTCAATAAAAAGTTTGTATAATTTGGTAAGGATTGAGGCCGCTTTTTGTGCATGGTTCGCATTTCCAAAAAGTTTAAGCGCGATGTTCCGGGCCTGATAATCCAACAGACCGGTCAATGGATTAATCTGAAATTTTATGATTTTTTCAGGATTGGTTTTGGCTACCTCCTCAATTTCTACACCACCTTCGGCGCTAGCCATTAAAATGACACTTTTTGTGTTACGATCGTTTATTAAACCGACATAGAATTCCTTTTCAATATCGGCGGCCCTGGTAACAAGTACTTTTTCGACTGTCAGGCCCTTGATATCCATACCAAGAATTTGTTTACCTGCATTAATCGCTTCTTCTACATTACGGGCTAATTTAACTCCACCAGCCTTTCCCCGGCCACCTGTTAACACCTGGGCTTTTATTACTACCATGCAATTAAGCTCTTTGGCAGCTTTTTCAACCTCTCTTACGGTATAACACAATACATCGGCTGGTACAGGAATGCCATAGTCCCTGAAAATTTGTCTGGCTTGATATTCGTGAATCTTCATTTCAAATAAAAATAATTAGTTAGTATGCTTTTGAACGCATAAATATCGGTTAAGTTGTTCAAATCAGAAAGAGACCAAAGGAAAAAAAATGATGATAGAATAAATCTGATTTCAATCACGTTCTATATAAGAAAAAGAAAACGGTGTTTACTTCAGAAAACACATTTTTAACCTATTTTTGCATCGAAAAATATACATTATGCTTGAAGAAATTAAACAGGTTTTGCAACAGGAAGCGAAGGCTATCGAAAGTATTCCGGTTACGGAGGCATACATAAAAGCAGTTGATATTATCGAAGAACGTGTTCATCGGCAAAAAGGTAAACTGGTGGCTTCAGGAATGGGGAAAGCCGGACAAATTGCCCAGAATATTGCAACAACGTTCAGTTCGACCGGAACTCCTGCAGTTTTTCTTCACCCAAGCGACGCACAGCATGGCGATTTAGGGGTAATACAACCCAACGATGTGCTGTTGCTCATTTCCAATTCCGGGAAAACACGTGAAATACTCGAACTGGTTGAATTGGCTGAAAACCTTCATCAGAATTTACCCCTGATAGTAATAACCAGTAACAAGGAATCACAATTGGCAGAAATGGCTGATGTTTGCCTTGAAACAGGTAACCCGAAGGAAGTTTGCATTCTCGGGCTGACGCCAAGTACTTCGACCACGGTAATGACCGTGATTGGTGATGTATTGGTGGTAATGATGATGAAACGGATCGGTTTCACCAGTGAGGAATACTCCAAACGTCACCACGGCGGCTATCTGGGCGATAAATCACGGTTGCAGGCAGGACTGAAAAAGTAAACAGTCGCAGTGGACAGTTTTCAGAAGTCATTTATTGTCAATTTTTTCACGTCATTCATTGTTGATTTCAGAGCTGGAAGCGAAACTCAATGACTACGAATGACTTAATGACCATTGAATGACCAAACATACCTGGAACCTGAAATTTGGAACTTGAATTTTTTTTTAATATGCGCTTGTTAAGAGAACACACCATTGGTTTGGTAATTGACATTCAGGAACGATTGGTTCCGGTGATGGAAGAAAACGGGCAGTTGACAGAAAATTGCAGCAAACTGATTAAGGGATTACAAATACTTGGACTTCCGTTGATAATTACACAGCAATATACCAAAGGACTGGGCGGGACGGTTGCAGAGATAAAATCTATAATTCCCGATTTTCAGTTTATTGAGAAGAAAGCTTTCAGTTGTCTGGATGAACCTGTGTTTGCTGAAAAACTTGCCCGTTCGGGAGCAAAAAATGTAATCATCTGCGGCATTGAATCACATGTTTGTGTATTGCAGACAGCCATTGATCTGAATGATGCAGGTTATACTCCGGTAGTGGTAATGGATTGCGTTTCGTCCCGTTCGTTCGATGATGTTGATTGGGCAGCCGAACGGTTGCATTATGAAGGAATCATGATGACTTCGTGCGAATCTATTCTGTTTGAACTGACCAGAAATGCAGATGCTACTGAGTTTAAGGAAATTTCGAATCTGCTGAAATAAGTAATTTACTTTTTTACCAAAAGGTATTTCTCAATATTTTCAACAAACATCTTTTTTGTTTCTTCTTTTGAACGTCCAATGCCTGACATCATGACAGGCTTGCCTTTGGCAGGAATATAAAGAAAGGCGGGAATACCTGTTATCCCGAAAACCTGGGCTAATTCACGTTCCTGATCGGTATTGATCTTATACACCTGAATCTTTCCGGCATACTCGTTTCCGATTTCTTCGAGAATTGGTCCCGCAATTTTACATGGACCGCACCAGTCGGCATAAAAATCAATTATTGCAGGCTTGGTTCCCAGATATTTCCAGTCGTTTGGCGATTTAGTGTAATCCCAGACTTTTTGAACAAACATGGCCTTGTTAAGTCTTTCTGAACCAGTTGAAGCGTTTGCTTTTGCGACAGTACTGGCGATCTCCTGATTTTCTTTAGTTCCTGATTTCTGATTTCCGCAGGCAGAAAAGATAATAGCCACTGTGGCCATTGTTAATAACAGTTTTTTCATTGTGAATCGCTTAAAATGTTTTGTAAATATATATAAATCTAAATATATAAATATGAATTGTCAATTGTTGTGCCAAAAGATTTTTTTTGCCACATCATATATTTTCTAAAAAAAATGCTGCTTCAACGCAACCTTAAATCTACTTTTCGTATCTATGGTGTAAAACAAATATAGGATTAAAATGAAAAAGTTAGTTTTGCTTTCAGTGATTGCAGTTTTGTTCAGCTTACTGCAGGGCTGTGATATGCATGATGATGGATATTCCATGAACGATGCCTGGGTAGGCTTCGGATTGGTACATGAAGATTCTGAAGCTGGTGTATATCATATTTCGATGGACGATGGGGAAGTTCTGTTCCCTTTAACCAATGATTACTTATGGCATAAAGTAAAAAACAATGACCGGGTACTTGTAAATTTCACCATTTTGGGAAACAAAAAGAATGAAAACCATGACGAGCATTACTATGTAAAAATCAATTCGTTAAGGAAAATTTTGTACAAAGGAATTATTGACATTACTCCAGCCAAAGAAGACAGTATTGGTAATGATCCGATATTGGTTAAGGACAAATGGATCAAGGGAAATATGCTGAATTTTGAACTTAAATACTATGGCGGGAGCAAAATCCATTACATCAATCTGGTAAAAAAGCCAGGAGTAATCAATCCAGGTGATGGGCCCGTTCTTCTGGAATTAAGGCATAACAACAACGATGACCATGAGCAGTTTCTACTTTCGGCCATAGTAACATTTGATTTGAGCACCTTAAAAGTACCGGGAAAATCCAGTACCTCATTTAAGGTGACAGCCAAAGGATTTGATGATAAAAAATTTGAATACACGGGAGAATACAAATACTAGAAACTGTTTCAATCAACTCGGTTTTTTTTAGCGCCTGTTATTTTATAACAGGCGCTTTTTCATTTTTTTATTGACCGACAATCCTTACTTTCACACCGCAAATAAAAATATAAATTGATACTCAATTAAATTTATCAACATGATCAAGTCACTTTGCTTACTTGCTTTGGGAGCCATTTTGTTCTCATGTTCAAATCTGAAAACGAAAAAAGAAATGACTGAAAATTACTCATCTGAAGTTCAAAAACTGACTTCAGATATCATGACTCCTGAAGTTTTGTGGAGTTTCGGCCGCATTGGGGAACCTTCTGTGTCGCCCGACAAATCTACCGTTTTGTATGCTGTCACCAATTACAACATGGAAGAAAACAAATCGTACCGCGATTTATATACGGTACCGGTTAATGGCGGTGAACCTGTGCGAATCACTTCAACTCCTGAAAAAGAATCATCAGCCGTTTGGAGGCCCGACGGAAAAAAAATTGGCTTTTTGTCGGCAAAATCCGGCGAAATGCAACTTTGGGAAATGAATACGGATGGTTCGGAACCTGTTCAGATTTCAGAAGTGAAAGGAGGAATAAGCGGTTTTAAATATTCTCCCGACGGAACAAAGCTAATTTATACGGCAGATGTAAAGATGAAACAAAATGTTCATGACCTGTTTCCTGATTTACCGAAAGCCAACGCCTACCTTGAAAATGACCTGATGTATAAACATTGGGATGAATGGGCACAAACCGTTCCTCATCCATTTATTGCAGATTTCAGGAATGAAAAGATTGAAAATGCTGTTGATTTGCTCGATGGCGAACCTTATGAAAGTCCGATGAAGCCTTTTGGCGGTATAGAACAACTGGACTGGAGCCCCGATGGAAAAACTATAGCCTATACCTGCAGGAAAAAAACAGGAAGAGAATATGCCATTTCAACCAATTCGGATATTTATTTCTATAACATTGAAACCCGGCAGACCGTGAACAAAACTGAGGGAATGATGGGTTACGATCAGAATCCGGTTTTCTCGCCCGATGGAAAATGGATTGCCTGGGAAAGTATGGAGCGTGATGGTTACGAAGCCGATAAAAACCGCTTATTCCTGATGAACCTGGAAACCGGCGAAAAAACTGACCAATCTATTGATTTCGATCAGAATTCAAGTAACCTGAGTTGGAGCGCCGACAGTAAAGCGATCTATTTTATTAGCTGCTGGCATGCACTAACCCAGGTTTACCGGTTGGATATTTCGGATAATAAAATTATGGCAATCACCAATGGGGTACATGATTATGCTTTTGTGGCCGAAGCAAAAGATAAACTTGTTGGCATGAAACATTCGATGAGCCAACCCGATGAAATTTATGCCATCAATCCAATTACCGGCGCTGAAACTGAACTTTCATTCCTGAATAAACCAATACTCGATCAGCTTACCCTTGCAAAGGTTGAAGAACGCTGGGTGAAAACCACCGACAACAAGCAAATGCAGACATGGGTGATCTATCCTCCTCATTTTGACCCCAATAAAAAATATCCAACTCTTTTGTTTTGTGTAGGCGGACCTCAGTCAACTGTCAGTCAATTTTGGTCCTATCGCTGGAATTTTCAGCAGATGGCGGCTAACGGATATATCGTTGTGGCTCCAAACCGTCGCGGATTACCTGGTTTTGGAAAGGAGTGGCTTGAACAAATCAGCGGTGACTATGGCGGGCAAAACATGAAAGATTACCTTTCAGCAATCGATGCCCTGGCTAAAGAACCTTTTGTTGATAAAGACAAACTGGGTTGTGTTGGGGCAAGTTATGGCGGATTCTCGGTGTTTTGGCTGGCGGGTCATCATGAGAAGCGGTTCAAAGCATTTATTTCGCACGATGGCATGTTCAACCTTGAGCAACAATATCTGGAAACCGAAGAAATGTGGTTTGTAAACTGGGATTTAGGCGGACCATATTGGGATAAAACCAATGCAGTTGCCCAACGGTCGTACGCCAATTCGCCCCACTTGTTTGTTGATAAATGGGATGCTCCAATTCTGGTCATTCATGGTGAAAAAGATTACCGGATTCTGGCTTCACAGGGCATGGCCGCTTTCAATGCTGCAGTTCTTCGCGGTGTTCCGGCTCAAATGCTTATTTTTCCGGAAGAAAACCATTGGGTGTTACAACCGCAAAACGGAATTTTGTGGCAAAGGGTTTTCAAACAATGGCTCGATAAATGGTTGAAATAGTTTCAGGTTCCGAGTTTCAAGTTTCAGGTAAACGTTTCTTCTTGAAATCAGCACTGAAATAACGACAGTGTTGAGCGTGTTGTTCTTCATTAAAAATTCCATTTCTTTGCATCGTGTTAACCTTTTTTTAGGTCAACGTATTTCAGGCGCGGACAACCTGTATCTCGCAACCCGCATCACGCAACCCGAAACATTTGAAGCTATGATCAACCGCGAATTACTCGAAAAATATAATCATCCGGTTCCCCGCTATACCAGCTATCCGCCTGCGAATTTCTTTACCGAAGAATTTGGCCCGGCAAGCTACCTTGAAGCAATCGATCAGTCGAACCAGTGGAACCCGCAAAACATTTCCATTTATATTCACATTCCGTTTTGCCTGAAAATGTGCTTCTTTTGCGGATGCAATTCGTATGCACTTCGTCAGGCTGAAGTGGTGGAAGCCTACCACAAAGCTCTGATTCAGGAAATTAAGATGATAACTTCAAGGCTGGACAAGAAACGGAGAGTTTCGCAGATTCACTACGGCGGTGGTACGCCCAACGCCATTCCGGTGGAGTATCTTCAGGAAATTAACGAACTGCTGTTTTCAACCTTCGAGTTTATTCCCGATCCTGAAATTGCCATCGAAGTTAATCCGGCTTACCTCACATTCGATCAAATGACCGGTTTGAAAAAGGCCGGATTCAACCGGTTCAGCCTTGGAATTCAGGATTTCAACGATGAAGTTCTGGATGCCGTGAACCGTGAAAAAGCCGGAATGCCGGTTGAAGATATCATTGCCTTCCTGAAACAGGATTCGCCCAACATGGCGGTAAACCTCGATTTCATCTATGGCCTTCCGAAACAAACGGCGGTCAACTTTTCTGAAACCATCAGGAAAGCCATCGAACTGAAACCCGACCGGCTGGTGACCTTTTCGTATGCGCATGTGCCATGGGTCAGCAAAATTCAGAAGAAATTGGAGAAAGAAGGACTTCCGGCTCCTGACGAAAAGATTAAAATGTATGAAGCTGCATTTTCAATCCTGACACAAAATGGTTACGAAGCAATTGGCATGGATCATTATGCCAACTCAAACGATGAGTTGACTGTTGCCAGACGCAATAAACAATTGCACCGTAATTTTCAGGGCTATTGCACCCGTCGTACTACCGGACAGGTTTATGCTTTTGGAGTTACAGGAATTAGCCAGCTCGAAGGCGTTTACGCGCAAAATACCAAGTCTATTGACGAATACATTTCCAAAATGAATCAGGGTGAATTGACAACTATAAAGGGATATACACTTACTCCGCAGCAGGTGGTGGTCCGCGAGGTGATAACAGAATTGATGTGCAACGAGCAGATTGTTTGGAATCATCTGGGTGAAATTTTAGGGATGACTTCAGCAGAAGTTAAAAATCAGACCACTTACAATCCGGAACTTCTTCAGCAATTAGCGGATGATGGAATAATTACTCTTTCCGAAGAAAAAATACAGATAACACCGGAAGGACAATTATTTATCCGCAATGTGGCCGCGTCATTCGATCCGCTCACTCAGGCCGGACAAACCAACTTTTCGAAACCCATTTAAGCATTTACAATTTAACGATTTACGATTTACAATTTAGTATATCACAGGTAATCAACAATTCCTATAATAAATAACTTGATCATGGCCGAATCCCTCAAAACTGATGTCGTTATTATTGGCGCCGGGCTTACCGGACTTACTATTGCTTTTTACCTTAAAAAAGCGGGGATTGATTTTAAAATCGTCGAAAAATCAGGCAAAACAGGCGGGGTAATCCAAACCATCAGCGAGAAAGGTTTTGTGTATGAAACCGGCCCTAATACCGGTGTAGTTTCGCATCCTGAAATAACGGAATTGTTTGAAGATTTGGAAGGAAAATGTGCACTCGAAACTGCTGACCCCAGCGCCAAACGACGGTTAATCTGGAAAGATAATCAATGGCATGCGCTTCCTTCAGGACTTTGGTCTGCTATTTCCACTCCACTTTTTACCTGGGGTGATAAGTTCCGTATTTTGGGAGAACCGTGGAGAGCCAAGGGAACTGATCCAAACGAAAACCTGGCTGAACTGGTCAAACGCCGGATGGGGCAAAGTTTTCTCGATTATGCCATCGATCCGTTCATCTCCGGAATTTACGCCGGAAATCCGAACGAACTGGTTACCCGTTTCGCCTTGCCAAAGCTTTACCAATTGGAACAGGAATACGGCAGTTTCATTAAAGGTGCGATGAAAAAGGCCAAACTTCCTAAAACTGAACGCGACAAAAAAGCGACCAAAGAAGTGTTCTCGGCCAAAGGTGGATTAAGCCGAATGATTGAAGCAATGACCGAAGAAATAGGCTCTGAAAATATATTGCTTTCTGTTGAAAATACCCTGGTTAAACCAAATTCGGAAGGTTTTCAGTTGCAGGTAACTACACCTGAACAGTTGTTTTCTTTTGAGGCAAAGCAGTTGATTACCACCTGTGGAGGCTACGCATTATCAAGTCTTTTGCCCTTCCTGAATGAAGAAGAAATTGCCCCTTTCAACGAGTTAAAATATGCTGCCGTCACTCAGGTTTTGCTCGGATTCAAAAAATGGAAAGGTATTTCATTAAAAGCTTTCGGGGGGTTGGTTCCCGGAAAGGAAAACAAAAACATTCTTGGCGTGTTATTTACCTCGTCGTTCTTTGAAGGCCGCGCCCCAAAAGGAGGAGCATTGTTATCGGTTTTTATGGGAGGAACCAAGCGCCCCGATATTGCAGGAATGAACGATGATCAGGTTCAGACGCTTTTAAACAAGGATCTTCCGCGAATGATGAGCGACCGCACCCTGAATGCGGATATGACGCGTATTTTACGCTATCCGAAAGCTATTCCGCAATATACTGAAAGCACAGGGAAACGCTACGAGATGATCGAAAAACTTCAGCAGAAATATCCGGGACTCATTTTGGCCGGAAACATCCGCGATGGTATTGGGATGGCCGACCGCGTGAAACAAGGGCGCAGAATAGCCGATGAGTTGATTGGGAAAATCCGTTGATTTTTATTCTCATGTCCGTCAGCTAAAGCTGACGGCAAAGGTTATCTCAATTCTCATCAATAGGTCGAATATCCTTTGCCGTTGGCCTTTAGGCAACGGACATGTTACACCCAAATTAAAAAACAACTACCGTGATCGAAAGCATATCTAAAACTGCAGTAATCTACAAAGACATTCAGCAATCCATTTGCCTGACGCTGGAAGAAGCCGATGGAACCGGCAAATTTACCGTAGATGCCTGGGAAAAGGTGATTGGATCCGGCCTGACCTGTGTGATGCAAAATGGCTCGGTCATCGAAAAAGCGGGCGTCAATTTTTCGCATGTTTCAGGAATTTTTACTGAAAACATGGCCAAACTTTTGGGCGAAAAAGCAAACACATTTGAAGCTACAGGCGTTTCATCCATCCTTCACTCCGGAAATCCTTTTGTACCAACCATCCACATGAATGTGCGGCATTTCAGCCTCGACAACGGCTCCTCGTGGTTTGGCGGGGGAATCGACCTGACCCCGGCTTACATCAATCCGGAAGAAGCACGCTGGTTTCATCAAACCCTGAAAGACATTTGCGACAAATACAACACTTCATTTTATCCTGAATGGAAAATCGGAGCCGACAATTATTTTTACCTCAGCCACCGGCACGAAACCCGTGGTGTTGGCGGAATTTTCTTCGACCGGATTCAGCCTTCCGGGGAAGCAGATCACGAAAAAATGCTGAACCTGACTTCCGATTTGCTCCGAATTTATCCGATCATCTACAGCCGGTTGATGAAAGATAACGGTCACAAACCATTCACCGAAGCTCAAAAGAAATGGCAAAAAATACGACGCGGACGCTACGTTGAATTCAACCTGATTCATGATCGTGGCACCAAATTCGGTTTGGAATCTGATGGAAACATCGAATCCATCCTGGTGAGTTTACCCGCCGAAGTGGAATGGGTGTATCAATACCAACCCGAAGCCGGAAGCCCTGAAGCACAAACTCAGGAATTGCTGAAAAAGGGGATTGACTGGGCAAAAGGATAGTTTTTTGCCTCAATGAATCCAGAAAATAAACTATTTCTCTCTCCAAAATTTTCCTTTTAATTAAAAATTTGAGTAAATTGGATTGTTCAATAATGACATTAAAACAATCCAATTAGAAAAACATAGAAGATGAATAACGAAACCTCCATCAAACTCTTTGAGAGCAAAAAAGTAAGAACCCATTGGGATGAAACTGAAGAACAGTGGTATTTTTCGGTGATTGATGTTGTTGAAATATTAACAGATAGCCCAAGGCCAAGAAAGTATTGGAATGCTCTTAAAACAAAATTAGAATCCGAAGGAAGTGAACTGTCCCAGAAATTGGGACAGTTGAAAATGAAAGCTGAAGATGGCAAAATGAGGGAAACAGATGTTGCAGACACAGAAAATCTACTACGTATTATCCAATCTATCCCTTCGCCCAAAGCAGAACCTTTTAAACAATGGCTGGCCAAAGTCGGTTATGAACGTATGCAGGAAATAGCTGATCCGGCACAAGGGTTGGACCGTGCACGCGAAAACTGGCAAAAGTTGGGTCGTAGCGAAAAGTGGATACAACAGCGCATGACCGGTCAGGAAACCCGCAACAAATTGACTGATTACTGGAAGGATGCCGGAATACAGAAACATGATGAATTCGCATTTTTAACCAATGTGATTCATCAGGAATGGACTGGCTTGACCGTCAGGAAACACAAAGATTTGAAGGGTTTGGAAACTCAGAATTTACGCGACCACATGTCAGAAGCCGAATTGATTTTTACTGCTCTGGCTGAGCTTTCGACCCGACAAATTGCTGAAAGCGAGTTAGCCAAAGGATTACAGAAAAACGCAATTGCCGGTAAAAAAGGCGGAGCAGTGGCCAAAAATGCACGATTGGAGCTAGAATCTAAAACTGGAAAAAGTGTTGTAACTGGCGAGAATTTTTTACCTCCATCCTTAAAGAAAAAAGAAATAAAGTAAAATTTCTTTTATGCCAACCTGATTCGAAGAATCCTTTTCGTTTTTGAAGTAATTTTAAACCGGTCATCCAATCGTTTACCGACTATCCAAACCAACCGATTGCCACTGGCCAGTATCCAGGCATTTTCCTTATCCGGAATTGAATATTTTTCGTCAATAAAAAAATCGCTGAGTTTTTTTAATCCTTTCATTCCCAGGGGTTGAAAATATTCACCTTCTTGCCAGTGACGTAAAATCAACGGAAAAATAAGCCGATCCAAATCCAGATCAACGGCATTGAGATGGGTTGAAAACCGAAAATCGGCTGTCCTTTCAAATTTTTCAAACGAAAGATGTTTGGGGATTTGAATTTTGGTGCAGTCTTCGTCGATATAATAAAATTGGTCAGATTTCTGATGAAATGGCGAGATGAGCAAGTATTCCCGGTCTTTCACGAGTCGGTAATCACCGGAAAAAAACTTTCGGCCCGATTCCCGGTTCATCGAGTCAAGAATGTCATTAATCTGTTCGATCTGGAATCCAAATTCGCGGATCAGTTCAAAAAGGATGGTTCGAAGTGGGCTTAAAGTCTGTAACTTTTCGATATGAACCATAGCCCCCTGATCATCTTCCGAATAAACAAAAGCTCTGATTTCACTCATTCGTTGCTGAAAAAGTTGCCCTGTTTCATGCAGGGTTCCAATCGTTTTCAGTGCATTCTTCCGAAAAGCCGGATTCACCTGTTCAAGCAAAGGTAGAATATCCTGACGGATCAGATTTCGTTTATAAACGGTATCCATATTACTGGAATCTGTCCGGAAGTTTATTTTTAATCTCTGGCAATAATCCAGGATTTCAGTCTGGTTGGTAAAAAGCATGGGGCGAATTATCCTTCCCGATTTGGGCTGAATACCGCTTAAACCCTTGATGCCACTGCCTCGCGAAAGATTAATCAGGAAAGTTTCGATCACATCGTCCTGATGATGAGCAGTTGCAAGAAAATCCAGACCATGTTTGACCAACAATCCATCGAACCAGGAATAGCGAAGGTCGCGTGCAGCCATTTCAATCGAAATACCTTTTTCGAGGGCATAGTCCTGAGTTTTAAAATGCTTCACATAAAAGGCAAGGTTGTGCATTTCGCAATAATCGGCAACGAATTGTTCATCGCCATCCGATTCCTTACCTCGCAGCCCAAAGTTGCAATGAGCAACAGCTACCGAGAAGCCGGCATTGGCGAATAGGTGCAACATGAGCATGGAGTCAGCTCCGCCACTCACCGCCAGCAAAATACGCTGCGATGAATGAAACAGATTTTCTTCGTGAATGTATTTTAAAAATTGCTCGACCATAACAGAGTTTCGAGTTACGGGTTACGGGTTTCGGGTTTTCCGCAACTCGTAACCCGCAACTCGTAACAATATTTACTTCAAACTGAGACTGACCACTGATTACTTTTTTCCTACTAATTCCGCAATCCGCACGATCACTTCCACTGCTTTTTGCATGGATTGTACCGGAACAAATTCGTAGGGACCATGAAAATTATGCCCTCCGGCGAAAATATTGGGACAAGGTAAACCTTTCCATGAAAGTTGGGCCCCATCAGTTCCACCCCGAATAGCCTTTATGATAGGGGTGACACCTACATCTTTCATTGCCTGTTCTGCCAAATCAACGATGTTTTTCACCGGTTCAAGCATTTCCTTCATGTTAAAGTACTGATCAGTTATTTCAAGCAGAACAGTTTCCTTGCCAAAGCGCAAATTGATCAGTCCGCAGATTTCCTTCATCAGGTTTTTCCTGGCTTCAAATTTTGTCCGATCATGATCGCGAATGATGTATTCGATTTTGGTCAAAGAAACATCTCCTTCAAAAGAAGTCAGGTGAAAAAACCCTTCATAACCATCAGTATGCTCCGGACGTTGATCGGCCGGTAAAGCCTGAATAATTTGAGTAGCCACCAACATCGAATTGATCATCGTATTTTTTGCTGACCCTGGATGGACACTCCGGCCTTTCACAGTAATTTTTGCGCTGGCAGCATTAAAATTTTCATATTCCAGTTCGCCAATTTCACCACCATCAATGGTATAAGCAAAGTCGGCACCGAATTTCTTAACATCAAAATGTTGGGTTCCGTGGCCTACTTCTTCATCAGGTGTAAAACAAATCCTGATTTTTCCATGTTTGATTTCCGGATAACGAATCAAGTGATCCATCGCAGTGATTATCTCTGCTATTCCGGCTTTATCATCTGCCCCTAGCAAGGTTTTTCCGTCAGTGGTAATCAAATCCTGGCCAAGGTATTTCAGTAATTCAGGAAAATAAGCAGGACATAGAATCACTTTCTGTTCAGCATCCAGTAGTAAATCCTGTCCCTGATAATTCCTGATCAATTGCGGATTGACATTTTCGCCTGAGTAGTCGGGGCTCGTATCAATATGCGAAATAAATCCAATTGCCGGAACCGGATGATCAATGTTGGAAGGCAAAGTGGCAGTAACATATCCAAACTCATCCCTGACAACTTCAAGTAACCCAATTTCGTGCAATTCCTCAGCCAACTGATCGGCAAAAACCAATTGCCGATCTGTGCTTGGATAGGTTTCACTTTTGGGATCAGAAGTAGTGAATATTCTGGTATATCTTAAAAAGCGATCAGAAACATGTTCCATTATTCTCTCCATAATTCATCATTCAAAATTCAAAATTCAACATTCAACATTCAAAATTTCCTAAATATCATCAGAATTAAACTTAAAGCCAAGCCGTTTGCCTGTCTGAATCCGGGAATGATTGATTTCGGCATGCATCTGCTCTACGGTTACAATCTTCACCTGATCGTATGGCGGAACCAGCAAATCAAAATCAACGGCATACTGAATAGCAATTTCAATGATTGTCTTCATGTTTTCTTTAGTAAGTTCATCACTTCCAAAATCTTTGACCACTTCTCCAGTTTGCCTTTTACCTTCGACAAAAAAGTGGTTTTCGCGGTTAACAAAAATGCGTGCGATCAGATAGCCTAAATCTTCATTACGGTTGTATTTAAATGAATCGGCTAAAAAATTATAGATGCTGAAAACACCGCAATATGAATTCATCGGGGCATTTTTCACATAGTCGAGCTGCCAGATTGGATGTTCCCTGTTGAAAACAAAAACATTGGAATGCATGCTAAAAATTAGCAGGTCACCTCCAATTTTAAATTCAGCCTCAAAAAGTCCTTTTTCCTGAAAGACAGGTAAAACATTATCATCCACCTTGTCTTTCAGTTTCTCCCTGTAATCATCAGCTATTTCCTTCAATACTTCTTTCAGTAATGCAAACGAACTGACGGTCTTCCGGTAAACCTCCTGCTTCAGGTTGGTCTTAAGAATCATTCCTTCCAACTGACTAATTTCTTTTTTCTTTGCATTCATTTTTTATGGCTTAAATATTCTATAAAAATAAGAAAAGCAGCCAACTTTGACTGCTTTTACCGATTATGATTTTCGAACTTTTAATAAGCCAGCGCAAATAAAACCCTTCCTTTGGATGGCTGTCCTGAATAAACACATTTTCCTTCTTCAGGAACCTGATCGAATGGGATGCATCGGATGGTAGCCTTGGTTTCATCCTTAATTTTTTGTTCGGTTTCGGAAGAACCATCCCAATGGGCCGAAATGAATCCACCCTTATTCTCAAGTACTTCTTTAAATTCATCGTATGTTTCAACCGGAGTTGTCATAGTTCTCCGAAATTCAAAGGCTTTATTGTAAATATTTTCCTGAATGTCAGTCAGCAATCGCTGAATATAAAATTCAATGCCTTCCATCGAAATAACTTGTTTTTCAAGTGTATCGCGACGGGCAACTTCCACTGTTCCGTTTTCAAGGTCGCGAGGACCGATGGCAATGCGAACAGGAACACCTTTCAATTCGTATTCGGCAAATTTCCAACCCGGTTTTTTATTGTCGTTGTTATCGTATTTCACAGAAATACCCAATGCTTTCAGCTTGAGAATGATGCTGTCCACCTTTTCTGAAATGGCAGCCAACTGTTCCAACTGTTTGTAAATGGGTACGATCACTACCTGAAATGGCGCCAGTTTCGGAGGTAAAACCAGTCCATTGTCGTCGGAATGTGCCATGATCAGCGCTCCCATTAAACGGGTTGAAGCACCCCACGAAGTGGCCCAAACAAAATCTTCGTGGCCTTCTTTGGTGGCAAAACGAACATCAAATGCTTTGGCAAAGTTCTGTCCGAGGAAGTGAGAAGTTCCTGACTGAAGAGCTTTTCCATCCTGCATCAATGCTTCAATGGTATAAGTTTCCAGCGCTCCTGCAAAACGTTCGTTGGCCGATTTGGCACCCATAATTACTGGCATTGCCATAAATTTTTCGGCAAAGGTTGCATAAACATTCACCATCCGTTCGGTTTCCTCCAAAGCTTCCTGACTGGTTGCATGGGCAGTATGCCCTTCCTGCCACAAGAATTCGGTGGTTCGAAGAAACAAACGGGTCCGCATTTCCCAGCGAACCACATTGGCCCACTGATTAACCAAAATCGGAAGATCGCGGTATGATTGTATCCAGGTTTTATATGTACTCCAGATAATGGTTTCTGAAGTTGGGCGAACAATCAGTTCTTCTTCCAGTTTTGCTCCCGGATCAACAATAATTCCATTTCCATTCGGATCATTCATCAAACGATAATGGGTAACTACGGCACATTCTTTGGCGAAGCCTTCCACATGACTGGCTTCTTTGCTAAAAAATGATTTTGGTATAAATAAAGGGAAATAAGCGTTCACATGTCCGGTCTCTTTAAACATCCGGTCGAGTTCGGCCTGCATCTTTTCCCAAATTGCATAGCCGTATGGTTTAATCACCATGCATCCTCTAACCGCAGAATTATCAGCCAAATCAGCCTTGATTACCAGATCGTTGTACCATTGTGAATAATTTTCGCTGCGGGAAGTCAATTCTTTTGCCATTCTTTTTACTTTTGGTATGGTATTTGAGTTTTTCGCATTAGTTTTAAAGCGTACAAAGAAAGTAAAATAATTATTCATTATAAAGGAGGGTGTACCATGAAAACAAAACTTCCAGTCATCGCAGTTGTTGCAATTTTGGTCAGCGCATGTACTTCGGGAACTTACATGACCAAATCGTACGATGATGACATCTATTTTTCTCCCGGAGATGTACCACCTGTCGCTTTCGTTGAAGATGAAGTTCCCGGAACTGAAAAATCAGCGAGAATAAACAATTCGGATGCCAGAAATCAAAGAATTATTGTGAGCCAGACGGATAGAAATGCTGATGGATCTTTATCCGTAAATAATAACATTTTTCAACCAGAACTACAAAATTCAGATGCCCAGTCTTACCAGATGGATGATCAGGAACTGGTTGAATCTGACACTACAGTTTATTACGATGATGGCGAAGTAAAATACGTCATCAATAATTATTACGACGATAATGATCTGGACTTTACTTACCGGATCAACCGGTTCCACAGACCATTTTGGGGAAGTTCATTATTTTTTGATGACTGGTACTACGGATATTCACCCTATTATTCAGGATTTTATGGAGGTTACGGATGGGGTTCTGGCTGGGGATGGGATCCCTGGTATTATGGAGGTTGGGGCTACCCATACAGCTACTACGGATACTATTCGCCTTTCTATTTCGGATTTGGTGGATATTGGGGTGGAGGTTATGGTGGCTACTATAGGGGATATTTCAACGGATATTACAATGGCTATTATGGAACAGGCGGTGGTTTCTACAGCAATCACGAGGTTGCCCGAAGAAGGTCAACCAATATGAATTTGCCGGATGGCGCATCGAACAACAATAATGTATCGCTTGGCGGAAGATCAAATAACCTGAAAGCTGGAAATTCCGAAGTACAAACAGGAAATCAAAATGGCGACCGCAGTACCTGGGTTGAAAATGGACATGTCAGAAGCCGCTCGATAGATGCAACAGGCAACAGCCAGGATACAAAAAATGCGACCATTGTAAATAACCGCAGGACATACACCAATGCTGATGGAAGCAGGAGCAGCAATGCGACTGGCGGACAGGTTCAGGGATCAAGTAATTCAAGGACACAACAAATGGTTCGCCCGGGAACCACTTCCTCCGGAAATTCCCGCAGATCATACGAACCTTCAACAACAGGCAGGACTTATAACCAGGGCAATACGGTCAGACAAAGTCAGAATTACACTCCAAGTTACAATAAACCCAGAGTTGTAAATCAATCGAATTACAATAACAATAGTTATACCCGACCAACGACTTCAGAACCTGGCGCTCCGCGTTCGGCAGTAAGAAGCTCCAATTCCGGCAATTCCGGGTCAACTTATAGTCCGCCCAGAAGTTCTTCAAGTGTGAGACAAACCTACCAGTCCAGTTCTTCATACTCAAGTGGATCAAGTTCTTCTTCAGGAAGAAGTTCCTCCGGATATAGCAGTCCAAGTCAAGGCAGCAGTTCACGTTCAAACTACAGTCCGCCTCCAAGCAGCAGTTCCTCATCAGGGGGTGGCGGCTACAGCGGCGGCAGTTCGTCAGGTGGTAGCTCAGGAGGTAGTTCTGGTGGCAGTTCAGGTGGTAGCTCAGGAGGAGGTTCGGGACACAGACGTTAAGTGCAAACAATTTGACAAAGAACTCAATTCACACAAACTTCAAATACAGAAAACATGAAAAGATTAGTATATACCATTAGTATCCTGCTGATTTCGTGCAGCGCTTTTGCCCAGGATTTGACAGATGCACTAAGATATTCAAACTATCACATTAGTGGAACAGCACGGTCGGCAGCCATGGGGAACGCATTTGGCGCTTTGGGCGGTGATTTTTCTTCACTTAGTATCAATCCTGCCGGCGTTGCGGTTTACCGTTCAGGAGAGTTTACTTTTACACCTTCAGTCGGTAAAATCAGTATTGATGGAACCTATCTGGGAAATACAACCAATGACTCGAAATACAATGTGAGTATAGACAACATTGGATATGTAACCACTTTTTCGACCGGCGAAAACAGTGAATCGGGATTGGTAAGTCTGAGTTTTGGGTTAGGGTTTAACCGGTTAGGAAGTTTTTCGATGAATATGCTTGCCGAAGGTGCGAATGCAAACCATTCCCTTCTGGCGTATTTTACAAACAACGTAAATAACCCGGTAATCAATTCTGACGATTTTGATCCGTATTACGAACGTTTGGCCTGGGATACCTATCTTCTGAACTATGACGACCAAAATCAGGAATATTTTAACGACATTACCGATAACGGTTACGGACAATCGCAACGCAAAACAACCGACCGCAGGGGATATATCAATGAATATCTGGTATCGTTCGGAGCGAATTTCAACCATAAATTCTATGTTGGCGGAACCTTAGGCATTCATGATATTTATTTTAAAGAAAATGCCAACTTATATGAATGGGATGAAAAAAATAAAATTCCTTATTTCAACGAACTCAACTTCAACACTTACTTGAAAACTACCGGCAACGGATTTAACCTTAAACTTGGATTTATTTACAAACCAATCAATAATTTAAGGATTGGATTTGCAGTTCATTCACCTACTTTTTACAAATTCAATGACCTGTACGACAGCAAAATGAATTCGTCAATTACCTACCTTGAGGATGGCAAAACCGAAAAATATTCGGCTCAACCTGATAAAGAGGGAGTTTATGATTACGAAATTGAAACACCTCTGAAAGCCATTTTCAGCGGGGCTTATGTGATTGGCAAATCAGGATTAATCAGTGTTGATTACGAGATTGTTAATTATTCAACGGCAAAACTGAAAAACGGAAGTGATGGATATGCTTATCACGATGAAAATGTGACGATTCAGAATGCATACAAAACTGTTGGAAACCTTCATCTCGGAGGCGAATACAGGGTGCATAAGAATTTCAGCCTGAGGGCAGGATACGAAAATTTCCCAAGTGTTTACCAATCAACTTACCTGAGTACAATAAATCCGAATGGCAAATCTACCTATTCAACTGTTTCAGGAGGTTTTGGATTCAAACAAGGTAAATATTTCTTCGATGCTACGGTAAAGCGGATTTTGAATGATGAATCTTTAAAGCTATATCCGGGAGCCATAAATATGGCCGATTATAACGTTGCGCAAAACAACGTCATATTCACACTTGGCTATAAATTCTGATTTTAAAGATATAGATGAAAAGCCGGTTAATCATAGCCGGCTTTTCTTTTACCGTAACTTTTTCCGCCTATTTCTTCCTTTTTCAAACTGGCAAATTCTCATGATATCATTTTCTTGCAAAAAGTTTTTTTTTCAAGTTCCTTTACCTTAAATTAGCTTAATCTAACGGACAATATATGGCTCATTTTATTGAAATCGCTTTCAATGTAGCGATGAAATCATTTGAAGAGGCAGAAGTGAATGGCAACAGATGGCGCATGGGTGACTTCCTGACCTCAAAATGGCTTCAGAAAAAGAATATTAATTTCGACGAAATAGTTGAATTTTCCAAAAATATGCCCGACTCAAAAATTGTGGTAATTGGAGAAGGTCCTTCAGAAGGATTTTACATTTACTCGCAAAAACAGAAAACATGTTACAAATTTGAGCAGAAATTGGCTGAAGTTTAATTCATGGAAAACATAAGTATGACTCCTCATTTTGGAGACCCGATTGGCAGAGCGGTTTTTGACTATCATTTCAATTCAATCAATCAACCAATCATTATTCATTCTGAAGATTTTGATGACGACAACATCGATACTTCCTATTTATTCAGGTCGTACCGGCAAATGCCAGCCATCGAAAAAAAAGCCATGAACCTTTGTCGTGGATCTATCCTGGACATTGGAGCCTGCGCCGGCCCTCATTCGGTTTATCTTCAGCAGAAAGGATTTAAAGTTACCGCAATCGAAACATCTTCTCTTTGCTGTGAGGTATTAAAAGACCGGAATATTCATAGTGTCATTCAACAGGATATTTTTAAATTCAGCCATCAAACTTTCGACACCATTTTGTTGCTAATGAATGGAACAGGAATTGCCGGAACACTCCATGGACTGGACATATTGCTGTACCAACTCAAAAAATTACTCAATCCTGGAGGTCAGATTCTGATGGATTCGTCAGACCTGATCTTTCTGTTCGAACAGGAAGATGGCACATCCCTGGTGGATATTTCTGCCGGAAAATATTACGGTGAACTGGTATTTCAGACCGAATACAAGAACTGGATCAGCCAACCATTTCCCTGGTTATATATTGATGTTGACAACCTGAAAAGTTCAATTGAAAAAAATCAGCTAAAGCTCGATAAACTATTCAAAGGGCAGCATTACGATTATATGGCCCAAATAACTTTTTAACTATGAAAGACATAAAAAACACACCCCCGTACCGGAAGCTTTCTCATGCTGAAGTTGAAATTCTGAAGCAGCAGGGATGTTCAGCAACCGATTGGATGCAGATTTCTGTTAGTCAGGCATTCATTCCTGAAAATGTCCGTCAGGTACAATTTTCAGGCTCAGTCAGGATTGGCGATAATTCAGGAACCGTTGAGTTCAGCGGTGGGATTACCCGGAATTGCGGAATATACAATGCCAGTATTCACAATTGCACCATTGGCGATCGTGTTTATATTCATCAAATTTCCAACTACATCGCCAATTACGATATTCACGATCACGTCATCCTCGAAAATATTGAGCAGTGTTTCATTGACGGAGAAACCAGCTTTGGCAATGGGATTAAAGTTTCGACCCTCGACGAAACCGGTGGCCGGGGTGTAATGATCTACGATAAATTGTCGGCACACCTGGCTTATTTTCTGGCCTGGTACAAACACAGGTATTGCCTGATCGAAGAATTGGAGTTAAAAATCGCAGCATACGCCGAATCAGTAAAAAGTACCCGCGGAACCATCGGTTCTCACTCCGTAATTCGCAACTGCCGGTCAATTAAAAATGTCAAATTCGGGCCTTACAGTCAGGCAGTGGGCTGTACGCGGCTCGAAAACGGATCGGTTAACAGTAACGAATTTGCCCCTGTAAAATTGGGCGCCGGCATCATGGCCGAAAATTTCATCGTATCTTCAGGAGCAGAAATATCAGATGGGGCAATCATTTCGAACTGTTTTATCGGACAAGGCTGTATTCTTGGAAAACAATATTCTGCCGAGAATTCGTTGTTTTTTGCCAATTGCCAGGGATTTCATGGAGAGGCATGTTCCATTTTTGGCGGACCATACACGGTCACCCACCACAAGTCAACCTTGCTGATTGCCGGAATGTTCTCTTTTTGTAATGCTGGCAGCGGATCGAACCAAAGTAACCACATGTATAAACTGGGACCGATCCACCACGGAATTGTTGAGCGCGGATCAAAAACAACCTCCGACTCCTACATTCTCTGGCCGGCAAAAATTGGCGCTTTCTCGCTGGTCATGGGGCGTCATTATAAAAATACCGATACTTCAGACCTGCCATTTTCGTATTTAATTGAAAACAAAAACGACAGTTGGATTGCCCCCGGAGTCAACCTTCGGAGCGTTGGTACCATCCGTGACGTGATGAAGTGGCCACGACGCGATATACGTAAAGACCCGGAGAAACTGGATTGCATCAATTTCAACCTCCTTAGCCCTTTTACTATATTCAAGATGCAAAAAGGGCTTGATATCCTGAACAGCCTGAAACAAATTTCAGGAGAAACTACCGAAGTATTTGCTTACAGGAATACCCTGATCAGTAAAAGCGCCCTCGAAAAAGGGATTAATTTGTACGAAAAAGCCATCTATAAATTCCTTGGGAATTCTGTGATTTCGAGGCTCGAAAAAGTTAATGTTCAAACCATTGAAGACCTGCGTGAATGCCTGAAACCTAAGAATAATGTTGGACAGGGTGAATGGAGCGATCTGGCTGGGCTGATTGCCCCGAGAACTGAGATCAACAGACTGATCGAAAGCATTGAACGAAAGGAATTGGCAGGTTTGGAAGAAATTGAACAGGAATTTAAAAACATCCATGCCAATTATTACGAATACGAATGGATATGGGCTGCTGAACTGCTGGTTCAAATTACAGGTAAGAAAATTGAGGATCTGGAGATTAAGGATTTGATCAACCTGATTCAAAAATGGAAAGAAAGCGTTATTGGATTGGATGAGCTGTTATATGAAGATGCAAAAAAAGAATTCAGGCTCGATTCGATGACCGGTTTTGGGATGGATGGAAATAAAACCACGCAGAAACTTGATTTCGAAAAGGTTAGAGGTAACTTTGAAAACAACGATTTCGTTAACGAGATTGTTAGCCATATCCAACGAAAAACCCTGCTCGGCGAAAAAATAATTGAGCAATTGACAACGATTGAAAAGAACAATCAGAATTAGTTTTGAGGTTCATTTTTCAGGATAACCACGAATTGACATCCAGGTGGGTTGCCTATTAAATGGGGCTGTCTTAAAAGGGTTCAGTTTCTTTTTATCACTCCGCAAATCGAATTAAATAAGTCAGGGTTTCACTCCAGGTGAAGCCCTTACTCACGTTTCAAATGTATTTTAAGTTACAAGGAATAGAAAACTTTAAGAATGTCGTATATTTAAAGTCTGAAAACGAATTCCAAATGACAACGATTGAATTAAAGAAACAGTTGATACACCGAATTTCAGAAATTGACGACGAGTCTTTTTTGCAAGCAATTAAAACTATTCTGGATTCGAAAACACAATCTCAGGTTTTGACATTAACAGATGAACAACGCCTGGAGATTCGCGCATCGCGAATGCAGATTGGGAAGGGGGAATTTATTGAGCAAGCAGACCTTGACGAAAAATTCAACAAATGGCAAAGCTCAAAATAGTCTGGTCTCAAAGAGCCAACATTAAACTTTTCGAGATTCTCGATTTTTACACCAATCGGAACAAAAGCACATCTTATTCCACCAAACTATACAAAAGATTCTCAAAAGAATTAACCTTGCTTTACAAACAACCTGATTTAGGAAAAGCAACTGACATCGAATCAATTCGTGGGCTTATCGTTGATGAATTCATTTTGTTCTACGAGATAACGAAAGATCGAATTATTGTTCATACCGTATGGGATTGCAGGCAGAATCCGGAAGATTTGAAGATATAATGAATAATTTCATGTCCGTCCGCTAAAGCGGGATGGCAAAGGATATCAACCCTTTGAATGAAAACCGACCAAATTCGATGCGCCCTATCCTTTGCCGTTGGTTTTAACCAACGGACAAGCAGATTTCGCTAATCATTCCTCAGCGCCCCCACCAGATTCTGTCTAAAAGCCACCCGAACAGCCACGAAACTAAAGATGGCACCGCTTAAAATAACCAGAACTGAGATAGCAGGCAGCCAAACCCACAGATTGGAATAGAGTGATGACATTAGCGAAGGAAGGGCGCTCAAAACAGCCGGAATCAGGCCAATGAAAACGGAAACAATCATCAGGAAAAACTTTTCGCGCATCACCATTCGCTGAATAATTGATTGGGAGAAACCGAGCGAAAGCAGCAGGGCATATTCAGGAATCTGTTCAAAGGTGATCCGGAAGATTAAAATTCCAAGTCCGAGCGTGCCGATTAAAAGCCCCAGCGCGCCCAGCATCAGAAAGATATTCAGGTAAGTGTTTTCAACGGTGTAAAAAGCCAGCAAACGATCGGTTGTGCGAATGATTTCGGGGCCGTAATTGCGCATTCCGGTGTGAAGATCATCCGCAGTCAGTGAATTGTCGGGCGAATCTATCAGAAACACATTCGAGCCGCTCACCGATGGAAATGCCCGGTTGAAATGATCTTCAGAAATAATCACATTGCCCTGAAAAACCGAATTGGCCAGTCCACCCACCAGTTTCAGCTTCAAATCCTTTCCTTCTTCTGTTTTATAAATTAGCGTGTCGCCCACTTTTTTCATCAGGCCCCACTGAATCACCGTTTGGTCAGCCATCGCCGGAATCACATCATCGGCCAATGTCCGGTTGAGCGTCAGCCACGGATGTTTCGCATCCAGATCATCCGTCCGCGTAGCAAACATAAATGCCGAACGTGTATCGAAAGCCGCCGGATTGAAGGCAATCAATCGTGGCCTCGAAATTTTGTTCAGGTTCAGACAACTGGCATCGTCGCCTGGCTGCGACTGAAACTGCACCAACTCCGCAGTTACCGGAATATTCAAATCTTCCCTGCCTGGCTTGCTATTGGCATCAAAAAGCACAGGCATGGTAGTTTCTACAAACCATTCGTACCCACCCGTTCCCGACGAAGGCAAATCGGCATGGGCAGTCAAATCTTTGCGGTTCAATCCGGTGGAGACGACCATAAATACTCCCACCGACAGAAAACTCACGATCATCACATTGCGACGGCGTTCTCCGGCAATCCGTTTCAGCAGCATGGTCCGCAACGAAAAACGCATTGCTTTTTCCTGAACTGCCAACCGTTGTATCCAGAAATCGAAAATCAGGATCAATCCAGGCAACAAACCAAACCCGCTGATAAAGAACATTTCGGGATTAATTTCACCACTCCGGAAACCCATTGAAAACAGAAGAAAAAAGGAAAAAGTAATAAGGAAAAGGCCGAGGTTTAGGGAAAGTCTTCCAGACATAATTCTATTCAGTTTGGAGACAACTGAAGGCGATTGAAGGCGATTGAAGACTGTGGTTTTCCTACTGCTTTCTACTGTTTTCAACTGTTTTCGGCCCGATAAAAAATGAGATTGCTTATTTTCTGTTCTTTTTTGCAGGACCACTACTTCGCTTTTCAGGAAACGGTTCAGGATAAACCAGATCGCGGTGAATGACATTACATCAATAATCAGGCTTCCCATGATCAGCGAAACCGGGCGAATGTGAATATTGACAATCGAAGTGCGGACAATATCAACCCAAATCGTATTGATGGCTTGTAAAATCAGGTGGTTGTAAAATATGCTGAACGGAATTCCAAGCAAAATACCGGCCAGTACAAATACCGAAGCTTCAGCAACAAACAATTTGCGGATGGCCGAAAACGAAAAACCGAGCGCTGTCAAAGTTCCGATTTCTGTTTTGCGGAATCCAAGGTAAAGTTTAAACAACAGGAAAGCCAGCAATACTGCGGCGAACAGCACAAAAAAACTCAGCCCGATAAACAGTCCTCCAAAATCGGTTCCGCCACTGGCCGCCGCTAGCCCGTCGGTTTTTACATCCCGAACCTCGAACCCCAATTGCGAAGGCAAAAGTCCGGCAAGCAATTCTTTTTCAAATTCCGCTTTTTGCAGCCCATCCACCCGAATGGCAGTTGATTGGCCAAAGCGATTTCCCCACAGTTTTTGCGCTGTTTCGAGCGAAACAAACGCTTTCGGCGTTCCTTTATGTTCTTTCCAGTAAGCTTCGTCCACTGGCCGGATTTTCTTCAGATCAACCGGCACACCGGTTTTCCAGTCACGGCAATTGTCGGCATCCGAAAGCCCCGGAATAACCGGCATCCGGTTCTGGTCGGCCTTTTCTCCGGTTAATTCATAAATCTGACCAACCACAAAAGATGTATCCTTCAAAACCAAACGCCGAAGTGGGCCAACTTCAAAATAGGAAAGTCGAACGGTATCGTTCAGTTTTACCCCTAAATCTTCGGCCAGCCATTTGCTCACGGTCATTTGATTTCCGGTAAGTTTCGGGTCGGACGAAACAAACGAATAAGGCGCTTGCTTCCCGTTAAGGGTAAATTCGTTAATGAAATAGCTGAACACTGCCTGCGAGCCGGGAATATTTTTGGTGCAGAACTGCTCCACCACCGGTTCAACAAACACCCGGTCTGAGATCAGTTCGGTGTAATTCAAGTCCTGATTTTCCCGGACTTCCAGATTTACATCTTTCAGTTTCCAGCACTTCTGCAGGTTTTGAACGAGTTCCGCATCGGAAACACCTTCAATAACCAACAATACATTGGCTTTTTGCTGAAGGCCCATTTGTTCGTTGAGCCATTTAAGGTTCAGGAAAACATTGCGTGGCGCAGATTGTATATTTTGCAGATTGAAATTTCCCAATTCATCGGGTTTAAGTATCCGGGCAACCGAAACCCTAAACGAAACGGTGGCTTCCTGTTCGGAAACAAAAGGCGTATTGGCCGGAAATGTATTTAGTTTATTCAGCCGGAGCAAAAACTCATCGCCCACTTTTAATTTTGCCAAAGACGCTAAATTTTCGTTTATCGCTACTTCATTTCCATTCAGAATAAAGGATTCATAATCATTGGCAAAATGCCCCAACATAGAATCAACACCCCAAACGGCCAGTTGATTAATCCGAAGTTCGCCGCCATCAATCACTCCAAAGCCATTGGCACGAAGCAAAGCAGCCGTTTCGGTGCCGGTTTTTGGGGCAAGTTCGTCGGCAAGTTGTGTACTGAACAAGCGTTCGCCAGCAGTAATTACTTGTGAAGTCTTTCCCAGCCGCTGAACCGTAATCTGCTGCAGACTGTATTTCACCGAATCGCCAATAATAAGCGCACCAACCAGAATGGCCGTGCTTAAAGCAATCCCGAGTATAATCGTCAGGTTCAGTTTCCGATAGTGCCAGGCAGATTTCAGTATGAGGTTGAATAGCGACATTTGTGGTTAAATATTAGAAGATTAGAATCTTGAGTCTTGAGTAAAAATCCATTCGCCATTCAAGATTCCATGATTTTTTCAATCCTGCCATCCCTTCGGGATTACATTTATATAGGCTCATCCTTGTTTCTATAATCATTTCATCCCTTCAGGATTTTTAACGCCGAAGGCGTGTAATGATTATAGCAATGCATCAGGAGCAACGGTCGTAAACCCTGAAGGGGTGTCAGATTTATATCATTACCAACTTGCCTTCTTGCAAAGTATATATCCGATCCATTTTCTTTGCCACCTCCATCGAGTGAGTAACCACAATCAGCGTCACTCCTTCTTCCTGATTTAGTTCCACCAGCAAATCGGTCAGATTAAAAGCCGATTTCTGATCGAGCGCGCCAGTTGGTTCATCGGCCAAAATCAGTCCGGGACGGTTGATCAATGCCCGTGCAACAGCGGTTCGCTGGCATTCGCCACCCGAAAGCTCAGAAGGTTTTTGATGGGCAACTTCTGAGAGTCCCATGCGCGAAATCAATTTCTGCACACGTTCAAGCGTTTCCTTTCCCTGAAGCTTTTTATCTGTCAAAGTCGGTAAAAGTATGTTTTCAAGAAGAGTCAGTTGTGGCAACAAATGGTGCAATTGAAATACAAATCCGATTTTTTCATTACGAAACTGTGCCAGTTGCTGATCTGAAAACTCAGATAAATCCTGATTTTCGAAGTACATTTTTCCGGAGTCCGGACGATCCAAAGTTCCGATCAGATTAAGCAAGGTCGTTTTTCCCGAGCCAGATGGCCCAACAATGGCGATCCGCTCACCGGCGTTGACTTCCAGATCAAGCTGATCGAGAATCGTACGATCTTTGGAATAGGATTTGGATATTTTTTCTAGTTTGAGAAGCATTCTGGATTGATTATTTATTATTGAAAATTGATTATTTCTTCTGCACACTTTGATACACAGCCACCATCTTTTTAGCCTGGGCATGAATATCAAAGTGTTCTTTGATTCCGGCTAGTCCGGCAGCGCTTAATTCCTGAAGTTTTTCGGTATCTAAAATGAGCGAAGCCAGTGTGTCGGCCAATTGCTGTGGTTCGTTGGGAGAATAAGTTACACCGCCTCCACTGGCTTCAATTACTTCAGGAAAAGCGCCCAAAGCGGGTTGAACCATTGGAATTCCGGAGGCCATTGCTTCCAGTTGGTACAAACCAAAAGCCTCGCCATTAATCACCGGAACTGAAATCAGGCGAACCGAATCGAAGAATTTCCGGCGTTCTTCGCCTTCAAATTCTTCGGCCCAAAATACGTCTTTGTCTAATCCAGCCTTCGAAATCTTATGCTTTTGTTCTTTGATGAAATGCAGATCGTCACCTGTTTTTCCACCGGTAATTTTCAGTTTCACTGCCGAGTATTTCGGATTTTTCCGAAGTAAAATAAAGGCATCAACCAAAACAGCCAGTCCATTTTCCTCGCACATCCGCGAAAGGTAGCCAATCACAGGTTCTTTTTCTGCAATCGGTTTCAGGGAATAATCTGCCGTATCCACACCCAGATGAACGGTTTTCATTTTGTTTTCAGGAATGGTCATGCGTTTGTGGATTTCGGCTGAGAAATAATTGCTGACCGGAATAAATACGTCCACATCTTTGCCGCGTTCGCTCATCAAATCCCAAACTTCTTTGCGAAAATGATCTTCCATCGCGTCCACCCAAACATCCTCGTCCTGAAGCGAGCAAATTACCGCGATATTCATCCGTTGCTTAATCCGGTGAGCCAGTCCCAACAGTAAGGCATTCGACAAATGGACCACGTCAGGTTTGGCCCCATCAACCAGCCAGTCAACCAGCCTCTCCAATTCCTCTTTCTGTCCTCCATCTTCACCCAGCAACATCGAAATAGTCATTCCTTCCAATCCTTTTGCCCGTGTTGAACCGGATTTCCGGGCAGCCATGTGAAGCACACTTTTCGAGTCGAGTGCGTGTTCAACAAATGCCGGCATGTGCCTGAAGATCGGAAATTGCTGTTTAAGATACAGGTTCACTGCCCCATAAAAAACGGGAACTTCGTCCAGGTCGTGTGCATCGTCGAAAATAGGCAGATACAAGGGAACTTTAATTACCTGATGACCCAAATCTTTCAAAGCCATGACATATTTGCTGTCGCGCAGACAGTTTCCGCAGTAAAAACTACCGCCAGAACCCGGAATAATGTGTGCGATTTTCATAGTAGCCCCCTCCAACTCCCCCGAAGGGGGAGAGTAAAAATGCTCTGTTCCATGTTATTCATATATATATATATTTGAGATACTTTCCATAGTTGCATTTTTTAAGTCCCCTCTTTTGGAGGGGGTTTGGGGGAGGCCAGTTGGGGGTGGCTTCCCTATCCAAATATATAAATCCTTCCATCTCCTGCCCCAACCACAATCTTTCCTGAAACCACTGCAGGACTGCCTATAATCGGACTGCCCAGTTCGTATTTCCAGAGTTCGGCGCCGGTTTTCAGGTCATGAATATACAACATTCCGTCCATCGTTCCGGTAATCACTTTACCGGAGGCAATAACCGACGATGATTCCACCCGGTTACCGGTTTTTACCTTCCAAACGACTTTGCCAGAACTTTTATCGAAACAATAAATGAACTTGTCCTGATTGCCGATTACAACCAAATTACCGCTTAATGCCGGTGACGCGATGAATGGAAGGTTTTTCTCCTGATCGTCATAGATCCAGGTAATTTTGCCAGCTTCCAGATCAATGCAAAAAAACTTACCTTCGTAATCGCCCACATAAGCATATTTGCCGTCAATCACTGGCGAGGATGCTACATAGGTTTCCACTTTGATTTTCTTTAACACCTTTCCGGTTTCGATGTTCACCAAATGGACAAAACCATCGCAGCCGCCAAAAACAGCATACTTGCCATAAACCGCCGGAGCGCCATTGATGTAATTATCCGATTCGTACCGCCAGATGCTGTCGCCTTTGGCAAACCCCACGCAATGCAGGTTATAATCGTAACTGCCAACAATCAGCCGATACTGACTCCCGACTTTCAACCAGTTGGCTGAACCCATGATTTGATTATCGGTTGTGTATTTCCAGATTTGTTTGCCTGTTTTTGCATCCAGACTGAAAAACATGCCATCCAGGGAGCCAAATATGACCGATCCATTTAGCAGCAAGGCCGGAGCCTCTATGGCATTTCCTGAAACAAATTTCCATTTCAGCTTACCATCGAAACCAATGGCATACATCGTTCCGTCGGTTGATCCGCAGAAAATGGTTTGCCCGTCAACAACCGGCGAGGCTTTAATGTCGTCGCCAGTCTGAAACGAAGATAACAATTTCAGTTTCTCCGGAATATTGGCCGAAGTTGCACCGGAAAGCTGCTGGTTACCCCGAAAGATGGACCAGGAAGACTGTGCAGTAAGATAGCCTGAATGAAGAATAATCAGAATTACCAGAAAGAAATTTTTTTTCAAAACCATTGGATGAGAATTTCTTTTTAATTTCGATTCTATAAAAAAGCAGACAATTTATTGTCTTATTTTATTTTCACTCACCCCGAAGCCCGATAAATCGGTCTTCCCCCCTCTCTTCGTGAAGAGATGGGGCAGAGCACCGAAGGTGTAAGGGGGGTGAGTCATTTTAAGTATTTACCAGGATGCTCAACTTATTTTTTCAGCTCAAATTTCCTGCCTGGCGACTCTTCCGCAGTGGGGAAATCAGCCGGAATGACCTGTGTAACTTTACCGGTGGCTGCCCATTCTACTCCCCGGGTAAAAGTGGTGATAAATCCTACCCCTTCGCAGGAATAATCATCGTGCCCCAGTGTAGTATGAAAAATACGTCCTTTCCCATAGGTCAAAACCATCAGAATGGGTTCGTGCCGATCGGTTGGCGCCTTTCCCGACATATCTTTACCTGTGGCCAGAATGATCATGTTCTCGCCCGGACCACGTAATTTCGCATAACATTCATCCTTGGCAGTCATCCAAACCTTCGGCAGGCCTTTCGTAATCGGATGGTCGGCAACACGAATGGTCACCGGAATTATATGCTGTGGGCCATGTGCGCCTGCGCTGCCCGGTGAATGATCGCGAACCAATTCGCCTTCGTTGGAGTAATAAACATACGGACCATTTTTCTCTGTCCGGTCTCCCCATCCGCCAAGTCCAATCATCTTGTTATACTCGAGCCAGGTTGGAAATGAGTTGTCGGCAGCATGTACCGAAACAAAACCGCCACCGGCTTTCATAAACTTCTCAAGCGCTTTTTGTGTAGCCTCAGGCCAATCGGCAGCCCTCCAACCAAAATTAGAAACTACCACATCGTATTTTTTGAAAGAAAGGATAAAATCGGGATCAGGTTTTGGTTCTTTCAAATCCTGTGTTTCGCCAACCCCTGCCAAAGGTAGATATGCTTTTTCACGTTCTCCTTTCCATGTGAACTTTGTACGTTTAATATCAACTGAAAACAAACCCGTTTCTTCCAGATATTGCTTCATCATGATGGTTGATTTGGGCCAGACCTCGTGATTATTCTGTCCGTCAACAATGAGTACTTTTATTTTCGCCTCAACGGTAAGCGAAACCAACAGAATACAAAGAATACTTAATACAATTGTTCTCATAGCAGGTTATTTAGTTGAATTAGATTTGCTCTTCTGTATTGAACATGGCCAGCGCTCCTGTCGGACATGCTTTCGCAACTATTTCTGCAGTTTTTTCCAATCCTTTCTGAACGCTTTCATTGAACGGAACACCGATTTTTACATCGAAACCACGTCCAATAAAAGTAAAGCCAAATTCTTCCTGATGTTGCCGTGTCAGGCGAACACAAATACCGCACTTGATGCACTTTGCAGGTTCGTAAACAATTCCTTCGCGATGGATAAACTTTTCCACATTAAAGCGGACTTCGCTTTGGAAACGCTTTTGAACGGCATGATACCGGTCGGATAATTCGCGCAATACACACGATTCCGGATTGCGGCAATCGCAGTGCATGCAGCGTTTGGCTTCACGGATGGCTGCTTCTTTGGTGAATCCAGAACGATCAGCCTTTTGACGCGGGGCATTTTCCGAATCTTTCTGATACTGGATAAACTCTACTTCAGCCAGCCTTCCGAATTTGGAATTGAAGCGCTCCGGATATCCCTTTACTTCTGAAGTTCTGAAATAATTGCCGATGACCGTTGCCACTTCTTTCCCCTGACCAACCGATCGCACAGCGAGTTTTGATGCACGAAGCGAATTTCCAACCGCAAAAACATTCGGGATTGAAGTGAGGTAACTGGCTTTATCGGCAAAGATTCCGGTTTTGGTTGTCATTAGCCCAAAATCGTATGTTTCTTCATTAACAGCTCCAAAAGCTACTACAACCGCATCAAATTCGTTCTGTAATTCAGCAAAACGAGTATCATCAATGGTTTCATTCAGCCTGATTTGAACGCCGGTTGCAAGTATTTGGGCCACTTCCTGCTCTATGATTTCAACAGGTAATATTTCGGAATCAATCTGAAGTAATTCGCCGCCAGCCTGATTATTCCTTTCAAAAATAATCGCCTGATGACCTTTTTGCTGAAGGTAATAAGCGGCAGCCAATCCGGCAGGACCAGAGCCAATAATGGCTACTTTTTTTCCTGAAAGCAACTCCAATTGAGGTTGATAGGGGTTTTCACACTTCAAATCCTCATCGCCAACGTATCGTTTCAGCAAACAAATCGAAACCGCTTCGTCAACCTGTTTACGCCGGCAACCAGCCTCGCATGGAGCCGGACAAATGCGTCCGAGTGTGGAAGGCAAAGCAATGTCGCGTTTAACAACTTCAAGCGCTTTGGCAAAATCACCTTTGGCAATCAGGCGGTTCATCAGTGGAATATTCATGTGTGCCGGACAAACCAACTGGCAGGGCGCTTCGCAGTCGCCCACGTGTTCGCTAAGCAACAATTCGAGAGCCGCTTTCCGTGATTCGATCGTTTCCTCATCGTTGGTAATGATGTTATGTCCTTCAATAACCGGGGTGGAACAGGATGCGAAAAACCTCCCGTTTCCAGTGTCTTTCACCAGACAAATCATGCACGAAGTGAAATGTTCGGTTCCTTCCAAATAGCACATAGTCGGTATTTCGATACCAACGGATTGTGCGGCCTGCCACACCGAAGTGCCGGGCTGAACCTCGAAGGTGTGGTTGTCTATGGTTAATTTTATCATTTTTGAAAAGTTGTGGGTTACGTGATTCGGGTTGCGGGTTATGGGTTGCGGGTAGATTTCCAATTCTCTTCGACATATTGGATAAACTTATTGATTTTCGCACCCAACACTTCATACTCTTCCAGTAAACCGTTTAAGTCTTTGTTTTCAAAATGGATTTCATTAATCATGGTCAGTTGTGAAATTGCCTCATCACATGAAGCATGAGCAAATATCAGAAACCGAACAAATTCATCTTTATACCGTCTTCTTCCAAAGCCTTCAGCAATATTGTCCTTGATACTTTTTGAGGATCTTCGAACCTGACTTCCTTGTTCATACAACTCATATTTCGGCAAAGTCATTGTCATCCGATGCACTTCAATGGCTAATCTGTATGCCAGTTTGTAGATATCGAGGTCTTTATAGCTGTTCATCTTATCAAAAGTTACGCGTTACGTGATTCAGGTTGCGGGTTGAAAAAGTGTTTCGGGTTTCGGGATACGAGTTCCGGGTTAAAAAAAATGTTTCGGGTTGTGAGTTGCGAGTTGAGTTGTCGAAATTCAATTTTCAAAATACTCCAATATATTTTCATAGCTCTTCTAATTTTTTGTTTTTTCATTTCACATCTTAAACCGCAAAAACGCTGTATCCTGAAACCCGCATCCCGCAACTAATAACCCTCATCTCGCAACTCGCATCCCGTAACCCGCATCCCGCATCCCGCAACCCGCATCACACCACCTCTACCGCATCAACCGGGCAAACCTGCCGGCAGGCATCGCACTTGATGCAAAGATCGGTGATGACTTCGTGTTTTTCATGCGGTTTGAAAAGGATAGCGTCGGTCGGGCATTTCTGGGCACATAAAGTGCAGCCTATGCACAAATCATTAATCTGATATTTGATCAGGCTCTGGCATTTTCCTGAGGGGCATTTGCCATTGATGTGGGCAATATATTCCTCATGAAAATATTTTAAAGTGGACAAAATCGGGTTTGGCGCCGATTTTCCCAAGCCACACAAACTTCCTTTTTTGGTCCAGCCTGCCAGGTATTCCAGTTCATCCAAATCTTTCATCGTACCTTTTCCGGTTGTAATTTTGGTCAGGATATCGAGCATCCGTTTGGTACCGATGCGGCAAAAGGTACATTTTCCACACGATTCGTTCTGGGTAAACGATAGAAAAAAATGGGCAATGTCCACCATGCAATCCGTTTCATCCAAAACAACCAGTCCGCCAGAACCCATCATCGCGCCCACTTTTAACAGTGATTCGTAGTCAATTGGTGTATCGTACAATTCAGCAGGGATGCAACCGCCGGAAGGACCGCCAATCTGCACCGCCTTGAATTTCTTACCGTTCTGGACACCACCGCCGATATCCTCAACGATCTGCCGGACAGTAATTCCCATAGGCACTTCAATCAGTCCACCCCGATTCACCTTTCCGGCCAACGCAAAAACTTTGGTTCCTTTGCTCTTTTTACTTCCGATTTCGGAAAATTTGGCAGAACCTTCACGGATGATGTATGAAACCTGGGCAAAAGTCTCCGTATTATTGATCAAAGTTGGCTTTTTCCACAAGCCACTTAAGGCAGGAAATGGCGGACGGATTTGCGGGAACCCGCGCTGTCCTTCAATTGACTGCATCAGGGCTGTTTCTTCGCCACACACAAAAGCGCCAGCACCTTCATAAATGGTAATGTCGAATGAAAATCCGGATCCCAATATATTTTCGCCCAGATAATTATTTTCGCGGCAATAAATCAAAGCCTGCCGGATTCGTTTTACGGCCAACGGATATTCGGCGCGTATATAGAAAAATCCATGAGTTACGCCAACCGCCTTTGCAGCAATCACGATACCCTCAATCACACGATACGGATACGATTCGAGCAACATGCGGTCCATAAAAGCGCCCGGATCGCCTTCATCACCATTACAAATCAGGTATTTTACATCCGCATGATTATAAGCCACCAAATCCCATTTCATCCCTGTAGGAAAACCAGCCCCTCCACGTCCACGCAAACCGCTGTCTTTAATGGTTTCAATGATCTTTTCCGGAGTCAGGTCAAACAAACAGGTTTTCAAGGCTATAAAACCTTCGTGGGCTTTGTATTCCTCAATGTCGAGCGGATTGATGATTCCGCGGTGTTGCGTCGCAATTGGGACTTGCCTGTCCAGAAAATCGGAAACCTGCTTTTCGCGGGCATCAATCGAATATTGTTTAACGCCATCCCAAACCGTATCGGTCTGTACACTTTCGAAGAATTTATACACGCTGTTTTTCAGCATACTGAAAGTGCCAAGCGGTTTAAAATGACTGGCGATAATACCTGGAACATCTTCGGGTTTTACTTTGGCATACAAGGTTGGCTTCTCGTTTTTCGGAATAACTTCAACCAACGGAACCTGATGGCACATACCCACGCAGCCCACATTTTTCAGGCTGATTCGAATCCCCGTGTGGGCAATTGTTTCTTCCACAGCTTTTTTTACATCTTCGCTTCCGGAGGCCACACAGCATGAACCCAGACCGATGCGGATTTCTCCCTGAATTTCAGACCCATCCACATTCCGGAACAAACCTTTTCTGGTTCCTGAAATTCCAGCTTGCTTTTCAAAATCTGATATCACATTTGCAACCTGGTCTGAACCGACATGACCGTATGTGATTTCATCAATCTGTACCACCGGAGCCAGTGTACAACATCCCAAACACGACACTTTTTCAATGGTATATTTCCGCGAAGCATCGGTTTCTTCATTTCCGGTCAGGTTAAAATGCCTCCGAAGAGCATCGTAAACCTGACTGGCGCCTTTCACGTGGCAGGCCGTACCGACACAAACTTTAATTATGTGTTCGCCAGAGGGCTGCATCCTGAATTGCGAATAAAATGAAGCTACCCCGACAATCTGTTCAGGGGTGATTTCAGTTTTTTGGCAGACGTATTTCAGGGCTTCTTCCGGAAGATAGTTGAATGTATTTTGTATCGCCTGAAGAATTGGGATAACTGCCCTCGCAGCCGTCCCTTTTTCAGCGATGATCAGGTCAATTGCTTGTTGTATGTTTTTTTCGTCGTTCACGGTATATTTTTACATTGAAATATCGGACGAATCCGGCATTTTATTGTTTTGTATTCTTCTCTTTTATCGTTTTATCTATTCCGTCCGAAAACAGGCTTTCACACTGAATACCATTTCCCGCGGACGGGTTTCTAAACTTTTTAATTAATCCGTCAGCTAAAGCTGACGGCAAAGGATATAGCTGAACTGTTGATAAAAACAATATCCTTTGCCGTCACATTCATGTGACAGACCCGAAAAACCAACATGTTCAGGCAGGAAGTCTAAGGCATTATCTTTTCCCCTGATCAATCATTTCTTTTTTTGTTTCGGTAATTTCTTTGTTGCCTTCTCAATTTTCTTTTCGTCGTTTGCCACGCCGCGTTCCACTTTTTTGATGTCTTCGGCAGGTGGCAACTCTTCAGGTTTAATTCCCCGTTGGCCTAACATGTGGCGAACACTTTTGTTGTTTTGTACATGTTCGCTGGTAATAGACTGTTCTCCATGCAGGTTTTTGCCATCCACATTGTGATTGGTCATTTCGGTTGCCAGATTTTTGGCGGCAATCGTCAGCGTGGGAAGAAAATCGGCAAGCGGTCGGTTTGACTTGATGCCCAAACGGTTTTTCATGTCTTCGGTAGTGTATCCACCAAACAAGGCTGTATCGCCTTTTGAACGAATACGACCGAAACCTTTATCATCCACTCCCCGCTCGTAAATGTTTTGGGAAAGTTGTTTTTCAGCAGCGCGAAGTTTCTCGCGGGTCTCCAACCGTGACAAGAGGTTCAGTCGTTCTTCAATTAATTCGGCCTTTCGGGTTTGAACCGCAAAATAACTTTGAGCAAATGCAATTTCTTCTTTTTTGGGATCACCGTTTTGCGCAATCAGATAACAAGCGTAGCGGGTAAGCATAAAATCGCTGATTTCGCGTTTTGCTCCGCTTCCCAATTCGACCATTTTCGTGACCTCACGAAAATGGTCGTCAATGTTGATATTCTGTGTTTTACAAGAATCAACCGCACGCTGAATGGCGACCATAAAATTCTCCCATCGGGCATATCCCAATTTCTCCTGAAGTTCACGGGCAAACCAGATTTCTACCTGTTCGCTATTATCCTCACTATTGATAAAATGAACTATTTCATCAAATAATGACTTTAGTTGAAAAATGCGTAGTTTATCCATTTTATGCTAATTTATTTAGTTCCCAAACAAAACAACTGATTCATGCCTCGCAAATAAACCCGGCCATCCTGAAATACAGGCGAGCAAACGGCTTTATCACCCAGTTCGGGAGTGCTGATTAACTGATATTCTTTGGTTGCTTTTACAATATGCGTTTTGCCTGACATATCGGTGATGTAAACTTTTCCGTCGGCATAAACCGGCGAAGAATAAAAAGCATCGCCATATTCCTGGTGCCAGAGTTTCTCTCCGGTTTTGGCGTCGATGCAGGCAAAAACACCGTAGGTTGTAGCAATAAAGACCAAACCGTTTACAGCCAGAGGACTTGAAACTTCAGGCAAAAATTCATCGGCTTCCCAGGCAATTTCAGGAGTACCACCGTCAATTTTTATACCGACCAGTTTGGCATACTCGTTGGCGGCAAACACCATTCCGTCGGCATATCCGGCCGATGGGCCAACTTCTCCTGAAAGACAGGCAATGTTCCAAAGTTCCTCTCCGGTATCAGGATTGTACCCATTTACATTCGGATTGGTAGTCAGAATCACCTCCATGCGACTTCCGGTATTTACCAAAATTGGCGACGACCACGATATTTTTGAACTACGCACAGTTTCCCAGACAGTTGAACCTGTTTGTGTTGCCAAAGCCATCAGCTTTCCTGACCGGTTGGTATCGTACTGGATAAGCAGTTTATCTTTATAAACAATCAGCGACGAACCATGCCCGTAATGGTTATCAGGAACGCCCAGGTTGCGCGACCACAATCGTTTTCCGCTCATATCGAGTGCAATCACATCGCCTGTTGCAAAAATGGCAAAAACTGAACGCCCGTCGGTTGCCATGGTGGGCGCAGCCAGACCGGTATCGGCAGTCACTTTTGGCATGCTTGAAGGCGAACCCTGAATGTTGTCGGCGGCGGCTTCCCACAACAATTTTCCGGAGTTTTTATCGTAACAATAAACCATCCGTGCCTGCGCATCAGCGCCGGTCACAAACAATTGATTTCCCCAGATGATTGGTGAACTGTATCCGGATTTCGGAACTTTCACTTTCCAGATCACATTTTTGCCATCAGACCCATTCCAGTCGGTTGGTGTATTTTTCTGGGCAGCAATCCCAATACCTTCAGCACCACGGAAGAAAGGATAGTTGGCTTTTAACTGTGCCAGAGTCGGGAACCCAACAGGGGCTGAAGGAGTTTCAGTTGCTATAGTAGCCGGAACATCAGTAGATACAGGATTATCTGTAATTGTGGTATTTCCGGCAGGCGCTGATGAATCGGCAGGTGCAGTTATCTGTTCCTGAAAAACTGGAGCCGCAATTTCAGCAGATTGTTCTTCCTGAACAACAATATTTTCATTCACCATATATTCCTTCAGCGAATTGGATGATAAAAATCCGGAAATAAGCGCGAGAATAATTAATCCTGAACCAACATAAATCACCCACTTTTGCGCCACCAGTTTATCGAGTTCATTGATTTTTTCAATGCTGTCGATCTCGTTCAGTTTCGATTTGGCCGACAACACATAACGGACTGCCAAAATAGAAATAATGACCCCAAGAAACATGAGGTAACTACCTGTTCGCAACTGCCACTGACTTGTAAAATAAGCTTTACGTGCCATCAGGTCGAATGCACGGATTTCGGCTTTTAAAGCTTCATCGGCGGGACTTTGGCTCAGTCGTTTAACCAAGGCAGGAATAGTCTTGTTATCGATTGGTTTATTCAGATTGGTCTGAACAAAGTTGGCAATAAGCAAAAAGGCCATGATTACAGCAAATCCCGCAGATATCCAGGCAATCCGCTGGGCCAGTTTAATTTTATCGTTTTTTGAGATGTTCATTATTTCAGAAAATAGATATTTGATGATAGACAATAGATTTTAGACATTTCCAATTAACATTATTGCTATTCCGTCCAAGAAATGTTTTTTTGCTTTTTTGATCATTTCCCGTGGACGGGTTTCATTTTATTTCCATAACCCGTCAGCTAAAGCAAACGGCAAAGGATAAACCCCAAACACGAAACCCGAATCCCGCAACGCTTATTCCTTCTTCACCGGGCAATAATCCATGCAACGCGCACAGCTCAGGCAGTTGGTTTTATTAGGTTCCCAATCTTCACGTTTTCTGAAGGTTGACAAACTAATCAGACTGGTACCGATTACCAACCCCATGAAACCGCCAAGCAGCCAACCTCCGATATAGAACTGATCACGAATGGCATCAGCCTCCATAACTAATTGTTCAGTTGTTTTTCCTGAGCTCATAAATGTACGGACATCAATATTTTTAGCATCATTCTTTACTTCAGGATGTTCGATAATTTGCTCAGCCAGATAAACAGTCTGATTAAAACGCGACAATGGCACGTGCATCATCGAACCGGCAAATCCGCCAATACCAATCCACAAGGGCAGAATCACAAAATAAGTCATCAAACGTTTTACATTGCTGCGGCGTTTTCCGGTTTCGGCAACTGGTTCATCAATAGCTCCAAACGGACAGGAATTAGCGCATAGTTTACACTGGATACAGGCGGCGGGAGTAATCGTCATGTGGTTGGATGAAAATTTCGACATCCAGCCGAGCAAAACACCATAAGGACAAAAGAACCGGCAATAGGGCCGGGCAACAAATACCCCTACCAGCAGAAATAATATTCCCAGAATCAGCATGTGAAATGGCGCTTCGAAACGGAATAACCCGACAAACGGATCGTACCGGCAGATGATGAATTCGGATTTGGTGGCGACATACAAAACAGCCAGTCCGAGGTACAAATACGGAATCAAACCCAGTACCTTCTGAATCCATTTTGGCAATTCGATTGGCCTTATAGCAACAATATCCTGAATAGCTCCCAACGGACAGGCTCCGGCGCAAAAAGTCCTTCCGAAGAAAAGCGAAAAAATAAGTGGCAGAAGGAAGAATAACAAGGCTGTAAGCGGGATGGCATAAGTTGGATCTACGATTCCAAGCACCACATTCTGGATAGAACCGATGGAGCAGATGCACCCTTCGCGGTAAAAACCAAAATACAGCAGGGAGAAAACCGAAGTCCAGAATACGCCCTGACGTGAACGCTTTTTCAGAACAAACCAGGTGACGACAGTCAAAACAGCCAGTAAAACGAACACATCCAGATACTCCAGCAAAAGAAATCTTGCTGAAGGTGCGGTGGTATCGGGTTGCAGATAGCCGGTATCAAATTCAGGCTTCGGAAACCGCTGTTTGGCATCGGAGGCCATCGTCTGAATCGAGCTGTAAAGTAGTACCGAAATCAGTAAAAAATAGTATTTAAGTTGTCTTATCATTTATAAAACCTATTCGTTTGCGCTGTTTTTGTTCTGTTTCCTGAATATCTTTTTGGAGCAGGAAGTTAATGGCATCGTACACATCTTTAAATTGTTTGTCGTACTTATTCTCAAGCTCATGCAGTTTTTCTGTTAAATCTTTATGAGTCAAAGCATATTGTCGCATAAAAACAAAGGCCCGCATAATGGCAATGTTGACTTGCAAAGCTTTTACTTTTTAATTTACTCGAAAGCATGGAAACACCCTGCTCTGTAAAAGCGAATGGGGTTGCCGGACTGAATTTTATTCCATCTGGGAGGTTATCACAAATTGTGATAAGCTCCTGCCATTCGATTTTTGTAAGTTGAAACATGAAGTCGTTCGGGAAACGATCAAGATTTCGCTTTACTGCTTGTTTTAAGACCCTATTCTCAACTTCATACATTGATGAAAGATCAAAATCCAGCATGACCTTTTGCCCCCGGATTTCATAAATTTTCGTTTGAATCTTTTCAAGTTGCATATAACTGAATGCTAATTATTTATCATCTTAATAGCCTCCGATTACAATGTTTCTATTTTATTCCAGACTATTATTTTGAACTTATCACAAATTGTGATGAGTTCATCTTAAACTGCTGTATTCTAAATTACTTCACTCCCGTCCGCAAAAAAGACAATTCTCCGATAAACTTTACTGTGCGGACGGTAATCTTCTTCATCTCCTTTCCAGGGGTTCCGTTCCACTTCACCGTTCGGCTGAGCTCACGTCGAAGCTCTGGCTACCAAACTTTCACCGCTACGCGGTTTTTGCACACCTGGCTTTTGAAATTTAAGGTTTCAATTTGCAACCTCAAACTTTCTAATTCAGAAATGCTATATTCTTCTCCCGTCCGCAATCAAAATATCTCTACGTTGTTTAAGGTGCAAAAATTGCACCTCAAAATTTTCCACTCCTTCCTCTAAGGTCACAAATTGTGTTCTTAGAATTATCTGAAAACTGTGACTGCGACTGCCAACTTCTTTATCCTTTCTTCAATTGATCCTTACTACTTCCGCCTTTGGTGAATCCCCCCTTTATCAGATAAGGATTATCAACCGGAACACGTTGAAATGCATCTGCCGGGCAAACGCGTGCAATGGCACAATCGTTGCAGTTTTCACATCGGTCGTGACGAACCTGCAAATGCAGTGAACCATTACCAAAGGATGTACAACCTGCCACACATTTAGCGCAACCAATACACAAATTCTCTTCAATTACATATTCGAAATATGGTTCTTCAATATATTTTCGCTTGATGGCAGCAGTTGGGCAAAGCTGGTTTTCGGCGGCTGTACTGCGAGCGTTGGAGTCGGGTTTCAAATATCCACCACACAAATCGCAGTAGCCGCATAAATCGAAGGCATGAACACATTTCACCGCCGATGGAGTCATCACACACTCGGTAGCACAGCGGCCACATTGAACGCATTTAAACGGATCGAGCTGCCATACCAGATTTTTCGATGCCGATTTAAGGAGCGAAACACCGGTAATGCCACCTAATGAAACAGCTAAAGCCATTTGCATTCCGCTGCGGAGAAACCGGCGACGCTCTAAACTTTTTGGTTCTTTTTTATCGCTCATTTTTCCTGAATTTTTTTGCCTGATCAAGGGAACAGCTTGTCAGTTTCTGACATTTTCTGCAAAACTGATTGTCGGCACAACCTTCAAGCTGTACCCGGTTATCGGCAAGTAAATAAGCAGAACCGCCGATCATGGCCGACAGAAAAGTTAGCTGAGCCGCCTTTCTGAAAAAGTCTCTCCGGTTGGTTTTATTTGTATCCATTTTAATCGTTCTTTTCATAGTTTTTGCCTTTCCGTCCGAAATATTGGAACCTCTATTTTCAACATTTTCGCGCGGACGGGTTTTCGATTCTTTATCATCAACCCGGAGCGTTGCCCCGGGCTATTAATATTTAACCCTTACAGGGTCATGGGCAGCAACCGTTTTCAACGGCCTTCTATTCCATCTTCCTTTCAAAAATCCGTACCTGCTGACGTTCAAAATCGAGGGCAATCACCCGGTGTTGCTTGTCAACAGCAATATCAGGAGCCAATGAACCCTCAAATGCAGCGGGTGGCGCAACAATCCCGATAAACTGCCCGTGCTGATCGTATATTTTTATACGAGGCATTCCTTTTTCGCTGGTGATGAACGAATTATCGTCTAAAATAGCGATATGAGCCGGATTACAACAGCCACTAAAGCCTTCAATCTTGAAACTGGTTACCCCCCATGAGGTGCGCAAAGAACCATCCGGATTGTAATTTTCGAAGGTATGCCGTCCGGTGTTTGCAGCCCATAAAAATCCGCCATCATCAATGGCTACATCAAAATACGGACTTGGGATGATGAATCCGGGAATTTCCTTCTGTTCGTTTTTCTCTCCTATTCTCCGGATAATTTGTCCGTTAGTATTGCAGTGATAAACGATCCGGTTTCCGGCATCGGCCACATATACGTTTTCGCCGGAAACTGCCAGCGACGTGAATAATGCCCGGTCTCCAAAAGAATTCCAGCGTTTGACCAGGGTTCCATTTATGTCGTACATGACTACATAGTGGCTCATCCCAATCCAAATCTGACGGTTTTCGTCAATGGTGATACAAGTTGCTGTATCAATCAGTTGTTTACTGAAAATCTGTTTCCCTGAATAATCGAATTTTAATAACTGATTGGCGCTGGCTACAATTATCAACGAATCGGATACTGTAATTCCTGCCCAGTCGTGAATTTTCAACGGAAAATGAAATGTTTCGGCATACAAAATTTGTGTAGAATCAACTTTCCGGAATTCATCCATATTGTATTCAAATGGATTTTCGATATTTTTTCCGGCCTTTTTCCCTATAAAATCTTTACCAATAACAATGACGATGGCCACAGCCAAAACGATCAGTACGATATTTACCAATTTTCTGTTCATAGTTTTATTGGCTAACATTTACACAAAACAAATTTTTCGAATCACGCAACAGCAAATATCCATCGGCCAAAGCCATTGGCCCCCAGGCATCGTGCCCGTCAAACAATTTTTTTTGAGCCATCTGGACATAATTTTTACTGTCAGGTTTAATCATCGTCAGCGTCCCGTCGTCGCTCAGCAGAAACATTTTTTGATCGGCAATCAGGTAAGGTCCAAGGCCAAAACGACCTTCCTTTCCTGAAGTCCAGATCACTTTAGTAACATCAGCCGGATTGACGCAAATAAGCTGATTGCGCAGCGGACCAGCATCTTTGGGTTGAATTCCGAACATCATTCCATCCCAAATGACGGGGGTTTGCTGTTCGCAGGCCATTCCATCCTTTGGAAGGTATTGTTGTAAAACTTCCACTTTATATTCTGCTCCTGAAGGAATTACTTTAATCATCATACTTCCGGCGCCATATCCGGCAGTTAAAAATACTCTCCCATCAGGAAAACAAACCGGAGCTGGCGCGACTACCGCATGATTCCATGCAGTTGACTGCCAGAGAATTTTACCTTCATCGGCGCCTTCGGACGAAACGCCAACAACTCCTCCAACAGCGCTATAAACGTACATTTTCTTTCCTTTGAATGTCCAGGGCATGATAGATGAATGCGACATTTTCAGGTTGGCCGGATTGGGTGTTTCCCACAAAACCTTGCCAGTAGCACAATCAACCGCCACCATCAGTGCTTTTCCCCCGGGTGCGAGAATCGCTTTGTTGTTGTCGATCATGGGGCACTGACCGGTAAACCAGAGTGGTACTTCAGTCTGGTATTGCTGAACCATATCCATTCCCCAAAGGAAATCGCCGGTTTCACGTTTGACACACATTACATGGCAGCGCGGACCGATAGTCAGCACATATTCCGAAGTTACAGCAGGTACTGTGCGCGACATCCCGTGGTTACGTTTCAGGCTGACTTTATATGAACGTCGCCAAAGTTCCTTGCCATCTTCGAGCGAAAAACAACGAAGAGCATCTTCACGTTTGGTCTCATCATAATCCATCAGGTAAACTTTTCCTTCAAATAATGCAGGGCCGGCATGGCCTTCTCCCAGCTCTACCGACCATTTGATTTCAGGATCGTTGCCCGACCATGAGTTTTTAAGCGGAAGTGAGTTTTTTACAATATTGTCGTAATCGGCGCCACGAAAACGCGACCAGGTTCCTTTGAAAACTGAAGTCGCAGTTCCGAATAACTGGAAGTTCTCACCAATCACTACTGGCGGGCCAAGCCTTGCCGTGTCAGATCCCCGGTTGTCTTCTCCTGGTTTGCTTTCAGCAAACTGGCTGGTTGGGTCTTTCATCAGCCACCAGAAAAAAAGGATCATCAAAATTGCTCCAATGCACCACAAAATATATTTAATGTTTTTTTTCAAGATTTAATTATCAGTTTATTTCTTTATTAAACTCTGCCTCAATGTCTTCAATGGTTGGCAAACTTGATTTAAATTTTTCAGGCAAAATATTGGTTAACTGGTATTCCGAAATTCCCATCGGTTTATTAATGTCGCTTAAAGCATATTCGGCCACAACTTTATCTTTGCTTTTACAAAGAATTAACCCAATCGTTGGCTGATCGCCTTTTTGCCTGAATTGTTCATCAACAGCCTTGATATAAAAATTCATTTTACCTGCATGTTCCGGTTCAAAATCGGTTTTCTTTAAATCTATTACTACATAGCAATGAAGCCGTGTCTGATAAAATAACAGATCCATTGCAAAATCACGGGAACCTACCTTAATTGGAACCTGATTTCCCATATAAGCAAAACCTGCACCAAGTTCAAGCAAAAATTTGGTGATGTGGTCGATCAGACTTTTCTCCAGTTCGCGTTCGTTGAAATCGGCGCTCATAGCCAGAAAATCAAATATATAAGGGTCTTTCAGTGTTTGTTGGGCCAAATCGGATTGAGGCGCTGGCAGGGTTTGACTGAAATTTGAAATGACTTTTCCATCCCGATGAAAAAGGTCTGATTCGATTTGATGCACCAAAACGGCCCGACTCCACCCGTGCAAAATCGTATTTGAGACGTAATATTGAGCTTCAGGAACAGTTTTACATTTCAGAAAAATTGCAATATTATGACCCCAGGGAATTTGAAAAAGTTTTTCAATGTTCCAATTATGCAATTGGGCAACAGTTTGTTGCCCTTTTTTATCCTCTTTGTCTGGCGAAATTGTTTCATCTGGCAATTGTGCAACAACTTGTTGCACAATTATTTCTTCCACAAGTGGAGAAATGGCTTCATCCTTCAATTGGTCAACAACTTGTTGACCAAATTTAATGCGTTGGTTATAAAACAGATACCATAGCCGTATGTACTTTATATTGGTAAGTGAAAAACCCTTTACTTCAGGAAATTCACTTTGTAAATCAGAACTCAACTGATTCAGGAACTTACTCCCCCAATCGGTTTTTTCTTGTTTTTCAACAATGTCGGCACCCATTTCCCAATAGAATTTTAGCAATTCATGATTAACCTGGACTGCAGCCTTGATCTGGGTTTGCTGAAACTTTTGTTTCAGTTGCAAAATCCAGTTGCGATATTTCAGATCAGTGATATTGGGCTTCATAGTGATTTTATTTTTTCAGATCATAAACCATCAGGCTTTCACCATGTCGAACAAACAGCTTTCCGTCGAAGATGGCAGGATGTGCCCAATGCGGACCGGTTCCTTTTTCAATTTTGAATGAACTTACCACATCAAACTTCTCCGGATTTGGCTTTATCAAAGCTATATTTCCACTTTTTTCTTCCTGACAATAGAGCAAACCGTCGGCAGAAATGATCGGACCTTTATTGAACCACTTCGTTTCGTACATGGTTTTTCCGGTATTCCAGTCCAGGCACATCCAATATCCATTGGCGTTATTTGTCCAGTTCGAGCCGAAAATATAATTTCCAACTTTTAGGGCACCGCCAATGTGATTGTCAAAATCAGGATTGGTCCATTTAAGCGAAACTGAACGACCATCGGCTGCTAAACTAAGCATGATTGCCGGATGATCGTATCCGCTGGTGATGAATATTTCGTTATTATAAAAAAGTGGTGTGTTGGTATTTGCTCCAATTCCTGATTGCCCGGTATGATACTGTACCAGATTAAATGACCAGATTATATCACCGTTTTCAGTATTTATAGCCAGCAAATCGTTTGCTGTTTGTGCCAGCAATAATCTCAAACCGGCTTTTTCGATGATTACCGAGGAAGCATAAGCGCGGGTACCACCTAAACTCCTGGTTTTCCATAGCAGTTTCCCGTCAGTTTTACTCAATGCAACAACCGTAGTTTCTTCTCCGCCGGTCACATAAAAAACGGCTTTATCTGAAATGGCCACTGATTCGGAAATCCCCCATCTATGCGGTTCACCTTTATAATCGGTATTGGCATTTACTTTCCAGATCAGAGTGCCGTCCATACCATCAACACAAGCAACTTCGCCCATACCGCTTGCCAGATAAATCCGGTTACCTTCGATGGTTGGTGTGCACCTGGTTTCGGGATAAGAACGCATCCATGCATGGCCAAAGGCAGTTTCCCATTTCTTTTTCCCGTTCATTTCATAGGCCGAAATAATATCGAGTGTGTCTTTTCTGCCAGTCACGAAAATGCAGTTATTATAGACTATGGCAGAGGAATATCCATTCCCGATATCTTTTAGTTCGAGTATGAGTTGTGGCCCTCCAGCAGGCCAGCTTTTCAGGAGATTCTGGTCGGGATAAATGCCTGAACGGTTTGGGCCGCGCCATTCAACGATTTCCTGCGAAAAGAGGTTTCCGGAAAATATAATAAATAGAAATAAAAGTGAAAAAATCTTCATAATTGTTTCCTTTCTGACTTCTCTAATAATGCGAAATCCATTCCGTCCGAAAAAAGGCAAATGCCCTGATCATCAATCATTCGCGGAAGGTTTTCCTTTCGTCTCATTTTACCCGGGGCTTCATCCCGGGCGGGCTACCAATATTTCGCCCGTACCGGGCTGAATCCGTATCTGTCGGCCAGTATCTTCTGCTGGATGTTGATGCTAGGCTTTAATGTTGTAAACGAAAAGCACATCGCCGTGGCGCAGATATAATTTGCCATTGGCGATGAATGGGTGCGACCAGAATGGCCCGTTTCCGCCCTGCAATTTGAACGAACTGATGACTTCGAAATTCTGTGAATTTGGTTTGACCAAAGCAACAGTTCCGGCTTTTTCTTCGAGAATATAAAACAAGCCTTCGGCATAAACGAGCGCTCCTTTGGTCAGCCATTCGGATTCGTATTTTACTTCTCCAGAATTCCAGTCCATGCAAACCCATTTGCCTTTGCTGTTGCTTTGCCAATTTGAGCCATAAATATAGCCATCCAATTCGATCAATCCATGGTGGTGGTTATCCAAAGTCATATTGCTCCATTTTTCGGCGGCCGAAGTTCCGTCTTCGCTCATGGTAATCATCACATTACGATAATCGTATCCCATTGACAGGAAAATATCGCGTCCTTTAAAAATTGGGGTGTTGGTCCATATCAGTCCGGGTTGGTCCCATTTGGCGCTGTCGTAATATTTGAAAGTCCAGGCTACTTTGCCTGTTGCCGGTTCGAGAGCAATCAAATTTGTAGCAGTTGCGGCCAAAATAAACCTGAATTGCTTGTATTCATATATAGTTGGAGAAATATATGAACGCTGACCGCCAACACATTCACTTTGCCAAACGGGTTTACCGGTCATTTTATCGAAAGCAACCACTGATGTGGTTTTTCCTCCCGGAGTACAAATCACTTTATCATCAACAATCAGCGGAGATTCTGAAACACCCCAGATATGCCATTCGGCATGGTAATCCTTGTCAACATTCACTTTCCAACGAATTGCACCGTCCGTAACATTCAGACAAACCAATTCACCGGTTCCGCTGATAATGTAAATGCGGTCGTCTTCAATCGTTGGGGTACTGCGGGTTTCCGGAAATGATTTGGCCCATGAACGTCCGTACGCCACTTTCCATTTAATCTGCCCTTCAGGAGTAATGCACGAAAGGTAATCGAGCGTATCAATCATTCCGGTTGCAAAAATATACTTGTCGGTTGCAACTACCGAGGAATATCCTTTCCCGATTCCTTCCACCTTAAGCAACAATTCGGGAGCGGCATCCGGCCATTTTTTCAGTAATCCGGTATCGGTAAATTTACCATCGCGGTTTGCTCCCCGCCATTGAACAGGTTGCGAAACTGCAATCAGAACAATCAATAAAAAGGCAGTAGTAAGTTTTATCTGTTTCATTTAAAGTTTGTTTAATATCTTTTTCTATTCCGAAATTTTATACGCCATTAATACATTACCATGCCTTAAAAATAAAATTCCTTTATTGATTACCGGATGAGCCCAATGCTGCTCTGAACCCAAAGCCACTTTTGTTTTGCTGATTATTTTTAATCCGGAAGGATTGGCATCGGCCATAAACAATTCGCCTTTCTCTGAATAGCCAATCAGCTTTTTGTTGGCAGCGATGCAAACACCTTTACCAACTTCGGTTGAGGAGTATTTTTGTTCGCCTGTTTTCCAGTCGATACATTGCCAGCTACGGCCATTATCGCCCGATCCATAAATAAAGCCATCAAAAAATACAGCACCTCCCTGACGGTTGTCAAAGCTTTTTATTTCCCATTCTTTGGTAACCGAACTTCCATCGGCACTCAATTTAAGCTTTTCACCTCCCTGGCCCCAGCCGCTGAAAACGAATAAGCCTCCGTCATGATAAATTGGAGTATTTGGATGAACAGCCCACTCATTGGGATGTGCAAAATTCCAAAGCATTTTCCCCGTATTTGCATCAATTCCCAAAACATGGCTGGCCGTATGCGTTACCAGCAACTGACGGGCCGGCAATTGGATCAACAGAGGAGTACAATAGGCTGATAATTCACCTAATCCCGGACAATTCCAGATAGTTTCGCCAGTCATTCGGTTCAAAGCCATTACGTTATTCGTTTTCCCGCCGGGGGTACAAAACAATTTTTCGCCACTAACCAGAATTGACTCGGTATAACCCCAGGTAATGTTTATTCCATCCATTTGGGTTAAAAAATTTTTCTCCCAAACTGGTTTCCCTGATTTAAGATCAAGGCAGGTTAATTTTCCGTTTCCAGTTAACAAATAAGCCAGATCGCCCGCAATAGTTGGTGTTGAGCGTGTTCCGGGATAACTGGTGTCAAACTCTTTCCCGTATTGGAATTGCTGAAGTTCTTTCCCGTTCTGGTCGAGCACAAACAATACTGCTTGTCCGTTAACCATTCCGGTTACATATATTTTATTGTTGGCAAATGCCGGAGACGAGAATCCCTGTCCGAGTTTATCAAAAGTCCAGATGATTTGAGGGCCGTCGGTTGGCCATTGGGGCAGGAGTTTATCTACAAGGTATATTCCTGATGAATTTACGCCACGCCATTTGGTGGCTTCCTGAGCGTTGGTAATTAAAGAAAGGCAGACAAACAAAATCACAAATGCAGTTAATCGTTTCATGTGTGTGTGGCTTAAAATTGATTTTTGTAAAAGTATTAAGGATCGGTCAGTAATACAACATGATACAATATTTAATCAGGTTCTAAATAGTAAGATTCATTAACAAATTATAACCTGAATAAAAATACCGCATATCACTGATTAACTGCCATTTAATTAGAATCAATCCAATGGACAAATTTTCTTTATTGAATAAATATGAAAGGGGTCATTACAACCGGGAGAACAATTCAACCAACAAATTATCCTGTAACGGTTTCTCCATAAAATCGTCCATGCCAGCTTCGAGGCATTCTTCCTTTTTGTCAGAAATATCATTTCCCGTCAAGGCAACAATATAAACACGGTTTATCTGCCCGGTTTCCTTCTCATAAGCACGAATTTGACGCGACGCTTCAAGGCCATTCATCACAGGCATCTGCATATCCATTAAAATCAAATTGTACAAATTTTGCTGATACATTTCCAAAGCTTCCTTTCCGTTTGAGGCAATATCGCATTTAACGCCCATGTGCCTGAATGTCAGTATCATGATGCGTTGATTTATTTTATCATCTTCGGCAAGTAAAATTTTCAGATTTGGATTAAATTCCATAAGGCCTTCTTAATTTATTAACAAGCAACCCGATACCCATTTTTTAATGGTCAATTTTTAAAATGGTAAATATAAGGATTAAGTTAGTTTGGGAATTTATTCCTGCTTCTAAATCAACGGGCGAAACCCGATTTAATTTAAACTGAAAAACTTCAGTTTAAATTTGACTGCGGAAATAAATAAAGAAATCTGATATTATGCGGAAAGGACTGCAATATCTGGAATAAGGCGCTTAAGATCTTTGATAAATGCCTTTATAAACGAAGCATAAATACTTAAACTCTCAGTCAAAATCAGATGATATTTATGGACAAAATCGGATAAATCCTTCTCGGTGTAAATCATCTGAAGTTCATCTAAAAATTCCCAACGTTTTTCCTCAAACCAATGCTCGTTTCGAAGTAGCCTACGCTCACCGTACTTATTAAAATAGTACAAATAAAGTCTCTTTGAACCTTTAACCGACTGATCTGATTTAAGCCTGGACAGGGCGCCTGAATAAGCACGCAGGAGATACCAGTAACGGTTCAAATTATCTGAATACTCAACCAAATATTTTAAGTTCGATAATGATTTGTAGAAGATCCCGATATGGCCATCATTCAGGTATGATTCAAGTAAATCTAATTCGACAGGCGTATAGTAAAGAAAGTCAGCAAAGAAATCCTGAGAAAGCTTTATCGCCAGATCATGATCCACTTCATTCATAAAAGAAGCCTCAAAATATTCTTTGAATGGTTTAGCTATATTCATTGATTTTGATCTTTTACCAAATTTAATCAAAAATAAATATAGAATCTAAACACACAATGAACCAATGTTTAAACTCAGTAAATGAACTTTCAAACAATTGTTCTGACTGATCAAATCATTTTTTCTCGAAAAAAAATAATCATCTTGGAAAAATATACAGGCTTATATTCCGGCATAAATGATCATTCCAATGCCGGCAAAAAAAAGTAAAAACATGGTTGTCAACAAGCCCGCAGTACTTTTCACGCCTTTGAATTCTTTCCAGATAAACACTCCCCACGAAGCAGCCACCAGGGTTGCTCCCTGACCCAAACCATACGAAATGGCAAATCCGGCTTTTCCGGCAGCAATAATACTGAAGGTCATCCCGACACACCAAATCATTCCTCCCAAAATACCAGTCAGGTGTTCTTTCAGGTTTCCTTTAAAATACTGCGAATAAGTAACCGGAACACCTTCAAACGGCTTCCTCATCAGAATCGTATTGAATAGAAAATTACTGATCAGAATTCCCACAGAAAAGATAAACACAGCAGTGTAGGGCGTTAGTAAACCAGTTTCAGGAGTTTCAAAATTGGTAACCATCGAACTGGCCACAAACCGGTAAAACAAGGCCATCAAAACACCTCCCACAACTGATAAAACAATTCCTTTGGTAGGAACTTTATGCGACTGGGAAGTTTTTTTCCGATACGCCAGTGCATCAAGTACAATGGCTACGGTTATCAATGCAACACCAACAAACAGCCAAAGGGCATTTCCCTGCGGATTAGCCAGATAATTAATAACCACTCCCAACACGAGTGCAATGCCAATGCCTACCGGAAAAGCAACCGACATGCCTGCAATTGCAATGGCTGCGACAATCAGAATGTTTGCCGCGTTAAAAATTATTCCACCAAGCAGGGCGCTTCCGATATTACTTAAACCGGCCTGACTGATATCTTCCACAAAGCCACGTCCCTGTTCACCCGAACTACCGATTGTGAACGAGAATATCAGCGACATCAGGAGAATACCGATCACATAATCCCAGTAAAACAGTTCGAAACGCCACGATTTCTGAGCCAGTTTTTGGGTATTGGCCCACGAACCCCAGCACAACATGGTAACTACACAAAGGATTACGGCAAGTGAATATGAACTTACGATGTACATGGTGAATGATTTAGTATTGATTTGTTATTATTGGTTGTCTGGTTGTCGAGTTGTCGATTGTTCTGTCTCTTTGGATATTGGTCATTCGGTATTGAATATTGGTTATTTCTTTTTTGGTTCGAACAGCATTAAATCGTCCAGAATACCGGCGATTTTCTGGTACGGATATTTATGAACCAAAAAGGAATGATTCGAATTCTTATCCGGATTCCAGGTGTTCGATCCATCAGGATTGCAGACAAAAGTTCCATTTCCAATCACATAAAAGTAATCTTCAGGATTACGAACGGCACATAAAACAGCGGTGTGGTCCCACGAATTGCGGTTGACCGATTGCTTGTTTTCGTAATTCGACAAACAATACTTATAGGCCCACTGAACCGGGCTTCCGTTAGTTCCCTCAGTTGCCACTTTATTTCCAGTCATGATTTTAACACCGATCTCGAAGCCACTAAAAAGAATCGGAGTTGTCCAGTTTTGGAAAACGTACACCGAAGCCTTGGCATGTTGGTTTACATTAAATTCGTTCCCTTCAGGAAAACCTCCAGCCATCGCCACCCATTTCTTTACCTTTTTAGCAACCAGCTCTTTTCCTGAAAGCTTGCTGTATTGATCGGGTCCGGATTTCAGGAGTGTTTCCAGATTGGATAAAAACCCGACTGTTGCAATAACCACACTCCCATCAGGCTGCGAAGCAAGCACTTTCCGGTAAACTTCGGTTGCAGATGGATAATCCTTATTGGTTTTCAATTTCGGCAAGTATTTTATTACCAAAGAATCGTTCCAGTGATTCGGGCACGAAAACGAAGGAGCATCGGAATTAGGAACCCCGACCGGAATGTTTGGCTTCTGAAAATACCTGTTAAAAACTTCGAGAGTTGGAGCGATGTATGGGTAGCCATCACTGGCCAGGGTAGCCAGAATTTCGCACTCGCCTTTTGCAGCCAATGCATGAAGAATGGTAATGGCGCCCACATCATCAAAATCGGGCCCCATGTCGGTGTCGAAAATGATTTTGACAGGTTCGGCGGGTTTTTGGGTGCAACCAATCAACTGAATGCCGAACAACAAACTAAAGGCAAGAATTCCAAATCTCAATTGTTTCATGGTTAAATGGTTTAATAGTTAAATGTTCAAAAAGGTAAGCTGTGCTTAACTTTTTCCTCATTTCCTTTTCCTCTTTCCTAATGATTAATGACCTTTTCCTGTCGTGTTATTTCTGAAACGAAAACTTAAAATTCTCGTTAATTTTATCTGCTGTTTTAAATACAACTGCTTCAGAAATATACACATTTGTTCCAGTCGACTCCATCCGTTTTTCGCCTTTCACCACTGCTTTGATCGTATGTTTTCCTTCCGGCATATTGATGATATGGAACAAATTCATGTTTTCGTGCTGCTGATTGGCAAAATTGAAATAACAATCAACAGTTCGTTTAAACTCACCATCCACAAAGATATCGGCCTTACCGCCATCTTTGAACCAATTTCCAACCAGTGAGACTCCTGTGCCATTAAAGGTGAAACTAATTTCATCTCCGGCGGTTCCACTGAACCGGGCCTGGTCTTTATGCTCTTTTTTCGACCATGGATTAATGTAGGAGTAGCTATTCCAATTTCCTTTCATTTCCCAGCCCTCTTTGTCAAATACTCCCGATTTGGAATCGAAAACCAGTTTCGGGAAAGCAATTTCCAATGCAAAAGGTTGTGGCTGCTGAATATTAACTTTTAATTCAGTTTCAGTGGCTTCGCCTCCATTTTCAACTGCAAGTTTCCGGGCGTATTCCATGGTTTTATCCACCGCCTTATTGAAGGAATAAGTGGTATTAATAAACAGCGAATCGCCGATTGCTTTTACTTCTTCCTGATATTCTTGCGGTAATCCGCTCAACCCTTTGATTACGCCAAGTACAGCCATGGCATTCGAAGGATTGCAGTCTGAATCCTGTCCGCACCGGGTGGAAACTTCCATCGTTTTAACCGGATCACCTTCGCCGTATAGCAAGCCCATCACGATATAGGCTCCGTTTAGTTTGGCATCAATATTAAAAGTAGTTCCCGCTCCACAAATCTGAACTTTTCCCCATTTGCCTTCCAACTCGGCCCAGGCAGCACGCCAGTCGGACGGATATTGCTTGTGTAACAGAATTACATCCTGAACCGCTTTGGCATAATCACTTTCTGCCGGAATTGATAACAGCGCTTTGTTAATTATTTTGGGGATATCGTTCTCAAAATACGCTTCGGCATACAAAGCTGCAACGAATACCCCACCATAAACGCCATCGCCGTAATTCATGATGTGCCCGATTTTATCTGCAATCTGATTGGCAGTTTGCGGCATTCCGGGGCACATAAACCCGATGTAGTCGGCTTCGATCTGGAAATCAATATCATCGGTATGAAGGTTATAATCCGGATGCCCCGATTGCGGAGGGAAAATACTGTCGAAATAGTTTTTGCGTGCCTGAACATTGGCGTGCCACAAATGATAACCTGCCTTAGCGAACAATTCCTGATATTTTTTAGCGGGTGCATCCATTCCGTAACGATCCATCGTCATCAGAAAAGTAAGCTGCACATAAATATCATCCTGCCAGATGGAACCTTTAACATCAGATGGAACCCATTTAATCGAATCTTCATAAGTTTTTCCCTGAGCCCTGAATTCGGTTGGCGCCCCGTAAGTTACGCCGATCATTTTTCCGGCCCAGCCTCCGGCAATTTTATCTTTCAGGACTTCATTTGAAATGGTACGGGTATCTGTCGCCTGTTTGGTTGAACACGAAGTAAGTGCAAGTACAATTGCGGGTAAAATCAGAATTAATAAATACTTTTTCATAATCAGGTAATTTTAGTTTAATATTTCGGTTCTATGACGGATACTGTGGGTAATTAAATTTTGTCCAACGTAGGTATTTATGAGTAACTGAAATAAAAATAAGGTTATTCCGAATGCTACGCTTTCTCATTATAAATTCTTGTCGTAAGTCTGAAATTTTACCCACACTAAACGTCATAGAGCCAATACTTCTTTGCGGAAAGGCACTGATGATTGTGCCCCAATTCTTGTAACCGAAATGGCAGCAGCTTTATTAGCAAAGATAATGGATTCCTGAATTGTTTTGCCTTCGGACAAGGCAACAACCAGTGCGCCGTTAAAAGTATCGCCGGCAGCGGTTGTATCAACGGCCTCCACTCTTGGAGCACTTATGATTTCAGATTCTCCGTTTGACAGCAGAAATGCACCGGCAGCGCCCATGGTAATTATCACCACTTCAACCCCTTTTTCGTGCAGTATTGTTGCTGACTTCAGCGCCGATTCCTGACCGGTCACTTTGATTCCTGTCAGCAGTTCGGCTTCTGTTTCGTTTGGAGTAATTAAATAAAGATTTTGAAGTAATTCGTCGGAAAGTTTTGCCGCAGGGGCTGGGTTCAGGATCACTTTTTTCTGTTTCTGAGCTGCAATGCGGGCTATGTATTCAACGGTCGGGATTGGAATTTCGAGTTGCAACAGCACAAAATCGGATTCATCCAGCTCAGTCAAGGCTTTATCAAAATCAGCCGGACTTAATGTACCATTTGAGCCGGACGCCACCACAATGGAATTTTCCCCATTCCGGTCAACTGTTATCAGGGCAACTCCGCTGGGATTATCAGGATCAACAGACACAAAATCAACATTAATTCCTTCGTCTTTGAGTTGTTGTACGGCCTGTTTACCAAAAATATCGTCACCAATTTTACCCACAAAAGTGACTTTTCCCCCCAGACGTGCAGCCGCAACAGCCTGATTGGCCCCCTTTCCTCCGGCATTCATTAAAAACCGTCCGCCCAGAATAGTTTCTCCCGGAGCAGGAAAATGGTGAGTTTTGATAACCATGTCGGTATTCGAACTTCCGACGACAAGAATTTTTTTCGAATTCATAGAAGGTTTAGTTAATTGAATCAAATTTAACAGTTCTTTATTAAATTGATACTACCAACCGGTAATTTTAAACCTTCATTAAAATGTACCTCACGAAAACAGGTAAGCAGCCTTAATGCAATCTATTATTTTGATGAAATATATGGTTTGACAATTTCGACCCAAAGCAAATATCCTTCTCCTTTTAAATGAAGACCATCGTTGGTAAGTTCAGGATTCAACAGGTTGCTGTCGACACATTTAAACTTACTGAATAAGTCAACAAATTGGAAATGCTCTTTTTCGCACCAGATTTTCAATTGGGCATTGACCCAGAGAACATCGTCCGTTTTATTGGTGTGATTTTTAAAAAGGCCAAACGAATCATTAACCGGCAATATACTTTGTATATAAACCTTCGTTTTAGGCGAATCCTTCCTGACCTTCAGTGCAATGCTGCAAATGTTTGAGAGAACAGAATCTTTGGAAACTCCTCTGGATAGGTCATTTATCCCGATCAGCAAAAAAACTTTGGCGGGTTTGGAACGGGTGACTTCGTTTAATCTGAACAATACTCCATCTGTTGTGTCGCCGCTGATGCCCCGGTTTTTTGCGTGTTTGTTGTTGAATAACTCAGACCATTCACCTCCATCGGTAATGCTGTTGCCCAAAAAGACAATTTCACGCTTTGTATCAGGTAAAACTTCGAAAAGCGATTTGCGTTGTAAATAATAGGTGCTGTATTTGGCGTTTTGTCCATTTACAATCAAAACGGCGCTCATCAGGAAGAAAAAGATCAGGGTTTTCATAGATTATCTAATTTTAAAAGTTTTTATTAAATGAATCCTATAAAAACGGAAATCATGAACGGGATAAATAACATAGCAAATACCGTGGTAATAAGTATGGCAACTGCAGCTTTTTCGGGATGTACGCCAAGGTGAGATGAGTATGCGATTAAATTCACTCCTACCGGAATCAGTGACAAAAGAAATATAATTTTCAACAGTAATACGGGGTAAAAATGCAGTAAATGTTTATCGAGAATAATGTATAAACCTACCACAACTGGCCAAATCACAAACTGAGCCAATGATGCCAATCCAACAAATTTCCAGTCAATTTTCATCGTTTTTATTTCAGCAATTGCCAGGCCAACAAGCATCATCCCGATGATTGTATAAACGCCGCGAACATCCCGAGCCATGCTGATATAAATCCCGTTCAGATCAATATTCTTAAATGAACCGAATTTCACATTTAGTACATTCAGAGTTAAGCCAATTATCATGGCATAAACAGATGGAAGCACCAGCGTTTTCTTCAGGCTTTCTACAATTGTGAAATTTCCGAGAGCAGTCACAAAATATCCAACGGTACAACTATAAATAATGAATCCAATTCCAGCCATAATAACCGGGCTTTCCGCCTCCTTACCAAATAATACGATAGCTGCAGGTAGTGCAAAATATCCATAATTTCCATAACTTGAAGCAAATGCGAGCAAGTTTCCGGTATTATCCTTCCATGTTTTCTTACCTATCCAAAGAAATAACATGGTAATAATGGTACAAAGCAGAAAGAAAAATAAAGGCAGGCTTAATGCCTGAACTGTAACCGGTGTTGTAAAAGATCCGTGAAATGTAATGAGTGGAAGGATCAGGAAAACCAGAATGTTTGCAACGTCATTCTTTCTCACTTTCAGCAACTTTCCCAGAATAAATCCAAACAAAGCACAGAGGTAAATGGGAAATAGTTTTACTACGAATTCGATAAAAAGTTCAAACATACTAATTCATTATTTCCTTGATATTCAGAATTTCAATCATCCATCACTGTTCAATATTCGAAAGAACAATTTAATTGTCATTGGTTTTATCTGCAAATTTAGGCTTGAGCATGACAAGTTGAAACACGATGGCAATGGTAACAGGGATAGCCAGTAGAGCCAGGTCAGGGCCCAAACTTCCTGAATCGGTTGACTTACCCAGAATGCCCGTAATTTGTGCTCCGGCAAATACTCCTACCATATTCATCAGGCCATAACCTGCCGCCCGATGCCGTGGCGAAACGAACTGACAAAGGATAGGCATATTGTTGGCATCGAACATTCCAAAACCTACTCCAAACAACACTGCACCGCCGACCACTCCCAATAAGCCAGTTCCATATCCCAGAAAAAGCAAGGCAGGAATAGTGAGTGACAATCCAATAGCTCCTGTATAGATCCTTCCACGAAGGTTCCGCTGAATCCAACGGTCGGCGAGGATACCTCCGAAAAGGACCCCAATAAACGAAGAAGCGGCAATTGTAATTGTTGAAAATGGCCCGGCCTGTGCCATATCAATATGCAGGTTCATTGAAAATAGCGTAGGAATCCAGTTTTTAATGGCCCAGCCAGGGAAACTAGGGGCGGCAAAATAAAACATGATTACCCAAAAACTTATGGTTCCGAAAAGCATCCCCAGGCTTTTAAAAACCGAGGTGAATGCGCCGCTTGTAGATCGATTCTCTTTAGCTGCCGTCTGAACTACTCTTTTTTCGCGAAGAAACAGGATGAGTACAATGCTGTATAAAAGACCAATCAGGCCAAAGGAATGAAAAGTAGTTTGCCACGAATATTCATGCGCAACGGTTGCTCCAAATCCACCCATAGCCTGCCCGACATACAATCCGGTCATGTGAATTCCTATGGCCAGCGAACGTGTTTTCCCCTGATGGTAATCAGCAATCAGTGACAATCCAGCCGGGATGTACAGAGCTTCGCTCACGCCCATGATTGCACGTAAGATATACAGATGATTAAAATTATCAACATATCCCATAGCCATAGTCACTCCTGACCATACCGCCAAACTTCCAACAATTAACCATTTGCGGTTAAGCCGGTCAGCAATTAGTCCGGCAACCGGACTCATCAGCGCATAAATCCATAAAAAAATAGCCATCAGCCGCCCAAAATTCTCTGCAGTTTCCAACTCGTGAATGTCGCCCATCATGGCCACTTTCATGGTTGACAGCATTTGCCGGTCCATGTAGTTGAGCAGGGCCACCATCCATAGAAGGGCGACAACCAGCCAGGGATACCATTTTTTTTGTTGGATTTGCATAATTTCTTTCTTTTGTATCAGCTTTGTTACTTATTCACAATATTCAACCCTTTCAGGGTTGTGGTTCTGAGATTTTAGTTGACCGTGGGTTTACACCCACGGTTATTCACATTATTCCGGTTCCCGGAATTAAAATTAGTACCAGATAAGTCCGAAGGACTTAAATTTGAATAACCGGCGGAAAACAATATTGATGAAAATTCAGAATCCCGAAGTGGGTTCAACATTTCTTCAATTCACGGCTTCAAGCTTTTCCAGCGTTTTCCAGATTTGGAACAATCCGCGTGGGACGTGGAAACAGCCTTTCCACTTTCCGCCTTTTAAAGGTAGCAATACTTCGCCACGACGGTTCAGATAACCGAACCATTCGTCGAATTCCGGATCGGCAAAATGCGACCAGGTATAATCGTGAACCTTTTCGAACCATTCCAGACATTCCGGATTTCCGGTCAGCGAGTAACCTTTAATGAGACTAATCAGCGTTTCGACATGCACCCACCAAAGTTTCTGATCCCATTCCAACTGTTGCGGCGGATAACCTTTGATGTCGAGGAAATAGAAGATGCCGCTGTATTGTTCGTCCCACCCATATTTGAGGGTTCGGAGCATAATTTCGACCGCTTTTTCTGCCAGTTCCGGACGTTTCAGCCTGACTGACAAATCCATAATGAACCACATCGCCTCGATGGCATGGCCCGGATTCAACAAACGACCTTCAAACGAATCGGAGAAACTTCCATCAGGATTTACATTCTCCATGATCAGCCCGGTTTTGTGATCGTAGAAAACCTCCAAAACCTCATTAATGCAGGTGTTGATTGTTTCCTCAACCAGTTCTTTCGGGAGCAGATGCTCGATTTCCAGCGACAGGTTGCACAAAATCATGGGCAAAGAAAAGCCTTTGAGCGGGCGGGTTTCCGGAACAGCTTTACTGAACCGTCCTTTTGGATTGGTGCTTCGCTTCAGGATATTATCAAAAGTTTTTTTTGCGATTGTACCATATTCTTCCTTTCCGGTGGCCTGGTACAACTGGCCAAAAGCCATCGTGGCAAAGCAATCCGAAAAAATATTGTAGGGTTCAATCAGTGGTTTTCCGTCGCGGGTGAGTGAAAAATACCAATTCAGGTTACTATCGTGACCGTATTTTTGAAGGAACTCTGCACCGTGCAAAGCCATCTCCAGCCATTCGGGCCGTCGCTCCACCTTGTTGTAAAGCGTTGCGAACATCCAGACCTCGCGACCCTGCAACCAAATAAACTTGTCTGTATCAAACACATTCCCCTGCCTGTCGAGACAAGTAAAATAGCCACCAAATTGCTCGTCTTTTGAATGTTTCTCCCAGAAAGGCACCACTTTCTGAAGCAGTTCATTTCGGTATTGTTCAGCTAATTTTTTAAAATCCTTTTCCATTGTTTTTACTTTTCAAACTGAATATCAAAACCAATCACGTTCGTGGTACGTACTCCCGGACGTATTTCGCCTGAAGGAATAACAACCGTTCCGTTCCACAAAAAAGCAGTGGTTGTAACCGGTGATTCGCCCGTTATTTGGTCAATCTTCTCCCAATTTTTTGAACGGGTATTGAAAGCTAAAATATCTTTTGAGAAACCAGGATGATTGCTCAGCATCGAATCTTTTTCCTGCCAAAGTTTTTGCCGTTCTGCTTCTCCGGAAGCCTTTTCAATAGAGTTATTCAGGCGCTCCGTACGATTAAAAAAGATACCCGGATCGCCACCAAAAAGAAGGATTTGATTTTCACCAACTGCAATTCCTATTCCTGCAGACATTCCTAGTGGTTTTCCCTCAGAAATAATATCTCCTTCCAAATTCCATTTTTGTCTGGAAGGTATATACTTCCATACACTACTCAAAAACGTTGAAACTTCCGAAGTCTTATTCCGACCGCCAATCACATAAATGCACGTTTCGTTTTCATCATTCTGACTAACAACCACGGCATGAGAAAGTACTAACGGAAGTTCTGGCAAAACCCGCCATCCGTTTGCTGTACCTTCCAGATTTATGGAATAAAATGCTGATGTTGCACTTTCTGAAGTCAGTCCTCCGGCCACAAAAACAGTTGTCCCAATTACTGCTGCACCGGCAGAACTTATTGGCTGAGGCAATTCCGGCAACATTTTCCGGCTAACTTTTCCATCCTGAAATGAAAATAAAACAACATCATTTATTGGGCTATCCAAATCTTCACCACCAATGCTCACCAATCCTTTTTCTGTTGAAACGCAAGCAGAATAGGCCATTGGATAAGGCAATTTCTCCGAAGACTGTTTCCACAAATAATTTCCGGAAGCGTTTTTCTCCATCAGGAAAATTTCATCATGGTACTTCTTATTACCACCTCTCCATGGCAATCCATTTTCAAAATTGGCACCTCCGGCAACTAAAACAAAGTTTCCATGAGCTCCCGTAATCGGTCCTGCAAGCCCAGGCTGAACAGAATCGCCTAAAGCGGGCGGCAAGGCCTGAAATTTAAAGCTTTTCAGACTAATCTTTTCCGGAGATTTTGAAATGCAAGAGTTTTGAGCAAAAGCTATCATTATAAAAAAAATAGGCAATAATTTATATCTTCGAGAAAAGCTCTTGCATATTAAGCGAACGGACATCTTCAACAAATTTTTCATGATTTTTGGCTGACATATTTTTGATTGGCAAACGAAACTGTCCATAATCCAATCCTATGTATTTCATATATGCTTTTCCCACAGAAATACCCCCATATTTGCCAAGTAGTCTGATCATGTCGATGGACATTTGCTGAAGTTTCCTGGCGACAGCAAAATCACCTTGATCAAAAGCATCAATCATCTGATAATAAAGCGGAGCGGCATAATTGAAGGTACTTCCAACGGCACTGCGGGTTCCAAGAACCAAGGCCGAAAGCATATTTTCGTCGCGGCCCCACATCATCTCAAATTTGCCATCCATAAAGTAAATGCAGCTCAGAAAATCCATAAAATCTTCGTGGGTGTATTTAATCCCGGCCAGATTAGGAATGATTGGCGCAGCTTCCTGCAGAAAATCGTACATGGGAACGAAACAACCACTTAATACCGGGATGTGATAGAAATAAACCGGCATTTGAGGAACCGATTCGGCAACTTTAGCACAGAATTCGGCCAGCTGCCTTGCTCCGGCCGGTTTAAAGTAATACGGGGCCAAAATGGCAATCGCATCAACCTTGTTTTCGGCCGAATGTTGAGCACTTTCAATACATTCCTGATAGGATGTTCCACCCACCAGATTGATAATTTTCATGGTCTTTCTGGCTGTTCTGATTGAAGCCCATGTTTCAGTTATCTTTCTTTTTTCAGCTTGAGTAAGCGAAACACCTTCACCGGTTGAGCCATTGATAAAGGCACCAACTATCTTGTTCTTTTCCAGAAAATTGTAGTATCCGGGAATAAAATCATACATTACTTCATCTTTCGCACTCAATGGAGCAAAAGGGGCAGCGATCAATCCTTCAATTTTTTGCATAATTTGATTTTTGAGATTCTTTATTGTATTTCTATTTCAAATGTTGATGCAGGCAGTCCTACTTCGTTAACCAGATTCCCACTTGAAAAAGGGCTCCAGCCATATCGGATTTTTTGTATATCCTTTGTCGTTGTAATCACAATTTCTTTTCCTTTTAGCGAAGCTTTTACCAGGTCAAAAATTCCATCCTGACCAGCGATTTCAAGTTCGCGGAGGGGCATGCCATCAGCAGTTTTTAACCGGGCAGCATGATTAAACCGAATTCTGATTTGGTCACCAGTCTGCCTGAATCCCAAAACCTCGGGGCCTGAACAAATCAATTTTTGCCCGTAAACTTTAGCCAGTGCCAGTTTAGCGAAGCGTTCTCCAACTTCGCGTTTGCGTTTCGGATGAACATTAAGTGAATCGCCTAAATCGCTGGTCACGACCATCCCTGTATGAGAAACAGAAAGACTTAATTGCCGCTGCACATCCCTGAAATAGGGCCAGGAGGGCCGATTTAAACTGGATAGCTGGGCAAAATAGAACGGCATTTCCGGATCATTAAAGGTCTTTCGCCACGATTTGATCAAACTTGGAAAGGCATGACTGTAATATTCGGCATTATGAGCATTCGACTCTCCCTGATACCAGATTACTCCGCTCACAACTACTCCGGCAAGTGTTTGAATTCCTGCTTCATAAATGTAAGCTGGTTCAAATGGGTGTCGCTGAAATTCATTTTTGCTCAGCGAAATGTTTAAAGCAGCCCGTTCGCGGCACCAATCCATGATCAGATCATTTTGTTTCCATTTGTAAAGGACATCAACCATATATGGATCAAACTCCAGTGTTTTCCGGTCGATAAAGGCTTCAATCGGAGCTCCGCCAACACTAACCTGGATTAAGCCAACCGGAACATTCAGGTTTTCATTCAGCATTTTTCCAAAGTAATAACCAATTGCAGAAAAATCAGCTGCATTTTCAGGATGGCAGGATTTCCATTTTCCTTCCAGAAACTCCAGTTTATTTATTTTATCCAGCGACAACGAATCCCATTTTGTATCATCCGGCCTGACGATGCCCTTCATATTTAATAAACGAATGTTGGTATTGCTGGCCTTTGAAATAAAGGATGATGCGTTTGACGCATCTTTCAACTGAAATTCCATGTTCGACTGACCGGCACAAATCCATAATTCTCCAACCAGAATATCGTTGAGAAGAACAGTTTGCAGGCTTCCTGAATTAACTTTAAGAGCATAAGGACCTCCAGCCGGAGCCGGATTAAAAGTCAGTGACCATTCTCCGGATTCGTCAGTAATACATTTTTCTATTTGTTGGTTGAATTCTCCAACGATTTCAGAACCGGAATTGGCATTTCCCCACACGTGGATTTTAGATTTCTGCTGCAGAACCATGTGGTTCATGAACACCGGAGCCAGCTTCAAGCCACCAAAATTTCCAGTGATATGCTGAAAAACTGTTTTTGCAATGATAGCCGCACCTGTCTGATCAGGATGCAAAGCATCTTTGAAAAGATCGGGATGGGAATAGAGTGGAGTATGTAAATCGATCAACACAACGTTTGCCGCTTTAGCGACCTGTTCAATCTGTTGTTGAATCTGCCAGAACCAGTTGCGGGTTCCCGACTTAAATCTGGGGTGTGCATTGAATATTGGAGTCATCCGGCAAATGAAAACCTTCGGCGGCTGGCTTTCCGAATTTTGAAATGAACGTATTAATTTCAAGTAATCTAAAATAAAATCATCCCTGAAATTGGGCCAGTCACGAGGATCGGTGTCATTCAATCCCAAATGGATAATGACAAGATCAGCTTTATAAGCCAACGCACGCTGATACTCTTCAGTCAAAACATAGGGCAGATGCCCTTTGTTCAATAAAGTCGTTCCACTAACCCCAAAATTTTCGACCTGGTAAGATGCTCCAAGCAAGGCCTGCAATTGCGCCGGATAGGATTGCGATTCCGGATTTTCCAGGTCAAAGCCTTTGGTAACCGAATCGCCAATACATGCCACCCGTATCTTCTGATCTGAACGTTGGCAAAATCCAAATATGGACATTCCAGTCAAAATATTAATCAGCAATAAAGCGATATGAAACTGGTACCTCATTTTGGTCGATTGAATCTAATTATTAACTGAGAATTTGAGTCCTTCAATTTCTTTTACCTGTTCATTTTCAATTCGTACAGGCACGAAAGTAAACATCCATTTCCAGGAAGTTCCAACTTGAGGTACTTTCAGTAAAACGGTATTCCACCCTTTTTTTAAGGTAATTTTTGTTGGTTGCCTGAAAAAATAATTTTCATCTAAAAAAGGAATTTCTTCCGTTTTTTCAGCCAATTCAGGATTTTTCCAGACAGGGGATTCAATAATTTCACCATTTACCCAAATTTTTGGGTTGGTGGTATGCCATTGGCCTTGCTGCGGGAAGGGGCCTCCTCGTCTTCCGCCCGAACGCGACCAGTCCTGAAATCCTATCCAGCAACCCACTTCCTGATCTTTTGGCGACCAGATGTTGGTGGTTGCATAAACAGTTCCTTTTTTTTCTGAAAACCAGGAAGGGAATCCGAAGAAATGCCGGATGTGAATGGTTCCGCCATAATAAGGTCCGGTCCAATTGATTTTGTTGCCGTCAACTGTATAATTTTCCTGAATACTATTTTCTACCGGAAACGATCGGTTCAAATCTCCTCCATTACTAAACGGACCAATTATTTTCCATTCGATCTGAGACTGTTTCACATACGGAAAAGGTTTATCCTGAAAATAGCGGTTACGATGAACGGTTAATCGTTCTTCAAATTCCTGAAACTCTTTGTATAATAGATTTTCAGGAGAGGGAAGTTTTGCAAGGTAATTTTCGCCCAAATCATGCGGCTGTCCCTTCCATGAAGTTTCGCTGTAGGTTAGCATTCCGGGATAAACCGGATTTTGGCGTAAAATATCGTATTCTTCGTTTACATTGTTGTCGTTCCAGCAACACATAATACCACCTAAACGCAAGGAATCTCCCATAGATGCATTGCAAATCCTGTCGAAATAAAGCTGTGCCACTCCAGCCAACGGATCAAGGTGATTGAGGTAATTGAGCCGCGAATCAATATAACGGTAACCATTTTTCGGTTTTCCACCAGACGACCAAAGTTGCGATATAGAAGTACTATCCTTTTCAATTTCCTGACCCGGGCGCCAAACAATTACTTCTCTGTTATGAAACCTGACTCGTTCTTCCAAAGCTGAAAGAAGTCCAGGTTCAGGTTTTTCATTTTTATGCCAAACTTCGTCGGTCCCCAGATGGATGTATGGCATTTTTTCTTTAGAAACCAGGCTGCATAATTCGTCAATTAAATCAAGCAAAATTGGTTTTACCCGTGCGTCTCTCATCGAATCGAGTGCAAATGCCTTTCTAAAAGCTTCGCTGTGACCGGGAATATCGAATTCTGGAACCAGTACAATATAACGTTCGCTGCAATAATTTACGAGTTCCAGAAAATCTTCCTGTGAATAGTATTTTCCGGGCCAGCGGCTCATCGAAGATGCAGAACTTAGTTGTGGGTATTTTTTACTTTCGAGACGCCATCCGGGATTGTCGGTGACATGAAAATGAAAAGTATTGAACTTGTATGCAGCCATCACATCGATTTGTTCTTTCAACATGGGTAGCGACTGAAAATTCCGGCCAACATCCTGCATAAAACCACGGATTTTAAAAGCAGGCCAATCGGTTATTGTGCAACCAGCTACAAACTGCTTTCCACTTTTTGTAAAAGTTAATTGTTTGATGGTTTGTTGCCCCCGAAAAAGACCTTTTGGGGTTTTGGCCTGAAGTATTACGGAATCAGCATCGACTTTCAGGATATAGGCTTCATCCTTATTGGTGGGAACTTCAGGAAGATTAACTGCAATTCGCTGAACCACATTTGTTTCGTTTCCGTCAATTTTAAAAATCTGCTTATTCCATGTAATTTTTTGGGGCATCGGAATTAAAGCCGGAACATCAACAGGATTTGTTAGCCCATGAAAACTCTGCAACAGAAAAACGAAAAATAGCATCATACCGGTAATTTTTCCTGTCCTGTATTTGCTGCCCCTGCCTTTCATTCCTTTATTGTTTTACTAATGAACCCAGAATTTCAACAACAGGAACTTTTTGAAAATAAAGTTCTTTGACTCCTTCGTAAACAATTCCAATAGTTTTGCTATCGACTATGCTCATGCAGGAGTAGCCGTAGCCGGTTTCCGAATTCAGCTCAAGCTGATAGGTTTGTGGCCAGCTAAAACCGCCATCCAGACTGGCTTTAATGGTCATGTGGCTGCGTTCTGTTTTACTATCTGGATTTGAGAAAAACAGAACTTGTTGCATTTTTCCGTTGATTTCCAGATCGGCACTGATGATGCTGGCCATGCAGTTGGATTCCTGAAGGGCAAAGTTGGATGAGGCATGTTTGGTCCATGTTTTACCCAAATCGGTTGTAACTGCCACTGCCCTGCCGTTTGTTTCGCCCTTGTCGGAGCGGTTACGGTCGTCGCGCATATTCAGCATCAGACTGCCGTCGCTCAATTGAACCACCTGAGCTTCAGTGGTGTTTGATTTTGCACCGGTACCAATTTGCCAGGTGTTTCCCTGATCTTTGCTGTAAACTATTGTAGAATGACAGGTAAATTGTCCGCCGTCAAGCGCTTTTGTACCCAAATCAGCTTTGAACTGTGCCGGAAAAACCAATGTTCCGTCGGTCATAGCAATACCACGACCAGGCCCCTGTAAAAGCAACTGCCATGCGGGATCTTTGATTTGTGAAGTAATATTGATCGGTTGCGACCAGGTCAAACCGTCGTCGGAACTTTTCACCAAAATGAACTGACCTGTTTCTTCAGGTTTCATTCCTGGTTTTGAAGCCCACCACAGCATTTGATCAGGCGCCGAACCACTCATCCAGAGTGCTGCCACCCAAATTGTATTGGTCTTGTGATCGTATAGTACGCAAGGATCGCCAATTCCATTCAGCCGTTGCGAGCGGCCGCCGTATTCGCCCATATCCATAATTACTTTCATGGGTTGCCAGGTTTGGCCGCCATCGGTGCTGCGGCTCATGCCAATGTCAATGTCTTCCTGAAGGTCTTTACTGTTGTTGTAACGGTTGTCGTAAACTGCAATCAGTGTGCCCTGGTTAGTGGTTGTCAAACCCGGAATACGGTGGGTATTTACCTGATCCTGACCAGCAGCACGCAAAAGTAGAGCGGGGCGGTAAACAAATTTGGATTCAGGAGCGACTTTGATGGTCTGATTGTCGCTGAAAGTAAGCTCAACTTCCTGTAGCTCGAAACTTTTAGTGAGAATGGCATCACTTTTCAAAGTAAAGTTGAGGGATATAAAGTTTAAACCTGCGGACATAGAACTGGTACCCGTGATCGCGGTTTGGAGTCCAATGTTTTGTGAACTTCCGAAAAGAGGATTATTTGTTCCGGTATAAACAACTGAAACAGAAGCAATACAGTCGTGCTGACTGCCGGGAGTAAAATTCAGGATTACATTTTTCAGGAATACTTTTTCGTTACCCTCATCCAACCTTAGTTTCAACATGTAAAGCGAAACATCACTCTTCCCGATCAAAACAGGTGTTCTCACAGGTGTTAACTGAACACTTGAAATTTTTGCAGGATTCACATCTGTAGGATTGCTTTTGGTACACTGTGAAGAGGCAAGCAAAGCAATTAATATGGCCAGAATAGTTTTCATAGTGTTTAATATTTTGCTGTATCGTAAGATCATTCAATTCTTGTTTGAATATATATAACGATTTGTTGTAAACGATGGAAAGGCAGGTCGTTTGTGAAAGAATGAATTCTTTTTCGATAATTGGAAGAAAAGAGGCTGCCGCAACAGCCTCTTTTCAATAAAAACCAATTCTCTATGCTTAACCTATTTTAATTGGCAGGTTTTGCAGTTGCATAACCTGGTGTTTGATTTACCAGAGGATCATTTGTCCAGATCGCTTTTTCGATCGGCCATAAAATCATATGCGATTTGGTGGCTTTATCCAAAGCACCATATTTATGACTTGTGCTTTTGAACACCAATGGATCGGAGCCGTATTTCATTCTTCGTAAATCATACCAGGATTTGCCTTCATATACAAACTCTTTCATACGCTCTGAATAGATAGCCAATTCGTTTTTGTCTTTGGTTGAATTGACAAAAGGAATTGGATCAACACCCGGGGCAAATGCACGGTCGCGAATTTGCTTGATGTAGCTGGAAGGGTCACTTCCTTCAGCATTTGCAATTTCTGCCAGCATCAGCACTCTGTCGGCTTCGCGGTAAATAGGCCAATCGCTGGTGAAATACCGTTTGTTAGCGCTAATTGTTCCGAGGAATTTAACCAGTGCAGTATTTCTCACATCAACTTTATAAGGAGTTTTAGTTACTTTGTAATAATCATAGAAAGTAACATCTCTTCTTTTATCGGCTACATTGTACGATTTAAATAACTCGAAAGTATAACCGTATCGTTGGATAATCTGCTGTGAATTTGTAGCTGCAATCACCAAAGGATCGACGAGTAGTGTACCACTTGCAAGCGAATCTTTGTAATGCAGGTTGTCGAAATTGAATGTTGAATACGTGTATGCGGCAACACCACCCATTTCGGCTTCACCAACCAGGTAGCGGAGATTCAAAATAATTTCCGAATTATCTTTTTGGTTATAGGCGAATACATTGGCAAAAGATGTCTGCAGCGTGCTTCCGGTAATGGCGTTCAGCGCTGATTTTGCTTCGGCTAAATCGGCGGTTGCACCATATACTTTTGCTGCCCATAAATAAACTTCGCCTTTCAGCATCAAGGTGGCTTTCGGACTCCATTGGCTTTTGCCTGACGGACTGGCCAAAGTTCCAAATGCAGTTACTGATTTGGTAACATCAGCCTTAATTGCGGCCAGCGTTTCGGCTTCGGTCGCTCTGGCTTTGCGCAAAAGTACCGGATCGGTATTTCCGTTCAATACTTCGGGCTCAAGACGAAGTGGTACACCACCGTAGGTGCGCAGCAAATGAAAATAATAGAAAGCTCTCAATCCATAGGCCTGACCTAAAAGATAGTTCTTTTTATCGGCTGTCAGGAATGTTATTGCTTCTGTCTTTTGGATAAAAAGATTCAGTTGCAAAATCGGACCGTAAAATCCGGCCCATGATCCGATTCCTGCTGAATTTTCGTCAATGCGCTGCTCGATAATCTGCAATTCATTCAACGATGTATTCTGGCGATCGACGTTGCTGTAAATACCCGAGCGCATTTCTCCCAATCGAACAAACATGAACTGATTGTCTCTGAGCTGCTTGTGGATACCAACCATAAAGTTGGCAACCTGTGATTCATTCTGCCAGAAGTTTCCATCTCCAAAATAATCTATCGGAGCAAGATCAAGTGTTTCCTGGCACGAGGTGGCAGTAAGTGATATAATTACCGCCAGTATTAAATACTTTATATTTTTCATAATCCTCTATTTAGATAATATTGTAATTTAAATTAAAAAGTAATATCAGCACCAAGGATCAATTGTGTTGGTATAATGTATGCACCATTTTGATTTCCGGTACGCTCTGGAAAATTCAGCATTTTATTGGTTAAATATCCAAGATTTTGACCCGTAGCGGTCAATACCAGACCTCCAATTTTAGCTTTTTTCAATAATGCTGTTGGAACACTGTAACTTAATGACACTTCGCGGAATGAAAGGTAATCCGATTTCTTCCAGAACATGCTGCTCGGCCTGTCGTAGTTTTTTGTATTCAATTGATCGGCCCATTGATATCTTGGTAGAGATGCATTCGGATTATCAACTGTCCAGGTGTCGTAAACATCTGTTGTTGGGGCAAATTCTCCCTGAGCACAGGCCAAAGCCCACAAATGCATAAAATCCTGTTGAATATGTCCGATACCAAAATCAACGCGGGCAGCTAATGTAAATCTCTTATAGCTTAATGTTGTTGTAAAACCTCCAGTTAAGCGTGGAATTTCACGTCCAAGCGAAACCATATCCCGAGTATCGATGGTGTCGTTTTTGTCAATATCTTTCCAAATCATGTCACCCATTTGGGTAGGAATCCAGCCACCAGCTAAATTCAGTCCTTTTGCAGTCATGATTTTCTGGCTGGCAACTCGTTTACCAGCGCTTGCATTATACCAAACCTGACCTGCAGCGAGGTCAACCTTGTTGTAGTTGGCTAAATCATCAGCATTCCGGATGATACCTTCGCTTACAAATCCGTAAACACTTCCCCATTCCTTACCTTCTTGCAAACCGCCAACCCAAATATTTTTCTTGGTTGCCGGATCGTAGATCTGCTGACCACCCTGACGGTTGTTTTCGTTTCCGTTGAAAGGAAGTTTCAGGATAGTATTTTTATTCCACGAAGCATTACCGCTAACCGTCCATTTGAAATCTTTTTTCTGGATGATCTTGCCAGTTACTTCAATCTCGAATCCCACGTTCTTCATGCTACCGTTGTTGGTACGAACACTTGAAACGCCCGCTGAAGTAGGCAACAATACACTGGCTATTTTGTCGGTAGTAATTCTGTTGTAAAAAGCCATTGAGGTATAAATCCTGTTTTCGAAGAAGCCCATATCGGCGCCAATCTCTACTGTATTGGTTTTCTCCCATTTCAGGTTAGGATTTGCAATACCACTCTGTAAAAATCCGATAGTTCCATTATATGCTGTTTGTGAACCATACGAACCTTGTAATTCATAGGTACCGATTCCACCTACGTTACCATTTTTACCCCAACTTGTTCTCATTTTCAGATACGACAACCATTTTTGTGTTGACTTCATGAAATCTTCTTTCGAAACAAGCCAACCGGCTGAAAAAGCAGGGAAAACGCCATATTGATTGTCTCCGATTAATCTTGAATAGCCGTCTCTCCTGACAGTAAATGCCAGGAGATATTTTTCGTCATAGTCATAATTCACACGACCAAACTGAGAAACAATTCTTTCTCTGGCATGCCATGAATCAGTTGATCTGGTTTGTTGTTCGGCGTTGTTCAGTGTTAAGCCCAGGTCTCTGAAATCATCGGTTGGGGCGCCTGAACCTGCTGCTGAAACTCCATAGTTGTATGAATCGAAATATTCAAAACCAGCCATGGCTGAAATACTTTGCTTTTCAAGGAACTTGGTCTGATAATTTGCGATGGCATTATATGTTTGCCGAACGGTGCGGTCAAAATTTGCTGAAGATGCCCTTGTTCTGTTCCAACCCGTGTTTACATTGGTAAGACTCATCACACCTGAGCGGAAATCTTTATTGAATGATTCAATAAATGATTCATCATACATTAAAATTCCAGTTGCTTTCACATATAAGCCTTTCATAATATCAACCTTGAAAGCCTGATTCATAGTGAATTTATCGGATTGATTACCCCTGAAGTATTTATCGACATTAAACGCCGGATTACCGTCACTGGCATCGCGACCAAGTAGCAATTCACCTTTTGCATTGGTACCACGCATGGTTGGAGGAGCCGAAAGCATACGTGCCCAATAGTTTGTTTCGCCATTTTGCAGCGATTGATCTTTCCATTTGGCCTTTGCAAACTGAATGCCACTTTCGGAGGTTAACCAGTCTTTAATCTTGTAGTCGCCGTTAAATGCGAAATTTAGCCTTTTGTAGAAGGTTTCGAGTGATAAACCACCTTCGTCGTAGTAGCCCAGATTCGCGAAATATTTTCCACGGTCGTTTCCACCAGTAAAACCGATGTTATAATCCTGTGTTTGTGCGGTTTTGTGTAATCCATAATCGCCATAATTGAAATCTTTGTAAATCAGATCGTATAGGATTCCATTGGGATCGTAATTTCCGTTGGCAGCCGTTTTGATCACGTCTTTCATTTGTTTCCAGCCCGGCTGGCTTAATAATTCCTGGTTGGTAGCATCCAGTCGCATCACACTCCAGATGGCTCTTGAATCATAATTTCCATCGATAATATTGCCCGCTGCATCTTTGTACACACTGCCTGTTCCTCTGGGACCTGCACCAGCAACATTGGTTACCGCTAAAGTTCCGTTTTTAATGGCTTGTTCAGCACCCAGACGTGCCCATTTAATGTAGTTTTCAGCATCAACAAAATCATAAGGTGTATTCAGGTAATTCGTACCATGTTTTACCTTTACAGTTACAGTTGATACACCAGCTTTACCTTTCTTTGATGTGATGAGAATCACACCGTTACTTGCGCGGGCTCCATAAATGGCCGTTGCTGAAGCATCTTTTAATACTTCCATACTTTCAATTTCTTCAGGATTGATGTCGCTTAATGAACCGCGAATCTGTCCATCCATGATGATAAGTGGGCTGCCAGAACCATCAAAATTGGTACCTCCCCTTAATACAAGTGCAGGCACTGCGCCAGGTCTTCCCGTTGCAGTTACCAATCTCAAACCAGGTACAGTACCAGACAAGGCCTGTGCAGGGTTGGAACGCAAACCTGTTTCCATTAACTTCATATCGACTTTTGCAATCGAAGAAGTTACCTTACTTCTGGATTGAGTGCCATAACCAACTACGACCACCTCATCAATAGCCTGAACCGAAGTCGTCAAAGCAATGTCAATAATTGAAAGATTTCCAATCTTTTGGTTGACAGTTGCATATCCGACCATTGAAAATGCAATTTCATCTTTACCGGCCGGAACATTAAGAGTGTACTTTCCGTCAAAGTCAGTAATTGTTCCAATAGTAGTTCCCTTCACATAGATACTAACTCCCGGAAGCGTTGAACCATCATCTGCATCAGTTACGGTTCCCTTAACGGTCTTCTGTGCCAGAACCTGGGCTGAAGTCATCAAGAACAAAAATGCCATCCACAACGACAGCTTTACAAGAATTTTATTCATAATAGTTTGATTAAATATTGAAAATTCTAAAATGCCTTATGTCCTACATAACACAACAAAGATAAATATTGAATTTTCACTTCCAAATTTTTTCTGAAAATATTTTTAATGATTTTTAACATGAAACTCTGATATCCAAACGTTCCTGTATATTCACATAATCAAAAAACCAACAGTTCCCTTAACTGGATTAACTTTTAAGCAGAATTAACAGGAATAAATATTTGATATTCCGCTTAAATATTTGGTTAAGTTATTTTCAGGAAAGCAATCGGATTAAATATTTTACTTTTTATATTCGCTTTTAATTTAGAAACAATTATCTTTGTCTTATGTATTACATATAAACATTGAATTGTTCAAATATAATTTTACTTATTTTCTTATCTACCATGAAAACAGATAATCTAAGCACCGGTTTACAGGCTATAGATACCCGCAGCCTGGTTGATAAAGTTGAAATGAACCTTATCGAATTCTTCTCGAGCAAGGAATTACAACCAGGAGATTCAATTCCCAAAGAATTGGAACTTGCTGAAATCATGGGTGTAAGCCGCACTGTCATCCGTGAATCATTGACCCGACTAAAAACAATGGGACTGATTGAATCAAAAAAACATAAAGGGGCTGTGATCAAAAGTCCGGATCTGTCATCCATTTTGCAGAAATCGATGATTCCAACTATTCTGAACCAGGGCACGTTGAAAGATATTTTTGAAATACGTTTGGTTATCGAGGTTGGGATGGCTGACCTGGTAGTGAGTAGGGCATCAGACGAAGATATTGAAGAACTGTTTTCAATTGTAAAAAATGAGACAGATCTCTCTGAAAATACGCTTTTCGATATTGACTACGAAATCCTTTTTCACGGCAAACTATACGAAATCACTGGTAATCAAACTCTGAAAGGATTTCAGGTGATGCTTTTGCCTGTTTTCAGTTATGTATATACCAGCGGATTAATTAATAAAACCTTTGCAAATATTAAGTATGTTTCTCACAAACAACTCGTTGAAGTGCTGAGGTTGCGAGATGCTGATAAGTTTAGAACAGCCATGCGCCAACATCTGGAAAACCACTTTAAACGACTACTTGCATTAGAGAATGAACAAAAAAACCAAGTCTAATACTGATTATCTTTTTTAGAAATACCTCGAAACCCTTGCTTTATATTTTTTGTATTCATCGCCAAATTCCTTTTCCAGAAATTTCTCTTCACCCAGAATAATGAAGTGATGAACGACCATACCATACAACATGACAATCAGAAGTAAAATGCTTGGAAGAAACAGAAATGTGGCCGTATTCAGGAAAAAAAAGCTGGCATACATCGGATTGCGGCTGATTTTGTAAATGCCACTGGTCCGTAATTCATGCTTTCCGGTGGGTAGGCCAATATTGGTAATCAAACCCATCGAAAGGTATGCCGGAACGATAATCAGATTGGCCGGAATCAGAAATACAGCGGCTAAAAGTTTTTGAACATCCGGCGTCTGTTCCTGAATTAAAAGAGGAACGATATTTCGGAATTCGGGAAATAAAGCAATTACAGCAAACAAAGCCCAAACACCAAAAAGAAAAAACTTTCCTGTGAAAAATAATAGCGGATGAATGGTTGGGTTTCCTAAAGCATGTTTTCCACTTTTTGCTAAAAAAGCCCCCAACACAAATGTTGCCAAAATGGGCATACTGATTAAAACTGCCAACGAGTAATCTATCCAGTTCATTTGATGTTTCCTTTATATTGATATCCAAGATCGGTCACAATCCGCTCAATATCAGTAAAATTAATTTTTGAACCTCTAACTTTAACCTGAGCCGTATTTTTATCGGCAACGACTTCATCAATTCCGTCAAGTTTCAACAGATTACGGTTGATACTGGCTTCGCAGTGCGAACAAGTCATTCCTTCAACCCCGATGGTCTGAAAAGTTTCTTTAGTCATTTTCTTATTTTTTTTAATTCTTTCAAAAAAATATCCGGCAACAATTGAAATAACCAAAACTACCGATGAGGTTATTCCAACCCATTTTGGCAGCATTTCATGAGCCATTCCATCACCATGATCATGAGTCATTTTACTCAGGATAAAATCGGCAGGAATCAGCCAGTTGATAAGCATTCCGAAGAAAATTGCACCGCCAATAATTGAACCCAGATAAATGAAAAGTGATTTCTTTCCCATTGTTTTGGCAAGAACAGTAATGGTTGCCACATTGGTAGCCGGGCCAGCCATCATAAAAACCAGGGCAGCGCCAGGCGACACCCCTTTCATTAAAAGTACGGCAGCTATCGGAATTGAACCTGTTGCGCAAATATATAGTGGTACGGAAGCAGCTAATACAATCAATATCTCAAAAAAGCCATATCCTTTAAACATGCTGAAAAATCCATCGGGCAATAAAACCGATAGCAAAGCGGCTGCCATAAAACCGAGGATGAGCCATTTTGAAATATCCTGAAGCAATTCGATAAACGCGTAATCTGCAGCTCTTATTAGCGCATGTGCCTCTTTTTTTGGAGGGGTACGGCAATCCGAGTCATCAACATCACAAGCAGTTCCAGGTTTTGAGGCTTTTTGTGTATCCAAACGTAATCCGGCAAACATCGGATTTACCTCAGGTATTGGTTTAGCTTTTTCTTTCATGAGCCAATTGGTCATAACACCCCCAAAAATTCCGGTACTAAAAGCAACTAATGGCCTTAAAATGGCGAATGGCCAGCCCAACATGGAATAAGTTGCGAAAATAGAATCGATGCCAGTCTGGGGAGTTGAAATCAGGAATGAATTGGTAGCGCCCTTTGAAGCTCCGTTTTTATAAAATGAAATGGCTGTCGGGATTACACCACATGAGCAAAGGGGCAAAGGAACACCTAAAACCGATGCATTTATAGTTGATCGCAAGTTCGGTTTTCCTAAATACTTTTCGATATTTTTCTGAGGAAAATATACTTTTAACAAACCGGCAAATACCAACCCAAAGAGCAGCCAGGGCGCCATTTCATTAAACAAAGTAACCAATTCTGAAATATAATCAGACACAAAATCCATGATCTCCCTCCTAAATAATTCAAACCAATGTTGATTTCTGAGTAGCCAGCAAAAGTAATACAAATTAATATATTGAGTTATATGGATATGTAAATTTTAGAAACTGGTCATCTGCGTCTGAAAAGTTCTGTCATTATATTGCCCTCAGTATTGGGTAAATCAAAACCCATTAACCCGGCAACGGTTACAGGCACATCAATTTGTTCACGATGAATATTGACCAGAGCTCCAGGGTTAAAATCGGGACCACATGCGAAAAAACTGAGATGCCGGCAACCTTCGCACCCATCGCCATGACCAGCAAACCCATCGGCTACAGAATCCAGATGACGTCCATGATCGCTGGTTACAAACATAGTGGTGGTGTTTTTATAAATGCTATCGCTTTGCAAAAACGTCCACAGGCGAAAAATATATTCGTCAGTTTTTTTAATCCCAGCCACATAATTAGCCCAAACGCCAGAGTGTGCCGAATAATCCGGATCGCGGAAGTTGATCAACAACATTTTTGGATGATGCTGCTTCAAAATTTCGAAGGCAGTTTTCAATGTCAGGCTGTCTTCCCGATAACCACTTCCAAGTCCACGCCCTTCAATGCCAGTATTAACCGAAGGGGTAAATTTTCCCTGCCAAAAAGGGTTATTACAATCGGCCAAAACAGCAAGTTTATCCTTACTGGCTATGATCCACGATTTTTGCCGGTCAGTTCCGTAAACCTGATTCCAATACTGAAAGAAAGAGGGATTCGCGGGCAATTCTTCACCTCCGTTATTGATTGACTGATAGATTCCGGTAGTAATACTGGTATGGCCGGCTGAAGTATAAGTACCACCCATATTATAAAACCGGGTGTTCACCACTCCTTCTTTAACAAGTTGGCCAGCCATTCGGGGCATAAACCGATGGGTAGAATCGCCCCATCCTTCGGAATACCGAAGGCCATCGGCAATAACAATGATTACATTTTTAGTCTGATAACTGCGGTCAACTTTCTTCGATTGAAAGTAACTGAATTCATAATCCTCAACACAGGAGCATAAAATAGCTGAGATAATTATCAGCAGTACAAAATGCTTTATAGCTGCCAGTTTGCTGATTAAAGTATGGTATATCATACTAGTTCTCTTAATGATCTGATTAAAAGAATCCCAAATATCGTTCAAAATAATGTAAGGTCTTCAATTTTGACTTAGATTTGATTTTTATCAGGACAAGCACTTACCACACAATACAAAACGAGGCTACCTTTTCGGATAGCCTCGTTTTGTATTGTGAATTGCATATCAACTTTTAATTGCTTGTTCACAGGCAGATTTCAGCTTTTTTGCATTCGCATTTTCCGGATCATATCCCAGTGCCTTTTCAAGCAATGGTAACGCTTTTTTGAATTCATCGACAGCTTGTTTTTCAGCCAGTTTATAAGGTTCGTCCGAGGTTTTCAGTTTACCGGCAGTTATTTGACCGTTAACCTTGTTAATAATAGCGCTACCCTTCGAATAGTATGAATTTGCTTCATTTACATAGTATGAAGCCAGTTTACTCAATACTTTCGGATCATCAGACTTAACTGTGTATGCTTCTTCAAGAGTTTTCAGGCTTGCTGCATCATTTTTTGTAAGTCTGTAAATATCAGCTTTATTAACCATAGCGCTTACCTTTTTGTAATTCATAGAAATCACCTGGTCAAAATACTTGTGCGCTTTTTCATAGTTTTTTGAACTCATGGCACAATATCCCATGTTATAAATCATGGAAGTATCGGCAATTGGCTTGTCACCTATTTTGGCCAAAGCTTTTTCATAAAAATCGAGTGCTTTGGGGAATTCCTTATTCTTAATGGCAGCATTTCCTTCACTGGTGTAGGCAGAAGTTAATTTACTGGCCACTTTTGCATCAGCAGGTGCAAGAGTATATGCCAATTCAAGTGTTTTAATGCTTTCGGCATTATTATTCATTGCTTTTAAAGCATCAGCTTTGCCAAACATGGCGTTTATTTTCATGGCATTCATCGCAATCACCTGATCAAAATACTTCACCGCTTTTTCATAGTTTTTCGAACTAAGTGCGCAATAACCCATGTTATAGATCATGGTAGAATCAACAACAGGCTGATCACCCCATTTTACCAAAGCTTTTTCAAAAAGCTCAAGCGCTTTGGGAAATTCTTTATTCGTAAGGGCTGCATTTCCTTCATTTTTTAGTTCCGCATAGGACTTTTCCACCTCCTGAGCATTTACAGCCAGAACACTCACACACAACATTATAACAATAAATAATCTCTTCATACAATTATCATTTTTAATAGGGTTTCCAATAATATAATATTCCAAATAAGATTTTAGAAAGTCCAAAAATAGCAATTAAGAACAAAAAACCTAAGAATTTGTTAACACGAGGCCACATTTTTTTTAAAACTGTGCATAAAAACCTGAATTTACTTACGGATTAAACATATCAGGAGTAAAATAACCCAGAATATTTCCGGCCATGGCCAAACCTGATTTTGCCTCTGCATTGACGGGGTCTATTTCAAGAACTGTGGTGTAATCGTTCATGGCATTGCCCCACTTTTGCATTTTATAATAAATCCTGCCCCTGAGATTCAGCGCCTGTATGTCGGTCCCGTTTTTTGCAATAAGCTCATTCAGGATTTGTAATGCCTTTTCCAACTCATTTTGCTCAAACAATTGTTTTGCTTCTACTATATCCATAAGAACTGTCCTGATTTTTATTTACAGATTATCCAAATATTTTTTTACAACCGCCTTTTTGAAGTCGGATGCTGTTTCGTCCGAAATTTAGATTAAGGCTTTGTTCTGCTTAATCTCTCGGACGATTACTGTTTTTAATCTTATTTTTCTATAAATATCTTGCTCTGGAGCAATTTTACAACTGATAACCTTCTCTGAGTTCTGATTACTGCGACTGATCACTTTCCCTTTTCCTTTTTCCCTTTTCCTATTGACTTTTTCCTGTTTATTAGTCAGCCCGCGATACAGCTATAACCCCATTGATGCTCTTTAGTTTATTCATTAAAAAGTCGAGATGTTCAAGACCATTCACGAATACCCTCAAAGTGCCATCGAAAGCTCCGTTATTGGAATCAATATTAATGGAGCGCATCTGTACGGCAACATCTTTGGAAATAACGTGAGAGATTTGCCCGACAATTCCCAATTCGTCGGTTCCTGAAATACGGATGGTGGCCTGAAACGATGATTTCTTTTTAGTATCCTGCCATTTGGCTTTAATGAACCGGTAAGGATACCGTTCAGCCATTTGTGGCGCATTCGGACAGCTTGTCCGATGAATTTTTATACCCTCACTAATGGTCACAAATCCAAAAATATCGTCACCAAAAATCGGGTTGCAACAGGGAGCCAGCTTATAAATAACATTTTTCAGGTTGTTATCTATCACCAGATAATCGTCGCCACCCGAAAATTCCAGCTCCTGAACCTTTTCTTTGGATAATATTTCAGTAATCAACTGTTTGGCCGACTCTTCTTTCTTTTCAACCAGCAAATCCTTGATTTCCAAAGTATCAATTTTGCCAATCGAAATATGATAATACAAATCCTGGGCTAATTTCAGCTTGTAGTATTTAAGAAGCTTCCTGATGCTGTCGTCGTTGTATTCAATCTTCCAGTTTTTAATTTTCCGGAGTACGATTTCTTTTCCATTTTCTGCTTCCCGCTTTACTTCCTCATTCAAACTGGCTTTAATCCTGGTTTTAGCTTTACTGGTCACTACAAAATCGAGCCAATCCAATTTGGGCCGCTGATGATTAGCCGTGTCAACCGAAATCTGGTCGCCATTATGAAGCTTGTGTCTCAGGGTAACATTTTTCCCATTTACTTTTCCACCTACACAGCGGTCACCAACTCCTGAATGAACCTCATAGGCAAAATCGAGCAAGGTTGCGCCAGCCGCCAATTTTCGCAAATCGCCTTTCGGGGTAAAAACAAAAATTTCGTCGGCATACACATTCATCTTGAAGTCGTCGATAAAATCAACCATGTTCAGTTCCGGATTCTCCAGAATTTCGCGCACATTGGCCAGCCATTTTTCCATGTCTGACTTCCCCGTGCCGCCTTTGTACTTCCAATGCGCAGCCAATCCCTTTTCGGCAATTTCGTTCATCCTCCTGGTACGAATCTGAACTTCGACCCATTTGCCGTGAGGACCCAGCACAGTGGCATGCAATGACTCGTATCCGTTTGATTTTGGAATAGTGATCCAGTCGCGCATACGTTTTGGGTTCGACTGGTACTCTTCGGTCACAATGGAATAAACCTGCCAGCAATCCGATTTTTCGGTGGCAAGTTCCGAATTCAGGATAACGCGAATGGCAAACAAATCCATAACCTCATCGAATTCAACCTTTTGTATCTGCATTTTATGCCAGATGGAATTGATTGATTTGGTGCGCGCTTTCATTTCGAATGAAAACCCGCGTGCATTTAACTTTTCTTCGATAGGTTTTACAAATTCAGCCACAAAATTGGCCCGTTCCCGGTCGGTTTCTTTTAATCGTAGCGAAACGGAATTATATGCTTCAGGATTCTGATATTTCAGGCATAAATCAAGTAATTCGGAATTGATGTAATACAAGCCCAACCGGTGCGCAAGCGGAGCATATAAATAGGATGTTTCGACCGGGATTTTAGTCCTGACTGATTCAGTTTGTGAATCAAGGTGGCGCATCACCTGAAGCCGGTCGGCAATTTTCACCAGGATTACCCGCACATCGCCAGACAAGGCCAACATGAGTTTGCGGTAATTTTCGGAATGCAGCTCAACGGTATCGGTTCCCATGGCATTAATTTTGGCCATTCCTTCGAGGATCGAGCTTATTGAACGTCCAAACCTGGGTTCAACCAATTTAGTTGTTGATTCCTGATAATAGACATTATGCAATAGGGCAGCAATCACCGAATCAATACCCAGACCAATTTCCTGAACAACAACCTGAGCAACTTCCAGCGAATGAATGACAATATTCTCGCCCGAGACCCAGCATTTCTCCCCAAACACCTCCTGAACCATCGAATAAGCATCCTTAATTTTAGGATGTTCCTTTTCAGGTATGTTTGTTTTGCATATTTCAAAAAAATCTGAAAAGGCTTTTTCAATTTCTGCATTCATGATTGCCACGTATTTGATTTATAACTTTACTCTAATTGAACAAAAAAGGTTCCATGACTGATATTGTGGGTAATTAAATTTTGTCCAACAAAGTTATTTAAGAAATGGAAATTGAACTACTCATTTTTATTAAACAATTCATTTTGCGAAATCAGGTTTCTATGAATTGACAATGTCAAAAATAATTACCTATAGTTTCCATTATAAACAAACAGGTGCGCATTATTGTGATGACCCAAAAATTAAAACCGGATATTATATTTTAGTTTCAGCCTCAAGGCGCTTTCATTCATGATAAATCGGTTGTCTGGCTGTGCCCATCCTGAAGTCCAGGCCAGAATAATTTCGTTTCCGGGTTTCAAAATCCATTGAAACCGCGATTGCCATCCCATTTTCTCACTTGCATTGTCGTACTGAAAATAGTTATAAAGCGTGACTGTCGGGCTAAATAAGATATTCAGGTTCATCTGGTAAATTCTAGCAGTAAAATCCCCTTCAGGCAAGCTTACATGGTTCACCGAATAGTTGACACCAATAAATAACGGAACTGCAACTTTGTAATTCACCATCAGTTTCATGTCCTGTTTCCGGCCATTGTAAAAATCGCCCGAGCCAAAACTTGCTGAACCAGCCAGATTTCGGCTTCCGGCAGCGGTTAGCAAAACGTTTTGATACCAAAAGGTGTAATCGTTTTCAGGAATGATAAATCCGGGGAAAATTGGAAAATCCTTCACCAGAAATTCATATTGTTGGTTAAGCGAGTACGAAAATTCTTCACCCGATTTAAACCGGATTCCCAAGGGTTGGATATTCAATACACGGGTAACCATTACGTTATCGAAATTAGTCAGGTAATTAAATCCTCCACCTGTTTTAACCTGAAGGATGCCCCATTTGTCAGGTCGCGGTCCGATTGATAAATTTCCGTAAGAGGCTTTTACACCGGTGCGCGGAACAAATCCAATTCCGGCCACAAAGTTTTCGCCCACTTCGTAATGTCCCAATCCAAAGTTTAAAAAGTCGTTCGGATAAGCGATGTCGGCCCCCCACGAAGTATTGTTGTTTTTTTTGCCTGGAGTGTCCGAAATCAAACCAAACAGCGTAAGTGTCAGGTTTTTATTTTTATTAAATCTGGAAGTAGCCAGTTTCATATCCATTCCGCCCACCAGATTTTTGTCGGTCGAAAGCGTATTTCCCCAGGTTCCGATAACTCCTACAGAGGATTGTTTCCCCAGATTGCGGCTGATCCGTCCAACTGTAAGTTGTGAATTGTGGTAATCGTGCAGGTTGTTAATTCCGTAATCGCGCTCATCGCTGATGTGCATCAACCCAATATTCCAGTTATTTTGCGAGCCGGTAATTTTGGCGGCATACCTCACCGGAAGCATATTCCCGCTATTGTCGAGTCCCATTCTTCTTGAGAAAAAAGGAGCAATTGAATTCCTGTAAAGATTATTGTCGTCGCCTTCGATTCCAAATTTGAAATAGTTCGATCCATCGAGAAAAAAGTCGCGCTTTTCCGGAAAATACAGGCTGAACCGGGTAAGGTTGATTTGCCGGTCATCCACTTCTGTCTCGGCAAAATCGGTATTGATCGAAAGGGAAGCTTTCAGCCTTGGTGTTATCTGGTAAAACAAGTCAAGTCCGGCATCCGCATTAAATTTGTTCTTTTCGCCTTTTTTGGTGTTCATCCCGCCAATCGCGTAAGGCGAAAGGTCGAGGCCAATGCCTTGCGTAATTCCTTCCAGTCCTTCCAGTAATCCTGAATCTGAAATTTGGAAACGGTGTGTGTTAAGGTTGGCAACCGGCCAGTATGATGCTTCAAGTTTGCGCTTAATGTTTCGGATGAGTTTCATGCCCCAAACCGTTTTGTCAGGATCGAAACCAATGGTTTTAAACGGAATGGCCAGTTCGGCTTCCCATCCGTCGCTGTTGATCGTGGATTTACCCGTCCAGAGAGCGTCCCATTCCTTGTTCATAGAGGCGCCGTTTTCGCTGATCAGCGCGTCGCCTATCGAGCCTCGGGGCCCAATCTGAAACCAGTAACCGTTACGGTGGTCGAGGTATGTATCCAGAATAATCTGAACCCTGTCGTCGTTTCCCAAACTCACATCGCGGGCCATTTCTTTGGCTGTAATTTTATCGGGATCGTCGTAACATTTCACGGCAAAGTACAGGTAGTTGTTATCGAAACAAACTGAAACAATAGTTTTTTCGGATACCGGTTCACCCGGATTAGGCTCACGCTGAACAAACTGATCAATTTTGGTGGCTTGTTCCCAGGCTTCATCGTTAATGCGCCCATCAATGGTTGGAGGCGTGGTGACACGGATAGCTTGTGCTGTTTTTTGGGCAATTAGTTGTTTACCTGAAAGCAATGTCAGGACAACTGCTACTGAAAAGCAGAAATATTTCAACGTAGTTGGTTTAAATCGTTATTAAAATACTCAATCAGAATTTCGTATCAAAAGATTTTAAAATACAAGTTTGAGATTTGAGATGCGAAGATAGAATTTATTCCTAAATCTGATTATTTACACAATTTGTTGTTTTTAAATAGTTTTATAAATACATTAAACAAACTCGCCTTTTTTTCGTATCGTCAATTTAATCAAATCCTTAACCTATGAAAAAGTTTCTCCTTTCAGCATTGAGTTTTTTCCTTGCGTTGAGCCTTTTTGCACAGGCAGGGAAAAAAGATGAACTTGTTAAGAAAAACTGGAATTTTGGAGCATTGCCAGCTATTACTTTCGACACCGATCTGGGTCTTCAATACGGCGCTTTGGTTGATATGTATAATTATGGCGATGGTACCCGCTATCCTAAGTACAACCATAAATTTTACATCGAAGTTTCGCGCTATACAAAGGGAAGTGGCATTAACCGGTTCTATTACGACTCTGACCAATTAATCAAGGGTTTGCAAACTACTATTGATTTGAGTTATCTTTCTGACATGGCTTACGATTTTTTCGGGTTTAACGGCTATGATGCTGTTTATATGGCTGACTGGACTGACGATACCTCCGCTGGTTATATATCAAGGATGTTCTATAAATACGACCGGAAATTATTCCGCTTTAAAGGCGATATTCAGGGAAAGCTTACAGGAGGGAATTTTCGGTGGATAACAGGCTGGAATTTTCAGAATTTCAAAGTTGGATCGGTGAATACCGACAAACTGAACAAAGGGAAAGATGATGCAGATAAACTTCCTTCAACGGCTGATAAGCCCGGATTATACGAAAAATGCCAGCAATGGGGTATTATAAGCGGCACGGAAACTGATGGTGGATTTGTACCGACGTTTAAAGGGGGAGTCGTTTTTGATACGCGCGATAATCAGCCAAATCCGATGAAAGGTGTCTGGACAGAAGCTGTTATTGAAGTGTCGCCTAAAATTTTTGGGGCTGAAAGTTCTTTTTCCAAGTTAAGCCTGACCCACCGGCAATATTTTACCCTGATCCCCGATAACTTATCGCTGGTTTATCGTTTGGGATATCAATCAACTTTGAGCGGAAAAGTACCTTTTTATTACCAGTCGCAGGTAATTACCTCCTTTATGACTGGGGAAACCTCTGAAGGACTTGGCGGCGCCACTACAATACGTGGTATTCTCCGTAACCGCGTTATTGGTGATGGCATTTTCTATGGAAATGTGGAAGCACGCTGGAAAGTTGTTCGTTTTAATTTCATTAAGAATAATTTCTACCTGGGATTGAGCGGATTTACCGATTTTGGACGTGTTACTAAAAAAATTCCAATCAATACTAATGTAACAATGGGATTACCGGGTGAATATCTAAAAAGTGACGCTGAAAAAATGCATTATTCGTATGGGGCAGGCCTGGTCATTGCTATGAATGAAAATTTCGTTTTTGCAATGGATTATGGCAAGGCTGCCAATCTGCAAGACGGAAAATCAGGATTTTATATGAATCTGAATTATCTGTTTTAATATGCTTTAAAACAGGCTCAAGCGACAAACAATCAACATAAAAACTAAGATTTAAGCTTTTTTTTGATCTGCAGATAGTGTACTTTAATGCCAACAAACTTGAATGAGCAAATGAAGATTCTTTTCCTTTGTACCGGGATCAATTCGTGCCGGAGTCTGATGGCTGAGGCTTTTCTTCAGAAAACCGACCAATCGCTTGAGATATTTTCAGCAGGCTTGAATCCTTATGTTGAAAATGATCCGCTGGCAATTAAAGTGATGGATGAAATTGGAATAGACATCAGTAATAAACAGCCTAAAAGTTGCCATGAATTTGAGGGTGCATTTTTCGATTATCTGATTACCCTTTGTGATGGAACCACTGGTGAAAAAACTTCAGTTAACATTAAAGCAAACCATAAAATCCACCTTGGATTTGATGATCCGAAAAAAGCCAATTGCGCCGACGAACAAATCGTTGAAATATACCGTGATGTTCGGGACGAAATCCGAAATGAAATGGATTATTTTTATAATCGCATTTTGTTGCCGATCAACCATTAATAACCAAAAACCTCCTGTGAAAACATTGTTCACAGGAGGTTTAATGTATTTTATACGGCGCTGAATTTCAAATTATCCCATCAATGCCTCAACTTCATCCGGAGTTACCGGGATTCGGTCGCCAATAATTTCACAACCTGTTTCTGTGACCAGAATATCATCTTCCAGTCGGATTCCTCCAAAATCCAGATAACTTTCCAATCGGTCGAAATTGATAAAATCAGCATTTATTTTTTCTGCTTTCCACTTTTCAATCAATGCCGGAATAAAATATATTCCGGGTTCGTTGGTAATAACAAAGCCAGGCCGGAGTTTCCGCCCCATACGCAAATAGGCTGTGCCAAACTGATTTACAGGCCTGATTTCATCGTCATAGCCCACATAAATTTGCCCCAAATCTTCCATATCATGAACATCCAATCCGAGCATGTGCCCTAAGCCATGAGGCATAAACAGTGCATGGGCGCCATTGGCAACGGCTTCTTTTACGTCACCTTTCATCAAACCAATTGCTTTTAATCCTGAAGCAATAACTTCGGCAGCAGCCAGATGAACCGACAAGTAGGTTGATCCCGGTTTGGTCAACTCACGTCCTCGATTGTTCGCAGCCAGTACAATTTCGTAGATTTCGCGCTGCCTGGGCGAGAATTTGCCACCAACCGGAACCGTTCGAGTAAAATCGGAGGCATAGTGCGTACCAACTTCAGCGCCGGCATCAACAAGTAATAACCGTCCGTTTTGTAAGGTTTTGGAATGATCGTGGTTGTGAAGCGTTTCTCCGTTTTGAGATAAAATCACAGGAAATGAAACCATTCCACCTCCGGCATTGGCGATTCCTTCGATAGTACCTGCAATACTCTGTTCCCATACGCCTGCTTTGGCCATTTTCATGGCAGCAACATGCATCTGATAACCAACAGCGCAGGCTTTACGGATTTCAGCAACTTCCTGATCTTCTTTTACCGAACGCAAGGCAACAATAGCTTTTATCAATTCGAGCGATGAATAATCTTTAAGTTTCGAAACCGATATCCCAAGCAATTCGTTCAACAATAGTTTATTTTCAGCCCTGTATGGTGGTAAAAAATGAATTTTACGACCTGATGAAATTGCCTTTTCGATAGTTTGCTGAAGACCTTTATATGGCCCGGTTTTGGAAATCCCAACTTTTTCGGCTTTCTCTTTTAAAGTAATCTGAGGCCCCATCCAAATAATATCTTCAATTTCAACATCGTCGCCAAATAGTATTTCTTCGCCGGATTGGGTGTCGATTACTGCAGCAAGTTTCTGAAAATCTAATCCGAAGAAATACAAAAACGAGCTGTCCTGCCTGAAATAGTACGTATTATCAGCATAATTCATTGGAGAATCAACATTTCCAGGTAACAGGATAATCCCATCTGAAATCATTTCTTTCAGTTTTTTTCGGCGTGCAATATAAGTTTCTCGATTAAACATGGATATTAGATTTTAAATTAAAAAGTGAATATAGAAAATAATACAGAGGTTATACATGGTCAAAACACCTTCAAGTGCTACAGACCATATAAAATACTGAAAATCATGCATGAAAATTTCTAACCAGGATGAAAATAATCCGTAAATAAATATAAATCAAAACTCAAACGCCATGAATAATACAATGATGGTTTATTTGAATAAGAGGCTGCACCAAAATGATCTTAAGTATCATTCAGCCAATGCTCAACCCGGGCCAGTAATTTGTATTTCGAGAGAAGTTGGATGCGGGGGCGTTAACATAGCCAGATTACTTGCCACCGAACTCGACAAACAAACGAATTACAAAAAGTGGAAAGTTTTGAGTAAGGAAATTCTCGAAAAAAGTGCAAGGGAATTAAGTATGGATCCGGCTAAACTCCGAAATTATCTGAAAGAGGCTGACCGAAATTTATTTGATGATATTTTATCGGCTTTTAGTGAAAAAAGGTATAAGAGTAATATAAAAATCAGGAAAACCCTGATAGATCTGATATCCAGTTTTGCCAGTGATGGGTTTTACATTATTGTGGGCAGGGCAGGTCATATTATTGCCCGCAACATTGAAAAATCATTATTCATAAAACTGACTGCACCACTCGAATGGCGCGTCAAACAAATCATGGAAAAAAACAACATGAATATCGGTGAAGCAATTGATTTTATTGAAAAAACCGAAAAAGAACGACAAAATTTCATTAAACATATTTCGGATGAAAATGTCAAAAACGTTGAATTTGATCTGACGATCAACTTATCGAGGATGAAAGTCACCGAAGTTGTCTCGCTAATCATGTTTGCTGCCCAAACGCGGGGACTGCTTGAAAACATTAAAAGTAAAGTGGAAATCTTTTGAGGTCCAAATTCCAGGTTCCAAGTTCCAGGTTGATAACTTGAAACCCGTAACCCGTAACCCGCAACTCATTATCTTTTCCAATCGGTGCGTTTTACCCAATCGGCCAGGAAGCGTGCACTTTCAAACGAAATTCCGGGCATAAATCCATGACCCAGATTAAAAATCCAGTTCTGATTGTTTTTGCCAAATTCAATGTAAGGTTGAAGCGCATTTTCAATTTCATGCTGACTGGCATACAATAACCTTGGATCTACATTTCCCTGCAAACCAATTTTGGGATCCACCAGCTTGCGGGCAAGGTTGAGCGGTGTTTGCCAGTCTATGCTTAAAAAGTCGCAGTCTTCAGGAGTGACTTGAGCAATTCCGGCTCCCAATCCTTTCGGGAAGAAAATGAACGGAATATCTTCGTCACGCACAGCGGCGGCTATTTTCCGGGTTGAAGGCATAAAAAGTTCCTGATACAGGTCAGCGGGAATCAATCCGGCATGGGTATCGAACAATTGAAAAACATCAACACCATGATCAATTTGTCCGAGTGCATAGACAATGGAAAGTTCCGTCACAATTTCAACCAGTTGCCGGGTAGTTTCCTTATTTTGGTACATGAAACGGATGGCCTCCGGAAAATCGCCTTTTCGCCCCAGTCCCTGAAGCATGAATAACAGAACCGTAAGGGGCGCGCCGCAAAAGCCAATCAATGGAGTTTCCGGCGATTTGGTTCTTTTGATCTCGTCAATTACCGTGTAAATATAATTGAGCTTTGATGGATCAGGATGTAATCCACTTAGTGGATTTTCCCTGAAAGCCAAAGGATTGTCGAATAACGGACCGCTGTCGTTGAATTCCAGCCCCATACCTAATGCATGAGGAATAACCAGAATGTCGGAAAACAATATGGCAGCATCAACGCCCAAATCTTCAACAGGCAAAAGGGTCACTTTTGCAGCCACTTCCGGATTTTGCATCATCTGCCAAAACGTATAATCCTCTTTAATTTTCAGGTACGAAGGCAACACTCGTCCCGCCTGACGCATAAACCAAACTGGTGGTCGTTCAGTTCTCTCTCCGTGGAGTGTTTTTAGTAGAATCGCTTTTGTAGTCAAAATATCTCGTTTTAAATTTCAATATGATTATCTTCTCCCTCTCCTTTCGGATTCTTTTTTCTCTTCTTTAGTTGATGAACCAGAGCTTTTTGAACTTCCTGAACTCTGTTTTACCACTCTGTTTTCCCTGCTTCCAGAGGATACAGAACCGGATTTTTCCCTCGGGGCAGTATTTCTTTGAGGAGATTCAATCCGTTTGGTTGATCGTTCAGGAGTGGACACCGAACGACGTTCAGGCGCCGGACGCCGGTCGTAAGATTGGTTCCCGGATTCTTTTTTCTGTTGTATTTGTCTGTTATTATTCTCCGGCCTACTTCGGTTCGACTCACGGCTGTATCCTCTGGGTTGAGCTTGACCAGACTTTTCTTGATAAGCCGGACGTCTATTTACATTTACATCCCTCTGTCGTTCATTTCTTCCCGAGTTGGATTGCCTGTTATACTGATATTGTCGGTCGTTTGAGCGCTGAACATCATTGCTACGTTGACGATTAACCGTATTATTGGGCCTTCTTTCAATCAGTTCATTTCTGTTGGTTACACCCTGGTGACGGTTTGAAAAAGCACGGTCAGGGTATCTGTTGGCATAATCGTTTCTCCGGATCTGTCTATAGTTATCTTCTGAAAAATGAAAATTCCGGTTGTTTGAATAATGATAGGTATTATATCTGTTGATATGGACATCAATATGCCTGTGATATCTAAATGGAGAATAAGGCCTGTAATAGCTGTACCATCCTGGATAATAGTTCCAATAGTATGGTGAACGCCATGGGCTGTATCGTGGCCCCCAGAAGAAAGAAAAAATCAGCGGAGTATGAACAAATACAGGTTCGATAATGTAATTTGAACCATAAATGTAAGAATCGCCGACAATCTGGATGCGGTGATTGTAGTTCGAGCTTTTTTCGATTTCAATGGTGGCTACATCCTGATAAACATCCTGATCGAGTACAGCCTGAATAATCACTACCGAATTTCGGTCTGTAGAATTTTCGAGCACCCGTAAATAATCGATGTAGCCATCCTGATTCAGGTCGAGGTTCGAAATACGGGATTTCGGATCATTCAGCCTGCGTTCGAAATCTTCCAGGTTTTCGGAATCACCGAAAATGGAAGCCACAGCCTCCAAATCAAGGTTGTCACTAATGTCGTAACTGGTTGCGCGGGCGGTTGTTGTTACACGTCTTTGGGCATCTACAGTGAAGAAGCTTGTGCATAAAACCAAAACTAAAATTCCAATTTTTGTTTTCATGATCGTAATTTTTAATTGTTTCCTGTTTTTGCTGAAATTCGTTTTCATTGATATCAGCGCTAATGCTACTTCAAAAAATCTGCCAGAAATAAAATGTATATTTTGAGTATTAATTGCCTTTCGTGGTCATTGATAGTAATTGATAGTCATTTGTTGTCATTCGTTGTCATGGTTGTCGTTGTTGTAATAGTTTTTACTATAAATGACCATGAATGACGCGAAGTAAATGACTAAAGTTAAGTCAATGCAACAGCCAACTTTCTAAACCTTTAAAACCTTCAGCGCTTCGTACGTCGCCTCAATGGTTTTATCGATCTTTTTAGCTGTGTGAGCTGCCGACATAAAACCGGCTTCGAACTGTGATGGGGCGAGATAAATACCGCTTTCAAGCGCCAGTTTAAAGAATTTGGCGTAAGTCGTTGTATTGCAGCGGCAGGCATCTGCAAACGAATTTACTTTCTTGTCATCAGTAAAGAAAAGTGTAAACATTGAACCAACACGATTTACAAGTCCGGGGAAATTCAGGTCAGCAAGGCATTTTTTGAGGCCCTCACCCAGACGGGCTGATTTATCTTCAAGCATATCGTAAAAGCCATCGGTTTCATCAAGGATTCTCAGGGTGGTGAGCCCGGCAGACATGGCAAGAGGATTGCCCGAAAGGGTTCCGGCCTGATAAACAGGACCTTTTGGCGCCAGTTTGTCCATGATTTCCTGTTTGCCGCCATAAGCGCCTACAGGAAGACCTCCTCCAATAATTTTTCCGAAGCAAGTCAGGTCAGGAGTGATCCCTAATATTTGTTGAGCTCCACCTTTTGAAAGGCGAAACCCGGTCATTACTTCATCGAAAATCAAAACAGTCCCATATTGGGTACAGAGTTCGCGGATTCCCTGAATGAATTCAGTTTCAGGAATAACAACACCCATATTTCCGGTAACCGGTTCAATGATAAGAGCCGCAATTTGTTCAGGATATTGGTTGAATAATTCTTTAACTGATTCCAGATCGTTATAGCCGGCAGTTAGTGTATCTTTTGCAGTTCCCGAAGTAACTCCCGGCGAATTGGGAGTGCCTAAAGTCAATGCTCCCGATCCGGCTTTAATGAGGAAGCTGTCGTTGTGACCGTGGTAGCAACCTTCAAATTTGAGAACCAGTTCCCGTCCGGTATAACCGCGAGCTAGCCGCAGGGCGCTCATGGTGGCCTCCGTTCCGGAGTTTACCATTCGAATGCTATCGATGGAAGGAACCATCTTTTTGATTTGCAGCGCCATCTCTGTTTCGAAAAGAGTTGGGGCGCCAAAACTCGTTCCTTTGGCGGCAGTTTTCTGAATAGCCATAATAACATCGGGATGGGCGTGGCCCAAAATCATGGGGCCCCAGGAACCCACATAATCGATGTATTCGTGTCCGTCAATGTCGAAAACTTTGGCTCCGCTGGCGCTGGCTATAAACAATGGATCACCATCAACGCTCTTAAACGAACGAACAGGAGAATTTACCCCGCCCGGAATATGTTTTTGTGCTTCCTGAAAGGCAGCGATGCTTTGAGTGTATTGTTTCATGTTATAATTCCTTGATGATATCCTGTGTGTGGTAAGATAAAATGATATCGGAACCAGCGCGTTTGATTGAGGTTAGAATTTCGCGGACCAGCCTTTTTTCGTCTATCCAGCCATTGGCCGCCGCAGCCTTTACCATCGAATACTCACCGCTCACATTGTAGGCAGCAACCGGAATGTTAAAATTGGTTTTTACACGATGAATAATATCCAGATAGCTAAGCGCAGGTTTCACCATCACAATATCGGCGCCCTCTTCAATGTCGAGCGCCACTTCGCGCAAGGCCTCGTTCCCGTTTGCCGGATCCATCTGGTAAGTAGAACGGTTTCCGAATTTTGGCGCGCTTTCGGCAGCTTCGCGGAAAGGTCCGTAAAATCCCGAGGCATATTTGGCCGAATAAGCCATAATCGGCAGGTTGTAAAAGCCGTTGTCGTCGAGTGCACGGCGAATAGCGCCAACACGTCCGTCCATCATATCACTTGGAGCAACCATGTCAACCCCTTCCTGTGCCAGTGAAACCGATTGTTTGGCCAGGGTAACCAGGGTGAGGTCGTTGTCAACATCGCCGTTAACAATCGTTCCACAATGACCGTGAACGGTATATTCACAATTGCAGATGTCGGCAATTACATATAAATCGGGCAAAGCTTTTTTAAGGGCGCGAACGGCTTGCTGAACTATTCCATTGTGTTCGCAGGCCACAAGTCCGTGTTCGTCTTTGTGTTCAGGAATACCAAAAAGAAGGACTGCCTGAACTCCCATTCCATACAGGCGGCGGCATTCCTCCACCAGTAAATCAACTGATAGTTGGGAATTTCCGGGCATGGAAGATATCGGGTTGTTTACACCAGTTCCCGGACAAACGAATAATGGCATGACCAGATCGTCGCGGGTTAAAATGGTTTCGCGTACTAAATTGCGTAAAACAGGGGTGTGCCTTAATCTCCTGAGTCGAGTAATTGGAAAAGACATAACGAATGGATTTTAGGTTATTTTTTTTGAAAATAATTGACTATTGCTGAATAAATTCCTTGTGAATTGGCAGTTCCGGCGGTGATTAGCGGTTCAATACCGTTTCGGATCACTTCTGTTGAAGTTGTTTGACCAATACAAACCAAACGGAGCTTAGAAGGATCAGATTTTCCTGAAATGAGTTGAAGCAGATTCGTGCAGGATGAGGGGCTTGTAAGAACGATCAATTCATATTTATCTTCCGTAATAAGTTTCAGAATATTACTGTCAACAGCTTCAGGAAGAAGAGTTTCATAGAATAAAATGCGGGTGCAAATGGCTTTTTTTGAAATTTTGTCTTCTATTACCGTCCGGGCCAGATTTCCGATTGGGAAAAGTACCCGATCACCCGGATTTACCCTGTGATAGAAATCAGCTACAAAATCTTCGGCGGTGTTTCCCAGATTAATAAATGCCGCTGAGGTGCCGTAACATTCAAGATGAGCTGCGGTTTTTTTACCTACAACGGCAATTTTCAGATGCTCCGGAAGGCCGTAATTATTCTGAAGTTCGAACAGGCTGGCGAAGAAAAACTTTAATCCATTCGGGCTTGTAAATACGATCCAGTTATACGAATCGAGGTTTCGCATTTGCAGCCACGAAAACTCATCCAAAGGAAGTGGCTTAACCTCAATGGTGGGCATTGAAATCAAGGTTGCCGATTCTTCCATCAGAAGGCTTTCAAGTTCAGCGGACTGTCCAAGCGGTCGCGTCGAAATAAAAACCCTGTTTTCAAGCAGTTTGCCCATGTGATTTAAAGAGTAGTGTTGGTTGATTTAATTTTATTCAGAATTTCGAGGGCTCCTTTTTCAAGCATTTTTCCGGCAAGGGCTATCCCCAGATTTGCTCCAAGGGCCAATTCTCCTGAAATGGTTTCCCTGATAAATTGTTTTCCATCAATTGAGGCAACAAAACCGTGAAGAGTTAATTCTCCGTTTTTGATGACGGAAAAACAACCCAGTGGAACCTGGCATCCTCCCTGAAGTTCAGCCAGAAATGCCCTTTCGGCAACAATCGAATCCCAGGTTTCCTGATGGTTGATTTTCGACATCAGTTCTTCAACTTCCAAATCGCCGATCCGTGTTTCAATGGCAATTGCACCCTGACTAACAGCGGGCAGAATTACTTCAGGATCGATGATTTCGGTGATGTATTTTTCCAGGCCTAGCCGTTGCAATCCGGCGGCAGCCATGATCATGGCATCGCAATAACCATCTTCCATTTTTTGAAGACGGGAATTTACATTTCCACGAATATCTTTGATTATAATCTGATCATTCACTTTCAGGAGAGCGGCAATACGTCGCAGGCTGGAAGTAGCCACCACATCGCCTGCACCAAGTTCCGATAATTTTTTGCCATTTTTACTAACCAGTGCATCGCGAAATTCGCCTCGTTCCAAAACCGCGCCTAATTTCAATCCTTCCGGAAGCGCTGTGGGCAAGTCTTTGAGGCTGTGAACGGCCAAATCAACCGAACCATCGAGCAACTCATTCTCAATTTCTTTGGTAAATAACCCTTTGTCGCCTATTTTTGATAGTGCGACATCCAAAATTTTATCCCCTTTTGTTTTAATTATTTTCAGGTCAACCTGAAGTTGCGGAAAGATGCTTTCGAGGGTAGCTTTAACCTTTTTTGCCTGATAAAGTGCGAGTTGGCTTCCACGTGTGCCTATGCGTATAGTTTTTCCCATTATAATCGTTCAAGAGCAAACATTTAAGTTCACCGCGAAATAATTTTAGACAAATTTAAATAAATCATTGATGATTTTTAATGAATCGATATTCTTCCCGTTATCGGTCATCCCTTTCAGGTTTTTAATGAGTAAACGGGTGTAGCGCTGGGTGAGGTGATTGGCGTACCCATCAACAATTTCCTGCATTTCAGGAGTATTTACTTTCCGGTAAGTCGAAAGTTCTTCCTGATTGATGGCCTGCAGGTTCGCTGAAATCGCGTTTATAGCCGGGCGAAGTGAGCGGCTGGCCAGCCATTCTGCAAAATCAGAAACAACTTCGTCGAGTATGACATGCGCTTTTTCTGCACTTTCCTTCTTTTTTTCGCTGGTTTGCAGTACAATTTCCTGAAGGTTATCCACGCTCAGTAAATCAATATTTTCTAATTCTCCTACTTCACTTTCAATATTTCTGGGAACAGATAAGTCAATGTAAACCTGTTTGTGGTCCGGCCTGATCTTTTGGTTCATTTTGACCATTTCAGCAGTAATGACGGGCTCCGGAGAGGCTGTTGCAATCATTACAATGTCAAATCCGTGCAAATATTTTCCAAATGATTCAAATGGAATAGCCATCCCGTTGAATTTGGCTGCTGTTTTTTCAGCGGTTTCTAAAGTGCGGTTGGAAACAGCGATACTTTTTACACCTTTTTTGCAGATGTTTTGAAGTGCCAGGATTCCGGTTTCGCCTGCACCGATTATTAATACCGATTTATCGGCCAGTCCGTTGAGCAGACTTGAACACATTTCAACGGCAGCGCTGCTTACCGAAGTGATCCCCAGTTTGATCCCGGTTTCGGTACGTACACGTTTCCCGGCTTCGAAAGATTTCTGGAAAAGCCGCATCAGTACGGCATCGGTAAGCGCCAATTCGGTACAGGTTATGTAAGCTTCCTTTACCTGGCCGATAATCTGATCTTCGCCAATAATCTGAGAATCCAGGCCCGAACTGACTTCGAATAAATGACGCACAGCTCCAATGTTTGAGCGATGGTAAAAGTAGTGCCAACAATGATCGGTGACACCCTTGAATTTTTTGACTATTTCGTAAATGAGCTCAAACGCGGTCTGATTGTCATGTTTGTCCTGAGAAAAATAAATCTCAGTACGGTTACATGTTGAAAGAAGCACCAAATCGTTGATTTCTGTTTCCTGTTGAAGCATCTCAGAAAACGGCACAATTTCATCTTTTGAAAACGAAAATTGTTCACGAATTTCCAATGGCGCTGTTTTATAGCTTATTCCTATCACCCCAATCATAAATGTATCTTTATCAGGATTGCTAACCCAAAACAATTATGCACAATAAAAGTTGTTATTTTAGCTGGCGTCAGGACAATAAATTAACTGACCGCTAAAAAAGAAAAGCGTGCAAACTTTTGATGGATTAAACTGATGGGGGAGGGCGCGAAAACCGGAAGCCGTTGGATTTATAACCGGGAACTTCGATGTCCCTGACCTGAAAGGCGGCCGTTCGCAAATCAGGAAAATAAGTAGCAGAATTATTTCTGGTTAGTAAAACATCATACTTACTTTGTATTTGTTTGGTATTTACCTGAAAGTAAAAAGTAGCCTGTTCAACTGTTTTTTGTTTGGCTTCAACAGGAATGGTTACTGCCGAAACAGATTCGACAGCTTCATCTCCGTTGCTATTATTGAACATACCCATTGCGAAGCCGAAAAAATAAAATGCGGCCAGCAGCAGATAGGGCAATGGTGTTGATAAGAGTCCGAGAAAAAACACAGTCTGTCAATTTTAGGTAAATACCTGGTGTTAAAAACTTCACCTGAAAAACGTACAGTTTGCAGGTTTTATTGAGGGGCAAATGTAATAATTCTGAATGATTGTTGAAGTATAGAATGATTGATATTTGTCATCAAAAGTCATTGTACAAAAATTCGTGAAATGTGATTTGATTTTGTTGATTTGGGTTATTCTAAAAGCTATTATTTCAAAACGATTAAATATTGTTGACGATATTACATTTTAATTAAAGAACATTCTTCTGGAATAATTCTTATTTGCATCTTTGTGCCCGGATTGACAAAAAGATTTTTTATTAAGACAAATGATATGAATTTTTCAGGATTACTCAAGTTTTTTATTCCGAAAGAAACGAAATTTTATGCCATGTTTAATGAGGCTGCAGAGAATGCCATTGAAGCTTCAGCAGCTCTCGAAAAACTGATCAATTCTTCGGAATTGGAGGAACGCCGGGCAATCGGAAAGACCATCAAAGCTCTCGAGAAAAAGGGCGATGATATCACTAATCAGATTTTTGATTCGTTAAACCATACATTTATTACGCCTTTTGACAGGGAAGATATTAGTGAATTAACCTCAAAAATTGACGATGTAGTTGATTTAATTCACAGCCTGGCAGGTAAAGTTGAATTTTACCGTTGCACAAACTTCAGCACATATATGAAAGAGATGGTAGCTTTGATACACAAAGGATCACTGCAAATTAAAGTTGCTGTGGGTGGCCTTCATGATTTTAAAAATTACCAACAGGTTATGAAAGCCTGCAAAGAGTTGAACAAAATTGAAAACCGGGTTGATGAATTTTATCGTATGGCTATTTCAAGCCTTTTTGAAAACGAAAAAGACCCAATTGAACTGATCAAACAAAAGGAAATTCTTCAGAATATTGAGAAAATTGCCAATAAGATTGAAGATGTTTCGGATGTGGTAAAAACTATATTGGTGAAATACGCCTGATTCAGGATCAGTTTTTATTTTTTTAACTCTTTATCTCAGGCTATGTTCACACTGCTAATCGTTATAATTATTCTTGCACTGGTTTTTGATTTCATCAATGGTTTTCATGATGCGGCAAATTCAATAGCAACGGTTGTTTCAACCAAAGTGCTGACACCTATTCAGGCGGTAATATGGGCAGCATTTTTTAACCTGGTTGCCTTTTTGGTTTTTAAACTTCACATTGTTGATACCATTGCAAAAACAGTTGACACTGACTCAATTACACTGCAAGTTATTTTAGCTGGTCTTTTGGCTGCTATTATCTGGAATTTATTGACATGGTATCTGGGAATTCCTTCAAGTTCGTCGCATACACTGGTGGGTGGTTTTGCAGGCGCAGCGATCGCATATGCCGGTTGGGATGTTGTTCATACCGGGAAAATTATGAAAATTGCGGCATTTATTTTTCTTGCCCCAATGATTGGAATGTTACTTTCCTACTTGCTATCGATAGCACTTTTATGGATTTTTAAAAGTTTCAACCCCTTCAGGTTGAAACGGTGGTTTAAACTGGGACAATTGCTTTCATCGGCCATGTTTAGTTTAGGGCATGGAGGAAATGATGCCCAGAAAGTTATGGGAATTATTACCGCTGCCATCCTTGTCTATTTTCATTCTGTAGATATTTCCCAGATTCCAAATTGGGCTCATGTTACTTTTACTGAGGCTGGCAAGATTCATACTATTCCATTTTGGATTGTTATTGGTTGCCATGCATCCATAGCGGCTGGTACTCTGATGGGGGGCTGGAGAATTGTCAAAACGATGGGCAGTAAAATTACCAAACTGACTCCATTTGAAGGAGTTGCGGCAGAGGGTGCAGGTGCCATAATGCTTTTTGGTACCGAGGCATTTGGAATCCCGGTAAGTACCACACATACCATAACGGGAGCAATTATGGGGGTAGGATTAACAAAACGCGTTTCTGCGGTTCGATGGGGAGTTACAGTGAATTTACTGTATGCCTGGATTTTGACCATCCCTGTTTCAATGGGTTTAGCTGCTGGGATTTTTTGGATTTTTAAACTCCTGAATTTCGCTTAAATCAATTTCCTTTCATATTTTCAGATACAGATTACTATCGCCATAGCTCAGAAAGCGGTAGCCGTTTGCCAGAGCATGATTGTAAATTCTTCTCCAATCGTCGCCCAGATAGGCTGAAATTAGCAGTAACAGCGTGCTTTGTGGCTGGTGAAAATTTGTGATCAACCCATCCACTATCCTGAACCGATAACCAGGCGCGATGATGATTTGTGTTAAAGCTGACAAATGATCGGTCTGATGGTTGTCTAAAAGCGCCATCAGTGCATTTAATGCGTCATTGATTGGTAATTCATATTTATTCTCCTGATAGGCCTCCCACTGCAAAACTTTCAGATTTTCAATATTAATTTCCGGATGCCTGAACGCCTGAACTCCCAACCAGTATAAACTTTCGAGGGTTCGGACAGAAGTGGTTCCGACAGCAATTTTCTTTCCTGAATGGTGAATGAGCCGATTCAGGAAATCGCGGCTGATGTACAGATGTTCGGAATGCATTTCGTGATCTGAAATCCTTTCGCTTTTAACAGGTTGAAATGTTCCGGCGCCCACATGCAGGGTTAATTCAGCCAATTCGTGCCCTTCATCCTGAAGGTGATTAAATATTTTCTCTGTAAAATGCAGTCCGGCTGTGGGCGCAGCAACAGAACCTTTAATTTTGGAATACACAGTTTGATATCTTTCCAGATCGCTCTGCTCAGTTTCACGGTTCAAATAAGGTGGAATTGGCAACGATCCGGCATGTTCTATGATGCGTGAAAACTCAAAATCGGGGTTGTTCCAGCTAAACCGGATCAGGCTTTTATTCTTCTCCTTATCAATTTGTTCAGCACAAAGCTCGATTTCGGTTTTATCAATGCAGATGGTTTTGCGCAAAATTTCACCTTTCCATTTTTTCTGATTGCCAATCATACATTTCCAGATGCACGATTTTGTGGTTTGAAAAGCAATCTGGTAATCGGCTGGCTCAACCGGGTCGAGACAGAAGATTTCGATTTTAGCGCCGGTTTCTTTCTGGAAGTGCAATCTGGCACGGATAACCTTCGTATTGTTGAAAATCAGCAAACTGTTGGAAGGCAAATGTTCAGACAGGTTCCTGAACTGAGCGTCCTGAATCTGACCATTCTTCCAGACCAGCAGTTTCGACTGATCGCGCCCGGCCAGCGGATATTTGGCGATTTTCGCTTCAGGCAAATCGTAGGCATAATCGCTGATGGAAATGCCTGTTACCTTTTCGAGTAGATTATTCGTGTTTTCCATAGGTTTGTAATCGGCAAAAATAACAAAATCTTGTGTTTGGTATCTTTTGTCGTAGCTTTGTGCAAAATATTCAGAAAATGATAAAAGCAGGAGATAAAGTTAGGTTTTTAAATGCAGTGGGTGGGGGTGTTGTCAAATCGGTAATCAGCAAAACGATGGTAATTGTTGAAGATTTCGATGGGTTTGAAGTCCCAACACTGATCAGCGAATTAGTGATAGTTGACGATTCCCTTTCGATGAATGCAGAAAAACGGTTTGCCCGGATTCGTGCGAATGAGAAGAAGGAAGAACAGCCCAAAATTAAAGAAGTACCCAAAGCTGAACCCAAATTTATTGCAGGTAAGAATGCTCCTGAATTTTATATGGCATTAGTGCCTCAGAACGAAGTCAATCCGGTTGATGGCGAAATGAAGGTTTACCTGGTAAACAACAGCAATAACTTTGTGCTTTACAATTACAGCCACCTGAAAAATAAGGTTTACCGCAGTGTTGAATCAGGCAAAATGAACCCGAACAGCAAACGGTATTTGGAAAGTTTCACCAGTATAGACCTGAATGATCTTCCGGAATTCCAGTTTCAACTGTTATTTTTTCTGGAAGAATCTTCGAAGCTTGAAACTCCGGTGGTGAAATGTCTTCGTTTGAATCCTGTAAAGTTCTACCGGCAGAATAGTTATGAGAAAACCAGATTTTTTACACAAGATGCATTGGTAATTTCATTGCTCAGTCCTGATATGGAAATGGAAGTAGCCAAACTTACAGAGCCAGAGTTGACAAAGATTGTTCAGGAAAAGGATGAGCCTAAAATGATCGTGAAACGGATTGTTTCGCCTGATTTGGCTGAAATTGACCTGCACATTCATGAATTGCTCGAAGATACACGTGGACTGACGAACCACGAAATGTTGGAAATTCAGATGGGCCGGTTCCGCAACGAACTGGAAACTGCGATCGCGAACGGCACCCGCCGGATTGTTTTTATCCACGGAATTGGCAATGGAACACTCAAACAGGAACTCCGACAGGAACTTAGCACCAAATACAAGAAATACTATTTTCAGGATGCCAGCTTTAAAGAATATGGTTATGGCGCTACGATGGTGATTCTGAAAAACGCGTAACGGGATACGGGTTGCGGGTTACGGGATACGGGTTACGGGATGCGGGTTACGGGTTACGGGTTCCAAGGGTTTTAATTCAGATTATATATTTTGAAGTCTCTGAAGAAATGCCTCACATCCGGTCACTTCAATATCGCTAAAATAAAAGTCCTTTTGATTTTCAGTAATAATATAATCGCATTTATGCTGAATGGCAGAATAATACTCCATTCCATTCTCAAAGTCGTGAATGAGTTTATTATTGATGGCCTGAACAGTTGTCTTTTCATCGATTGTAGTAATTCCTATATGCTGGCAAAGCATTTCGATTTTCTTTTCCGCCATTTTTTCTCCGCTTTTTTTGCTTGAAAAATAAAAGGCTATGGCCAGGCAAAGCGGCGAAGTATAAAGCTCGATGTTACGTTTTCCCTGCAGGCTCAATAAGCGCGACGACCAGGTAAACAAGGGATATTCCTGGTTCAAAGTTGCAACGATGATATTTGCATCAACAAAAAGTCTCATCTGGCCTGATTAAAATATTCGTCTTTCAAATCTTTCCTTGAACGTCTTTTATACGTCGCTTCCCCTTCAGCAACCTGATTTACCCATTCTGAAACCGGAAATTCTTCGATGGTTTTGTAGTTGCCCGTCGTAATCTGACGGTAAAGAAATTCCGTCAATCGTGAAAGGCTTATATGGTTGGCCGCAGCAAATTCCTTTGCTTTTTCAATCACTTCCTGATCGAAGTTCAGGGTTAATTTTGTTTCCATGTTTTTTTTACGTCAAATTTAGTTATTTTACACGTACACTCCAAAAACGTTGAACTAATTTTCAAATTGGAATTCATTACTTACACCAGAAAACTGCGAAAAACTGGAATTTGGAATTTGGAACCTGGAACTTTTTCGGCATCTTTGCCACGCAGACCGCTCTATCGTCCCGATGCATATCGGGAAGGAAAGTCCGGGCAACACGGGGCGCCATGCTTCTTAACAGGAAGGCGGGCGAAAGCTTGCAGTAAGGTAACAGAAAACGACCACCCGGTTTTGACGTGTCACGACCGGGAACGGGTGAAAAGGTGAGGCAAAAGCTCACCGGTGGCGGTGGCAACATCGCCAGCCGTACCTATCGTGGGTTGCAAAGCCAAATATATCATGATTTTCCCCCGAGAACTCGGGGGAATACAGAACGGTCCGTTTTGATTCTTCGGAAGTCGTGAGGGGTAGGCTGCTCGATCGTTTCGGTGACGGAACGGGTAGATAAATGATAGAGGTTCGTCGCAAGACGGATACAGAACCCGGCTTACAGGTCTGCGTTTTTTAATAAAAAAAATAAGGCGATCGTTGAAAGATGATCGCCTTATTTGGTTTTACTATGAATGTTCTTTAAAAACCCGCATATCAAATATAAATCGGGTGGTGCTTATGATTTTACAAGATTGTATGTCAGGGTGAAGTGGGTTTAAAATAATATTGTGCTCATCGGGTATTATAACTGAAGGTACTTTAAGTGCAAGATGTACTTTTTTCCGCAGAAAGGAAGTGCCGTAATTAACTGTTTCATTGGCAAATGGGAAGCTATTCCATCCTTTTACCAAAACCTTTTGCGGAACTGTCTGAATTTCAATTCCATCGGGAATTTCAACTTTAACCAGCAATAAATTGTCAGGAAGATTATCAAAACTTGCCACATGAACAATCTTTTCCCATGCTGCGAGCGAAGCATGTTCTGAGGTGTAGATAACCAGATTCCCTTTTTCATGCCACCTTCCAGGACCATACATTCCACCCATCCCATCCAAAGCAGAATGTTCTTTTTTTGTGATCCGGTAAACAAACATCAGGCTGAGAATCCGTATTCGATAGCGTTCAATTCATCCAGAACAAGCTGAATTCCTGAAAATGTGTCGAGGTACGAAACGGGCTTTTCTCCACCCATAACCTGATTTTCTGAATTAAGCCAATTGCGGAATTTACTGCGGCTACCAAATGTTTCAATTCCTGATTGAAATAACTTGGCGATGTACAATGCCCGTTCAGAGGGGCCAGGGGCAATCAATTGTGAAGGTTCCTTTTCCTGAATTGAACGGGTTGAAATCCTTAAATACGAACTCAGTTCCTTCAACGTTAATCCGGATTCACGGGCAATTGACAAAAGCATCGATTTTTGGATCCCATACCTTGCTCCGATCAGGAAATCTTTTTCTGAAATTACAAGTGCGCTCATAGTAAAACAGAATTTATTCGCTCAAAGGTACGAATAAATTCCGTCTGTTGTTGTGAATGATAGAATTTTCCTTTTTAAAGGATTCTATACCTTTTTGAAAAGGATGGAACACTTTTATTTCAAGACCCGACTTACAGGTTTGCGTTTTTTAATCAAAAAATAAGGCGATCGTTGAATTGTGATTGCCTTATTTGGTTCCTTCGTCTATTCCTATTTCGAAATTTCAAACGTATTTCTAACCCGAACATATTTTCTTTTAACCTTTGTGTCAGGTTCTAACTGTTCCTTTTTTTCAATGTTTGGAAAATCCTTTTCAATAAACTCCAATTTAAAATCATCAGGTAGATTTTCCGCAAGAATTGGATTGTCAATTAGATGATTGACAAAATCAAAAGTTAATCCTATGTTTCTTTCAACAGTTTCCTTATTTGTCATAGCTATCGTTTTTTCATTTTTTTAAGGTATCGTTCTTTATACCATTCCCAGCGATCTTTCAAATCCTGCTCAGCATATTTCGATGCACTTTTCAAATTGTCAATGGATATCTCTTGTTTTTCTTTATCACCATTCGGCATTAAAACGTCACGGTGAAAAAATCCATGTGCGCAATCATACCGAACAATTGGAACCCATTTCTCAAGGATGAATGCTTCGTATTGATAAACTACATCAACCAATTCACCTTTATCAATTTTTAACCGAACACGCAACCGATCATGTCCAAATTTATCCAAAATCGATAAAAATTCAATTTCTTTCACTTTACATGGAATAAATTGTGCTGTACAAAGCTAGCAAAAATCCTCATTTAGAGAACTATGGATTCCATTCCTTTTTTGAAGGATGGAATCCATTCTACTACCTGAACCCGGCTAACAGGTTTGGTTTTATAATCAAAAAATAAGGCGATCCGAAAACGGTCGCCGTATTTTTGATGAGAAAATGTATCCCATCTTTTTCTCACAAGTCGCTATTTACTTTTCAGTTACGTTGAATACCATGTTCACATTAACGAATTCACTATTTGGTTTTTTTGATTCAGGCAAAACCTCCGGAATAATTTTTTCGGGTATGAGTTTACGCATCTTGCTTAAAGCCCTGACTGATTCGATTATTTTGGTTTTGCTAAATAAATCACCTGGTTTGATCGTAATTTCATTCAGAATATCATTGGTGGAAACATTTTTATTTCCTTTTACGGTTACAGTTCCTATCTTTCCGCGATCTCCCTCATGTATTGTAAATGTCAAATCAACAACATCATTACTTTGGGGTATTTCAGTAATTTTAATACTTGAAAACAAATAACCGTTATCTAAATACAAACCGGAAACTTCATTACGAATACGTCTATTTATATTTTCATAGGAATATTTGTCTCCTTTTTGCATTCCCAATGCTATATTTAATTTTTCCGTACTATAGATTGTATTATTTATCCAAGATATCTTCCCTATTTTTGAAGAGTTATTTGTTATTAATTTTTCCTTACTTATTCTGTTGGGTGGCAGTTTGAAATTAATGGGCATTTCGTAAGCAACATCTACCGCTTCGCCATTCTGTTTGCCCGGGATCCAGTTAGGCATCGATTCAACAATTCGAAGCGATTCCTTGTCGAGTGCGGGATCGACTCCCCAGCGTAATTTAGCATTGGTAACCCTTCCAGTTTTGTCAACAACAAATTTTACAGTAACCTGCCCATTAATACCATTTTCAAGGGCACTTGCCGGATATTTCATGGTGGAATAAACGAATGTTTTCAAAGCCTCAGGGCCGCCGGGAAATTCAGGCATTTCTTCAACCATGATGAATAGAGCTTTTGGTTTCATTGTAATTTCAACTACTCCATTTTTACCTTTTTCTCCGTATTTGCTGGTTGCAGATTCACCTTTCAAAATAGAAATTGATTCAATGTTTTCAGGAGGAATATTATCCGTATTTTGATTTTCGGCAATAACACCATCTATAACAATCAATGGTTGGTTTCCTGAACCATCTGAATTTCCAAATTTTAAAGGAGTGTCAGTTTGAACTTTTAGTGTTTCTGATTTCGAGCTTTCTGACTTTTCATCAAGATTAATTTGAACCGACTTCGTCTTCATCGAAATCATCATTTCTTTACCGAAATCGGGTTTTACCTTCATCGTTTCAAATCCGACATACG
>PNOH01000007.1 GCA_013824715.1 Odoribacter sp. | reverse complement strand
AAACGGGATATATAAATCCCATTTGCCCGATAAAGTTTTGAATTTACTTTCATTATTAAAAAATTCCCTTTCAGCAAAAGTCATATTGTTTGCACTTACATATGGTGGATTACCAATCACCACATCAAACCCAAACTTTTCGTACCCTTTGCTTTCCGGATTACCATAGTTATAACTGGGTTCTTGAATATCATTAGTTTGAACATCAGGAACTTTAGGTTTTCTGTAATTCCTGAATACAGAAGGGAAACTCAGGAACCAGTTGAAAGCCCTTTCACCGGCAATGTTTGGGTCGTCAATTAATGAGTTGCCGCATTTAATATTCTCGTCAAGGGCGGTGAGTTCTTTCCCACGGTTAGCTGTTTTAAGCCAAAGCGAAAGCTTTGTTATTTCAACCGATTCGGGGTTGAGGTCAACACCATAAATATTACTGGTAAGGATATGTCGGTCGAGTTCAAACATTTCGCGCTGCCCCAAACGCAGGTGGCTTATTTCGTCGCTCACTTTTCGGCCTTCAACATATAAATAATCGAATGCCTGATTGAGAAACGCTCCTGATCCGCAAGCTGGGTCGAGCACCTTGATGTTTCGCAATTGCTCCCTGTATGCTTCCCAAAATTTCAACCATGCTTCAACATTGGCATTGAATTTTAATTTGCTACCTTTTTTATTTTCAGGCTTAATGGTGGAAAGGTCGTCGAAAGTAAGCTCGGGCAAATTGTAAAATCCTAATTCCCGTTTACGGTCTTCGAGCCAGCCGCCAACGGATTCTTTTACAATATAGCGGGTAATGTATTCGGGAGTGTAAAATATCCCGTCTTTTTTTCGTTTGCCATTTTTGCGGACATCGCTTTTTTGTGCGTCCGAAAGCTCTTTCCCATTGCCGATTTGGGCTTTCAGTTCTTCAATATCAGATAAGGATTGCTCGAAGATATGCCCAAGTATATTTACATTAAGATCGCTGTTAAAATCATATTCGGAAAGTTTTATTAACTGTAAAAGAATTTCATCTTTTATGATCAGGTTATCCAACCCTTCATCATGGGCAAAAAGGCCACCGTTAAACTTGTTAATGTCTAATGGAGGATTACCACAATCAATGTTAAAGAATAAACCTTTAAGCTGCCGCCAAAGCTTGTCCGGTTCCGGATCGAATGCATTTCTAAGAATATCTTTTGCCCGTTTTAATATATCGGAGGAAAGAAGTGAGTTTTTTTCACAAAAACAAACAAAAATAAAACGGTCGAGTAATTTTTGCGATTTGGTTAAAAGCGCCAATTCGTCCTCTTCAGGGTTGTGTTTCTTTAAATGTTCAAATAGCTCAATACGCAGGTTTTTGTACTGATTATAAAATAGTTTGGAAATAGTTTGTTCTGATTCCTGACGTTCGCGGTAGATCGTTTCAACGTAGGATTCAGCATTTTTAGAAATTAGCCGTTCTTTTTGAAGCAAAAAGAAGAAGCGTTTCAGATTCTCGGCATTTAGCAATTCATGTAAATGAAAGATTTCGTACCGGCTTTGGTCGGAAGCATGATAAAACCGTATTTCCTTAAAATTCGATACAATTACCCATTTGCATTGGCCACCAGCTTTTGACGAGTATGAAAAAGCCTGTTCAACAGGTGTGCGTTTATCACCCAACCGGTTTTGTGGTTTGTCAAGGTCGGTCAGGGCATCCTTTAATTCTACCACGGCCCTAACATCAGCCGAAATGTTTTTCCCGTCCATGGTAAAGAATCCCAAAGCGCCATCAGGTTTTGTGCCATCTGTGACAGATTTGTATTCTTTTTCAAGATTCCATGAATTAGGGTCGTTATAATCGTATCCAAGAATCTCGCCAAAAAATCTATTTAGGAAGTCGGCTTGTATGGCTTCTTCTTTTGTCCTTTCAACGCGTCCGCTTTCAAGGGATTTGATGTATTTTGAAATTAGATTTGTTTTGGCTTCAAGATTATCAATGCCGGTTAAGCTGTAAGCAGCTAATTTCTGTTTGAAATTCCTGTCGCCGAATATATTTTGTTGCAACATAGTCATTTAACATTTTTCAGTCCAAATGTACAAAATTATAATCGAGGGAAAATCAGTCATGCTGAAATCCCATAAAAAAAGCCCTGAATTTCTTCAAGGCTTTGCAAATATTTTTTCAGCAGAAATTAATCGGGTAAATAGCCACGAATAATTCCCCGTTTCGAATCTTTAATGAATAACAGAACTTCGTCGCGCTCGGTTGAAGCAGGCATTTCGGCCTCGATAATTTCAACGGCCTGAGAGATGTTCAGCCCTTTTTGATAGATGTAGCGGTAAATTTCCTGGATTTCGCGAATCTTTTCGTTGCTGTAATTACGACGTCTCAATCCAATGGAATTTATTCCGACGTACGAAAGCGGTTCACGGCCAGCCTTGATGAATGGCGGAATATCTTTACGAACCAGCGAACCTCCCGAAACCATGACATGAGAGCCAATGTGAACAAACTGATGCACGGCGGCCATTCCTCCCAGAATCGCATAGTCGTCAATAATAACTTCGCCTGCAAGCTGTGTGCTGTTTACCAGAATGACATTGTTACCAACCACGCAGTCGTGGGCCACATGAACATAGGCCATCAGAAGGCAGTTACTGCCAACTACAGTTTTCCCTTTTGCTGCAGTTCCCCGGTTGATGGTTACAAATTCGCGGATTGTTGTATTGTCTCCTATTTCTGCGATTGAATATTCACCTCTGAATTTTAAATCCTGTGGTTCGGCACCGATTACTGCTCCGGGGAAAATGCGGCAGTTCTTACCAATCCGCACTCCTGGCATAATCGTAGCATTCGATCCAATCCATGTTCCTTCTCCAATAATCACATCTTTATTGATGGTCACGAAAGGTTCAATGACTACGCTCTCGGCAACTTTTGCTTCTGGGTGCACGTAAGCTAATGGTTGTTTCATTTATCTTGTTTTCTTTTTAATTTACTTTCACAATTTGAGCCATATAGTCGCCTTCAGCAACTATCGAATCGCCAACGTAACAAAGTCCCCGCATTTCGGCAATTCCCCGCCGGATAGGTGAAGTAAGGACTACTTTAAGAACAATTGTATCGCCCGGAACAACTTTTTTTCTGAATTTGACATTGTCAATTTTCAGGAAATAGGTTGAAAACTTTCCTTCCATGCTTCGAAGAACAAAAATACCACCGGCCTGGGCCATCGCTTCAACCAGTAAAACGCCTGGCATAACAGGTTCTCCGGGAAAATGGCCCTGAAAAAATGGTTCGTTGGCCGTTACGTTTTTTACTCCGACGATAAAATCTTTCTGAACGTCAATAATTTTATCCACCAACAGGAATGGATACCGGTGGGGAAGCAGCTCTTTAATTTTATTGACATCCATGATAACCGGTGAATTCAGGTTGTATGGCGGCGCTTTTTCTCTTAATTCTTCCTTCAGGATCGCCTTTCTGATCAATTTGGCAAATTCGGTATTGGCATTGTGACCTGGTTTGGTGGCAATGATGCGGCCTTTTATCCGCTTCCCGGCTAAAGCCAGATCGCCGATCACATCGAGCAGTTTATGACGCGCGCATTCGTTGTCGTATTGGAGGTCAATATTATTCAGGATTCCATGCGATTTTACTTCTACCCGTTTATGGTGGAACAAATCGGCTATCCGGTCGAGTTCCTCCTGGGTTACCGGACGATCAACAATTACAATGGCGCTATCCATATCTCCACCTTTAACCAGGTTGTTTTTCAGCAAAAAATCAAGTTCGTGCAGAAAGACGAAGGTTCGGCAGTTGGCAATTTCAGCTTTAAAATCTGAAAGTGAATTTAAAGTTGCAAACTGGTTGTTTAAAACTGTAGAGTTAAACGATATTAATACGTTTAAATTGTAGTCGTTATCGGGTAAGGCAACAATTTCGGAGCCTGTTTTCGAATTTTTAAAAATAATTGGTTCTGTGATTACGAAGTATTCGCGCTCGGCATCCTGTTCAATAATACCGGCTTCTTCAATGGCCTGAACAAAAAAGCGTGCACTTCCATCCAGAATCGGAACTTCTTCGTTGTCAATTTCAATCAGTACATTGTCTAAATCCATTCCGGTTAGTGCAGCCAGGCTGTGTTCGATGGTGCTTAAGCGCGCCCCCTGGCTTTCGATGACCGTACCACGTGAAGTATCTACAACGCAGTCGGCACTGGCATTCAATATTGGTTTATGGTCGAGGTCAATACGCTGAAATTTAAAACCATGGTTAACCGGTGCAGGTTTAAAAGTCATTCTGACCAGGCAATTGGTATGCAATCCTTTTCCGCTGATCGAAAACTCTTTTGCAAGTGTTTTTTGTTTGACAGTCATTCTTAATTTTCTATTTGTCTTCTAGCTGTGTTTTAATTTTAGCGACCTGACGGGCCAGGTCAATGACCTGCTCCCGCAATTCCGGTAGATTCCGGAAAATGGCAGCAACTTTGGCTGCATGTGCAAATTCCATGGCGGGTTGCAGGAGCATCGTTCTGTCAGATTTTACATTATTGGCAACTCCAGTCATGGCCCCGAGGTTAACATTATCTCCAATGGTAATATGACCGGCAACACCAACGTGACCTCCGAAGCGGCAATTCTTTCCAATTTTGGTTGAGCCAGCAATTCCGGTTAGGGCTGCAATTACTGTGTTTTCACCAATCTCAACATTATGGGCTATCTGTACCAAATTGTCAATTTTGGTTCCTTTGTGGATGATGGTTGATCCCATGGTGGAGCAATCGATGGTTGAATTGGCTCCGATTTCGACCTGGTCTTCCAGGATTACATTCCCAACCTGCGGAATTTTTTTGTAGGTCCCGTCTTCGGTCAGAGCAAACCCAAATCCATCTGATCCGATAACTGCTCCGGCATGTATAATACATGCTTCGCCAATTTTGGTGTCTTCGTAAATTTTAACTCCGGAGAAAAGCGTGCAATTGTCTCCAACCGAAGTATTATCACCGATATACACATGGGGATATATCCTGACATGGTTTCCGATCTTTACATTTTTACCGATGTAGGCGAATGCTCCAATGTATATGTCATTTCCATGTGATGCTGTACTATCAATATAGGAAGGGGTTTCAATTCCGGTTTTAAATCCTTTAGCCTGCTGATAAAGTTCGAGCAGCGATGCGAAGGCTTTGTAGGCGTCAGGAACCCTGATCAGGGTAGTCTTAACTTCAGCCTCAGGCACAAAATCGAGATTCACAATTACGATAGAAGCATTGGTTTCGTATAGGTATTTGTAATACTTCGGATTAGCAAGAAAAGCTAATGTTCCTGGTTTGCCTTCTTCAATTTTGGCCACATTCGATACCGATATTTCGGCATCTCCTTCAACCGTACCTCCCAGAAAATCAGCAATACTTTGAGCTTTAAATTCCATATTTCTTTTTATAATGCCGTGCAAAAATAGATTTTAATTATTTAATGTCCAATTCTTTCGGATAACAGATAAAATATTTCCTCACCGTTTCTGAGAAAACCGAAAGATTAATGTCGGAAGCATCGGCAATGTCGCTTACCTTATTGTTTTTGAACAAAACATTAATTTTATCGCTTGAAACCTTATTGTACGCGCTGTTTGTGATGGTGTCAGAAATCAGGAAATAGTGAAGTTGTTCATTGGAAACATTAAAATGACTGCATATTTTTTCCTTCAGAATGGCAATCTTATGTTCGGAAATTGGTTTTTTGCTAATCTTTATTTTGAATAAGCGGCGGTTGATAATACAGCGGGAAAGGTATGATAATATTGAATCGGGATGGTTTTGCCATTCTTTAATTGAAGCAATGATATCATTGTCGTCGAGGCTGGCAAAAAGATCCAATACGGGTCTGTCATTAACCAAACGGTTATATACAAAATCGTCTAAGGTGACGTTGTTTGATAAAAAAGCTTTCAGAACGGGAGTTGCAAAAAGTTCTGTACCCGACATTGCAATTTCCCTTGCACGGGCAAGAACATTAATGAGCAGGTATTCGGCCGATAATACGGTCTTGTGCAAATAAACCTGCCAGTACATCAGCCGTCGGGCAATCAGGAAATTCTCTACAGAATAAATTCCCTTGTATTCAACCACCAACTCATCGTTTTTAACATGGAGCATTTTTATAATTCGTTCAGAACTTATTACTCCTTCCGAAACTCCTGAAAAGAAACTGTCCCGGCTCAGGTAATCGAGCCGGTCCATGTCGAGCTGGCTGGAAACAAGCTGGTGAAGGAAATGCCGGTCGTATTGATCGGTAAAGATGCTTATTGCTAAACCAAGTTTACCTTCGAACTGCCGGTTCAGCTCTTCCATCAGGAGAAGTGAAATTCTTTCATGCGGAATTCCCTGAACCACTGTGTTTTCAAGAGCATGAGAAAACGGACCATGACCAATGTCGTGAAGTAAAATGGCTATTGTTACTGCATCGGCTTCCTCGTCGGTAATTTCCAGTCCTTTTAAGCGGAGGATTCCTATGGCGGAACGCATCAGATGCAGCGCTCCCAGGGCATGTTCAAAACGGGTGTGATTGGCTCCGGGATAAACGAGATAAGATAATCCCAACTGTTTGATTCGGCGAAGTCGCTGAAAATAGGGGTGTTCAATTAAATCGAAAACTAACTCCGACCGTATGTTGATGAACCCAAAAACCGGATCGTTGATTATTTTATTCTTATTTGTTTTCACTTTAGTAATATATTTTGTTTGCTGGTACAAACGTGACAAAAGTAGAAAAGTTTTGTTTTATGAGTATGTTTAATTGTTTCTTCGTTATGATTTTGAAACGATTGAATGAAACCTTATAGAATTGATTTTGACAATTTAATTAAAATTACTATTTTTGTCGCGGCATTTGGGAAAACCAGAGGTAGGGGATCAAGAGTCCCCTATTTTATTACACAAATATGATCGGAAAAGAAAAAATAGCCAAGCTTGTAAATGAAAAGCTGACAGATGACCAGTTTCTGGTAGATGTTACCGTTTCGGCAAGCAATGTGATCCATGTTATGGTTGACAGCGATAGTGGCATTTCGATTAACCAGATTGTTGAAATAAGCAGGCATGTTGAAAATGGTCTGGACCGGGAAGAAGAAGATTTTGAATTATCTGTATTTTCTGCCGGATTAAGTGAACCTTTCAGGCTTGTTCGTCAGTATAAAAAAAATGAAGGGACCGAAATTGAAGTATTACTGGCAAATGGGCATAAAATGATTGGACTGTTAAACTTGGTTGATAACAAGGGGATTGATCTGGAAGTTACAACGAAAGAAAAAATTGAAGGATCGAAAAAGAAGGAACTGGTATCAAAGGTTCATCATTTTGAATACTCAGAAATTAAAGAAGCAAAAAAAATAATCAAATTTTAAAACCGGGACGAGATGGAGACTCTTAATCTTATCGACACCTTTGCCGAATTTAAGGAATTAAAAAGCATCGACCGCGCTACCATGATGAGCGTTTTGGAAGATGTATTTAAAAATGTCCTTCAAAAAACATACGGCACAGATGAAAACTTCGATGTGATCATTAATATCGATAAAGGTGACTTTGAGATTTGGCGTAACAGAACCGTAGTAGCTGACGAGGATTTTGAAGATCCGAACCTGCAGATTACCTTGAACGACGCCAAAAAAATTGATGTAGATTACGAAATTGGTGAAGAAGTAACCGATGAGGTGAAACTGGCCCAATTTGGCCGAAGGGCTATTTTGAATTTGCGTCAAAATCTTGCCAGTCGCATTATGGAGCTTGAAAAAGACCATATTTTTAATAAATACCGGACCAAAATTGGCGATATCGTGGCCGGCGAAGTTTATCAGGTTTGGAAGAAAGAAATCCTGATCCTTGACGATGAAGGAAATGAGCTTATTCTTCCAAGAACAGAACAGATTCCTTCCGATTATTTCAGAAAAGGGGATAACCTTCGTGCAGTGGTTTACAAAGTAGAATTGCGCAACAATAATCCGTTGATTATTCTTTCGCGTACTTCGCCTGTTTTTCTTGAACGATTATTCGAATTGGAAGTTCCTGAAATTTTTGATGGATTAATAACCATCAAAAAAATTGTCAGGGTTCCTGGCGAAAGGGCTAAAGTGGCCGTTGAGTCTTATGATGAACGTATCGATCCGGTTGGAGCTTGTGTTGGAATGAAAGGATCTCGTATTCATGGTATCGTCCGTGAATTACGCAACGAAAATATTGATGTTATTAATTATTCGGCCAATATGCAACTGTTTATTCAGCGGGCATTAAATCCGGCCAAAGTATCATCCATCAAATTGCATGAAGATACCAAACGTGCCGATGTTTACCTGAAACCTGACGAAGTTTCGATGGCAATCGGTAAGGGCGGTTTAAATATCAGACTGGCCAGTCAGCTTACCGGCTACGAAATTGATGTTTACCGCGAGGTAGCTCAGGATGACGAGGATGTTAATCTGGAAGAATTTGCCGATGAAATTGAAAGCTGGGTAATTGACCAATTAAGGTCAATTGGCTGCGATACAGCTAAAAATGTATTGAGCCTTACCCGGTCAGAGCTGATCAAAAGAACCGACCTCGAAGAGGAAACTATCGATGAGGTTCTTCGAATACTGAGAAATGAATTTGAGTAATTCTGGCATTTTATGGTTATAGGCAGTATAAAACGACTAAGTAAAGTAGCGCGGGATTTTAATGTAGGTATTTCTACCATCGTTGAATTTTTGCACAAGAAAGGATTTGTCATTGATACAAATCCAAACAACAAGATTACAGACGACCAGTTTCATCTTCTTGAAAAAGAATATAAAAGCGATGTCAGCCTGAAAAAAGAGTCGGAAAAAATCAATCTGAAAAGTCACCGCAGTGTGCAGGAGTCTGTCTCCTTGGACGATGTAAAAGATTCAAGTCACAAACATGTCAACGATGACTATGAAGATGACGAGGTGATCATAAAAGGACATACCTCTAAAAGGATTGAACACATTCCGCAAAGTGAACCAAAACCTTTCAGGCACGAACACAGGGAAGAAATTATAACCACGAACCGTCAGGAAATAGAATCTCCTAAAGTGGTTGGAAAAATAGACCTTGACCATCATGGTGCAGTCAGAAAAAAGGAAGAGGTTTCAGCAAAAGAAGAAAAGCCAAAAACAGTTCCCCCAAAACCGGTCACCGAAGAAAAGCCTGTTCCGGAAAAGCCCAAAATAACTGAAGAAACAAAACCTGTAAAAGAACATAAACACGAAAAACCTGCAGCTAAGGTTGCTCCTGAAGTACCTGAAGAACCTGTGCGTGAAATTTTTGAAGAAGATCGTTATGGTTCAGACGTTTTAACCACTAATGTTCCTAAGGTTGAAGAAGTTAAGGTGGTTGGAAGAATTGACCTTGATTTGCTGAATCAAAAAACCAGACCAGCAAAGAAAAGCAAAAAGCAAAAAGAAGAAGAGCGCAAAGATAGAGAGAAAGTTCGTCGTGATACCTTTAAACCAAATGAGAATGAAGCTCCTCCTGAAGTTTCACCTGTAACAACCGCGAAAACCGGGCCAACAGTAATTAAAGCGCGTGTCGAGAAACTAAACGGTCCTACTGTTGTTGGAAAAATTGAACTTCAGGGCGATAAGAAACCGGCTGCAACTCAGGGCGAATCTGCACAGCAGCAGAATCGGAAGAAAAAGAGAAAACGTATTTCGAAAGATATTCCCGGAAATCAGCAACGTGTAAATGTTGCCGAGAGACCTGCCGTTCCGGCAGGTGAACGGAAAAAACTGGTTGTTACAAAGAATCCCGGAAATGTGGCCAGGCCTGCAGGCGAAAAATCCAGCCTGAAAAAACGTCCGCTACTTAAAAAAGAAGTGAGCGAAGAGGATGTTCAGAAACAAATCAAAGATACGCTGGCCCGTTTAACGACGAAGGGAACAAAATCAAAAGGGTCGAAATACCGCAAAGATAAACGGCAGATTGCCAGCGATAGAATGGCTGCCCAGGCCGAACGCGATACTGAAGATAAGAATATCCTGAAAGTAACCGAATTTGTATCGGTAAACGAACTGGCAACCATGATGGACGCTTCAGTGACCAGCGTGATTTCAACTTGTATGAGTCTTGGTTTGTTTGTTTCCATCAATCAGCGCCTCGATGCCGAAACCATGGCTGTTGTGGCCGATGAATTTGGTTACAAAGTTGAATTTGTTAGTGCCGAAATTCAGGTTGCCATTGAAGAGGAACCTGACACCCCCGAACAGTTATTGCCAAGAGCTCCAATTGTTACTGTTATGGGGCATGTTGACCATGGTAAAACCTCATTACTCGACCATATCAGGAGCACGAACGTAATTGCCGGTGAAGCCGGAGGTATTACCCAGCACATTGGAGCTTACCACGTGAAACTGAAAAACGGTAAGGAAATAACCTTTTTGGATACTCCCGGGCATGAAGCATTTACGGCCATGCGTGCCAGGGGCGCCCAGGTTACAGATATTGCAATTATTATTGTAGCTGCCGACGATAATATCATGCCCCAGACGGTGGAGGCAATTAACCATGCCCAGGCAGCAGGTGTTCCCATCATCTTTGCCATCAACAAAATTGATAAAGCCGGAGCAAATCCGGAAAAGATAAAAGAAAAATTGGCTGCCATGAACTTCCTGGTTGAAGATTGGGGCGGAAAATACCAAAGCCAGGACATTTCGGCCAAAAGCGGTTTGAATGTTGACCTGCTGCTCGAAAAAATATTGCTCGAAGCCGAAATGCTCGAATTAAAAGGCAATCCAAATAAACGGGCATCCGGTACTGTTATTGAGTCAACACTTGATAAGGGCCGCGGTTATGTAGCTACGGTCCTGGTTCAGAACGGATCATTACGTGCAGGCGATGTATTGTTGGCCGGTCAGTATTTCGGGCATATTAAGGCGATGTTTAACGAACGGAACCAAAAGGTTACTGTCGCTGCCCCTGCCGAGCCGGTTATTATTCTTGGTTTGGACGGCGCTCCTCAAGCAGGCGACAAATTCAACGTGATGGAGAATGAACGCGATGCCCGGACCATTGCCAATAAGCGTGAACAATTAGCCCGCGAACAGGGTCTCCGCACACAAAAACATATTACACTCGATGAAATCGGGCGACGTATCGCTATCGGAAACTTCCAGGAATTGAACCTGATTGTGAAGGGTGATGTTGACGGATCAATCGAAGCGCTTTCTGATTCACTGATCAAGCTGTCGACCCAGGAAATTCAGGTCAATGTCATCCACAAAGCGGTGGGTGCCATCTCCGAATCGGATATCATGCTCGCAACGGCCTCGAATGCCATTATTGTTGGGTTCCAGGTGCGTCCATCCGTCAATGCCCGAAAGATTGCCGAAAAAGAACAGATCGACATTCGTTTATATTCAATCATTTATGATGCCATTAACGAAATAAAGGCAGCAATGGAAGGTATGCTCTCTCCTGAAATAAAGGAAGAAATTACCGGGACTGCCGAAGTTATGGAAGCTTTCGAAATTACCAAAGTGGGTACAATTGCAGGTTGTATTGTGCGCGATGGGAAGATTATCCGTAAAGATAAAGTTCGGGTTATCCGCGATGGAATTGTAATCTATACCGGAACACTTGGCTCTCTTAAACGATTCAAGGATGATGTAAAAGAAGTTCTTAAAGGTTACGAATGCGGATTGAATATAGACAATTACAATAACGTTAAAGAAGGTGACTTTATCGAAGCATTTACTTTAACAGAAGTTGCCAAGACGCTTTAATTTAGCAATCCTTTTATTCTTATAATAAAAATACCTGTTTTAGTTAACTAAAGCAGGTCTTTTTATGTCGGAAATATCTGGGTCATCACAATAATGCGTACCTGTTTCTTTATAATGGAAACTATAGATAAATATATTTGACATTTTCAATTCAAAGAAACCTGATTTCGCAAAATGAATTGTTTTATATCTATTTGATTTACAAATAGACGAATAAGGTTATAAAACAACGTGGATTATGATTTCTACTAAGGTTGTTTAAATAAAAATAAGGTTTTTATGAATAAAGCTATTTTAGCTTGAAATCACATTGTGAAAACGATTGATAAATCTTTTGCTGTAATTTGCTTAAAATCTACCTTTTCAACTATGTAGGTAGGCATTTCTGTGAAGAACCAAATATCTTGTGTCATTTCAAAGTTCGAAGTTGAAACCCCGGTTCAGGAGATCGTCATATTTTTTCTGATCAAAGCGGTAATACCATGCTCCTTTTCGCGATGATTCCTTTTCTTTTTCTTCCAGTTTTTCAAGCAGGTTCATTGAAAGGAGTTTCCGCCTGAAGTTTCGTTTGTCGAGTGTTTTATTGTATATGGCTTCGTATAAACCCTGAAGTTGCGGGATAGTAAATTTATCAGGCAACAGTTCAAATCCGATTGGCTGTGTCCTTGCCCTGATCTGGAGTTTTTTCAATGCCCGTTTGACCATGGCCGAATGATCAAAAATAAGTTGTGGCAGCGATGAGATCGGAATCCAGGTAGCCCCATGATTTTTCACCAGTTCCAGATCGGAAGCATTGATTTTTATAAGGGCGAAATAGGCTACCGAGATGATACGTGCACCAGGATCACGTTCAAGTTCGCCAAAGGTATAAAGCTGTTCCATATATACCTCCGAAAGTCCTGTAAGCTGTTGTAGTATTCGTTTAGCGGCATCGTCAACAGCTTCATCATTTTTCAGAAACCCGCCCATCAGTGACCATTCACCTTTGGCAGGTTCGAAATTCCGTTTCAGGAGCAGTACTTTTAACTCACGTCCACCTTCGTCATATCCAAAGATGATAGAATCAACAGCTACATGGAATTTTTCGTGCTCTTGGTAGTATGACATGGGGATATTTATTCTGGCAAAGGCCAGTCTGTTGTTTCTTTGGTTCGCAAATAGGTTTCGATATGGCGGTCTTTTTTTGCTTCGTAGATGTCAGAAATAGTCAGGATGATCCCGGTTTCTTCAACATTTCCAAAATGATCGTTGATAACCGTCCCGAAGGTTTTCATAGATGGGCTCAGGTTCATGTACGAATTGATTAATGGAGGAATGTTTTCTCCAAATTCGCGTACTTTCTGAGAAAGTATTTTATAGTCTTCCCTGTACGATCCACCATCGAACACTCTTTCCATTTCTTCCATATCAATACCCAAATCTATCGGTTTGATTGGAGTTACCAGGTCTTCGTGATCATTAAAGTATTTCAGGAAGAAATATTGAATAAGGTTGCGGGCATGGGTGTGAAAATGGGTGTACATGGTCACCTTACCAAAGAAATATTTAATTTCGGGATGATCAACAATCAATGCTCCCAATCCATCCCATAAATTATCAAGGGCAAACAATGCTTTGGCTCCTGCTTTGCTCGACTGGTAATGTGGCTGTACAAACGAACGGCCTAATTCAAGTGTATAGGGCAGATATTCTCTGATGAATTTCTCGGAAAAGTTGAAAAGATGCGTTGTTGCAAGCTGAACGATCCCATTTTTGTCAACCGGAAGGTTACTGCATAAAATATAGCGGTAACCACCAATAATTTCAAGAGCTTGCGGATCCCAGACGATTAGCTGTTTGTAAGGTTGAGCGCAGGTGTCATATTCATCAATATCAACTTCCTCCCCCATTCCCCCTCCTGCATCACGAAAAGTAATTTCCCTTACCCGTCCTATTTCTCTCATTACATTGGGTGAGTCCTGGTGGGTAATAATGTAGATTTCGTTATCGCCTTTATTGGTCTTTCGCATTAATTTGTCCTGTGTCAGTTCAGCAAGTAAGGCTGCTTTTGACACAGGTGCAATAATATCCTTCATACTAATATATCTGATTTATAGAGGTACAAAACTAAAAAAAATCTATCAGAATTGGTTTTTTCAGTCATTTAATCTCGGGTTACGATTGTAAGGGTAATTTATACACTAAGTCCCTCACTTCTGCTGCCCACTGGTCGGGGGTTTTGCTTTTGTCGAAATGGGTGTAGGGGATAGGTTTGCCGAAGGTGATGGTGAATTTCTGGTTTTTATGGCCGAACGTTTCGTCGGCCAGATAGAACATTTCAAGGTTCCATTTCATCCCGAAAAAAGTTCGGAAACTGGCTAGCCGGTAAAAAAACGATGAATTTCGCCCGCTTACATGTATGGGAATAACATCGCGCTTGTACTCAATTGACTTGACAATAAAGTGTTTTTTCCATTCGTAATCCTGAATCCGGCCTTTTATCCGGCGTGAAGCAAATCCTGATGGAAATATTAAAATTTGTTTGTCAGACGAATATACTTCATGGATTTTTTTTGCCACTTCCTTGCTGTGGCTGCCATGTTTATTCAGCGGAACAAATATAGGATGCAACTGCGGAATATTCATCAGAATATCGTTAACCAAAGTGACCACATTGCCCAGAATCCGGTCGAGATTGGACAGGATTAAAAGCGAATCGAAGCCTCCCAGCGGGTGATTTGAAACAAAAATATAACTTCCGGTAGAGGGGATGTTTTCAACACCAATTAAAGTCTGCTGTACATTAAAATGTTTAACCATGCTGTTGGCAAACTCAATTCCTTTTTCATTGCCATGTTTGGCCAGAATTTCATTAACCTCGTCAATATGCATGATACGGTTGATGTACCGGTAAACAAATCCCGGAAGTTTTCCGGCAAGTTTCGGATTCTTCTTCTGGAATACTTCCCTGATGTTGATTGGCTTGAAAGGTTCTTGGTTCATCGTGCTCAATACTCGGTTTTAATTGAAGCCGAAAATATAAAATAAATCGGTTAGGGCTCTTCGGCCTTCTTTTTTTTATCGGCGGTTTCGTTTTTGAATTTATGGTTTTATTGGTCAGATACCAACTGTTAATTCCTCTTTCTTGTGTTTTGGAATGATATTGATGGTATAATTCAAGGTTTTATTAACGATTGCTCTAAATATTTGTGTTATGTTCAAATCTTAGATATTCAAATTGTTATCTGTTGTAATTGATAATTATTCACCGATTACAAACAGGTTGTTAACATTTTTTGTTATATCTTCGCGTGACTTAAAGTGGCTGAATGTGGAATAGTATGGCTGACTTTATTGATTTTTATTACTTTTACAATTGTATTTTAGGCACTTGAAAAAATGAACTTCTCGTCGAAAAAAGAAGCAACCCTGGATGAAAAAGGAAGGGTAGTGCTGCCAGCCGATTATAAGAACGATATGGGCGGCAGTATTCCCGGTGGCCAATTGGCTGTCGAGAAGGATCCTCATGAGAAGTGCCTGAATATTTACACGATGGATGAGTGGGCAAAACGCATTGTTCAGGTAACATCAAAACTTAATCGGGATAACAGGCAGCACAGCCGGATACTCGACATTTTCTACAACAATTTCAAGATTATTCAGGTGCCTGAAAGTTGCAGGATGAACATCCCGAATAATTTTCTTGAATTAGTTGGAATTAAAAAAGAGGCGATGTTTACCGGACAGGGCAACCGGATCAGGTTATGGGATGCCGTGGAATACAGCAGATACACTCAATCGTGGGACGATTATGCGAGCTTATTTGATCGACTTGTAGGTGGTAATGAAGAAAATTAAAGGTGGAAAGAGAATATCATGTACCTGTTTTGCTGAACGAAAGTGTCAACGGACTGGAAATTAAAGCAAATGGCGATTATGTTGACGTTACCTTTGGTGGCGGAGGCCATTCTCGCGAAATTTTCAGCCGCTTAAAAACAGGCCGCCTTTTTGCATTCGATCAGGACGAAGATGCCGCGGCAAATATCATTCACGACGAACGTTTTTTCTTTATCCGCCACAATTTTAAATACCTCCGGAATTTTTTAAAGTATTACGAAGTAGAACAGGTTGACGGTATTTTGGCCGACCTGGGCGTTTCTTCGCACGATTTTGATGTGGCCGGGCGTGGGTTCTCCTTTCGCTTCGATGGCGATCTGGACATGAGAATGAACCGTGATTCAGTTCAAACCGCTGCCGATATTGTGAATTCATACTCCGAAGATCAGCTCCGCACAGTATTTCGCGAATTTGGCGAGATTGATAATGCAGGACGGTTGGCAATACAACTGGTTTCGGCACGAAATGCCAATCCGGTAAAAACGATCGAACAGTTTAAAGTAGCAATTGCTCCTTGTGTTTCAAAGCTTCAGGAGTCGAAATATCTGGCCAAAGTTTTTCAGGCTTTGCGCATTGAAACCAACCATGAAATGGATGTTTTGCACGATTTTCTGGAACAGAGCATTGAGTTGCTAAAGCCAGGCGGACGGTTGGTTGTGATTACCTATCATTCGCTCGAAGACCGGATGGTGAAGAATTTCATCCGGTCGGGCGATCTTTCAGGAAAACAGGAAAAGGATTTCTTTGGAAATGTTGAGTCTCCGCTGACGGCTATAAACCGCAAAGTGATTGTACCTTCTGAAGAAGAAATTGACCGGAATCCAAGGGCCCGCAGCGCCAAACTAAGAATTGCTGAAAAAAACGCATGACAGAAATTAAAGAAAATAAAAAGAATCGAATCTCAACGAAGAATTTTAAGAGTATTCTCGGGGGTACTGTTTTGGCCAGTGAACAGGTCGTTAAACAGTTACCCTTTGTGGTATTTCTGGCTTTGTTGGGCATCGGTTTAATAACCAACCGGTATTGGACCGAAAAAACCATCCGGCGAATGGAAATGGTCCGTGATTCGCTCAAAGAATATAAGGCTGAATCAGTCATTCATGAAACTGAACTGATGTACATTAATCGTCCGTCGGAAGTCGCGAAAAGGGTGATTGAGCGCAATATTGATCTGATTGAACCGATTGAGCCGGCAAAAAAAATAATAGTTAAAAAACTGGAGACTAAATAATGGAAATCAGGAAAGCTATAACCTTACGATTTGGCATCGTTTATTTCGCGATAGCCATGTTCGGAATTGTTATAATCAGCCGGATTCTCATCATTCAGAATACGAACAAAGAAAAATGGAGCCAAACTGCCAAAGACCTGAAAAGTAATACAGAAGATATTTGGGCCAAGCGAGGAAATATTTGTGCCGATGACGGCAGTATTTTATCCACCTCGGTTCCATATTATGAGTTGAGATTGGATATGAGGTCTCCGGGAATAAAAAAGGTATTTGACAAAGAGGCTGACTTATTTGCGAAAGAAATGGCCGGTTTCTTCGGTTTTTCTGAAACCGGCTTCAAGATAAAGTTGAAAGATGCTTACGCCAGGCAAAAGAGCTGGTTTTTGATCAATCAAAAGCAAATTGACCACAATAAGTATCAGGAGTTTAAATTGTTAAAATACAGTTCACGGAGCCACTTTGGTTCAGGATTGATTGTTGTTACAGAGAATAAAAGAATACTTCCTCATGGTGATTTGGCAAGTCGGACCATTGGTGTGCTCAACAAAGGTGTTTATGGCGGTGTTCACGGAAACGTTGGCTACACCGGAGTTGAAGGCCTATGCGAAAATTACCTGGCCGGGGTAAATGGATTAGCCCTCAAGCGCAATTTCTCCGGAAGCTGGATCAACACCCCGCTGGTCGAACCTCAGGAAGGTAAAGATGTCGTTACAACCATCAATGTAAACCTTCAGGATTATGCCCAGACTGCTTTGGGCAAACAAATGGAAATCAGTCAGGCTGAATGGGGAACTGCCATTGTGATGGAGGTCAAAACCGGCGATATAAAGGCTATTGCCAACATTGGGCGTAAAAAAGACGGAACCTATGGCGAAACCTACAACTTCGCATTTGGCCATGCCGGATGCAGCGAGCCCGGATCAACTTTCAAACTAATGTCGCTTATGGCTGGTATGGAAGAAGGCTACAGCGATACAGCAGAATTGTTTGATACCGGACGAGGCCTATGGGAATATAAGGGACAAAAAATGAAGGACAGCGATTACGATCGTGGTGGTCACGGTCTGATTAGCGTTAAAAAAATATTTGAACTGTCGTCAAATATCGGTGTGGCCAGGTTTATTACCAAACATTTCGAAGGAAAAGAAAGCCAGTTTATTGACCGTATTTACAGTTGGGGCCTTAATAAACCACTTGGACTGGGCTTCAAAGGCGAAGCTGAACCGTACATTAAATATCCGACCGATCAAAGCTGGTGGGGGCCATCGTTGGCCTGGATTGCCCACGGTTACGAAATAAAACTGGCTCCTATTCAAACGCTGACTTTCTACAATGCAGTGGCCAACAATGGGACAATGGTAAAACCCAAATTTATTGAAGAAATCAGGCAAGATGGAATCCCTGTCCGTAAGTTCAAAACAGAAGTGATCAATCCGTCAATTTGTTCTCAGGAAACATTGGGAAAAGCGCAGGATTTACTTAAAGCCGTTTGTGAAAAAGGAACTGGCAGGGCTTTGAGGAATCCTTACTATAAGCTTGCCGGGAAAACCGGGACTGCTGTAATTGCAAACGAAGACAAAGGCTATACGATTGGAGGCGCTAAAAAATATCAGGCATCGTTTTGTGGGTACTTCCCTGCCGACAATCCTGAATTCAGCATAATCGTGGTCATTGTTGGCCCGAAAGGGAAGTTCTACGGAGGTTCTGTTGCCGGTCCTGTTTTTCGGGGAATTGCTGATAAAGTGTATGCTTCTTATCTCGAACCAGCGCCCGATTCCATTCCTCCTTACAACGAAGTGCCAGCAGTAAAACCCGGAATAAAAGAAGATGTCATGCTTTTTGCGCAGGATCTGAAATTCAAAACCCAATCGCAAAATATGACTGCTGAACGTGTTGCCATTGCTTACGACTCCATGACTGTATATGTCAGTGGAGTAAACGATATTCCGGGTTTGATTCCCGATGTGATTGGGATGGGTCCGGGCGATGCTGTTTATCTTCTTGAAAAGGAAGGTTATAAAACAAAAACTGATGGCTTCGGACGTGTATTCCGTCAATCGCCAACACCTGGGATACTTGGCGTAAAAGGAGATTTGATTACCCTTGAACTTGGTTTTGATGAACTGGAGTTATTGAAAAAGGATAGCATTTTAAACTCTGATTCGATTCAGGGACCAGTTTTATCGGCAGTACCCATCGAACCAAAACCCAGGCCGGAAACCAAAACGGGTTCAACTGTCGAGGTGCCAAAAACAGACCCGAATTCGCCTTCCAAACCCAGGGTCAGTCTAAGCCCGGCAGAAAAACCCAAACCTAGTCAGGAGGCTATTAATAAGTGGAAGGCAAAAGTAGCCGCGCAAAAAGCATTGGAGAAAAAAAATAATCAAACAAAGAATAATACTGAAATACAAAAAAAATCGCAGCAATGAAACCGTTAATTGAGCTTTTGGCTGGCATTGATATTCTCGAAACCCGTGGCGATTTATCGGTAAAGGTTCGCAGGATTCAGTTCGATTCGCGAAAGGTGGAAGCCGGCGATTTATTCCTTGCTGTTAAAGGATCGCATGCCGATGGGCATCAGTATATTCCGAAAGCCATTGAACTGGGCGCAATTGCCATCGTATGTGAGCATATTCCCGAAGATTTTCCTTCAGGAATTGTGATGGTTCAAATTGAAAATACCCAATTGAATTTTGGTAAGATTGCTGCAGCCTTTTACAATTTTCCATCTGCAAACCTGAAAGTTGTTGGAGTAACCGGAACTAACGGTAAAACCACGATCGCATCACTTCTGTATAAAACATTTAGCTTGCTTGGGTACAAGGTTGGATTGATTTCGACAATAAAATATTACGTTGGGACCGATGAATTTCCGGCCACCCACACTACTCCTGATGCGCTGCAAATTCAGGAATTAATGGCCCGGATGGTCGAATCCGGATGTGAATATTGCTTTATGGAAGTAAGTTCACACGCCATTGATCAGGACCGGATCAGCGGAATTGAGTTCAATGGCGGCATTTTCACCAACCTGACCCACGACCATTTGGATTACCACCTCACTTTTGCTGAATATCTGAAGGCCAAAAAGAAATTCTTCGATGAACTTCCGGAAGCTTCTTTTGCACTCACTAATGCCGATGATAAAAATGGAATGGTGATGCTTCAGAATACACGGGCGGCCAAACAAACTTATTCATTGAGGTCATTAGCCAATTTCCACTGCAAGGTTCTGGAAAAACATTTCGACGGAATGCTCCTGAATATTGATGGACAGGAAGTCTGGACACATTTTACAGGAGTTTTCAATGCCAGCAACCTGATGGCAGTTATGGGAGCTGCCATTTTGCTTGGAGTTGATCGCAATGATATTCTGAGAATTTTGAGCGAATTGCGTCCCGTTTCAGGGCGTTTCGAAATATTACGTTCCCCGGAAGGAAAATATGCCGTGGTTGATTATGCCCATACGCCCGACGCCATTCATAATGTACTGTCAGGAATTGCTGAAATACGAACCGGTAATGAGCAAATTATCACCGTTGTTGGTGCAGGTGGCGACCGTGACAAAACTAAACGACCCGTTATGGCCCGTGAAGCAGTGAAACAAAGTGATAAGGTGATTTTAACTTCAGACAATCCGCGATCGGAAGAACCTGAACAGATCATTGCCGACATGGAAGCTGGCATTGAAATGCATCAAAAATACAAAGTGTTGTCGATTGTAAACCGGCGCGAGGCCATTAAAACTGCCTGTATGCTGGCAAAACCAGGTGATATAATTCTGGTTGCTGGGAAAGGGCACGAAGATTATCAGGAGATTAAAGGGGTGAAATATTATTTCGACGACAAAGAAGTGATCAGCGAAATATTCGGAAACAATTAAAATACAAAGTTATGTTTTACCATTTGTATCAGTTTTTAAAAGATTGGGATATTCCAGGCTTGGGAATGTTTCAGTATATCTCTTTCCGGTCGGGAGCAGCAATCATTTTGTCGTTGCTGATTACCATTGGGTTTGGGAAAAGCCTGATACGATTCTTGCAAAGTAAACAAATAGGTGAAGATGTTCGCGATCTTGGACTTGAGGGGCAAATGCAGAAAAAGGGGACTCCAACCATGGGTGGGCTCATTATCCTGGCTTCCATTATTATCCCAACGCTTTTATTTGCCCGATTAGATAATATCTACATTCTGCTAATGCTCATTACCACAATTTGGTTGGGCCTGATTGGATTCCTTGACGATTATATCAAGGTATTTATAAAAGACAAAAAAGGTTTGGCCGGAAAATTCAAAATTTTAGGCCAGGTTTCGCTGGGAATTATTGTGGCTGCTACTTTATACTTTTCTGATGATGTAGTGGTTCGCCAGCGGGTTGTTGATGCCAATGGATACTTTGTGAAAGAAATGGTGACTGACAGTGTTACCGGTCAAAAAAGGTTACAGCATGTGACCACACCCGTGAAATCAACCAGGACCACCATTCCTTTCATAAAAAATCATGAATTTAACTATGGAATGTTGGTGGCCTTTATGGGCAAAAGTGCAAAAACATGGCGTTGGATTGTTTATGCCCTGGCCATCATACTGATAATAACCGCTGTTTCGAATGCCGCCAACCTCACCGATGGAATAGATGGACTGGCGACTGGAACCTCGGCCATCAGCGGGGCAACTTTGGGTATTCTGGCGTATGTAAGCGGTAATGTCATTTACGCCGATTACCTGAATATCATGTATATCCCGAATTTAGGTGAACTGACGGTGTTTATAGCTGCATTTATCGGGGCAACCGTAGGATTTCTGTGGTACAATTCATATCCGGCCCAGGTTTTTATGGGCGATACCGGAAGTTTGGCCCTCGGAGGCATCCTGGCAGTTTTTGCCATCATCATCCGGAAAGAAATCCTGATCCCGATTTTGTGCGGGATTTTCGTCATCGAAAACCTTTCGGTGGTTATTCAGGTGTCGTATTTTAAATATACCAGAAGGAAATATGGCGAAGGCCGTCGGATTTTCCTGATGAGCCCCATACATCATCATTTTCAGAAGAAGGGAATTCCGGAAGCCAAAATTGTGACCCGCTTCTGGATTGTCGGGATTATGCTTGCGGTATTAACTATTGTAACGCTGAAGATGCGGTAAGGCCCCCTTCCTGTTCCCCCAACGGGGGAAGGCTTTGGGCGATGATTTAAAGTTGCTTATCGCTCTTTGGGAGCGAAATATCAATAACCCCGGGTTTCAACCCGGGGGAAAATAAAGCCTCGGAAGAAGGGTGGGGAAAATGGTTTTTAAATTAATCGCCTGAAAAGGCAAAATATTAAATAGTCCCGGTTTTTAAGCCCCATCTTTTGGAGGGGGTTTGGGGGAGGCTGATTATGAATAAAAGAGTCGTCATACTTGGAGCCGCAGAAAGCGGAGTTGGTGCAGCCATCCTGGCCCGCAAGCAGGGTTTTGATGTGTTCGTGTCTGATCTGGGTACTATAAAAGAAAAGTACAAAACGGAACTGACCCAACGCGGGTTCGACTTTGAAGAAGGCAGGCATTCTGAAGAAAAAATAATCAATGCGGATTTGATTGTGAAAAGTCCGGGCATTCCGGATAAAGCCCCAATCATTGTATTGCTGAAAGAAAAGGGCATTCCGGTGATTTCAGAAATTGAGTTCGCCGGAAGATATACTTCAGCAAAAAAAGTCTGTGTAACCGGAAGTAACGGTAAAACCACCACAACACTGCTGATCTATCACATGTTTCAGAAGGCTGGTTTAAATGTGGGATTGGCCGGAAATGTGGGACAAAGCTTGGCCGGGCAGGTGGCCGAAAATGATTTTGATTATTATGTGATCGAGTTGAGCAGTTTCCAGCTCGATGGAATGTATGAGTTTAAAGCCGATATTGCTATCCTGCTGAATATTACACCTGATCATCTCGATCGCTATGATCATAATATGCAGAATTACATCAATTCGAAGTTCAGGATCACTCAAAACCAAACTGCTGACGATGTATTCATTTATTGCACTGACGATCCGGTGCTGAATTACGAGATATCAAAGCGAAAGCTGGCAACCAGATGTATTCCTTTCGGATTGGGCGCACCGCCTTCTGAAGGCGCCGGAATTATTGAAAACAAAATGATTATTAACTGGAAACAAAATATTTTCACTATGTCAATTTTAGATATTGCATTACAGGGAAGTCACAATACCTACAACTCGATGGCTGCAGGTATTTCAGGAATGGTTGTCAATATCAGGAACGAAAAAATTCGCGAGAGCATGGCCGATTTTAAAGGTGTCGAACACCGGCTCGAACGGTTTTTGAAAGTTCATGGTATCGAGTTTATCAACGATTCAAAAGCGACCAACATTAACTCGACCTGGTACGCGCTTGAAACTATGACACAGAAAACGGTCTGGATTGTCGGAGGGATTGACAAAGGAAACGACTATTCTGAATTGTACGATTTGGTGAAAGCGAAGGTAAAAGCGATTGTTTGCCTCGGACTGGATAATTCCAAAATATTGGAAGCTTTCCGGAATTTAGGTATCGATATGGTTGAAACGCAATCAATGGACGATGCGGTCAGGTCGGCTTATTATCTGGCAAAAAAAGGTGAAACCGTATTGCTTTCGCCAGCTTGTGCGAGTTTCGATTTATTTGAGAATTACGAAGATCGTGGACATCAGTTTAAACATGCAGTAAGGGCATTGTAATATGGCAGCAAGACTGACGAAAATATTTAAAGGTGACCGTACACTTTGGGTTGTACTGATCTTATTATCATTGTTTTCATTGGTAATCGTTTACAGCGCTACCGGTAAGCTGGCTTATCGCGAAGCTCATGGAAATACCTTGTACTATCTGGTTCGTCAGGTGGGTTTCATTTCGTTTGGATTTCTGGTTATGCTTTTTCTTGTGAACGTAGTGCCAGTTGTCACTTATTTTAAACTCTCGCCCATTTTTATTGTCCTCACGGTTGTTGCCCTTGTTCTGGCGTTTATACAGTACAAATTTACCGGAAGTATCGACAAGGAAACTTCGCGGTCGCTTAGCTTATACCGGTTCAGTTTCCAGCCGGCAGAGCTGGCAAAAATCTCACTCGTGATTTATGCGGCCCGATTACTTTCGAAAGCCCAGCGAACTGAAGAAGAACTTAGAATTGCTTTTTACTGGATTACGGGAGTATCGGCAATGGTTTGTTTCCTGGTTTTCATGAGTAACTTCTCAACTGCGGCCATGATCTTTTTTACCATTATTGTTCTCATGCTTGTTGCCCGTGTTTCGATCAAATATATTTCAGCATTGATTGGGATAGGAATAGTTTTGATTGCATTGATCTATTTTACAGCCGATTTATTCCCCGATAGTTTTGCGCGTGTGCATACGGTAAAAGGACGAATTGATGATTTTGTAAAAGGAGACAACAATGCTGTTCAGGGAACAACCCAGGCCGATTATGCACGACTGGCTATTTTTGAAGGAGGTATGCTTGGTAAAGGGCCTGGAAACAGCGAAGTGAGTAATTATATGGAGGCTGGTTATAACGACTTTATCTATGCCATTTTTGTTGAAGAATACGGTTTTATTGGAGGCGCTTTTTTAGCCTTGCTTTACCTCATTCTTTTATTCAGGGGAGTTATTATTGTGCGACGGTGCGATCGGACTTTCCCGGCTTTTATGGTCACTGGCCTGGTTTTGCTGCTTACTTTTCAGGCCTTTATTAATATGGCAGTTTCGGTTGGTGCAGTTCCGGTTACCGGTCAGCCTCTGCCCTGGGTAAGTATGGGAGGGTCGTCAATGATATTTACTGCAATATCGTTCGGAATCATTCTGGCAGTAAGTGCAAATAATCAAAAGAACAAAGCGTCTGCAGAACCATTGGTTGTAGTTGATGTACCAAACGAAGATCAGGCGATGTAATATGGAAAAATTAAAAGTCATAGTGAGTGGAGGAGGAACCGGAGGACATATTTTCCCGGCCATTTCAATTGCAAACGAATTAAAGTCTCGTTTGCCGGAGTCCGACATTTTATTTGTTGGCGCTTTGGGTAAAATGGAAATGGAGCGCGTTCCTGCAGCCGGTTACCAGATTATAGGTTTACCGGTCATGGGCTTTCCCCGCAAACCTTCTTTCAAAATGCTTACTTTTTTCCTGAAGTTATTCAAAAGTATGCGATTGGCTAATAAAATAATTTCTGATTTTAAACCTGATGTAGTCGTTGGAGTAGGGGGATTTGCCAGTGGTCCGGTATTAAAAGCTGCTGTTCGTAAAGGAGTGCCAACCGTAATTCAGGAACAAAATTCGTATGCCGGGATAACCAACAAACTGCTGGCATCGAAAGTGAACAAGATATGTGTGGCGTACCTGAACATGGATCGGTATTTCCCTGCCAAAAAGATCGTAATGACCGGTAATCCAGTCCGCAAAAACCTGATTGAAACTTTTTTCAGCAAAACCGAAGCATTGGAGTATTTCAAGCTGGATGCAAAAAATCCGGTCGTATTAATTGTTGGTGGAAGTCTTGGGGCACGCACCCTGAATGAAAGTGTGATGGCCAACCTGGAATTGATCCGAAAAACCGATGTTCAGATTCTCTGGCAAACTGGTAGTTATTATTATAAGGAACTGGTTGAGCGGTTGCGGCAAAATATGCCTGAAAATCTTCACCCAATGGAATTTGTGGCACGCATGGATCTGGCCTATGCTGCGGCTGATGTGGTTATTTCGAGGGCAGGCGCCGGAACTATTTCTGAACTTTGTTTACTTGGTAAGCCATCGGTTTTGGTTCCTTCGCCCAATGTAGCGGAAGACCATCAGACTAAAAATGCGCTTTCTCTGGTTAATAATCAGGCTGCTTTGTTGATAAATGATGCTGATTCGGAAGACGATTTGTTCATAGAGACCTTTAAATTGCTGGACGATAAATCCCACTTGAAAAGCCTTTCAGAAAATATACGGAAACTGGGAAGGCCAAATGCAGCAAAAGATATTGTGGATGTGATACTGGGGTTAGTTGAAAGTCAGAAGACCGAAGTCAGAAGCCCAAAGTAAAAGTGCATGGACAGTTTTTAGCACTGAAAGGGCGACATATACTAGCACAGGGCAACGCCCTGTGGGGAAATTAGGAACAAGGAAAACCGTCCGTGGGATAAGGCTCAACAAGGCTTTTGCCTTCTTTCGGACGGAATGGAAATCGCCTTATTGAATGAATAAAATGATTGTAATAATATACGAATGCTGAAATTTTCTGACATCAAACAAGTTTATTTTCTCGGAATCGGAGGAATAGGGATGAGCGCCCTGGCACGTTATTTTGCCAGCAAGGGAATCACTGTTTCAGGTTACGACCGCACAAAAACTGAATTAACACTTCAGCTTGAAGAAGAAGGAATTTCAGTGCATTATGAAGATGATCCTTCACTTTTACCGGCTAAGTTTTATATTTCCAATTCACTCGTCGTATATACTCCCGCTGTGCCGTCCACTCATCAGGAATTAAATGCCTTGATCGATCGCGGTTTCAACATTCATAAACGTGCAGAAGTACTTGGAATTATTTGCAACAGTGGTCGCACCATAGCTGTTGCCGGAACTCATGGAAAAACTTCGGTTTCTACGATGACTGCCCATATCCTGAAAACTTCGGAGCTTGGGTGTGCTGCCTTTTTGGGCGGAATTTCCAAGAATTACCAGACTAACCTTTTACTCGATTCAACCGGCAGCGAATGGATTGTTGCCGAGGCCGACGAATTCGATCGTTCATTCCTGCAGATAAAACCGGAACTGGCTGTGATCACTTCGATGGATGCCGACCATCTGGATATTTATGGCTCACACGAAAAAGTGATCGAAAGTTTTCAGTTGTTTGCCGGCAATATCAGAGAAGGTGGTTCTTTGGTCCTGAAAAAAGGACTTCCGGTGGGATTTGAAACCGAAGCAAAATACAATTCATATACATATTCAATTACAGAACAGGCCGATTTCTGTGCCGAAAACATTGAACTCAAAGATGGATATTATCAGTTCGACCTGAAAACCCCTGAAACACGCATTGAAAAACTGGTTTTGAATTACCCTGGACTGCTGAATGTGGAAAATGCGGTAGCAGCATCAGCATTGGCTTTGCTTTCAGGAGTTTCTCCTGAAGAAATCCGTATAGCCCTTGAAACCTATTCCGGAGTTAAACGACGTTTTGATATTCAATTGAATAACGGAACTTTTGTGCTGATTGACGATTATGCACATCATCCGGAAGAACTTCGGGCAACTATCCAATCGGTTCGTGAAATTTATCAGGACCGGACCATTACAGGCGTATTCCAGCCACACCTTTATAGCCGGACGAAAGATTTTGCCGAAGGTTTTGCTCACAGTCTCGATTTGCTCGATGAAATCGTTTTGCTCGATATTTATCCGGCACGCGAACTGCCCATGGAAGGCGTGACTTCAGAATTGATTTTCAGGCAAATCAGGAATAAAAACAAAATACGGTGCACAAAATCTGAATTAATCGGGCTTGCAGGCACATTTAAACCTGGAATTGTAATCATGATGGGCGCCGGCGATATAGACACCCTGGTTGAACCGGTAAAAGAACAATTGTTGAAATATGAGAATCGTTAAAAAAATAGTAGTCATTTTAGCCTGGTTGTGTCTCTTTGGGGCAATCGGATTTACCATTTATTACGCCTACAGCGAGTGGATTGCCGTGAGGTGCCAGTCGGTTGAGGTGAAAATAAATCCAAGCTCGCCACGTTTTATTGACGAAGACGAAATTGCCGGGATGATCGAAAAATCGGGCATACCTACAATCGGGCACAAACTGTCAGCCATCAATATTAATAAGCTTGAAGCTAAATTAAGTTCGTTTACAACCCTGAATAATGTTGAAATATTCAGAAAGGTTGAGTCGAAAGGAATGTCGTTTACCGGGAAGTTGATTATTAGTGTCGATCAGCGTACTCCGGTTCTCAGAATTAAGAACTCGACCATTGATTATTATTTGGACATGGAAGGAGTTATCATTCCGACATCGCCCAAATATATCGAACGGATTTTGATTGCTACCGGAACTATTCCAGATGATAGAATCAGGAAAGGTCTTTTACAAATGACGGATTTTGTGAATAAAGATGAATTCTGGAGAGCTCAGATTGAGCAGGTTTTCATTCAGGCAAATGGTGAGTTGCTCATGGTGCCGCAAGTTGGCGATTGCCTGATCGAATTTGGAACCCCGGAAGATTACGAATTAAAATTCAGGAATTTAAGAGCCGTTTACCAGCAGGGATTTAAAAACAGGGGTTGGAACAGGTATAAGATTATGAGCGTGAAATATCGAAACCAGGTTGTTTGTACAAAAAAGTAGATTATGGACAGGAACGAGAAAATTTTTGCAGCAGTTGACATTGGATCAACAAAAATTGTAGCCCTTGCAGGAAAAAAGAATGATGAGGGTAAAATCCAGATTATCGGGCTTGGACATAGTGCGTCGCGGGGTGTTAACCGGGGAGTTGTGGTGAATGTGGAAGAAACATTTGCAGCTATCAGCAATGCCGTGGGCCAGGCAGAAAGAGATTGCGGCCACGACATCACTGATGTATTTGTGAATATTTCAGGCCAGCACCTGATTACCCTTACCTCGAAGCAGCAAAAAAATCTCGGTAACGATCCTGTTACTGAAAGCGAGGTAGCCCAAATGATGGAGCAGGCAAAAAGTGTAAAACTGGATGAGGGCATGTTCATTTACCACATTAATCACGAATCATATACCATAGATGATGAACCGGTTCCTCATGGAGTAGTTGGTTCAGTCGGCAAGAAAATGGAAGGTACCTATAAAATTCATGTGGCTCCGGATTCTTATCAGCGTAACATTTCCAAGTGTTTCGAAGGCGGTGCAATTCGTGTGAGAAAGGCTATTCTTGATCCGATAGCTTCGTCTGAAGTTGTTTTGCTGGAGGAAGAGAAGGAAGCCGGAGTGGCCCTTGTTGATATTGGTGGAGGGACAACAAAAATTTCTATCTTTTATGATGGTGTTTTGTGCTTTACGTCAATGGTCCCTTTTGGCGGAAATGTAGTTACCAAAGACATCAGGGAAGGTTGTTCGATAACCGCCAAAGATGCTGAATCCATGAAGCTTCAGTTCGGTCAGGCCATTGCTGATTTTGCTCCTGAAAACAAGGTAGTCACCATACAGCGGAATGGATGGGAACCCAAGCAAATGTCGTTTAAAAGTCTGGCCCATATCATTCAGGCCCGAATGGAAGAGATTGTAGTTCATTTTTTCTATCAGATCCGCAAATCGGGTTATGCCGATAAGTTGGGCGCCGGAATTGTCATTACCGGAGGCACCTCGCTGCTGCCCAACCTTTCGCAACTGATCAAGTTTCATACTGGTTTTGATGTTCGGATCGGGAAACCCAACCTGAATAACTTTGTTCCCCGGAAAGAAGTTTACGATCCCCGGTTTGCTACTGTTTTAGGATTGCTTACTATGGCAGTTGCCGATGGTGGAAATTGGAAAGGAAAACAGAGAAAGTCAAAAAAGAAGGCAGAATCAGGCGGGCCGGGTATTATTTCAAAAGTTCAAACAAAAATAGTTCAAACAGTAATAAGTTTCTTTGATGAAAATACAGCCGATTCGGATATGTCCGATCCTGATAAGTTTTAGAACCCGGCCATATTTCAATCAACCTATGGTTCATTATAAAAGAAGGTCTTAAATCAAAATATAATCATTGCTGCCTTATGATCGATGAAATTCTTAACTTCGGATTTGAACACCCTGATTCTTCCATTATCAAGGTTATTGGAGTTGGTGGAGGTGGGTGCAATGCTGTCAAAAACATGTTTGAAGAAGGTATTGAAGGTGTAAATTTTATGGTTTGTAATACCGATGCACAGGCGATGCAAAATAACCCGGTACCAACCCGGATTCAGTTGGGCGTAACGCTTACTGAAGGTAGGGGGGCTGGAAACTCACCCGAACAAGGCGAGCAGGCTGCCATTGAAAATCTGGACGACATTCGCAATGTGCTCGAAGGAACCACCAAAATGGTGTTTATCACCGCGGGGATGGGAGGTGGAACCGGAACCGGTGCAGCTCCTGTTATTGCCAAACTGGCGCGCGAACTGGATATACTTACCATTGCCGTAGTAACTCTTCCATCTCAATCTGAAGGAAAAAGGAGATTTGAACAGGCTCTTGACGGGGTAGAAAAGCTGAAAGAGCATGTGGATAGTATGCTGGTCATCAGCAACGAAAAACTACATAAAATCTACGGAACCCTCCCCGCATCAAAGGCTTTTAAAAAGGCTGACAACATTATTACTACTGCAGTAAAAGGAGTTGCCGAAATTATCACACTCCACGGAAATATTAACATTGACTTTGCCGATGTTAGCACTGTAATGGCCGGAAGTAATGTTTTTATCATGGGCACCGGATATGCCGAAGGCCCCGACCGCGCCATGAAAGCTGTAACCCTGGCGCTCGAATCACCATTACTCGACAGTAGCAGCATTCACGGAACAAAGGATATCCTGCTCAATATTATTTCAGGGACGGAAGAAATAACGATGGGCGAAATTGGCGAAATCATTGATTACCTTCAGGAAGAAGCCGGCCAGGATGCAACAATCATCTGGGGAAATGGCTGCGATCCTAAACTGGGCAATCAGATTAGTGTGACTATTATTGCCACAGGCTTCGATGTAAATCCGAACCGTTTGTTCCAGAAACCGGCAGAAGTGGTCAAACTTGAACCCGAACAATTGGATTTTGAAATAAATCTGGATGACGATGAACCTTTATATTCGGCTGAGTCTTCAGGTACAAAATATGAACCTTTGAAAAAACCGGTTATGGAAACCCACATGGTCAGTCATTCTTCAAAGGGGCAGAAAAAGACCGTAAAAAAACAAGCTGTAAAGGCAAGTCCTGAAAATACAAATGTTGATAGCTGGTTTGTCAGGCAGTTTTCGAAATTATTTGAAGAAAAAGATTCCAGCCTGTCAGAACAGACTGAAGAAAATAAAAACAGTTGATTAATTACACGAAAAACAGATAATCATGTCAAACGAAATTATGAATTTTGATTTAACCGTAAATTCGGGTTCAATCATCAAAGTAATCGGTGTAGGTGGTGGTGGTGGAAACGCAGTGAATCATATGTACTATCAGGGAATTCGTGATGTGGATTTTATGGTTTGCAACACCGATGCCCAGGCTTTAATCAATAGCCCGGTTCCTTTCAAGGTTCAGTTGGGTTCGTCGTTAACCGAAGGCAGGGGTGCAGGGAACAAACCGGAAACAGGCCGCGATTCGGCTATCGAAAACATAGAAGATGTTAAAAAAGTGTTGCGTAACAACACTAAAATGGTATTTATTACCGCCGGAATGGGTGGTGGTACCGGTACCGGAGGCGCTCCGGTAATTGCTGCGGCTGCCCGCGAACTCGGAATTTTAACTGTCGGTATCGTAACAATCCCCTTCCGCAACGAAGGACGGCGCCGTATCAAACAGGCTGTTGAAGGTATTGCAGCGATGGAAGCGCATGTTGATTCCCTGCTGATTATTAATAACGAGCGAATCCGCGAGATGTACGGCGATTCAAAAATATCTGACGCATTTGCCAAAGCCGATAACATCCTGACCACAGCAGCGAAAGGTATCGCCGAAATTATTACTGTTCCGGGCTACATCAATGTTGATTTTGCCGATGTGGAAACCGTAATGCGCAACAGTGGAGTGGCCTTGATGGGAACAGGGATTGCTTCAGGAGTTAACCGCGCCCTGGTTGCGGTTGAACAGGCCTTAAATTCACCTTTGCTGAACAACAACGACATCATGGGCGCCCGAAATATTCTCCTGAATATTACTTCAGGGATTGAAGAAATTACGATGGACGAAATTGGAGAAATTACCGATTACGTTCAGGAAAAGGCTGGCAATTCGGCTGACCTGATTTGGGGAAATGGAGTGGACGAGGCCATGGGCGATAAAATTTCGGTGACCATCATCGCTACCGGGTTTAGCACAAGTAGTATTCCTGAAATGGTGATCAACCAAACTCAGGAAAAAACCTACCACACCCTTCATGATGATGTTTCCACTGGTATGCCATTTGCCAAAAATGAAGCTAAATCTTCGATTGAAACCGAATTGTACGGTTCGAAAAATGCCAAACAGAAAACCTTTGAATTCGAAATCAATCCCAGTGGCTACGATGAGTTTGAAGAACTTTACGGAAATAATCATTCGAAAAAAAACAAAAGTGGACAAGAAACTGAACCTGTTGATTTTACCCAAACCTCAGAAGAAACTGTGAATGAATTAGAGAATATTCCGGCCTACCGCCGGAAGAATTCGAATTTCTTTGGGTTTAAAAAAAAAGTAAATGAGAAATTTTCCCGCTTTTCTATTTCGCCGGATGAAAATAATAATGTAATTTTACGGGACAATAATTCTTATTTGCACGATAACGTTGATTAATTCAAAAATAATGAGTTTATTTGAACTGATAAGTAATGACATATTAATTGCCATGAAAGCCCGTGAGAAAGAAAAACTCGAAGCCTTACGCGGAATTAAGAAAGTCATGATTGAAGCTAGATCAGCGGTAGGTGCAACAGGCGAATTAAGCGATCAGGAATGCCTGAAGATTATACAGAAATTGGCCAAACAAGGAACAGATTCGGCCTCTATTTACAAAGAGCAGGGACGGAATGATCTTTATGAACAGGAAATTTTTCAGGTAAAAGTTTTTGAGTCATACCTTCCTGTAAAAATGTCGGATGCCGATTTGACCTCAGCTATTGAGGCGATTATTGCAGAAGTTGGTGCAACAGGCATCAGGGAAATGGGGAAAGTAATGGGAGTAGCTTCCAAAAAGCTGGCCGGTCTGGCTGACGGGAAGGACATCTCGGATAAAGTGAAAGCGTTATTAAGCTAAAGATAGAATGTCGGGACTTGAAATCTCAAGTTTTGTGCATTTGGGGTGGAAAAAGGAAAGCGGGCAGAGGCCCGCTTTCTAATTTTACAGAAAACTCATCGCCTTAAAATCCCTTACCTATAACCATTTTAAATAAGGTGTCAATCCGATTTAATTCATCACTTATCGATATTTTTTTCGGAAATTTGCGGCAATTACTTTATAAACCGGAATGAAGTTAAGAGAAATTGCCGCAATTTTAGATGCAACAATATCATGCGGAGCTGAAAGATTGGATAATGAGGTGGAAATGGGTTACAGCTCCGACCTGATGAGTGATGTATTGACGCTTGATACCGACAACCTGGTACTCATAACCGGACTGGTCAACCTTCAGGCAATCCGCACAGCCGAAATGGCCGATATTAGGGCTGTTGTGTTTGTACGCAACAAAAAAGCCACGGAGCAGATGCTTGAACTGGCACAAGAAAACGGGATGTGTATCCTCGAATCTCCTTATTCCCTTTTTAAATCAAGTGGGCTGTTGTTTCAGGCAGGATTAAAACCAATCTATTAGAGTGAAAACAAAGGACAAATATCCAATAACCAATGTCGAATATTCAATATCGAATAAAAAATAAGAAACAAGAAACGAAAAAATATTCGGGCGCCGGTTCTTTAAGCCCCCTCCTGAGGAGGGGGCTTGGGGGAGGCCATTGGGGGGAGGCTCTTTGAAACTAACCTATAACATACAGGGAGGTGATTTTACACATGCCGGACATCCATCGAGCGAGGTGAAAAAGGTGTTGAAACAATTGGGAATTGAAGGCAAAACCATTAAAAATATTGTAATTGCCCTATACGAAGCCGAAGTAAATGTGGTGGCCCATGCCTGGAAAGGTGTTGTTGATGTTGAAATTGATGAAAATAAAATTACTGTTCTGGTGAATGACGAAGGACCCGGAATACCTGACATTGATTTGGCCATGCAGGCCGGTTATTCCACAGCAAGCGATAAAGTTCGTGAAATGGGATTTGGAGCAGGAATGGGATTGCCAAATATTAAAAAAAATACCGATGAATTGTTGATCGAAACAGAAATAGGGAAAGGAACAAAAGTCAAAATGGTTAACTATTTTTCATGAGCGGACAACCCACATACCATGCTTTAAACGTCGATGCTACGAAATGTATCGGATGCACACATTGCATGAAATCGTGTCCTTCTGAAGCCATCCGCGTTATTGATGGGTTAGCAGTAATAGATTACGATCGTTGTGTCGATTGCGGTCAATGCCACCGTGCATGCCCATCAAAAGCATTTTATGTCGAACAGGATGATTTAACGAAAATCAGGGCTTTCAAATATCGGGTCATTCTTTTCCCTTCGGTTATGATTGGGCAGTTTCATGAAAAATACAGTGAAAACCAGATTTATGAAGGGCTGAAAAAGGTCGGGTTTACCCATATTTTTGAGGTGGAACAGCCCATGCAGGTCTTAATCGATTCGATCAACGGGATCATTGAAAATAAAGATACACCAAAACCTGTCATTTCTATTTATTGTCCGGCTATTGTCCGGCTCATTCAGGGTCGGTACCCTTCCTTAACAGAGAACCTGATCCTGAGAAAAACCCCTCACAACCTCGCAGCTCATTTCGCCATTGAACAACTGATGCTTGAGGGCGCCCTAAGAGAAGAAATCGGGCTTTTTTATGCCACCCCCTGCATAGCAAAAATAGCTTCGGTAAAAAGTCCTGTTGGTGAGCGCGAATCGATTGTTGACGGCATCATTAACATGAACCACCTGTATAATGAGGTGATGAAAGTGATTCAGGAAAAGAACGAAACAGATAATTCGGAACAGCGCGAAAACCTCTCCAGGGAAGGAATACTCTGGTGCCTTCCACGGGGTGAATCGAGCCATTTTGGTTCGAGAAGTATGGCCATTGATGGGATCCATAATGTAGTCCGTTTTCTCGAACGATTGGAAAACGACCAGGTTCATGGCATCGATTTTCTTGAATTACGGGCATGCGACCAGAGTTGTGCAGGTGGAATACTCCTCACAGGGAACAGGTTTATGACAGTTGAACGGCTTGAAAGGAGGGCTTCACGATATCCCAGTGCCAAAGATATTCCTGATGCAGTTATCAGGGTTGATCAAGAGGCATTGAAGCAGAAATTAATCCTGGAACCCATTAATCCTAAACCGCACTTTACTTTTGGGAAGGACCGGATTAAAGCCATGGAAAAAATGGACCGTGCACAACGAATCGTATGTTTTCTGCCGGGCATCGATTGCGGGGCCTGTGGCGCGCCCAATTGCCATGCGTTGGCCGAAGATATGGTAAACAACAAAGCTAAAATGTCTGATTGTATTTTCCTGCAGCAAAAGTGGGTAGATGAAGGACAGATAAAAGCAAAAAAAGCGTTCCTCAATGTACAAAAAAAATGGGGAACCGATCGGTTTAAAGCAGATTGTAATAAAAGAGGACGACGAAATGAAGGTTTCTGAACTAGTAGAAAAATTAGGATTAACCGTGTATTCGGGCCGAAAAGGTCTCGATCGTGAAATTACCGGCGGATATGTTTCCGACCTGCTAAGTGATGTGATGGGGAATGCCCGGGAGGGTGAAGTCTGGATAACCCTTCAGGTACATCAGAATGTAATGGCTATTGCTTCGTTAAAAGATTTGGTAGCTGTGGTTCTGGTCAATAACCTGGAACCACCGGAAAGTACAGTCAGGCACTCCAACGAAGAAAACATACCACTATTGGGAGCCAACTTTTCTACATTCGAAATAGCCGGAAAGATTTACCAAATTTTAAATCCGTAGCCATGAAATCGTTCAGGACTGATCTTCATATCCACACGGTTTTGTCGCCATGTAGTGATCTGGAAATGAGCCCTGCGCGTATTGTATCCCTGGCTCGCCGCCAAGGATTGGAAATTATCGGGATAACCGATCATAACAGCACCAAACAGTGCGAAATGGTTTGGAAATTAGGGCAAAAGTCGGGTTTGGCAGTCATTCCGGGTTGCGAAATCACATCCCGCGAAGAAGTACACAGTCTCGCACTATTCAGTGATTTTGATGCTTTGGCAGTTTTTCAGAATTTTCTGGACCAACATCTGACAGTTATCCTGAATAATCCTGATTTATTTGGCTATCAGGTTTTGGTTGATGAAAACGGGAATATTCTGGAAGAGCAGGTTAATTATTTGGGCGCGTCATTAGATGTAAGTATTGAAGAGGTTGAGCAGAAAGTACACGAACTCTCCGGAATTTTTATTCCGGCACATATCGACCGGTCCCGAAACAGCATCTTCAGTCAACTGGGTTTTATTCCTCCTGAATTGAAGGTTGATGCTCTTCAGATTTCGAAATTGGCCCAGGAGAAAACAATTCGTGAAAATTACAGGATCAGTCCCGAAATTACATTGGTTAAATTTTCGGATGCACATTATCCGGGAGATCTGGGAAAAACGTTTACCCTATTTGAAATAGAAAGCCCGACTTTTGGAGAATTGAGAAAGGCAATGTATAATGAGGATGGAAGAAGAAGCCTCATCCCCAACCCTTCTCCACAAGAGAAGGGAGTCAGGTAATTAAAATTCTGAAAGAAATGTCATTGAATAAAATTCAGTAAATGAGTCTTAAATTCAAGATAAATATTGTCGAATACCGACATCAATTCTCCTCCTGTGGAGGGGTTAGGGGAGGCTTCTTCGTATGAAAGAACTTTCCCTACATATACTCGATATTGTCCAGAACTCGATTCGGGCTAAAGCAAAGCTTATTGGGATTGAAATAATGGAACGGACCAATGAGAATCAACTGATTATTACCATAACTGACGATGGTATAGGCATGAGTAAGGAGCAACTGGAGCGCGCCATCGATCCGTTTTACACCTCGCGCGCCACCCGAAAAGTTGGACTTGGGTTGTCGCTTTTCAAGCAGAATGCAGAGATGACAGAAGGATCATTTGAGATAGTTTCTGAATGGGGAAAAGGAACGCGCGTAACAGCAGTTTTTGGTCTGAACCACCTCGACCGGCCAATTATGGGCGATCTGGTTGGTACACTTTTCATCCTGTTATGCTCTACAGGTGAGGCAGACTATGTCTTTAAACATCAAACTCTGTCCGGAGAGTTTGAACTTGATACAAGAAAAATCAGACAAACACTTGATAATGTCCCACTTAACAATCCCGATGTGCGGTCTTTTCTGAAGGAAATGCTTAAAGAGAATTTAGAATTGATCCAAATTAGTGAATGATGATAAAACTTAGAAAAAAAACAGTTTAAAGTACTGATCTTTAGCCAATAATGATTAATATCATAAAAAGCATCCATAACCACACAACTATGAACAAAATTAAAACCCTGGCTGACTTAAAAAAACTACAGTCCGAAGTACAGTCAAAAATAAAATTAAGAGAAAAGGGTGATATTCCTGAAAGCCTGGTTCAAATCAAAGTCTCCATGGCTACCTGCGGTATTGCTTCAGGAGCAAAAGAAACCATGACCTATTTGATTGAAGAACTGGATCACCAGGGAATTGACGCCCTGGTTACCCAAACCGGATGTATGGGGTATTGCTATGCCGAACCAACCATCGAACTAACCATTCCGGGGAAAGAACCGGTGGTTTATGGTTTTGTAAGCAGAACCAAAGCCCTCGAAATCATCGAAAAGCACATCAAACTCAACGAGCTGGTTGATGGGATTATTCCGGCAAATTATTCATCAATTGACAATTAATTCATCGAAACGAAAAATATGGCCGAATACAATATGCATATCCTTGTGTGCGGTGGCACCGGATGTATGGCTTCACAAAGCGAACTGATCCAAACAAATTTCAAAAACAAACTGAACGAATATGGGCTGGCCGACGAAATTCAGGTCATCCTGACCGGATGTTTCGGGTTTTGCGAAAAAGGCCCGATCGTGAAAATCCTTCCCGACAATACATTTTACACACGGGTTACTCCTGAAGATGTACCCGAAATTGTGGACGAGCACATCATTAAAGGAAGAAAATTAGAGCGTTTACTGTATTTAAATCCGGAAACAAACGAACGGATTGGCGACTCGAAAGGAATGGATTTTTATAAGAAACAAATCCGCATTGCCCTTCGAAACTGTGGGTTCATCAATCCTGAAAACATTGAAGAATACATTGCCCGCCATGGCTATTCTGCGCTTGGAACCTGCCTGAGTGAAAAATCTCCTGCTGAAGTGATCCGGATGGTCAAAGATTCAGGTCTCCGTGGACGCGGTGGCGGTGGCTTTCCAACCGGACTGAAATGGGAACTGACGCGAAAATCATTCAGCGATCAAAAATACGTCGTTTGCAATGCCGACGAAGGTGATCCGGGGGCGTTCATGGATCGTTCAATTCTGGAAGGCGACCCGCATTCGGTACTCGAAGCAATGGCTATTTGCGGATTTTGCATCGGCGCCGACAAAGGTTTGGTTTACATCCGGGCCGAATATCCACTGGCTATCGAGCGCCTGAAGATTGCCATCGGCCAGGCCCGCGAATATGGGTTGCTGGGAAATGATATCCTGGGGACCGGATTTAATTTTGACATTGAAATCCGCTATGGTGCCGGAGCTTTTGTTTGCGGCGAAGAAACTGCCCTGATTCATTCAATGGAAGGCCAGCGCGGCGAACCAACCGTCAAACCTCCTTTTCCGGCTGAAAAGGGATACAACGGCAAACCAACCAATGTGAACAACGTGGAAACATTTGCCAATATCCCGGTCATCATCAACAAAGGAGCAGAGTGGTTCGCTTCAATCGGCACTGAAAAGTCAAAAGGCACCAAAGTGTTTGCCCTTGCCGGAAATATCAATAATGTTGGCCTGATCGAAGTTCCGATGGGAATCACCCTTCGCGAAATCATATACGATATTGGCGGGGGCATCAAAGATGGCCGCGAATTCAAGGCAGTCCAAACCGGTGGCCCTTCAGGAGGTTGCCTCACTAAATCATTTCTCGATACCCCGATAGACTACGATAACCTGGTGGCCGCAGGTTCTATGATGGGTTCCGGCGGAATGATTGTACTTGATGATTCGAGTTGTATGGTAGCCATCGCCAAATTCTATCTCGAATTTACTTTGGAAGAATCGTGTGGAAAATGTACTCCCTGCCGGATCGGCAATAAACGGCTCTACGAAATTCTGGAGAAAATTACTGACGGCAAAGGCGAATTGGAGGACCTGAACAGGTTGCGAATGCTCAGTAATGTGATTAAAGATACTTCACTCTGTGGCCTGGGACAAACTTCACCAAACCCAGTCCTTTCGACACTCGACAACTTTTATGACGAGTATCTGGCCCATGTAAACTCATCAACATGTCCGGCAGGTCAATGTAAGGCATTGGTAAACTATACCATTGATGCGGATAAATGCACCGGTTGCACACTCTGTTTCCGAAATTGCCCTGTCGGCGCTATTTCAGGAGAAAAACGGGGCTTGCATTACATCGTCCAGTCGTTGTGCATCAAATGTGGGGTATGTTTCGAGAAGTGCAAGTTTGACGCAGTATTAATCGCATAAAAAATACAAGTTATGGAAATGGTAAATCTCATCATAGATCACAAACCGGTAGTTGTCCGCAAAGGCTCAACGGTTTTAGAAGCTGCATCGGGCATCGGGATTGATATTCCAACTCTCTGCTACATGAAGCTCGATGACATGAACATTGAAAATAAACCGGGAGGATGCCGGGTTTGCGTGGTTGAAGTAAAGGGCCGGAGAAACCTGGCGCCTGCCTGCTGCACCGAAGCCAGCGAAGGAATGGAAATCAGCACGCATACGATCAGGGTAGTGAATGCACGCCGCACTGTTGTTGAACTCATTTTGTCGGACCATCCGGCTGAATGCCTGATTTGTGCCAAATCGGGCAACTGCGACCTGCAGAACATGGCCAATCACCTCGGAATCCGGAAGATTCATTACCAGGGAGAACATTCGGTGTACCGGGAAGATACTTCACCGGCCATCATCCGCGAAATTAACAAGTGCATCATGTGCCGCCGTTGCGAAACCATGTGCAACGATGTGCAGACCATTGGTGTCCTTTCAGCCGTCAACCGCGGATTCCAGGCTGTGGTTTCACCTGCTTTCGAAATGAACCTCGATCATTCGGTTTGCACCTATTGTGGCCAGTGTGTGGCTGTTTGCCCGACCGGCGCCCTAACCGAAGTTGACGAAACCGGAGCTGTTATCCGGGCGCTTTCTGATCCATCAAAAACGGTAATTGTACAAACAGCTCCGGCTGTACGCGCTGCTTTAGGCGAGGAATTCGGTATGCCTGCCGGAACTTTGGTAACCGGGAAAATGGTCGCTGCCTTACGCCGTTTGGGCTTTGACTATGTCTTTGATACCGATTTTGCGGCCGACCTTACCATTCTGGAAGAGGGAACCGAATTATTGAACCGTTTGTCGGCATTCATGGCAGGCGACCAGCAGGTGAAACTTCCGATCCTTACTTCCTGCTGTCCGGCCTGGGTGAAATTTTTCGAACATCATTTTCCTGAATTGAAGGATATTCCATCTACTGCCCGTTCGCCCCAGCAAATGTTTGGTTCGATTGCCAAAACTTATTTTGCCGATAAAATCGGCGTGAAACGCGAGAATTTAGTAGTGGTATCCATCATGCCATGTTTGGCCAAAAAATACGAAAGCAGCCGTCCGGAGTTTTCGGTAAATGGAAATCCTGACGTTGACTTTGCGCTGAGTACGCGCGAACTGGCGCATTTGATCAATCTATCTAACATTGATTTTAAATCGTTGCAGAATGAAGACTTTGATGCCCCAATGGGTGAGTCCACAGGAGCGGGGGTCATCTTTGGAACTACCGGCGGTGTGATTGAGGCAGCAGTACGTACAGCTTACGAAATATTTACCGGAAAACAATTGCCACGGCTCGACTTCGAAGAATTACGCGGAATGGATGGATTGCGCAAAGCGACCATCGATTTCAACGGAACGCCGATCAACATCGGAATTGCTCATGGATTAGGTAATGCGCGTAAGTTACTTGAAGAAATTCAGGCCGGGACCAGTGAATTTCATGCCATTGAAATCATGTCGTGCCCTGGAGGTTGCATTGGCGGTGGCGGACAGCCCTATCATCATGGCGACTCTGAAATCCTGAAAAAACGCCAACGGGCCATTTATTCGGAAGATCAGAATAAAACCATCCGTAAATCGCACGAAAATCCATACATCACCAAGCTTTACGAAGAATTTTTGGGAGCGCCGTTAAGCGAAAAGTCGCACCATCTGCTGCACACCAAATATTTTGACCGGAGCTAGGGAAGTCATTGGTGGTCATTAGCTTCGCGTCATTTGTGGTCATTGAATGACAAGCATTAACTAAAATTATTAACGAATCAACTTTATAGCAATGCCAGGAATAAAACTTTCAGAAAAAGCCATCGGACTGATTAAAACAATCTGTTCCGATTTTGGGAACCAGGGAAGCGAACTGATCAATGTGTTGCACCAGGTTCAGGGAAAGTTGGGCTATTTACCTGCCGAAGTTCAGGAAGTGATTGCCAAAGAACTGAATATCTCAGTGGCCAAGGTTTACGGAGTCGTAACTTTTTACTCCTTTTTTACCATGATCCCCATGGGCGAACACCCGATTTCAATTTGCATGGGAACCGCTTGTTACGTACGTGGGGCAGAACAAGTGCTGTCCGAGTTTAAGCGACAACTGAAAGTTGAAGTCGGGCAGTCAACGCCCGACGGGAAATTCTCGCTCAACTGCCTGCGCTGCGTAGGCGCCTGTGGGTTGGCGCCCGTGGTGTTGGTTGGCGAAAAAGTTTTTGGCCGTGTCTCGCCACAAATGGTAAAAACGATCATTGCCGAATACAAGGAAGTCGGCGCTTCGGAAGTAAAGAGTGCATAATGTAAGGATTAGTGAGCGGGTGACTCGAAATCACCCGCTTACTGGACTTAAAGGATGAGAGAACCTGAAAAGCAAATTCACTTAAAAATTTCCTATATTTGAAAGTAACTTTTCCAATTTTTTAAGTTGAAATACGTGGTTAAAGATATTCAGATAATAAAAAAACTGAAAGATGAACTTCAGGATGTACTGGGAGATTTAGTTCTGGAAGTAATTCTTTTTGGCTCCCGGTCAACCGAAATAGCAGACGAGTTTTCTGATTTTGATGTACTGATTATTCTCAAACAAGAACCTGATTGGAATCAAAAACGTAAAATCTCAGAGATTTGCTATGATATTGAACTTCAAAGTGATATTCTAATTGATTCACATATTCTATCAGTTTCAGAGGTAGGTACGCTAAGAGGAAAACAACCTATTTTTCAAAGGGCAATCCTGGAAGGAATTCATGTATGACTATTGAAGAACAAACAAAATAAGGTAACTCCAACAATGAAACTCGTTCCTCTTTTCTTTTTTCTTTTTTCTGTGCTCCTTGTTTTTTCACAACCTGAAACAGGAACTACCACATATAAAACAGAGCTAAATATCTCGTATCGTTCTGGCGAAAACCTCGACGAATATATGAGGGATCGGTGTAAACTGGATATTTATTTTCCTGAGAATGAGGATAATTTTACAACAGTCGTTTGGTTTCATGGTGGTGGTTTGACTGCCGGAGAAAAATCAATTCCGGAGCGATTGAAAAATCGAAAACTGGCGGTTGTGGCTGTGAATTACCGGTTGAGCCCGAAAGTAAAAAGCCCCGCATTTATTGATGATGCCGCTGCTGCTATCGCCTGGGTTTTCAAAAATATCAGTAAATACGGTGGCGATCCGAAGAAAATTATCGTTTCAGGTCATTCGGCTGGAGGCTACCTCGCCTGCATGATTGGCCTCGACAAACATTATCTGGCAGCCTATGGAATTGATGCCAATTCAATCCAAAAACTGGTGCCGTTCAGCGGGCAGATGATTACCCATTTTATTATCCGAAAAGAACGTGGCATTCCAGATACTCAGCCCGTGGTTGATGAGTTTGCGCCACTTTTTCATATTCGGGCCGATGCTCCTCCACTGTATTTAATTACCGGCGACCGCGAGTTGGAAATGCTGGGCCGCTATGAAGAAAATGCCTACATGTGGCGAATGATGAAACTTTCAGGCAACAAACAAACCTTTCTGTATGAACTGGGTGGATTTAATCATGGAGAAATGGCCGAACCTGCCTTTAATTTACTCCTGAAGATATTGAAGAAATAAAAGGTTGTCAGTTTTGGTTTTTGCTTCAATTCTCATTTCTCATCACTTTGTTTTTCAATCCACTAAACATGTCGAATAACAGGTGTTTCCTGCATTTTTCTGCGCTATAACCATAGTTTATGTCTTTCAACTTCCCTATTTTTATGGAAAATGAAATGCCCCCTGCGACTTCTTTGGGGCAGTTTATTTTTAAATCTTTAAACACTCTTTATTATGTATCCTGTTTCCGAACTAATCAAAAACCTGGCCGATCAACATGGTCGTGACAGGCACAACCTACTTCCGATCCTTCAGGGAGTTGTTGAGCAGGAAAAATACTTGTCTGAATATTCGATGATCGAAATAGCGCGCGAACTTGACCTTCCAGCTTCTGAAGTATTCGGTACGGCAACTTTTTATTCTTTTCTGGAATACAAAAAAATGGGCAAATACATCATCCGTATCTGCAAAACCATTACCTGTTCCATGAAAGGCAAAAATCAAATTTTGCTTGCTATTGAAGATATGTTGAAAATCAATGTCGGAGGAACCACTCCCGATGGAAATTTTTCGCTGCTCCAGTCCAATTGCCTGGGTTTTTGCCACAAGGCTCCGGCCATGCTGATCAACAATGAAGTTTATACCGATCTGACTGCTGAAAAAGTCCGCGAAATTTTAAGTGCATACCTGAAAAAGAAATAAAAAGGAGGGAATTATGCGAGCCAGTTATCAGCTAAAAAGAGTCGATTTCATTTTTAAAAATGAAAATGATTGGGAAGAAGTGTTGAGTAAAAGCATCAGCCGGTCTCCACAGGAACTGATCAATGAACTAATCAGTTCAGAATTGAAAGGGAGGGGTGGGGCCGGATTTCCTACTGGTCTGAAATGGAAACTAACAGCAGAAGTTGCCGACTCCACCAAATATGTAATTTGCAATGCCGATGAAGGTGAACCCGGAACTTTCAAAGATCGCGAAATCCTTTCGATGGTACCTTTTAAAGTACTGACAGCAATGGCTGTTTGCGGATATGTGATAGGGGCAAAAGAAGGCTACATTTACCTTCGTGGCGAATACTTCTTTTTACTTCCGGAGTTGAACAAGGCAATCAGCGAGTTCGAATACTATTGCAATGAGATTAATCTTGATTTTAAAATAAGGATTTTCATCGGCAGCGGAGCATACATCTGTGGCGAGGAAACGGCCCTGTTCGAATCGATGGAAGGCAAACGCGGTGAGCCCCGGAATAAACCTCCGTTCCCTTCAGATGTAGGTTACATGGGCAAGCCAACCGTGATAAACAATGTGGAAACACTTGCTCATACTTACACCATCTTTAAATACGGGGCCAAGCGCTTTTATGATTTAGGCGTTCAGTATTCGCGCGGGTCAAAACTGTTTTCGGTTTCAGGTGATACGCCAAAACCTGGAATTTATGAGCTTGAACTGGGGATGAGCCTGGCCGATTTTGTGGAAGAGTTTGGCGATGGCGACACCAAGGCCGTCCAGGTTGGTGGCGCTTCCGGTTTTCTGGTGCCGAGGAAAAGGTTTCAGGAAACGGCGATTGGCTATGAGGGTAAATTAGTCGGAATTTCCCTGCCAACAGGAGGTTCCATGATGCTGTTCAATAGTTCACGTTCCATGTTTAACGTACTTGACAATTACCTGGAATTCTTCCGCGAAGAATCGTGCGGGCAATGTACGCCCTGTCGTGTCGGTTGTCAGCAATTGCTGAAAGGCATCAAAGCAGTGAAGCGGGGCGAAAAGAAAGCGCAATACCTGGATAAATTGCTGCGTCTGACCGAAACCATGAAATTAACTGCCAAATGTGGTTTGGGACAATCAGTGGCCAACTCGTTTTCATCGATTGTTGAAAACTTCAGGGAAGAAATGATTTACTAATTCTGTAAAACCGTACCTATCATGGCTAAAAAAATCAAAATATTTATCAACGGGATTTCTGTTGAAATAGAACAGGGAACAACTATCCTTGATGCTGCCCGTCAGGTAGGGGTCATAATTCCTACCCTGTGCTATCACAAAGATCTTTGTATTGCAGGAAACTGCCGGGTTTGTGTGGTTGAAATTGCCGGCCAGAAACGATTGGCAGCCGCCTGCGCCACTCCATGCGAGGAAGAGATGGAAATCTATACCAATTCGCTGAATGTACTTAAATCGCGAAAACATATCATTGAACTTTTGCTGTCGGAACACAATGCCGACTGCACCAGTTGTTACAAAAACGGGAGTTGCGAATTACAGAAACTGGCTTCGGATTATAAAATTGTCAAGCAGGATTTTATCCGGCTTGTTCCGTATAAAAACTACAGTATTGATAAATTATCGCCATCTATCGTCAAAGACGACAGCAAATGTATCCGTTGCCAGCGATGTGTCCGGACATGTGTCGAATTGCAGGGGATTAATGCATTGACAGTGGCTTACAAAGGCGATCAAATGAAAATTACCACCTTTTTTGAGAAATCCATGAACGATGTGGTTTGCTCCACTTGCGGACAATGCGTAATTCACTGTCCGACCGGGGCGCTGGTCGAAAAAAATTACATCGAAAAAGTGTGGAATGCTATTTCAGACAAAACCAGGCATGTGGTTGTGCAGACTGCCCCTGCCGTGAGGATTGGCCTTGGAGAAGAATTTGGTATTAAGCCTGGCAGCAGGGTAACCGGTAAAATGGTGGCCGCCTTAAAACGATTGGGTTTCGATGCTGTGATGGACACTGATTTTACTGCCGACCTGACCATCATGGAAGAAGGAACTGAATTGCTGATGCGGCTGAAAGCGGTCTTGGCAGATCATAACCCGGACGTGAAACTGCCTATGGCAACATCATGTTCTCCAGGTTGGATCAAGTACATTGAACACATATTTCCCGATTACCTCGATCACCTTTCGACCTGCAAGTCGCCGCAACAAATGTTTGGGGCGCTGGCAAAAACGTATTATGCCAAAGCCCGAAACCTCGATCCTAAAACGATAGTTTCCGTATCGGTTATGCCATGTACGGCCAAGAAGTATGAAGCCAACCGGCCCGAAATGCACGACAGCGGCTACCGCGATGTTGATTATGTACTTACTACCAGGGAATTGGCTATCATGATCAAACAGGCTGGAATCGATTTTTTGAAAATGGAAGATGCACATTTCGACCGGATTATGGGCGAATCAACCGGAGCCGGTGTGATTTTTGGCGCCACGGGTGGAGTCATGGAAGCTGCCCTGCGAACCGTTTACGAATTGGTCACCGGGCGTGATGTTCCTTTTGAAAACCTTAACATTACTCCTGTCCGCGGTATGGAAGGAGTGAAGGAGGCTTCTGTTATCATTGAAAATCCGTTGGATGAATGGGCCTTTCTGGAAGGAGTTGAATTGAAATGTGCCGTAGCTCACGGTTTGGTAAACGCTAAAAAAGTAATGGATTCGATCCGTACAGGAACAGCTAATTATCATTTTGTCGAGATCATGGCTTGTCCTGGTGGCTGTTTAGGTGGTGGCGGCCAACCAATTCCAACCAGTCCCGAAATACGGAGAAAGCGTGCCGAAGCCATATATGCCGAAGATGCCGGAATGCCCCTTCGTAAATCGCATCAAAATCCGGAAATCATAAAAATTTACAAGGATTTTCTGGATACCCCGGGAGGCGAAAAGTCGCATCATCTTTTACATACACAATATACTGCAAGAGAAAGATTTTGAACGAACAAGTCCGGTGAATGCCGGACTTTCTTATTTTTGAGGCATGGAACATCAATCAAGTTTCGAAAGTCCGCTGGGCATACTGATTTTAAAGTCGGATGGCCAAGCGGTTACTGAAATTTCGTTTTCTGAAATAAACGCTGAAACACTAAACTCCTGTGTTGTCCTGAAATCCTGTCAGGAACAGCTCGAAGATTATTTCTCAGGAAAATTAATTTCGTTTGATCTTCCTTTAAATCCTGAAGGAACAGCATTTCAGCAAAGGATTTGGGCAGAGCTGATTAAAATTCCTTATGGCGAGACAATTACATATATGGAATTGGCTGTCAGGCTGGGCGATGCCAAAGCTGTACGAGCCGTTGGGACGGCGAATGGGCGAAATCCAATTGCAATTGTAATTCCTTGCCACAGGGTAATCGGCACCGGGAACAAACTCACCGGTTATGCTGGCGGAATTTGGCGTAAAAAGGCATTGCTTGAATTAGAAATGAAACACTCTTTCAGGAAGGATTTGCTATTTTGATGCAATAGTTCAGTCAAAGAAGTCATTTGAATGAAGTGATTAGAAAAGAGGAAACATTGCATCAGTGCTTTGAGTAGCACCAGAGGTGCAAAATATTTGTAGAAACACATTTGCATAACTTGGCTACCGTCCGCGAAATATTGCAGAACAAAACTCGAATCCCATTTCGGACGAAACAGAATCGGTCTTCAAAAATGAATTCATGTAAGAGATCAATCAATAATGGCAACAAAAAATCTGATTTTAGAAGTCTGTGTTGAAACGCTGGAAGATGCATTAACCGCTGAAAAGCGGGGAGCTAACCGCGTCGAATTGTGTTCGGCCCTCGATCAGGATGGATTGACACCATCGAATGAATTAACCCTGCAATGCCTTCAGCAATTATCAATCCCGATCATGGCAATGATTCGGCCACGTGGAGGAAATTTTGTTTATTCTGAAGCTGAACTCAAACAGATGGAAGCTGAAATTGAATTTTTTAAGCAGGCCGGAGTCGAAGGTGTAGTTTTTGGACTTTTAACTTTAGAAGGCTCTATAGATATTGAAAACACCGGGCGATTGGCAAAACTGGCTTCACCGCTGAAAGTCACCTTTCATAAAGCCATTGATTATACAGCCGATGTGTTGAAATCATTTCAGGAATTAAACCAAATTGACGGAATTTCATCGGTTTTAACTTCAGGAGGAATGGATACGGCATGGAATGGCCGAAACGTTTTACGGCAGATGCAGGAATTGAGAGAGCGTAGAATTGAAATTATCGCAGCCGGAAAAGTACTTCCGGAGAACAAAGACCAGATTGCTGAATTCACCGGGATTACTGAACTGCACGGCAAAAGGATAGTTTAGGAATAGTTGCATTATTTTTTTATTTTTTTGTAATAGAAAATCTTATTAACTCTGCTCCAATGAAATTTTTCTACTCTTTACTATTGTTTTTTCTCTTTTTACAAGTCATGGTTCAAGAAAAACTTACAAAAATGGAGAAATTACATCATTTGTCATTTGTAAACTTACCCTGAACCGGGGAAGCAACTTCGAAGGGATTGTTCATCTTCCTTTGCGCGAATTTCTGAAAACTGACAAACTCATCTTTTATGAAAATGTTTCGAATTGCCCCACTCGCCATAGCCAATTTCGCAACCGGCCAGTTCAATCCGGGCTTCCAGACAATTCCTGCAAAGTTCGGCATCTTCATCCAAACAAGGTTTATCTTCATAAAGCTGATATTCTTTCCGGTATTTGCAGGGAGTCAGGTTGGGCATCAGAATATTGGCGCCGATGGTCAAAGCTTTTTCGCGACCAGCCGGGTCGATGGCCTGCAAAGCAGTAGCAGCAGCAATATTGATATCGGGCATGAGTAAACGCAAGGTAGCAATCATTTTAAGGGCAAGGTCAAAACGCTCCAATTTTGTTTTTAGCAAACTCCTGAATTTGTAAAGCGGCGTATCTTCGTGTTCAAGATATGGCCCCATGCCGACCATATCCACATCCATCCGTTTTAAAAAGAGCAGATCGTCGGCTAAATCTTCGATGGATTGAAAGGGCATTCCAATCATCACACCTGTTCCAACCTGATATCCTGCAGTTTTCAAATCTTTTAATGCCTGAAGACGCCGATCGAAGCTGTGGAAATCATTTTCAGGATGGATTTTCCGGTATAATTCGGGATTGGAACTTTCGATGCGGAGCAAATACCTATGAGCTCCGCTTTCGCGCCATTGACGGTAGGTTTCGAGGGTTTGTTCACCGCATGAAAGCGTGATTCCAAGTTCTCCGTTCGAGATTTCCTTGATTTTCCTGAGTATTGAAATCATCCGTTTTACAAATGTTGGCGATGAAATTTCGCCAGACTGCAAAACAACTGAACCAAAACGGTTGATCCAAGCAAATCGGCAGGCATCCAGAATTTCTTCATCGGTGGCTTCATAGCGAAGCACTTTTTCGTTGCTTTTCCGGATTCCGCAGTACAGGCAGTCTTTCGAGCAGATGTTGGAGAATTCAATCAATCCGCGAAAATAGACCTTGTTCCCAACGATTTCAAGCTTAACTGACTTCGCGCGTTGAAAGAGTTGCTGCCGCTCATCTCCTTCGGCGTTTAAAAGCAGTACCAGTTCATCACGGGTAAATTCCTTATTTTGCAGTATTTCTGAAAAGGTTTTCATCGGTGGCGAAGATATAAAATAACAGCCCCATCCCCAACCCTTCCCCAAAGTGGGGAATAGGGTAGGTATGCAATTTAGAATGATTCATTTTTTTTGTTATTGGTTAGAATATACTAACTATATTTGATTCATGGAAAAACTGGTTGAAATCATCGCAAAACTTTCGCTCGAAATCGGGCGGATGGAAGAATCAGCCAAAGAACAGTTTAACTTCAATGAGTTGACACTCACCCAGATGAATTATCTGGAAACCATTAATAACCTTCACAATCCAAACATGACCGAATTGGCTGCTGAAATGAAACTGACCAAACCAACTGTTAAAGTGGCTATTGACAAGTTGATTGAAAAAGATTTCATTTACCGGGTGAAGTCGGACGAAGACCGCCGGAGCGCTCATTTACATCTCACCGTCAAAGGAAAAGTAATTAATCAGATGCACGATTTTGCACACAAGCAAATAGCTGATCTGATTGCCGGAAAGTTGGATAGGACAGAAGTCGGCCTGTTGGAAATATTGTTCGAAAAAGTTTTCAGCAAATCATAAATTGTGTGCTTTTGGTTAGAACATTCTAATTAAATGATCATGAACATCGATTTAAAATCAGAGAAATTCCGTGGATTAAGTGAAGAAACGGTAAAAGAGAAACAACAGAAAGAAGGCTTGAACGAATTGCCTTCGTCGAAACCCAAGAATTTTCTTGCTTTGGCATGGGGCGTGGTGAAAGAACCCATGTTTTTGCTGTTGGTTGCCTGCGGAACGCTTTATCTGATTTTGGGCGATGTTCAGGAAGGATTGATGCTGCTAGGTTTTGTATTCGTGATTATGGGCATCGAATTCTATCAGGAAAAGAAAACTGAAAAGGCTCTCGATGCCTTAAAGGATATGGCAAGTCCGCGTGCTTTGGTGATACGCGAAGGATTAGAAAAACGGATTACAGGCCGCGATGTGGTTACTCATGACCTGATTATTTTGCAGGAGGGCGACCGTGTTCCGGCTGATGCAACTGTTCTTTATTCCGTTAATCTGATGGCTGACGAATCGCTCCTGACTGGCGAATCTGTTCCGGTGCGCAAATCGGAATGGAATGGTGTAGATAAAAATACCCTGCCCGGTGGCGATGATTTGCCTTTCGTGTATTCAGGTTCGATGATCGTTCAGGGAAATGGAATTGTGCAGGTAACTGCAATTGGCCAGAACACCGAAATCGGAAAAATCGGGAAAACTCTTGAAGCGGTGGTGGAAGAACCGACTAAGCTGAAAACAGAGATGCTTATCATGGTTAAACGGCTGGCCATAATTGGCATTTCGCTATGTGTGCTTGTTATTGTGGTGTTTACCCTTAATCGTGGCGATCTGTTGAAAGGTTTTTTGGCTGGAATTACCCTGGCCATGGCCATGTTACCCGAAGAATTTCCGGTAGTGCTTACGGTTTTTATGGCTCTGGGCGCCTGGCGGATGTCGAAAAAGAATGTTCTGACCCGTAAACCTTCAGCGGTTGAAACATTAGGTTCGGCAACGGTTTTGTGCACCGATAAAACCGGAACGCTCACACACAATAGGATGACGGTGACTCGTTTATATAATGGTTCCGTTTTTTTTAAAGTTGATCACCAAACACATTTTCCGGAAGAATTTCATGAAATTATTGAATACGGTATTCTTTCCAGCCAGACCAATCCGTTTGATCCGATGGAACGCGCTATTATTAACATGGGCGATGTTTACTTGAGAAATACCGATCATTTACATACCGACTGGCTGATGGTGAAGGAATATCCTCTATCGAAAGATTTACTGGCCATGTCGCGGGTTTTTTCCAAACACGAAAAACACCGGCAAACCATTGCCACCAAAGGCGCTCCTGAAGCCATTTTCGATTTGTGCCATTTATCAGGCAATGAAAAATCCAGATATTCAGAAGCTGTTACCGAAATGGCTTCTGCAGGCCTGCGTGTTCTGGGTGTGGCGAAGGCTATGAACGGAACCGGAAAGTTGCCTGAGATTCAGCATGATTTTGATTTTGAATTTATCGGTCTGATTGCCTTATCTGACCCGATACGTGAAACTGTTCCTGAAGCGGTGCACGAGTGTTACCAGGCCGGAATCCGTGTCATCATGATTACCGGCGATTATCCGGTAACGGCCATGAACATTGCCCGTGAAATCGGATTGAAAAACCATGAAGTATCAATCAGTGGGACTGAACTTCAGGAAATGACCGAAGATGAATTGTGTGAGCGAATTAAAGAAGTAAATGTATTTGCGCGTGTAGTCCCTGAGCAAAAATTGAAAATAGTAAACGCGCTGAAACGAAACGGAGAAATTGTAGCCATGACCGGTGACGGCGTTAATGATGCACCTGCCCTGAAGGCCTCCAACATTGGAATTGCCATGGGAGAAAAAGGAACTGATGTGGCTCGTGAAGCTTCGTCGCTGGTGCTAATGGACGATAATTTTGCCTCGATTGTGGGCGCTGTAAAAATGGGCCGCCGCATCTTCGACAACCTTCAAAAAGCATTGGGATATATTTTCGCTATCCATGTTCCAATTGCAGGATTATCGTTGATTCCGGTGTTTGTTGCCGACTGGCCTTTGCTGCTGTGGCCTGTACACATTGTTTTTCTGGAATTGATTATAGACCCGGCTTGTTCCATTATTTTTGAAGCCGAAAAGGAAGAACAAAACGTAATGAACCGTCCGCCAAAAGCAATAGACGAGCCGTTTTTCGGGGCTAAAAAGATTTGGTTAAGTTGCTCGCAGGGAATCGGAATTCTGGTCATCGTTTTTGCCGTGTATTTTTTCGGGCTGAAAATAGGTTACTCCGAAAATGAAGTTCGGGCTCTGGCTTTTACTACGCTGATTGCTGCCAACATCGCCATCATTCTTTCGAACCGTTCGTGGTCACGCAATATTTTCCGGATTATAGCTACTCCCAATAAAACGGTAAAATGGGTAATTGGCGGAGCTACCTTTTTTCTGATACTGATCCTGAATGTGCCTTTTCTGTTGAACTTGTTTCAGTTCGAAAAAATCAGCCTGAATGAAGCGCTGGTTTGCGTTGCAGCGGGCTTTTCAAGTATTGTTTGGTTCGAGTTGTATAAGGTGTTTAGTAATCGCGCGAGAGGGAGTTAAAGGAATTTTGTATATTTAAAAATTCGGTATAACGCTTGACGATCAATTCTGAGACTTCTTCAACACTTGAAAAAGTAGTGTCAATTACCAAATCATAATTGGTTAAATCACCGCAATCCACGCCATAAATCGCCTTAAACCGTTTGTCCTCGGCAGCCCTCCGTTCCAGCAGGTTTAATGATTTCTCATAAGCATCCCCAATCACAGGTTCGCCTTCCCGCTGATTGTCTGCTATTACCCTTTGGGCTGCGACAATAGGATCGACGGTCAGGTAAATTTTGAAAGATTTTCGAATGAAATGCCAGGCCATTCTTGAGTCGAGAATAAAAGAATCGGGTTCGTCGTTTAATTTAATTACCTGGTCGTCAATATATTTGTCAATATCCTTATTTTCTTCCGCGAAGTAATTTAACTCCAGGGTGTTCATCCCATTTTCTTTTCCAATTTGCCGTTGAATGCTACCCGTTGAAAAATATTTGAAATTCAGCATTTTGCACAAGGCCTTTGCAATACTGCTTTTACCACTTCCCAGATCGCCGGTTATGGTGATATCAAGTTTGGTCATTTTTCCAGTCAATTTATTGGCAAAGATATATTTTTTAGCGAAACTGAATTTGAATGTACTTCCACCACCACACTTGTTCCATGTTGATGAAATTATATATACTTTAGCTTTGATTTAGAATTAGTTCATTTCCACTGAAGAATCGCCTTATTGTCGTTTAACCATTCTTAATAAGAAGTTAGATGGTAATTAAAAAGTATTATCTGGGTGTAGATATTGGTTCCGTTGCAATTGGCATTGCAATGATTGATGAAGATAACCGGATTATTAGCAACTCCTATACTTTTCACAAGGGTCAGATCGCCGAAAGTTTACAGAATTTACTTTGTGGCATCGAAATCAAAAAACTCAATTCGATTGGATATACGGCTTCGTCGCCTTCCATCTTCAGGTACGCCAAGTCGGTTGACTCAAGGATTGCATACATCACAGCGGCCAAACATTTTCATCCCAGGGTTCAGTCACTATTAATCATTGGCGCTGAGAAATTTGGTCTCGTGACTTTCGATCAGAACGGGGAATACCTGAATTTTAAATCCAATACCTCGTGTGCCGCCGGAACCGGCAATTTTCTCGATCAGCAGGCCGAACGGCTGAACTTGTCCGGTATTCAGGAATTTAGCAGACTGGCTTATGAGAACAAAGGAACATTCCCGAAAATAGCTTCGCGCTGTGCAGTCTTTGCCAAGACCGACCTGATTCATGCCCAGCAGGAAGGGTATTCACTCGGTGAAATCTGTGACGGATTATCCTTTGGCCTGGCAAAAAATATCGTTGATACCGTCTTTCAGAACAATGCTGCGCCGAATGTTGTTGCGGCTGGCGGAGTCGCTTTAAATAAAGCAGTTATCGGCCATATCGGACATTTTATCCATCAGAAAATTACCGTTGACGCGTATGCACCTGTTTATGGAGCAATAGGCGCTGCCATAAATAGCAGGGATGATGAAACCCTTGTCGGAAGTGACCTCCAAAGTATTGGTGATATCGTAATTTCAGAACAAAAGGAAAAAAAGTATTATTATCCTCCGTTGCAACTGAAATTATCAGACTATCCCGATTTCGAATTGCACGAAAGGTATCATTTCAAATCCGTTTATTTTCCGGCGATGAAAGTTGTTGAGGTTGATGTTTATGCCTTCCTGAAAAAGAAAAGCCGGATACAGGTTTTTCTGGGCATTGATATTGGCTCGACGAGTACTAAAGCAGTTATACTCGATCAAAAAAAGGAAGTTCTGGCCGGATTTTACACCTCTACATCGGGTCAGCCGCTGCAAGCTGTACAGATTATTTTTGAAGCCATTCTTGATTTTGCGGAAAAACGGCAGATCCGTTTAAGTGTTTCAGGAGCTGGCACTACCGGATCGGGCAGGAAATTTATAGGGAAAATTATTGGAGCAGACATCATCCCGGATGAAATAACTGCTCACGCCCGGGCCGCCTGGGAATTGAATCCGGAAACCGATACCATTATCGAGATTGGCGGACAGGACTCCAAGTTTACCGTGATGCGGAACGGAATGGTTACTTTTTCGGTGATGAATAATGTTTGTGCGGCAGGTACCGGAAGTTTTATTGAAGAACAGGCCAAAAGACTGGGATGTACCCTGGATGAATATTCAGGAAGGGTCGGACATGTTCAATCGCCGATGGCAAGCGACCGGTGCACGGTTTTTATGGAACGCGACCTGAACCATTACCTGATGGCCGGCTATTCAACTGACGAAATACTGGCTGCTGTTTTGCATTCCACACGCGAGAACTACCTCACCAAAGTGGCCGTGACCGGCTACATCGGGAATACCATCTATTTTCAGGGAGCTACTGCGAAAAACAAAGCGTTGGTTGCTGCTTTTGAACAGAAACTGAACAAACCAATCCTGGTTTCGAGGTATTGCCATTTAACCGGAGCGTTAGGTGTGGCGCTCGAATTACACGATAATCTGGTTGCCAGCGCCAAATTCCGGGGACTTGATCTGTATAAAAAAGCGATACAAGTCAGGAGCGAAGTCTGCGAATTGTGCACCAATCATTGCAAACTCAAAGTGGCTGAAGTTGATCATGAGACAGAAGCCTACGGCTTTTTATGCGGCAGGGATTATCAGGACAACAAATACGTGAAGAACAAATCACTTCATTTTCAATTGATCAGCAAACGAAAGGAGTTGTTCAAATTCAGGGCAAGCTCAGCCAAAACCCACACGACTATTGGAATTCCGGCTGGCCTGCACATGTTTGATGAAATTCTGTTCTGGAGAAAATTTTTCGGTTTTCTTTCCATCCGGACGGTTACCAGCGAAGATTATAAAACGGCAGTTAAAGACGGAAAAAACCTGAGCAGCGCCGAGTTTTGTGCTCCAATCGCCGCCATGCACGGGCATGTGGATGATCTGAGCAAAAAGGCCGATTATATTTTCCTTCCGGTTTACCTTGAAGAATTTCAGGAATCGAAAATGAACAAGCAATACTGTTATTACACCCAGTTTGTTTCATCTGTCATCTCCGTGCAGAAAAATTTTAATTCAGGGCATCAGCTTCTTACTCCTTTGCTGAAATATTCAAATGGCGAGCTTTTTATCCGTCTCGAAATTTACCGGATGTTCAAATCCATCGGAATCAACGATATTGGGTTTATTGATATTAACCTGGCCTGGGAAAAAGCAAAAAAGCAGGTTCAGTCGGTGCGCGAAGAATGGAAGTCGCTTTATCAGGAGGAAATAAAAGATCCCGGTGATATCCATGTGATGTTGCTGGGGCGTTCCTATACGGTGCTGTCCCCATCAATGAACAATTCAATCCCGGACATCATCGAAAAAATGGGGGTCAAAACATTCTTTATGGATATGTTGCCCTTCAAACCTGCTGAAATCAATATGGCCGATGATCTGGTTAAGTCAATTAAATGGAAATTTGCCTCCAGAATTTTGTATGCTGCTGATGTTATTTCGCGAACCAATAATTGTTACCCGGTACTCATCACGTCTTTCAAATGCACGCCCGATTCGTTCGTGATCGAATACTTCAAGGAGATATTTGATGCCTGCCGGAAACCTTATCTGATCCTTCAACTCGATGAACATGATTCGGCAGTTGGTTATGAAACGCGAATTGAAGCAGCCATCCGGGCCTTCAGGAATCACCGTAAAAGACAAGAGTCCGGGCCTGAAAAAAGAATCACCGGAGAGAAAAAAAAGATGGTGGAAGCGCCTTCAGTGGAAAATCAGTCCTGGCCCGAATACATCGGAACGCTTGTCAGCGAGGCTTCCCAAACACTCCGGACGCATGCCATTGATTTCAGTAAATTCAGTAAGCTCGTTCAGCAGATTGAACCGGAGGATAACCAACTATCGGGTTCCATATTCGCCGGTTCAAAGAACCTGAAAAACAAAACGCTCCTGTTGCCCTCGTGGGACCCGTATGTTGCGCCTTTGCTGGAGGCCGTACTGCAAAACAGCGGCATCGATGCCCATGTGGCAAACAGCACTGATGAGTCAATAAAGCGTAGCCTGAGCATGAATACCGGCCAATGTTTGCCTTTGAGTATCATCGTCAGGAATGCCATAGACTATATGGAGTCGAACCAGTTGAATCCGGCCGATACCGCCCTTTGGGTCACGAAATCCACTCTTTCATGCAACCTCAGCATGTTCCCGCACTTCATGAAAAAATTGCTCGACAACTATGGTAAAGGAATGGAACAGGCGTCGGTCTATCTGGGCGATGTGGTTTTCTACGATTTTTCATTGCCCACGGCTATCAATGCCTATCTGGCTTATATGTTCGGCGGCTTTGTGCGCAAAATCGGCTGCAACATCCGTCCGTATGAAAAGGTCAGGGGAACGACAGATGAAATGACCGACCAGGCCTTGTCTATGCTGAATGATGCCTTCCGGCAGGGTAAACCGAAAGAACCGGTTCTCGAAAAAATTATGAAAGGTTTTGAATCTATTGATATTGAACGGACAAATCGTCCGAAAGTGGCCATCTTCGGTGATTTGTACGTGCGCGACAACGACCTGATGAACCAGAATCTGATCAGCATGGTGGAAGATAACGGGGGCGAAGTGATTACCACCCCATACAGTGAATACATAAAAATTGTTGTTAATCCTTATACCGAACGGTTTTTTAAAGAAGGCCGTTACATGAATTATGCGAAAATCAAATTCATGAAATCGTTGATCCCATTGGTTGAAGATCAATACAAAAAATATTTTTACAAGTACAACGGATATTCAAAATCGTCCACTTCCGGAGAAACCGACGACTGGCTCAACCAGTTTGGACTAAACATTCTGCATCGGGGAGAATCAGTGGAAAATATCCTGAAAATACACAGGCTGATCAATCAGTATCCCGATCTGGATTTGTTTATTCAGACCAATCCTTCGTATTGCTGTCCGTCGCTGGTAACCGAAGCCATGACCTCCAGAATTGAGGAATTGACCGGCGTTCCAGTGGTTACCATTGAATACGATGGTACTGCCGGAATCAAAAATGAAGACATTATCCCCTATCTGAAATTCAGGAAGAAGAAACCTAACGGATTAGCGGCAATCAATCTGGTTTCACCATTGGAACAAAGCGGACAGGGATAATGCTTTCCCTATTGATCCCATTCCTGGTCTTTGTTACTACAATCAGTTCCTGATAAAATCTCCCGACAGGAAGTACCATTATCCCATCAGGCTTTAATTGTTCAACCAGTGTTTTTGGAATTTCTTCGGGTGCAGCAGTGATGATAATCCGGTCGAATGGCGCATGCTCCGGCCAGCCCTGGTATCCGTCGCCACATTTGGCAATAACATTGGTGTAGCCGAGTTGCTTTAAGCATTCGCTGGCTCTTTCGGCCAGTTTGGGTACCAATTCAATCGTGTAACAGGTATCAACCAACGGAGACAGTACAGCCGCCTGGTAACCGGAACCAGTACCGATTTCAAGCACTTTTTCATGTCCTTCCAGTCTCAGTAATTCGGTCATGATGGCAACGATATAAGGCTGTGAAATGGTTTGTCCTTCACCAATAGGTAAGGGCCCGTCTCTGTAAGCTTCTTTCCTTAAGTTTTCCGGAATAAACAAATGGCGTGGTGTATTTTCCATCACCCGGAGCACCTTCTTGTCAGCAATCCCTCTCGAAATCAGTTGGTGGTTCACCATATTCTTCGTCTCTTTTTTCCACTGAGGGGTTTCTTCATCTTGTACCGTATTCATATTATTTGAAATTTTTTTATCTTTTTTCTCCGGATCCTGCCTGGCCGATGAGCAGGAAACTACTGTTAAAATCAGAAAGAACAGTATCCTGATTGTATAAAATGAAGAAAGTAATATTGGCCTAATAGTTTCCATTATAATAGATGTATCAGTATCAGTAAAGTTGACCAGTTCAGACTGGTTTATACGGAATAATCCACAAAATGTGACTTTTATCCAATTGGTTAATCAAGACAGGAGGTAAGGCTTCAATTTTTACTGTTTTTTGTTACCAATTCCACAGAAAAAATAAATATATTTGGCGGCTGAAAAAGAAAATGATGCGTTTTAAGAAATACATATCGAAAAGCTTTATTATGAAGCTGAGCCTGCTTCTTGCCATAGTTGGTGCGGCAGCCGTTTTCGATATATATCACTCAGCCAATCAGAAGCTGACCGAAAAGATGAATAAAATTCCGGCTTCTGACGATACTGAAGCAAATAAGACTTTCTTCTGTACCCAGGTCCCTACTTACAATCTTAAAACATTGGGAACAGAATTTTCAGTTCGTTTTCGATTTGCATATACTCAGGATAAATTTATATTGAAATATTATAATCTACGGACATTCCAACTGATGAAAGCCGAAACTCTTCATTCATCATTTCCGGTCATCTGTTCGTTTCATTCCCTTCCTTTTAACCGGGTTCTGTATGCCAGTCCCGACGACACCCCTCCGTTAGTTTAATTCCTGATTAATTATTGACAGGATCATTGTTCCAAAACGAAATGGATTTGGTACATGATAAGAATTTATGAAATAATACAGTCGGAACAAAAAATATCATAAATAACTATTAATAAACAATTTAAATTTTTACAAAATGCAAAACAAAGGTGCAATTAGACTTTTTGCAATACTAATTGGTTTGATCTGTGTTTATCAGCTTAGCTTCACTTATTTCGCGGGCAAAGTTGAAAAAGATGCCAAGGTATATGCAAAAGGAGAAAAACAAAAGGAACTCGCTTACCTTGACTCCATGTCAAGCGAAGTGGTTTACAATTTATTAGGTCTTCGTAAATACACCTTCAAAGAAGTTAAAGAACTCCAGCTCGGTCTTGGTCTTGACTTGCAGGGCGGTATGAACGTGACCCTCGAAGTTTCGGTGGTTGACCTGGTTAAATCGTTGTCAAACTACAGCAAGGATTCGACTTTTAGTGCAGCGCTTAAGCTGGCCGTTGAAAAACAGAAAAAAGGTCAGGATGATTTTGTAACTTCATTCGGCAAAGCTTTCGAAGAGATTTCTCCGAGCGGCAAACTGGCTTCCATTTTCAATACATTGGAATTAAAAGACCAGATCAAATACAATTCAACCAATAATGAAGTATTGGACGTTTTGCACAAGGAAACCAAAATCGCTATCGACAATTCATTTAACATTATCCGCACACGTATTGACCGTTTCGGTGTGGCCCAGCCAAACATCCAGCCATTACAGACTGCAGGCCGCATCCTGGTTGAACTTCCTGGAGTTGATGATCCGAAACGCGTCCGTAAACTGTTGCAGGGAACGGCCAACCTCGAATTCTGGGAAACTTATGACAACAGCGAAGTTTATCAATATTTGGCTCAGGCCAACCAGAAACTGGTGGAAATTCAGGCTATCAAAACTCAGGCTTCTATTGCTCCTGCCGACACTACAGCAAAAGCAGCAAAAAAAGAAGATTCGAACAGTCTGCTAAGTGAATTGGACAAAACAGCAAAAACGGATTCGGCTTCATTGGATAAAAATGCTGACATAAATAAGCAGTTCCCATTGTTCTCTGTATTATCGCCAAGTGCGACTGCCGATGGCCAGTTATATCCCGGAGCTGCAGTTGGTACTTCCCACTTTAAAGATACGGCTACTGTAAACAATTACCTGAAAATGGACCAGGTAAAGGCTTTGCTTCCACGAAACCTGATTTTCAAATGGACAGCAAAAGCTATTGACAAAGAAGAAAAATTCTATCGTCTGATTGCCATTAAAGTAAGCAGCCGCGACGGTAAAGCTCCTCTTGAAGGCGATGTTATTACCGATGCACGGCAGGATTATGCCGATATGGGCAGCCAGCCTGAAGTAACCATGAACATGAACAGTGAAGGTGCTAAAACATGGGCACGGCTGACCAAAGAAAATGTTGGCAAATCCATTGCCATTGTACTCGACGGTTATGTTCGTTCTTACCCGAACGTTATACAGGAAATCACCGGTGGCCGTTCTTCAATTACCGGTCTTGAAAGTATTGAAGAAGCAAAGGACCTGGCAAACATCCTGAAATCAGGAAAAATGCCGGCTCCGGCTATTATCATTGCTGAAGATGTTGTTGGTCCTTCACTTGGGCGCGAGGCAATCAACAGTGGTATGTGGTCTTTTCTTATCGCCTTTCTGCTGACACTTGGATACATGTTGTTCTTTTATAGCAAAAGGGCAGGTATGACTTCGAATATTGCCTTGATTGTAAACGTGTTCTTCCTGATTGGGATTCTCGCTTCAGTGGGAGCTGTATTAACTTTGCCGGGTATTGCCGGTATTGTGTTAACCATGGGTATGGCTGTTGATGCCAACGTATTGATCTACGAACGTGTTGAAGAAGAAATGCTGGCCGGCAAATCGTTAAAGCTTGCTGTCCATGATGGGTTCAATGCAGCCTATTCTGCAATTATTGACGGACAGGTTACAACCCTGTTAACCGGTATTGTTCTTTTCTTTTTTGGCTCAGGCCCGATCAAAGGTTTCGCAACCACATTGATCATTGGTATCATTACGTCCCTCTTTACGTCAATCTTTATTACAAGGCTCATTTTTGAACGTCAGTTAAAACAGAATAAACCAATTACTTTTACATCCAAATTTACTAAAAACTGGTTGCGTAAAACTAGTGTTCCATTCCTTGCCAAACGCAAAATTGCCTATTGGGTATCGGGATCACTCATTGTAATTTCATTTCTGTCGTTTGCAGTACGTGGATTTCAGGCAGGTATCGATTTTAAAGGTGGACGAACTTACATAGTTAGCTTCGATAAAGATGTAAAAGTTGCCGATGTACAAAGCGCTTTAGCTGTGGTTTTCAGCCACACCCCTGAAGTTAAAACTTACGGTAATGCTAACACCGTGCGTATTACGACTACTTATAAGATTGATGACCTCAGCGCAGATGCAGACAACCAAGTGGAAGAGGAAATGTATGAAGGATTAAAAAAATCCGGTTTTATAGGGGACATCTCAAGTGACACTTTCTCAAAACTGAATCTTAAAAGTTCACAGAAAGTAGGTCCCACCATTTCGGATGACCTCAAAAAAGATGCAGTAATTGCGGTATTGCTCTCGTTGCTCATGATATTTATTTATGTTGCTATAAGGTTTAAGAATTGGCAATATGGAATGGGCGGCTTGCTCTCACTTGCCCACGATGCTATTCTTACCCTGGGTATATTTTCCATTTTTTATAGCATCTCTCCTTTCTCTATGGAAGTTGACCAGGGATTTATTGCTGCAATCCTAACGGTGATCGGTTATTCCATTAACGACACAGTAGTTGTTTATGATCGTATCCGCGAATACATTCACCTCTATCCGAAACGTACTTTGGCCGACAACATGGACCATGCCATGAACACCACGCTTCGTCGTACCTTCAGTACTTCGTTAACCGTTTTCATTGTACTGCTTGCTATCTTCATTTTCGGCGGCACATCCATGCAAGGCTTTACTTTCGCCCTGTTAATAGGGGTGTTCGTTGGTTCTTATTCAACTGTATTTATTGCTGCACCTATCGTGTATGATACCATTCTAAAAGTAAAAAAAGTAAGTAAAATTTAATTGAAAGTACTGGCATAATCCTGAAGCATGGAATTTCGTCCGTTTATCAACGGATGGAGTTCCTGCTTCGTTTTAATTACATCCCCATCCGGCAAATGTATTTCCCAATAACATTCCGGGAATAATTCCTTAAACTTTCCAATCATTATAAACTATGTTTGACCGTTATACTGAACTAGTTTGTATATTTGCTGAAAATTTTTTCAGGCCAACTAATTAATAATTGAGTTATGGGTGGAGGTGAGATAGTACTAATCATTTTTATAGCCTTGTTGTTTTTTGGATCGAAAGCTATTCCTGATATTGCCAAAACACTGGGAAAAGCCATGCGCGAATTTCAGAAAGCAACCAACGAAATCAAACGTGAAATTAATGAAAGTGGCAGTGGAATTGGCAACGATATCCGGGACATCAAATCCACCTTTCAGAATGCCCAAAGCGATATACAGGAAGGTATCCGAACACACACCAGCGAAATTGAAAAAGACATTCAGGAAATAAAAAGTGATGTTACCAAGGGAACCGATAACATTACCACGACCATCAGCAACGAGGTAAAAATGGATTAAGAAATTCTGTAAAGAACCCCAAAAGGCTTTTCTAACCATTCTCTAACCCGAATGCCAACTCTAAAAAAACCTCAACGATTGATTAAAGTCGAAAAAATAACAAAGTCGTTTGGTGAACTTCAGGTATTGAAGGGAATTAATCTGGAAGTTCCGGCTGGCAAGCTTTATTCGATTGTTGGGCCAAGCGGCGCCGGAAAAACCACCTTACTTCAAATCATCGGCAGTTTGAGCCTGCCCAATTCCGGGAAAGTTTTCATTAACGGACAAAACATCTCGGCCATGAACGAGCGGCAACTGGCCGATTTCAGAAACCGCCAAATAGGTTTTGTATTTCAATTCCACTATTTACTTCCCGAATTTTCGGCCCTCGAAAATGTATGTATTCCGGCCTTTATTGCGAAAATCCCTAAGAAGGTAGCTGAGCTAAAAGCCCGTGAATATCTCGATTTTCTTGGCCTTTCAGATCGGCTAAACCATAAACCGGGCGAACTATCAGGTGGCGAAAGGCAGCGCGTTGCAGTGGCAAGAGCGCTGATTAACAATCCTTCGGTGATTCTGGCCGACGAACCTTCGGGAAACCTCGACACCAAAAACCGCGAAGACCTGCACGAGTTGTTCTTCACCCTTCGCGACAAGTTTAAACAAACCCTGGTTATTGTTACCCACGATGAAAGTTTTGCCGCCCAAAGCGACTGTATCATCCGGATGAAGGATGGATTGATAGAATAAAGGAAAAGGAAAAAAACTATTACCAAGAATCAGAATTAATCAAACCTAAAAAATGTTAAGTCCCTAAAGGGACAGTGGATTAGTGTGTTTGATCGTTTTCTATAAACATATCATCCCTACGGGATCGGAAAATTGATATTCGCTTTTGATCAGGCTTTCATTGTCATATAAAAGTGTGCCTTTTGGCATAATATGTTTATAGAGAATCAATACAATTGCAGTAACAGCATGCCGTTAGGTATGCGATAATAATTAGACGATGGAATGAATATCAATATTAATCACATTTAAGGCAAAAGGTACAACTCATTTTATGACATTTTCTAAACACTTCGCTGATGCTTGATAATTCAGAAAATATCCAATCATTTTTAGATCAAAAGGTACTCTCATTCAACCATTCGTCATTTATTGCAACCGATCCTATTCAGGTTCCAAAACTATTCGACACCCAAGAAAACATTGAGATTGCCGGTTTTCTGGCAGCCACGCTGGCCTGGGGGCAACGGCCAACCATTATCCGAAATGCCATGAAGCTGGTCGTGCTCATGAACAACAACCCCATTGAATTCCTGCTTTTTACTCCTGAAGATGAATGGGATGTATTCCTGAATTTCAAACACCGCACGTTTAATGGCGATGACTGTATTTATTTCATTAAATCTCTGAAAAACATCTACCAGAATCACGGTGGATTGGAACAGGTTTTCACAAAAGGATACCAAACTGAAAACAGTATTTTTAGTTCTCTGGATAATTTCAGAAAAGTTTTCTTTGAACTGGACCATTTACACCGCACCGAAAAACATGTTTCGGATGTAAAAAAAGGCGCTGCAGCCAAGCGGCTCAATATGTTTCTGAGATGGATGATCAGGTCGGATGAAGCCGGAGTTGATTTTGGCCTATGGAAAAAGATCCCTTCCTCAGCATTGATGCTTCCGTTGGATGTTCACACCGGAAATGTAGCCCGCAAACTGGGTCTGCTAACCCGAACTCAGAACGACTGGCGCGCAGTTGAAGAAATAACGGCCAAACTTCGGGAATTCGATCCGGAAGATCCGATCAAATATGATTTTGCGCTGTTCGGATTGGGAGTGTTTAAAGGGTTTTGAGAAGTGTTTAAATTCCATAAATAGTAACTAGCAAAGTAACCAGCAAATAATTTCTGGTTTATAAATAGGATTTATTATATAGCTGATATACTGGACATTTCTTTATTTATTTTTTTGATTTTTTGATTGATTAATTGATTAATTGATTGAAAAAGTAACTAGCAAAGTAACTAGCAAATACATTATTCTTCTTCATGCATTTTAAGCCATTCTTTTCCAAATATTGTAAGAACATATTGCTGACCTTTAACATCTGTTTTGTCAGGTTTGGTGTATGCCAGAAATTGAGTATCCAATAATGGCTGTATGTGTTTTTTGAAGTTTTTTGTTTGCCTGGTAATCCCGATATAAGCAAAAATTTCATCACCGCTTTTTGCGATGCTGCAATACTTTAAAACCGATAATTGTTTATCTGTCAATTCAATCGATCTGAAGTTTTCTCTCCCCGAAATAGGTTCAATCACCTTAAATGCGGTGATTAGCTTCAAATCAAAAATAGCCTTGCCATTCCCATTCTCTTTCAATTCTTCTTGTACCCTGATTATTCCCCTGTTGTAACGGTTAACATATCCAAGAACTTTCATCGCCTCAGCAATAACAGGATTTCGATAATCATTGACATCAGGAAAATTTTCGGGTCGGGCTTTTCCATACAAACCTCCTGCATTTTGAATTTCAATATAACTGTCGAACTCATAAAAACGGGTTGGTGAATTCGATTCATAATCACGGTGCATCACGGCATTCATCAACAACTCACGAGTAGCAAAATGTGGGTAGCTGATTACCTTTACTTCACGTAATGGAGACACGGGTACTGGTTTTTCTTTGGCAATGCTTAATTCAACGAAAGTATCCATTTTACTAAGTGCCTTTACCAAATTACCATCAAACTTATGCTCATTAAGTATATCACCTGCACGGGTTTCGCCAGCGAAACGGACATATTGTGTATAACATCCTGCCAGAAATTTTTCGGGATTATTTCCAAACAGGATAATCGCTGCATAAGTAGGACAATCAAATCGCAGATCATAAAAACCAAGCGCTTGCAACTGGTTCTTTATATCCCGTTTATCTGCTGAAAGCACATCTTCGGGAAATGCCTTCGGTAGGTATTCTGTTTTAAATAGTTTAATGTCCAAATCATCAATGCTTGCACCTATACATGGCATGGCATCGAAGGTTTTGATGTTGGATGCCCGTTTCTCGTAAAGGATTTTTTCTTCAGCTTCGTTGGCAACCGCCCTACGTGCGCCTACACGAATCCATATTTTACCCTTGTAACGCACCGGTGGAAAATTGGATGGTTGCACTTCTGCAACAAGTAATTCACCATCAGGGAAAGTAAACCTTTCGATTGCCATAGCTGGTTGAGGTTGTATGTTACCATCAGAACGAATACCGGCAATGTTTTTCTGTAATTCATCGTTTACCGCCAGCCCGTTACGTGAACCATTGTTCTTTGCCCCAATAATCAGATAACCAGCTTGTTTGGCATCTGGAAAATCGTTACAGAACGCACAAATAGCCTCACCAAACTTATCAGTATTGGTGGTTGATATCGTTCGTTCCACACGAGAGTTTTCTATATCTAACAACAGTTTTTCTATCTCTTCTTTTGAAATCATAACTGTTTCGACATTAGTTTACCATAAATCACATTTTCTGTTGTCTGAAAATATTTTTTACCAGTAATATTTTTGTTCTTTCTTTACGCAATTACAAACTTAGAGAAAATTAATTTATAAAAAATGTTGCCCGCAAACTTGGACTACTCACACGAACTCAAAACGACTGGCGCGCCGTTGAAGAAGTGACAGCCAAACTTCGGGAATTTGACCCGGAAGATCCGATCAAATATGATTTTGCGCTGTTCGGATTGGGCGTATTTGAAAAGTTCTGAAAAAAGTGTTCAGTCACAGTGATCAGTGTTCAGGAATCAACATCAGCAAGTGTTTTGCCAACTGAGACTGACCACTGAAAACTTTCCTTTTCCTTTTTCCTTTTTTCTAATGACAATTGACTTTTTCCAGTCAGCTAGTTAAACCAATAACTCAACTTCACTACCAACGCCCTGTTCCTTGGACTCCAGTCTCCGGTAAAATAGTTCCCGGTATATACGATAAACAGGTCGGAAACTGGCTTGTACCGCCATTGAAACCTCATGTTAATGTTCATGTTTTCGATTTGCTCGTTGTACTGAACGAATGTGGAAAAGAAAACTTTATCGCTCAGGGTAAGGTCGAGTTTTGGTCCCAAAAGCCAGAAATTGGTATGCTCGAAAGGAGCTGGCAGGCGAATATCGTTGTATGAAAAATTAAACGAAAGGTTCATGTAGGGTTGGTAACGGAAAGTCATGCGGGCATCAACCACGCTGATTCTGCCGTTGTAAAAGCCGCCTTTGGTAAACGTTGATCCGTAATTAAACATTTTCCTGATATCTGACTGATATTGAGCAAAACCCAGATTGGTTGCATATTCAGTTCCCTTTTTAAGAAATGATTTTCCGAGGTGGGTCGGATCAAAATCCTTATTCAGAAGGATGTACGAATTTCTCATGCCCGTAACAAACGTTGATTTGTCTTTAAATTCAAACTGGTAGGAAAGTGTGGCAAGATGATCGAGTTGCTTAAAATCGGAATTGAAATAATAATTTGACTCAAAACGGATACCATGGCTGACTACCCGTTTATTCGGAATCCATAAGAACGACGCGACCGGACTAAACTGGTTAATACCGATGCCTGCCCGTGGTACATAACCGGTTTCTGCTTTATAGTTTTTTCCAATACTGGTCTGTGCAAACGACAAGAGCAGCCGTCTGGATGAATAAGAAAGCATCGAACCCTGAGCATGTTGATTGCCCGGATTTTCAGGACTAAAGGAATGGTGATAAAACAATTTGCCCTTCCATTTATTATTTCGGCTGGCAAGATTGTAATCGAGCCCGAAAACCCGGTTGAATTTCTGAGCTCCAGGTTCATTCATATATTCTTTATTGACAATGATCATCCCAATATTTGAACGTGAAAACAGTTTTCGCTGAATGGAGGCAACCAGAAAATTGCGCGAAAGTGAATCAAGAGTGGGGCCGATGCGTTCCGACTGCATATCGAGCAATCCAATTCTCCAGTTGTTGCCGAGTTTCCCGCTTAATCGCGCACCTGCCAAAACCGGTGCATCGAGCCCAATCCGGCGCGAAAAAAATGGAGTTACTGAAGCAAAACCATAATTGGAAAACAGATCACTGTTTTCAAGGAAAAATTGTCGCTTTTCAGGAAAAAAGAGCTCGAAGCGGTCAATATTGGTTACCTGCTGATCAACTTCGGCCTGTGAAAAGTTAGGATTGTAGGTCAAATCAAGGTTCATTGAAGTGGTGATTCCGAGTTTCATATCAAAGCCAAAATCTTTTTTGTATCGGTCGCTGGTATTGACTTTCGACTCAAAATCCCTGGAAACACTTCCGAACAGATAAGGAATGACCGAAAACATCATTTTTGATTTAGGAAGGGGTTGATCCCACTGCAACACACCCGTGTAGGCGAGGCTGGCCGTTGGGAATTGGCGTGGGACAGGCGCCCATGAAGATTTTTCATTGGTTTTCAGATCGAGCCGGCTGAAATTGACATACCAGCGGTCGGTTCCTGATTTGAAACGAATAGAACGAAAGGGGATTTTCATTTCAGTCACCCAACGATCGGGGTACGACACTGTTTTGGAATCCCATTTACAATCCCAGTTGGTATTAACCATTCCTCCGTCAGATTGGGTTCCATCCCATTTAGCACCTGAAGCTGAAGCACCGAAGGAGAATCCATTGGTCTGATCTAAAAAAGTATCGAAAAAAACAAGGACATTGTCGTTATTCCCAAAGGCAAAATCACGCCGGAATGATTCCATAATCCGTTTCCCGGGAATGGTGTCAAAAAAAGTGATGCCCAGGTAAAATGCCTTGTTGTCGTAGGTCATTACTACTTCGGAAGGTGATTTAGCAAATCCGGTATCAACAGGCAGGACAAGACGAAAATCTTTGGCCTTCTCGGCGGTTTCCCAATCGGGTTCGCTGATCAGTCCATCTATTTTAATGGGCGCTGTAGCTTTTTTGACGCGGAGGATATAGTTTTCGTTTTTTTTGTGAACGATCGAATCGGAAAGTGATTTTTTAAATCCGGGTATAAATTTTTCAGTTGAATGCGAAAAGATGTATAGAAGCAGGAACAAGCCCAGAAAATAGGTTCTCATAGAATTGGATTAGGTTTTGGTCTTTTTTAAAAACTGTCAAAAGTACAAAAACCATTCACACAATATAATGGACAATTCAAAACAATTGTTAATAGCTGGGTAATCTGAGTCCAGCATTTATTTATTGGCAACTTTCTCACTTTCAACTTTAAACTTCTCTGGCTGATACAACAAAACAACATCACCTTCTTTGATGCCATTTTCAACAACCCCAAATTGTTCGTTTTCAGCCACGAGTTTTATTTCCAGTTCGGAAATGTTACCGCCCTTTTTAAGATAAACAATCTGCTTCCCGTTTTTGGAGAAAACAGCTTTCATGGGCAATAAAAGTTTATCCTGATATGATGCTATAACAATGTCGTTATTTGCACTCATTCCGGGTTTCATATCTTTATCAGACCTTTCGAAGCGGATCAAAACCTTAAAAGCCTTCATGTCGAAATCTTTATGGTCTTCGCCAATGTTAGCAATCTGTATTACTTTCCCCCAGAACACTTTGTCAGGCAATGCATCGATGGTAATCCGTACGCTATCGCCAAGTTCAATTTTAGCAATATCAATTTCCCGGATGTAGGTTTCCGAAATAGCTACCGACATGTCGGGAAGGGTCGCAATCAATGGTCTCCAGATGTTAATTTCCGAATCTTTTCCATAAGTTTTGCCTGACCAATCTTTAGCAAACATGACGATTCCATCTTCCGGAGTGCGAATGGTTGTTGATGCAAGCGCCAATTGGTATTTGGCGATACGGTCTTTAAACTCTGCTACGCGATCTTCAAACCTTGCAACCTGAATCTTTAACCTATTTTTATCGAGAAGGTAATCGCGCCTAATCTTATCTACTTCTATTTCAGCCTTCTGAAACCTCATCTGCGTTTTGCGCTGGTAAGCTTCCGATTCATATTTCGATTGTTCGAGGTCTATTTTAAGGTATTCCAAATCGAGCTTTGCATTATTGATATTCTCTCGTTTACGCGACAGATTAACGGCACTGTCGAGTACGGCATTGCGCAAATCAGCATCAAACTTTTCCTTTTCCAGCATAATATTACGCATCAAAGTAGATATCTGACTGTCATCGAGTTTGGCAATATAATCGCCTTTCTTTACGGCTTTTCCTTCAAGGATCAGATCAACAATCTTAAGTTGGTAGATGCGTAAATTTTGATCACGAACTTCTTCGGGAAGGTTGATTTCGGTATATTTTTCGCCCTTTACCTCACCCTTACAGTTGACTAATACCTCCAGGTTGCCTCTTTTAACTTTGTAATTTTTTTCCTCCTTCTTAGGTTTTTCCAGAACAAGGATAAAAATGGCTATCCCTATCACTGCCACAGTTGCAATACCAAGGATGTATTTTTTATTTTTAAACATATCAGCCTAGTTATGAATAATTTTATCGTATTCAGCAGTAAGGTTTTCACGTTTCACAAAATCGAAAAGTGTTAGCATGCGCAACCGATAATAGTAATTCCAGTACGTTTTAACTTCATTAATGTAGGCTTTCCGTGCCGATTCACGATCGTTCCGTGCAACATTCAACTTGATGACATCTACCTTTCCGATCAGAAAACGCTGAAAGGTAACTTCAAACCCTTTCTGGGCAACAGTATCGGCTTTGGCAGCATTTTTAACCTGTTCGGACTGAAGGTTAAACTCCATAACCGATTGAAAAATATTTTGTTCGAAATCAATACGGGCCTGCCGGATACGGGCATTGGCTACCTCGCGTGTTGATTCGGCCATCATTAACCGGCCTTTACGTCGTCCCCAATCAACTAACGGAACATTCACGCCAAACCGTAACCGTTGACTTTGATCGGGCTGATCGTAAACCATATCGAAATTTTCTGCCGATTGGTTCAGTCCATATACAGCAAAAAGGCTGGTGTTTAAGCCAGTTTCTGATTTTGCCCGGGCCACATCCCTGTTTTGTTCAAGCATTTGCTGTTCCTGGTCCAGAATATCCGGATTATTTTTCAGGGCCAAATCTAATGCTTCATCGGCCATGATCTGTAAAGTAGGGATTTCAGAAGGAACCTGGCAATTGATCAGGGTCTGTTTATCCAAAACAAGGTACGAATTCAGTCCTGATTGTGCCCTCAAAACTTCCAGTTTGGCCTTACTTAACGCTTGCTGGGCATTCAACTGGCCCAGTTCAAGATTTAATAGCTCATCTTGTGTAACTGTTCCGACCTGAAAACGTCCTTTCCCGATTTTGTACAAGGTATCAGCATTGGCCATATTATTTTGTGCAATTTTCAGTTGAATTTGGGCGTCAACCAATTCAAAAAACATGGAGGTACTCTTCATGGCCAGATTTTCCTGCGATTGTACAAACTCTTTCTTCGCTTTTTCAAATTTCACCGGTTCAATTTTCGATTGCCACCTCAAGGCATTATACCCATTCAATGATTGATTATAACCAATACTTACAGGAGTTGCCTGATAGGAAGTTTTTTGGTCGCCGCTCAGGTTTTTTACCATCCCTAATTCGGAGCTTAAAAAGAAACTGCCACCAGTCAATCCAACTTTTTGATTCAACTGAACAGCCACATCCGAATTGAAATAATCGCGCAAAACGTATTCTTCCTCATTGGTCTGAAAGTTATATTCACGTTTCCGGTAATGGTTAAAATCGAGCGGAGTGGTGCTCAGGTTGAGGCTAGGCAGCTTATCTGCCTTGTAATACCTGTATTCCCAATAGCTGGCCAGGTACATGTTTTTATACCGGAAAGCATCAAGCGATTTCTGAGATGCAATACCAACTACTTCATTCAAACTCAGCGTGTAATTTTCCTGTTGGGCATTTACCTGATTAAAAAATCCGAAACAAAGGAAAATCAGGAGTAATATTGTTTTATTCATTTTATAAATTTTAAGCGCGTAACGATTCAACCGGATCTTTATCAGCAGCCCTTTTGGCAGGCATATAGCCAAACATGATTCCGACCAAAGCCGAAACGCCAAAAGCGATTATAATACTGAACAGGGAAACTATAGTTTTGATATCAAAAAAGACAGTAATAATCTTTGAAAGTGCGACTCCCAAAATAATTCCGATTATTCCGCCAGATATACTGATCAGAGTTGATTCGGCAAGAAATTGCGCCACAATATCCTTACGCGAAGCGCCGATGGCCTGCCGGGTACCAATTTCACGAATCCGTTCCATGACCGATGCAAGCATGATATTCATAATTCCAATACCACCTACAATTAACGAAATACCGGCAATCGCCCCCAATACAACATTGAAAATTTTCTTTGTCCGTTGTTGCTGCTTGAGTAAAAGTTCGGGAATAGTAACTTCAAAATCGTAAAGACCGGAATGGCGACGCAATAGGATGCGCTTCACAATGTTGGCCGTGGCTCCCAATTGCTCGGTTTCCTTCACCTGCAAAATAATTTTATCCAGTTGGTTTGGATTTTTATCATCAGCAGCCGCTTTTGTATTTGCGTCTGTAATAACAATTCGGCGACGTGCAGATGCTTTTTCCACCTCGTCGGCCCGAACCAATGCACGGTTTTTAAAACGCATCAGAATAGTTTGCGCCGGAATGAATATTTTATTGTCAGAACTGCTTATCCCCATTTCATCAGAGGCCGATGCGGTAAAGTCCCGACGTTCAATAACTCCAACAATTTTCAGCCAGATCTGACCGCATTTAATGTGTTTGCCAATCGGATTCTCCTGATTAAAAAATACAGTTTTAATATTGTCGCCAATCACACAAACCGGCAAACCCGCTTCCGACTGCATTTTATTAAAAAACTCACCCAGTTGCAGGTTAATATTGAAAAGTTTGAAATAATTGGTGTTCACTCCTTCAAGTACAACAGGTTTGCTTTTGCCATCAATAATGGCTGAATAATTATACGAGATCACCGGACTAAGCATGTTAATTGTTGGCACAACCTCTTCAATGGCTTTTAAATCGAGTAGTGTCAAGCCTCTTGAGAACTTCTTTCCCCCGGCTTTTTCGTCCTGATTTTCAGACGAATTTTCATTGCCTGTGACTTCTGTTGGGGTAATAATGATGTTGTTCACACCAACCATCTTTATTTGTTCCAGAATCTCCTGTTCGGCACCGTTGCCAATTGCCAGCATACTGATTACAGCCGCGACTCCAAAAATAATCCCTAAAGCGGTCAGGATTGATTTGAGTTTATTGTCTATAATCGCCTCAAAACCAATAACTATATCGTGAAAATATTTTTTAAAAATCATCCTTTTTAGTTTTTAGGTTTCGTGTGATTATTTGATTTGAATCATTTTCTGAGGTATCCCAGCTCCGGAAACCGGTATTGGTTCAGGCTTTTTCAGAAGCATATCTTCACGTTCCTTCTCCGCCTGTAACCTCACGTTTTCTTTTTCCTTATTGATTTCATCAAAAATATCTGAACCAACAAGTTTCATTTCCTCAACATTTTCAGGCTCGGTTAACCAAACCACATCTCCTTCTTTTAAACCTTTTTTTATCAGTACATTATTTTCATTTTCATCGCCCAGCCATACAATTTGTTTAACCGGTTTTTTTGCTCCCAGATATACAAACCGCAAACTGTCATTTTCAAATATGGCATCACTTGCAACCAATAAGGTATCTGCAAAAATACCGGCTTCAATAGCATTGCTGGTGGTCATCGCGGGTTTTAAATCCTTGTCTTTTCCGTAGATTTTAATTTTAACTTCGAATACTTTGGCATCGCTGTTAGGCATCGGCTGTCCAATATTTGCTACTGAAATAACCTGGCCAGAAAGTTGTTTGTCAGGAAAAGCGTCAATTCCCAATTTCACATTTTGTCCAATTCTAATTTTCGATATATCAATTTCATTGATATATGTTCTGGAAATCAGATTCGTCATTTCTGGAATACTGGCAATTGCCGAATTGTATGGACCGACTTTCGATCCGGTTTTAGTAATATCGCCCCACGGATACTTAAAATAGGTGAGAATACCTGCTTTGGGAGCCGTTATTTCGAGCGAATTGAATAATTTCTGAAGTTCTTCAGACCGTTCGAGGATTTGCCTGTAGCTGATGTATTTCCGTTCAACCCGGTTAATTTCCTGCTTTTGTTTCAATCCATAAGCCTTTTGTTCCTGATCCAGTTTTCGGGCAGCTTTATCCAAATCCATACTGGCCTTTTTCTGAATGGATGGTGATTCATACACCGATTCTTCCATAATAATTTTCTTTTCGGCAAGATCAAGGCGAGCATTGACAATGACGTCGCGCTGATTACTCAGGTTGAGGTTCGAATCAATTTTACTGTCCTCATATTCCGACAAAATCTTATCCATTTCATCCTGAGCCAGTTTAATTTGCTCTTCAACCGCTTTATGATCGAGAGTTGCCACATAATCACCAGAATCTACTACTGTGCCTTCCTCAACCATATGAGTGATGGTTAGGTCATAAATCCGTAAATTGCGATCTTTCAGTTTTTCAGGGATTTCAATCGTTACAGATTTCTCTGATTCTAGCTGACCTGAGGAAAAAATCAGGGAAGAAAATGCACCACGTTTAACATGGGTGGTTACCTGATTAAAATCGGTCTCCCCTTTCCGGAGAAAAAAGAAAAGAACAATAAACAATAAAGCAGCAGTTGCTGCCACAATAAATTTTTTGTTATTCATGGCTATTGGTTACAAGGTATTAGTTGCAAAGTATTAAACGATAATTAGAACAAAAATATATCTTCATTCCTAAAAATACGGAGAAATAATTAGTATTTCATCCAATATTGTGTTAAACAAGTTTAAAAATTTGTTTTTACTCAACTTCTGTGCCAGAAATAAGTTGATTTTATTGAGAAGTAAGTTGAAAAAAATTGACATTCCGGATTTTTTGGTATCTAAACATTGCAAGCCTGGCAGGTACGATTAAAAATCCTGAAATCGAGAAGTTCGATGTTGGTTGACAAATAATTTGGACGAACAGGCTCGGTGCGCATCAGATCGGTACTTAAATATTTCTTGTTGCTGTCAGAGAAGGTCGTTACTACATTGGCGTGTCCACCCAATTCGTTCTGAATTTTAACCGCCCCAAGGAAGTTCGCACCTGACGAAATACCTACAGCCAATCCAAGCCTGGAAGCCAGCATTTGTGCAAGAATGATAGCATCCCCATCGCTAACATCTATGATTTCGTTGAGGGCATCAAGTTTAACAAGGGACGGGATAAACTCATCGGATATTCCCTGAATACGATGAGCCCCAACTTGATAGCCAGTTGACAAGGTTGGCGATTCGGTAGGTTCGAGCGGGTGTATTTTAATGCCTGGAACTTTGCCCCGTAAAAATTGACCGACTCCCATTACCGTTCCTCCGGTACCCACTCCTGCCACAAAAGCATCAGGAATAATACCCTGTTCGGCAAGCTGGCACCAGATTTCTTTACCAGTAGTTTGCTGATGTGCTTCAGCATTTGCCAGGTTAGCAAATTGTCTGGGCAGAAAAATATTTGGCTGTTTATCTGCAATCTCTTCTGTTCTTTGAATGCTTCCTAAAAATCCGCCTTCTTCTTTAGTAACAGGGATAATTTCTGCTCCAAGGCTGCGGATGATGTCAACCCGCTCCTTGCTCATCCAGTCAGGCATAACAATGACTACTTTATGTCCAATCGCTCTTCCAATAGCTGCAAATGCGATCCCTGTGTTCCCGCTTGTTGCTTCAACAATAGTATCTCCAGGTTTAATTTGTCCTGTCAGGTATGCCTGCTGCAGGATGTAAAGCGCCATCCGGTCTTTGATACTACCGGTAATATTGAATTGTTCGCTCTTGGCATAAATCGTGCGCTCTTCTCCAAAGTATTTATAGCGAATGGCCAACATGGGTGAATTTCCGACAATTCGCCAGAGTTCAGCAATTTTTTTGATTATCTCCGGATATCTTTCTGTCATCGATTTGTGCAAAATGAGTGGTTGTTTATTTCGATATTTTTTATTCGCAGAGTTTTGCCCCATCATAAATGTAATGAAGACATTAACTTCCTGGTTGTTGGTTATTCATAGTACAAGTCTGGCCAAACGTATTAAATATTTCATACTATTCTAATGAGTTTACTCAGTCTTCAGCAGAAGTTATGAATCCATGACAACCTGGGTATTTCCTGTTCAGGTTATGCCTGTCAATAACACATTTGACTTTCAATCACAATAAATATTGCTGTCCGGGCCACTAATGATTTTTTGAAATAATATTTGGGGTTTAAAAAAAATATTCACTATTTTGTGTAGGTACTTACGTAATAATTGTTTTATTTTTGCATTTTAAAAAATACATATCTGGGATGAAAAAGATCATTGAATGTGTTCCCAATTTTTCTGAAGGACGGGACAGCAAAATAATTGAAGCCATTGCCAATGTCATCAAACAAACCACTGGATGTCAGTTACTCGATGTTGATCCGGGGAAATCCACAAACAGAACGGTTATCACCTTTGTTGGCGATCCAAAATCGGTCGTTCAGGGGGCGGTAAATGCAGCTAAAGTAGCACGCAAACTCATAGATATGCGCCACCACAGCGGCGAACATCCCAGAATGGGAGCTTTGGATGTTTGTCCGTTTATTCCGGTTTCCAATGTAACCATGGAGGAATGCGTGGCATGTGCGAAAGAATTTGCCAGTCTGGCTTCAGAGGAACTTCATATTCCTATTTACCTGTATGAAGAAGCTCAACCCAAGGAATACCGGAAGAAATTACCGCAAATCAGGGAGGGCGAATACGAAGCTATTCCCGATCGGATTATCAAACCCGAATGGAAACCGGATTTTGGACCGGCGAAATTTGTTCCTGAATGGGGAGCGACAGTTACTGGCGCCCGTAATTTCCTGATTGCTTATAACGTAAATCTTTTAGGAACTAAAGAACAAGCCCATCGCATTGCGCTCGACATCCGCGACAATGGCCGAAACAATGGCGCGCCCGGCTTGTTGAAGGAAACCAAAGCAATAGGATGGTATGTTGATGAATATAACCTGGCCCAAATCTCGATTAACCTCACTGACTACAAGGTAACAGGAATTCACACCGCATTTGAGACATGTAAATCCATTGCAGCATCGCTTAATATTGCTGTAACAGGTTCTGAATTGGTGGGTTTGGTACCACTTGATGCCATGTTACAATCGGCTGAATATTACATTCAAAAAGAAAATCTGATGATTGTAGAAGAAGCTCAAAAGATCAGTTTGGTTGTTGATAGACTGGGATTAAATTCTATAACTCCTTTTGATCCGGCGAAACGCATCATCGAATATATGGTCCGCGAAGAAAAAAATGAACCGCTAGCCGATCTTTCGGTACGCGATTTTGTAAAAAGCATTGCAGCCAGGACATCGGCTCCCGGTGGTGGCTCTGCTTCAGCGGCAGTTGCGGCCATTGGCGCTGGCCTGGGTTGCATGGTGGCTCAGTTGACTTACGGTGTTCGCAAATTCGAAAATGTTGAAAATGAAATGCGGAAAATTATTCCGGTTTTACATCAGGTAACGAACGATCTTATTCCATTGATTGATGCCGACACCAACGCTTTCAACGATTATGTGGAGGCCATGCGTTTGCCAAAAGCTACTGATGACGAAAAGCAATTCAGGAACAATGCCATGCAAAATGGTTTGATAAAGGCAATTGAAGTGCCGCTTACGACCATACGGGTTGCCGATTCTGCCTGGGATATGATGCTTGAAGTAGCCAGGTTTGGAAATATTGCCTCGAAATCGGATGTGGAAGTTGGGGCAAAATCACTGGAGACCGGTATTTGGGGGGCGCATAAAAATGTACTGATCAACCTGAAAGAAATTCAGGATGAAGTCTATAAAGAAAAGATATTGACAGAAGCTAATACCCTGCTTCAAAGGGCTAATGAAATGTGTGTTCAGTCTATAGAATGCATCAACAAAAGAGACAAATGAGCGATAATTACTACGAAAAACTTGGACAACTTATTCTTGGTTCGCGGCTTCGGAAACTCAGCGAAAGGTTAATGCTCGAAATGGGAAACATTTACAGGAGCCGGAACATTGATTTCGAACCTGGCTGGTTTCATATCATGTTTTTACTTTCTGAAAACGAAAAGATGTCGATCACCCAGATTTCAGAAATGTTGCAGGTGTCACACCCTTCAGTCATTCAGGTGGTTGGTGTTTTAGAGAAAAAAGATATTGTGAAAATAAGCGTTGATCCTTTGGACAAACGAAAACGGATGATCGAACTTTCTGATTATGGAATACGTCTTTTGGAGTTGATTAAGCCTGTATGGAATGAAATTGATCAGATGATGATTACCTTTCTTTCTGAAGGCGACCATAGCGCAAACATTTTAAAAGCGATTACTGAAATTGAAAATAATCTGGATGAAAAACCTTTGACTGAAAGGATGGCCAGGAGTTGAAAGTGAAATGAGAATCATATCTAAAACAGATTAATTGGTAAATGGGTTTTTCATAAATAGACGTAGCCTTCAGGCTACGCAAAATAAAAAAAAGGTTCTATAACGAATGCTGTGGGTATTATAGCTTTGTCCGGAGTAGCCTCTTTTGTGGTGGGTACAGGAATTTTCATTTTTAAAAACCTTATTTGTCTGAGAAACTTAGTAGTAATGGTTCGTGAATGTGAATTTGACCTTATTACCTTATTGATTTACAGATGAATAAATAAGGTTAAGAACAAGGGGAATTATGCTTACTACTAAGGTTGTTTAAATAGAATTCTACGGCATTTATGCCGTTGCTATTGACTATATCATCAAATACAAGATAGTTACGAAAAATAAGAAACATGAACGAATTCAAATATGGATCAGATTTCCTGAGTATCGGCCTTGCCCTCGACCTTGCAAAAGGCCGGATAAATGGGGTGATTTCGGATGATACCAAGGAAAAAATACTATTTAGCCGGAATGCTGTTGAGGAAATTGTGAGCAGAAAAAATAACGTTTACGGCATCAACACCGGATTCGGGCCTCTATGCACTACCCTCATTTCGCCCGAAGACACGGCCAGGCTTCAGTATAACCTTTTAATAAGCCACAGTGTAGGAGTTGGAAATTTTATTGACGATGAGCTGGCCAAGCTAATGATGATCGTGAAGGTTCACGCTCTTTCTAAAGGATATTCAGGCATTCAGTTTTCGACAGTCGAACGGATAATTTGGTTCATTGAAAACGACATCATTCCCAAAGTACCTTGTCAGGGATCGGTTGGAGCATCGGGCGATCTGGCTCCGCTGGCACACCTGTTTCTGCCCCTCATCGGCCTCGGAAAAGTGAGCTACAAGGGCGAAACAACAGATACATCAACCGTTCTAAGATCATTATACATTCAGCCCATCCAATTGGGCGCCAAAGAGGGTTTGGCTCTTATCAATGGCACTCAATTTATGGCGGCTCATGGCATTAAAATCGTTGAGCGATTAGCCAATTGCCTCGATGCTGCCGATATTATTGGCGCCATGTCCCTTGAAGCATTGCTGGGTTCGGTAAAGCCTTTCGAAGCGATCATGCACGAAATCCGACCATTTCAGGGAAATATCCATGTTGCTGAACGTCTCCGGTCGCTGCTGAAAGATTCAGAAATCCTTCATTCGCATATCGGGTGTTCACGCGTTCAGGATCCGTACTCGCTGCGCTGTATGCCGCAGGTTCACGGTGCGTCGCGAAATGCCTGGCTCCATCTGAAAGAGATGATCCAAATTGAGATCAATTCGGTGACCGACAACCCGATTATTGTTGATTCGGACCATACTTACAGTGGTGGGAACTTTCATGGTCAACCCATCGCTTTGCCCCTCGATTATGCTGCGATGGCTGCCAGTGAAACAGGAAACATTTCCGACAGAAGGAGTTATTTACTACTGGAAGGTAAAGAAGGTTTGCCGTTGTTACTGATGAAAAATACCGGATTAAACTCCGGGTTTATGATTCCGCAATACACATCCGCAGCACTGGTTTCGGAAAATAAAACGCTCTGTTTTCCTGCTTCGGTTGATAGTATTCCAACATCGCTGGGACAAGAAGACCACGTGAGCATGGGTTCGATCAGCGGAAGAAAAACATTACAGATTGTTGACAATTTGGAAAAAATTCTGGCCATCGAATTACTTTCGGCCTCCCAGGCTTTTGATTACCGCCGTCCCCTCCGTTCAGGTATTTTGCTTGAAGCTTGTCACATTTACGTGCGTCAATTCATCCACCATGCTGAAGAAGACCGTGTTTTTGGCGAAGATATCCAGACTTGCATCAACCTGATTTCATCGAAAAAGTTAGTTTCAGTTTTAAACGAAACTGCCATTAACAACAACATTAAAACAAGTCAATATGACGAAGTTTACGGAATTTACTAAGCAATACGCTGCGCACCCCGGCTACAAATCGCCGCGTGGCAGCCAACTGAACGCCTTATCATGGCAAACTGAAGCGCCACTTCGTATGCTCCTGAATAATCTGGATGCAGAAGTGGCCGAAAATCCTGCTGAACTGGTGGTTTACGGTGGAACTGGCCAGGCAGCCCGCAATCGCGAATCGGTGCAGAAAATTATCGAAATTTTACTCGAACTCGACGAAAACCATTGCCTGTTGGTTCAATCGGGCAAACCTGTCGGCATCCTGCGCTCCCATCCTGAAGCGCCGCGTGTTCTGATTGCCAACAGCAATTTAGTTCCCAAATGGGCGACCTGGGAACATTTCTACAAACTCAAGGAAGAAGGGCTGATGATGTATGGCCAGATGACTGCCGGCAGTTGGATTTACATAGGCTCGCAGGGAATTCTTCAGGGAACACACGAAACCTTCGTCGCCTGTGGTGAAAAATATTTTGGCGGAGACCTCAAACATCGCCTGATTGTTTCAGGAGGAATGGGCGGAATGGGCGGCGCACAACCACTGGCTGCTACCATGGCAGGAGCAACTTTTCTGGGTATGGATATCGATCCTGAAAGCATCAAAAAACGGATCGCCTCGCGATACATTGATAAAATGACTTTCTCTTATGAAGAAGCTATCCGGTGGACTTTAGATGCGAAAGAGAAAGGCCAGGCTATTTCAATCGGCCTGGTGGGCGATGCCGGTGATGTATTGGAACATTTATTGAAAGACAATATCATTCCTGATATTCTTACCGACCAGACCTCGGCTCACGAACCTGTTTACGGCTATGTTCCCAACGGAATGACTTTGGCCGAAGCTCTGGTTCTGAGAAAAGAGAATCCGGAATTGTACAAACAAAAATCAATCGCTTCAATGGCGCGTCATGTGGCGTTTATGCTAGAAATGAAATCCAGGGGTTCGAAGGTATTCGATTACGGCAACAACATCCGTGAATATGCGTTGCAGGGAGGCACAACCGATGCCTATTCCATTCCCGGTTTTGTGCCTGAATACATACGACCGCTTTTCTGCGAAGGCAAAGGCCCTTTTCGTTGGGTAGCCCTGTCAGGCGATCCTGAAGACATTTACACGACTGATCAGGCGCTAATGGAAGCCTTCCCTGAAAACAAAAACCTGGTTCGGTGGCTGAAGGAAGCCCGCCATAAAATTGCTTTTCAGGGACTTCCGGCACGTATTTGCTGGCTCGGATTAGGCGAACGCGAAAAAGCCGGGCTTATATTCAATGATTTGGTCAGGACAGGAAAAGTAAAAGCCCCCATCGTGATTGGCCGCGACCATCTGGATAGTGGCTCGGTGGCCTCTCCAAACCGCGAAACCGAAGCCATGAAAGATGGTTCAGACGCGGTTTCCGACTGGCCTTTGCTTAACTTGCTTGCAAACACTTCGGGTGGCGCAACCTGGGTATCATTTCATCATGGAGGTGGGGTTGGAATTGGCTTTTCGCAACATGCCGGAATGGTCATTCTGGCAGACGGGACCGACCGCGCTGAACGATGTATCCGTCGGGTGTTATTCAACGACCCGGCTATGGGCGTTTTGCGCCACACCGATGCAGGTTATGAAAAAGCAACTGACTGGGCAACAAAATTTGGACTCAAAATATGGTAACTAAACTGATTGGCCCATTTGCCCAAATCGTCACCATGTGCAACCTACCACTAAAGGGTGCGTTGAGCGAAGATCAACTTGAAGTCATTGCACAAGGCGGTGTGGTGGTTTCAGATGGAAAAATTCTGGCTGTTGGGATATATACTGATTTGGAAACGAAATTCCCCACTTCAGAAAAGGAAGTGATTGCGGAACCAATGGTACTTCTGCCCGGTTTTGTTGACGCACATACACACATCTGTTTTGCCGGCGACAGGGCCAATGACTACGCCATGCGTATTTCAGGAAAGTCGTATCAGGAAATTGCCCTGAATGGCGGAGGAATAAGCAGTACGGTCACCCATACCCGAAATGCCAGCGAACAGGAGCTGACAGAACTACTTCTTCGTCGTTGCGACATGCACCTGAGAAACGGAATAACCACCTGCGAAGTAAAAAGTGGCTACGGACTTTCGGTTGATGATGAACTAAAAATGCTTCGGTGCATCCAAAAGGCAAATCAATCGCATCAGATTTCACTTATTTCTACTTGTCTGGCTGCGCATACCAAACCGGCAGAGTTTTCGACGAAAAATGAGTACATCAACTTTGCAGTTAATGAAATTCTTCCGCAGGTAAAACTTCAAAAGCTGAGCAACCGGGTTGATATTTTTGTTGACACAATTGCTTTTGACGAACCTGAAGCACGTTTTTATTTGGATGCGGCAAAAAGGCTTGGGTTTGAAATCACCGTTCATGCCGATCAGTTCTCAAGTTTAGGTAGCCGATTGGCTATTGAGTATCACGCCAGCAGCGCCGACCATTTAGAAGCGAGTTCGGATTCGGATATTAACCTGCTTGCCAAATCCGATGTCGTGGGAGTTTTGCTGCCAGGCGCTTCAATGGGTTTGGGCATGCCTTATGCAAAAGGTCGGGAAATGCTCGACAAAGGGATGTGCATTGCTATTGCATCCGACTGGAATCCGGGTTCGGCGCCTATGGGCGATTTACTCACACAGGCGGCTGTGTTTGGCGCATCCGAAAAATTCACCACCGCTGAAACATTTGCGGCACTTACCTTCCGTGCTGCAAAAGCCCTGCAACTTTCGGATCGTGGTTCGTTAAGCGAAGGCAGTCTGGCACACCTGATAGCCTTTCCATGTAAAAACTATCGGGAAATCCTGTACTATCAAGGCTCGCTCAAGCCGACAAAAATCTGGTGTTAAATAATCAACGTCCGGATATCCTGAATAATCTGTCGGGCCAGATTATCGGCTTCAGTCATTGATGGAGCTTCGGCATAAATCCGGATGATAGGCTCTGTATTCGATTTCCTTAGGTGTACCCACCGGTCCGCAAAATCGATTTTTACGCCATCAATATCAGTTACCTGTTCCTGGTTGTATTTCTCCTTGATTTTCAAAAGAATGCCATTCACATCAATATCAGGAGTGAGTTCGATTTTATTTTTCGAGATAAAATAATCGGGATATGTTTTGCGCAACTCCGAACATTTAAATCCGGATTTGGCCAGTAAACTTAAGAACAAAGCAATACCAACCAGCGAATCGCGTCCGTAATGCGAGGCAGGATAGATGATTCCGCCATTTCCTTCGCCGCCAATTACGGCATTGGTAGCTTTCATTTTGGCTACCACATTCACTTCGCCAACCGCAGCAGCAGAATAGTTGCCTCCATGCTTTTCGGTAATATCGCGCAAAGCCCGCGACGACGACAAATTGGAAACCGTATTTCCGGGAGTCTGGCCAAGCACATAATCAGCAATCGAAACCAGCGAATATTCTTCGTTAAACATCGAACCATCTTCACTGATAATAGCTAAACGGTCAACATCAGGATCAACCACAAAACCAACATCTACAGAATTTTCGCGGATTATGTCAGCGGTTTCCACCAGGTTTTCAGGAAGTGGTTCAGGAGTATGGGCAAAATGGCCGGTGGCTTCGCAGTTGATTTCAACAATTTCTTTCACGCCCAGAGCTTTCAGCAACTTCGGAATTACAATTCCACCAACCGAATTTACTGCATCAATCGCTACTTTGAAATTTGCATTCCGGATTGCTTCCACATCAACTAATTCCAGATCGAGGACCTGCTGTATATGAATATCGGTATAATCTTTGGTAAAAACTTCGCCTAAATCGTCAACTTCAGCAAACTGATAGGTTTCATTTTCGGCGATTTCCAACACCAGCACACCCTCGTCAGCATTCAGAAATTCACCATCACAATTCAGCAATTTCAACGCGTTCCACTGTTTGGGATTATGGCTTGCTGTCAGGATTATTCCGCCCTGTGCCTGTTCTTCTTTCACTGCAATTTCAGTAGTTGGAGTAGTTGCCATACCCAAATCAACAACCATGCAGCCCATTCCTGAAAGCGTTGCCACAACAAGCGATTGCACCATTGGACCGGAAATCCGTGCGTCGCGGCCAACCACAATGGTTGTAGATTGTCCGATGTGTTGCTGTTTCGCCCATTCGGCATAAGCCGCGGTGTATTTGACCACATCGAGCGGGCTTAAACCTTCGCCGGGTTTCCCGCCTATTGTTCCCCGAATTCCTGATATTGATTTGATTAAAGTCATAGCTTATCTTTGATAATAATTGATTTGAAATAAAATTTAAGCAAATATAAGGAGTTCAGTGCCGAAAATTTTATTGTGCGAAAAAGAAATAAAAAATGTATTGTTGAGGTGTCCGAATATTATTTCTTTATTTTTGAAGAATAGCAAATCATTCATCTACATCCGGTACTATGAAACTAAACAAACGCCTAATCTTTATTACCCTGACCGCAGCTCTGGGTGGATTTCTGTTCGGATTCGATACTGCAGTTATAGCTGGTGCAACTTCGTCGCTCGAAAAGCTATTCATTCTGGATAAATTCTGGCTTGGATTTACCGTTTCCATCGCCTTGATAGGGACAATTATCGGCACGATGGTAGTAGGAAAACCAGCAGATTTGTATGGGCGAAGGAAAATTATGTTTTTTCTCGCCATATTTTACGCCTTATCAGCCCTTGGTTGTGCTTTTTCATTTAGTTGGATTTCGCTTCTCTTTTTCCGGTTTCTTGGTGGAATTGCGGTAGGTGGTGTTTCTGTGGTTGGTCCCATGTACATCGCCGAAATTGCGCCGGCCAAATACCGGGGACGATTGGTCGGCATGTTTCAGTTTAATGTGGTGCTTGGAATCCTGATGGCCTATTTTTCCAATTATTTAGTCGGTTTGATTGGCTTAGGTGAAACGGAATGGCGTTGGAAACTTGGAGTTATGGCTATTCCATCTATCCTGTTTTTCATTACGCTGTTCTTTATTCCCCGCAGTCCGCGCTGGCTTATAAAAATGGGATTGGTTGATGAAGCCCGCTCTGTTCTCTACGAAACGGGAGAAGAATTTGTTGAAAAAGAAATTGAAGAAATACAGGAATCTATTGAGTCAGAAAAGAAAACCGGAAAAGAAATTCTCTTCAGTAAAAAATTCGGTTATCCAATTTTTCTGGCTGTTTCGATTGCCATGTTTAATCAGCTTTCTGGAATAAATGGCTTGCTTTATTATCTGAACGATATTTTTGCTCAGGCCGGATTCAGTAAAGTATCGAGCGATTTGCAAAGTGTGGCCATTGGCTTCACCAATCTGCTGTTTACCATGCTTGCCATGTCAATCATTGACAAAGTAGGCCGAAAAATCCTGTTGTTGATTGGTTCAATTGGTACTGCGGTTTCGCTTTCAGGAGTGGCTTATATTTTTTTTACCAACAGCCATCAGAATTTATTGGTATGGCTTTTAATCAGCTATATCGCATTTTTTGGTTTTTCGCAGGGAGCGGTTATCTGGGTTTACATCAGCGAAGTATTTCCCAACACGGTGCGCTCAAAAGGACAGGCGTTGGGAAGTTTTACCCATTGGATCATGGCCGCTGTTGTTTCGTGGACTTTCCCTGTAATGGCTGAAAAATCGGGGGGCTACCCGTTCCTGTTTTTTGCTGCTATGATGCTGCTTCAGTTTTTTGTGGTGAAATTCATATACGTTGAAACCAAAGGAAAATCGTTGGAAGCCCTTCAGAAAGAAATAATCAAATAACCCAATATGAACCCAGGCAAACCTATCTTTACCAGTTTGGCGGCTCTTTCATTTCTTTCGTCAGGAAGCATAAGCATTCAAGGAACCCTGAAAATTACAAAACCAAATATCGTGTACATTTTAGCCGATGATTTGGGTTATGGAGATTTAAGCTGCTATGGACAGAAAAAATTCAAGACCCCAAACATCGACAAACTGGCCAGGGCCGGGATGCTATTCACTCAGCATTATTCCGGAAGTACAGTTTGTGCCCCATCGCGTTCATCGCTGATGACCGGGTTACATACCGGGCACACTCCTATCCGGGGAAATAAAGGATGGAAGCCTGAAGGAGAATATCCAATCTCTGCCAATGCCTTTACCATTGCCGAAATGCTGAAACAAGCCGGATACACCACCGGAGCGTTCGGCAAATGGGGACTTGGTTTTTTTGGTACAGAGGGTGATCCAAACAAACAGGGATTTGATGAATTTTTCGGATTCAATTCCCAAACCCTGGCACATAATTACTATCCCGAATATTTGTGGAACAACGATATAAAGGTTGTTCTGAGTGGAAATTCCGACAACCAGTACAAGGAATATGCGCCAAAATTAATCCATGACCGCGTGCTGCAGTTCATTGAGAAAAATAACCCAAATCAAACCGGGAAACCATTTTTCCTGTTTTATGCGAATATAATCCCTCATGCAGAATTGTTATTGCCTGATGAAAATATGGTTGAGTTCAGGGGAAAATTGCTCCCCGAAAAGATTTATAAAGGGGTAGAACCAGAAGCCGCCACTTTCAGGAAAGGCGGATATGGAACCCAGGATGAATCACACGCTGCTTTTGCGGCTATGGTCACATTACTCGATAGGCAAGTTGGCGAAGTGGTTAATAAACTTAAAGAACTTGATCTGGATAAAAACACGATAATCATTTTTTCGTCAGATAACGGCCCTCACCTTGAAGGCGGCGCCGACCCTGACTATTTTGACAGCAACGGCCCTTTGAAAGGATACAAACGCGATTTGTACGAAGGCGGAATCCGGGTTCCAATGATTGCCTGCTGGCCGGGAACGATCAAAGCCGGAACAACAACCGATCATGTTTCTGCTTTCTGGGATGTGATGCCCACTTTGGCTGAAATTACCGGAGTTCCGATTCCCGCAAATCTCGATGGAATTTCATTTTTACCCAGCCTGACAGGAAAAGGAACTCAACGCCAGCACAAAACCTTATATTGGGAGTTTCACGAATTAAAAGGAAGACAGGCTCTTCGGATGGGCGATTGGAAGCTGGTTCGGTATAATGTGCTGACTCCGGATAATACGACCACAGAATTATACGATCTGAAAACTGACCTGGGTGAAGAAAAGAATGTTGCAGCAGAACATCCTGAATTAGTAAAGGAAATGCTCGAAATTCTGAATAACTCGAGAACGCCTTCGGAAGTTTTTATTTTTGGGTCATCACAATAATGCGTACCTGATTCTTTATAATGGAAACTATAGATAATTATACCTGATATTATCAATTTAGAAACCTGATTTCGCAAAATGAATTGTTTTTTAACCTTATTTGCCAAAGAAACCTTAGTAGAATTAATGGGGCAAGAAGCTTCAACCTTATTATCTATTTGATTTACCAATAGACAAATAAGGTTAAAAAACAACGCAGATTATGATTTCTACTAAGGTTGGTTAAATAAAAATAAGGTTTTTATGAATAAAACTATTTTAGCATGAAATCACATTATGAAAAGGATTGATAAATTTTTTACTGTAATTTGCTTAAAATCTACCTTTTCAAATATGGAGGTAGGCATTTCTGGGAAGAACCTTATTTTTAAGCCTGAATTTGAACATTCAAACTAAACAACTATAAAACGCCATGATTTACTCCAGATTTAAAACCGTGATTGTATTGCTTTGCCTGAATCTTTTATCAGTTTTAGTATCCCAGGTAAACGGGCAGAGTTTGGAAAAAATTGAATCGGGTCGCGTCTCTTTACCGAATGGATGGAAGCTTTCACCAGTTGGCAAAATGCTGCCTCTCGGTGATTTACCACTAAATATTGCTGTATCGCCTTCCGGAAAGATGCTGGCCATAACCAATAACGGGCAAAGTGATCAAAGTATTCAATTGATTGATCCCGGGGAAATGCAGTTACTCGATTCAGTGACCATTGAAAAAAGCTGGCTGGGCTTAACTTTCTCAAAAGATGGAAAATATTTGTATGCTTCGGGTGGAAACGACAACTGGATCGTACAATATCAAATCAAAAACAAAAAGTTGATTCCATACGACACATTGGTTTTCGGCAAACCCTGGCCTGAGAAAATTTCGATTGCGGGCATTGCAGTTGATGATGATAAGCAACTGCTTTACACCGTTACCAAAGAAAACAATTCGCTGTACGTTTACGATCTGAAAGAGAAAAAAGTCAAATCTCAATTTCCTTTGGGCGGCGAAGGATACACCTGTTTATTGGCTGATGACAACAAAATGCTTTACATTACCTGCTGGGGTTGCGACAAAGTCATTTTATTCGATACTCAAAAACAAAGTATGGCAGGATGGATTCCGGTTGGCGACAATCCCAATGACCTATGCATCACTCAAAACGGGAAATATCTGTTTGTAAGCAATGCTAATGACAATTCGGTTTCGGTCATTTCGCTTGAACAGAAAAGAGTAATTGAAATATTAAATACGGCCCTTTATCCAGACTCACCTTCAGGATCGACAACCAACAGTTTAGCGCTGAGCGGGGATGAAAATACCTTGTACATCGCCAATGCCGACAACAATTGTCTGGCGGTTTTCGATGTAAGCAATCCAGGCAAGAGTTTCAGCAAGGGATTTATACCGACAGGCTGGTATCCAACTTGTGTACGCGTGGTCAAAAATACCATTTTTGTTGCCAATGGTAAGGGGTTGAGTTCCAAAGCCAATCCTTTCGGGCCAAGTCCTAAAAGAGAGGATGTAGCCCACCACACCGATTTGAATAAGAAACCTAAAGTGCAATACATCGGAGGACTGTTTACAGGAACCCTTCAGGCGATTCAAAAACCAACCGAAGATCAGTTAAGTATATATTCGCAGGCAGTTTACAAAAACACCCCATACATCAAGGAGAATGAAATGCATTCAACCGGAGAAGAAGGGAATCCAATTCCATCGCGTGTTGGCGAATTATCTCCCATTAAATATGTTTTTTATGTCATTAAGGAAAATCGCACCTACGATCAGGTACTGGGAGATATTCCGGAGGGCAACGGCGATTCAACCCTGGTGCTTTTCGGGAAAGACGTAACTCCAAACCAACATGCCTTAGCGAAACAATTTGTTTTGCTCGATAACTTTTACGTGGATGGCGAAGTGAGCGCCGATGGCCATAACTGGACCATGGGAGCTTATGCCACCGATTACCTTGAAAAGAACTGGCCAAGCAGTTATGGAGGAAGGGGAGGCTCATACCCCGGAGAAGGCTCGCGCGAAATAGCTAATAACAAAAGTGGCTTTTTATGGGATTTCTGTAAAAAATATGGTGTTTCGTATCGGAGTTACGGTGAGTTTATCGGTGATAATAATAAACCAAGCATCCCTGTTCTAAAAGATCATTTCTGCGAAAATTATATTGGCTGGGATATGTCTATTCGTGACACTGTCCGGTTTCGGTGGTGGAAACAGGATTTCGAAAAGTTGCTTGCTGCAGGCAAAGTACCCCAATTTAACAGCATCCGGTTTGGCAACGATCATACCGAAGGTTTAAGAATAGGCCGGCCTACCCCGTTGGCACATGCAGCCGATAATGACCTGGCTGTTGGACTTTTTGTCGAGCACCTCAGCCATTCTTCCATCTGGAATGAAAGTGTGGTTATTATTGTGGAAGATGATGCGCAAAACGGGCCAGATCATGTGGATGCCCACCGAACAACAGCCTACATTGCCGGGGGATTTGTGAAACAGGGATTTGTTGACCACACCATGTATTCAACCTCCTCGGCACTTCGAACCATCGAATTAATCCTGGGATTGCCGCCGATGAGCCAATACGATGCCGCTGCCGAACCCATGTGGCGATGTTTCAACAAAACTGCCAATCATCCACCTTTTAAGTCAACTCCAAATCTGGTAGATTTAAACCTCAAAAATACCGCTGATAATAAATTTTCCAGATTAAGCGAAACATTCGATTTCAGCAAAGAAGATCGTGTACCCGATGCCCAGTTTAATGAAGTGATCTGGGCTGCCATCAAAGGATTTGACAGTCCTTGCCCGGCGCCGGTACATGCGGCATTCTTTACGGTGGAGAAGGAAGAAGATGATGATTAGTGAGGGCCTTACTTAAAGTCTAACTTTTACTTTTTTTATGGAACTTGTTTTTTGAAGGCGGATGCTGTTCCGTCCGAAAGAAGTTTTATGTTTTGAAAAAGGCTTTCGCACGGCCGGTTTCTACTCCAATTTCCATTTCCTATAAATATTTTGCCCCGCTGGGGCACTACCAAACGGGAAGGTAAACGTGCCAGCGGCACGAAATATTTGTAGAACAACATTAAGCCATAATTCCACGAGTATCGTAGGTACGAAACAGTATTATTTCAAAATTTAACCGGTCATTCGTAATTTTCAATTTTTAATTGTCTTATCCCCAGCATTTCCCAGTTATTCGTTTATGGGCTGCACATTTTTGTGCTGAGGGACTCTTATAATATCTATCGTAAACCCGCAATCTGCTCTTCCAAAACTTTAATTTTAGCCTCAGCATCGGCCTGTTTGGTGCGTTCAACGGCCACAACTGATTCGGGAGCGCTGCTCACAAAGCGTTCGTTGCCCGGTTTTTTTCAGTTCTTCTTCCAAATCAATCGTGCATTTTTGTATGGCCACGAAATGGTATTCCAATCATTGTATTTAAAATTATGGTTGCATTTTTAAAATCTAATTTTAAATTTACAATCATGTTTTTAAATTCGTATTTTTGTATTGAATTTATATCTCAAGTATCATGGAACGTCAGATTACTGCGAAACTACTGGACTGGAAGAGCAGCGCCACACGTAAGCCGCTGATTGTAAGAGGTGCGCGACAGGTCGGAAAATCTTATTCGATCACCGAATTCGGGAATAAGTATTTCGAAGGTGCAATTCATGTAATCAATTTTGAAAAGAGGATTGATTGGCATTCAATTTTTAACCTGAATCTTGATGTAACAAGAATCGTGAACGAACTCGAAATCAATTTGGGTAAACGGATTGTTGCCGGAAAAGACTTGCTCTTTTTCGACGAAATTCAGGAATGCCCGAATGCCATAGCCTCTCTTCGTTATTTTTACGAACAAATGCCCGGTTTGCATGTCATTGCCGCGGGTTCGCTACTTGAATTTGCTCTCGGAAATATTCCTTTCCCGGTTGGCCGGGTACAACTGATGAATATGTATCCGATGAACTTTTCTGAATTTTTACTGGCATCAGGAAACGAACCTGCCGCGCAACTCATTCAGGAAGCCCCGGAAATATTGTCTGAAAACATTCACAATATGCTGATCGGCGAATTGAAGAAATACTTCTTTGTTGGTGGAATGCCCGAATGCGTAAAAACATATACTGAAACTCAAAGCATGAATGACGTTTTTGAAATTCAGGCGGATTTGTTGGCAACTTTCAGGCAGGATTTCATGAAATACACTCCCAGAATGGATTCGGGCTGCCTCAATTCTGTTCTTGCAAGCATCCCACAAAAAATTGGTCAGCAAATCAAGTATTCGAACCTGGCCGAAGGTTATTCAAACCCTACTATAAAAAAAGCATTCGATTTGCTGGAGACTGCAAGGCTTTTCAGAAAAGTGAGCACAGCTTCGCCATCCGGATTGCCTTTAGGAGCCAGCGCCTCCGATAAAAAATTCAAAGCGGTCATGTTGGATGTTGGATTACTGGGTTGCCTTATGGGTAGTTCCCGGTCCATAGAATATCAAAAATCAAATCTATTGTCCATTTTTCAAGGTTCGATGGCCGAACAGTTTGTTGGACAGGAGATTCTGGCAGCTACCGGTAACGATCTTTTTTATTGGTCGAGGGAAGCAAAAAGCAGCAATGCCGAAACTGATTACCTGATTGAAAAACAGGATCAAGTCATCCCGATAGAAGTTAAGAGCGGGAAAGGTGGAAGCCTAAAAAGCCTGCACCTATTATTGGAAACCTACCCAAACGTGAATGAAGCTTATGTATTCTCCGACTCCAGTTTCGGTCAAATATCGGCACAAAAAATTTCATTTATTCCAATTTACTACGCTGCTTCGGCGGCGATAAGTTGAGTGAGGGCCTGACTTGAAGTCAGACTCTCACTCTCCCTTTGAATATCTATCTCAATCCCACAATCTGTTCTTCCAGAACCTTAATTTTTGCTTCGGCATCAGCTTGTTTGGCACGTTCGATGGCCACTACGGCTTCAGGGGCGCTGCTTACAAATCGTTCGTTGCATAGTTTTTTCACTACTGAATTCAGGAAACCTTTGGCATAATCCAGTTCCGCCTGAAGTTTTTTCAGTTCTTCTGCCACATCAATTGTTCCGCCCATTGGAACAAAAAAAGTAGTTGATTTTACCAGGAAGGATGCCGCAGCCTTTACTTCTTCCGTAATCAGATTCAAGGCCGAAAGGTTGCCCATTTTCACCAACACGCTGTTGAATTCAGGAGCAAAACCTTTGTCACCAACCATAATGGACAACTCGAGTTGATCTTTGTTCGGAATGTTATTTTTGGTCCGGATGGTGCGTAAACCAGCGATGGCTTCTTTCACATCTTCAAACTGAGCAATCAAAGTTTCGTCGTAGCCGGTTGATTTTGGCCACGAGCTGATTGTGATGCTGTGGCCTTGTTTGCGTTCTTTCAGCAACTGCCATATTTCTTCGCTCACGAAAGGCATAAACGGATGGAGAAAGCGCAATACTTCGTCAAAAATATCAATCAGTTCCTCGTATGTTTTTCCGTCAATTGGCTGTTGATAGACTGGTTTCACCATTTCGAGCAACCAGCCCGAGAACTCGTCGCGAACGGTGGTGTAAACATTCATCAAAGCGTCCGAAATGCGGAATTTATCGAAATGGTCATCGGTTTGCTCAACAATCTGGCTGAACTTTTCATGGAACCAACTGATGGCAATCCGGGAATGTTCAGGCTGCGGAAGTTTCTTGTCCACTTCCCAGCCGTTAACCAAACGGAATGAGTTCCATATTTTGGTAACAAAACCGGCACCCTGCTGTGGTAAACTTTCATCGAACATCAAATCGCCGCCTGCTGGTGAGCAAAGCAACATTCCAACGCGAACGCCATCGGCTCCGTAGGTTTCAATCAGGTCGAGCGGATCGGGCGAATTGCCCAGCGATTTAGACATTTTGCGACGTTGTTTGTCGCGCACCATTCCGGTGAAATATACATTCTTGAAAGGAAACTGATCTCGATATTCATAGCCGGAAATAATCATGCGTGCTACCCAGAAAAAAATAATATCCGGACCGGTTACCAGATCGTTGGTAGGATAATAATAGTTGATTTCCTTGTTATCCGGATTACTGATTCCGTCGAAAACCGAGATCGGCCATAACCAACTGGAGAACCAGGTATCAAGCACATCTTCATCCTGATGAAGAAAGAAGCCTCCCCCAGAGCCTCCCCTAACCCCTCCGAGGGAGGGGAATTTTTCGATAACCAATTTTCGTGCCTCCTCTTCTGTTGCAGCAACCACAAATCCGTAGTTGCTTTCTCCCTCCCCTTGGGGGAGGGCCGGGGAGGGGCTGATGTACCAAACAGGAATCCGATGTCCCCACCACAACTGTCGGCTGATGCACCAGTCTTTGATGTTTTCCATCCAGTGGCGATAGATATTTTTGAATTTCGGAGGATAAAACTGAATGGTATCGTTCAGCACATTATCAATGGCAGGCTGAATAATTGATCCCATTTTCAGGAACCATTGTGCAGACAATTTGGGTTCGATAGGAACATGAGTCCGTTCGGAGAAACCAACTTTATTGGTATAATCTTCAACCTTGGCCACATTTCCGGCAGCTTCCAATTCGATCATGATTTTTTCACGGACTACAAAACGATCTTCTCCGATAAACAATCCGGCTGCTTCGCTCATGGTTCCATCTTCGTTGAAAATATCGATACTTGGCAAATTGAAGCGGAGACCAATTTCGTAGTCGTTCACATCGTGCGATGGCGTGATTTTCAGGCAGCCCGTTCCAAATTCCATATCCACGTATTCATCTTCAATAATCGGAATGGAGCGGTTGATCAGCGGAACCAATACCCTTTTGCCTTTCAAGTGATAGAAACGCTCGTCATTTGGGTTCACGCAAACGGCAGTATCACCCAAAATCGTTTCAGGACGCGTGGTTGCGATGGTTATAAAAGAAGCCCCCTCAACTCCCCCGGAGGGGGAGCTTTCTATGCGGTATTTCAAATAATACAATTTCGACTGAACTTCTTTGAAAATCACTTCCTCGTCAGACAAAGCTGTTTTTGCAGCCGGATCCCAGTTCACCATGCGAACACCACGGTAAATGAGTCCTTTATCGTGCAAATCAACAAAAGTTTTGATCACCGATTCGCTGCGAATTTCGTCCATTGTAAAAGCGGTGCGGTCCCAGTCGCACGAAGCTCCCAGTTTTTTAAGCTGTTCCAGAATGATTCCGCCGTGTTTGTGGGTCCATTCCCAGGCATGGTTCAGGAATTCATCCCGGGTCAGGTCAAATTTTGAAATTCCTTCATTTTTCAGTTTGTTCACCACACGGGCTTCGGTGGCAATCGATGCATGGTCTGTTCCGGGAACCCAGCAGGCATTTTTACCCAGCATCCGGGCTCGACGAGTCAGGATATCCTGAATGGTATTGTTGAGCATGTGCCCCATGTGCAATACGCCTGTGACATTTGGTGGTGGAATGACAATGGTGTAAGGTTCGCGTTCGTCGGGTTCAGAATGGAAAAATTTGTTTTCCATCCAGTATTGGTACCATTTGTTTTCTACTTCGGCGGGGTTGTATTTGCTGGGGATATCCATAGGTGTATTTTTTAAATATATTTTCACTTTTTGTATAATAATATTCAACCCTTTTAGGGCTGCTCTCATACATCTCCGTTTCCTGTGAGTTTCACCCACGGTTATTCAAATTTAACCCATTCTGGGTTTGCAAAAGAAAAGTCCGAAGGACTTTAATCTGAATAACCTCCGGTGCAACCAGTGGGTAAAGATGAAATGAGAATCAGAACCCCGAAGTGGGTTCAATTTACTTTCAAGTAAACCAATCCTCAACTTTCAGGCATGCAATTTAAACGAAGCTGCAAAAATAGAAAAATAAGTCCGTTGACCGAAGAAATCCAATAGTAGAAAATTAAAAAAAGGCCGGAACTTACGATTCCGGCCTTCTGCAAAAAATATATTTTTGGACTTATAATACTGTCTGAACTTCCTGATAAGGAAGACCAAATGCATCAGCAACACCTTGGTAAACGACTTTCCCGTCAACCACATTCAATCCTTTTCTCAAAGGTTCACTTTCAGTACAGGCTTTTTTCCAGCCCTTGTTTGCGATTTCCAAAGCATAAGGCAGAGTTGCATTGGTCAAAGCCAGGGTTGAAGTGCGTGGCACCGCTCCGGGCATATTGGCCACACAGTAGTGAATAACATGGTCAATTACGAAAGTTGGATGATCGTGTGTGGTTGGCACAGTTGTTTCAAAACAGCCACCCTGATCAACAGCTACGTCAACCAAAACCGTTCCATGTTTCATGGTTGGGATCATATCACGGGTAATCAGTTTTGGAGCAAGAGCGCCGGGAATCAACACTGCACCGATGATCACATCGGCATTGCGCACCATTTCGCGAATGTTGTATTCGTTGCTCATCATGGTTTTCACGTTGGCAGGCATAATATCGTCGAGGTAGCGCAGGCGTTTCAGGCTCACATCAATGATGGTCACATCGGCTCCCAGACCCCCGGCCATTTTAGCGGCTTCGGTACCAACAATCCCGCCACCGATAATCAGCACTTTGGCAGGTGGAACTCCGGGAACTCCTCCTAGTAAAACTCCATATCCGCCAAACGTTTTCTCAAGATATTTAGCGCCTTCCTGAACCGACATACGACCTGCAACTTCTGACATCGGAATAAGCAGTGGTAAGGAACGATCGGCCATTTCAACAGTTTCGTATGCCAGGCAAATCGATCCGTTTTCGATCATGGCCATTGTCAACGGCTCACCTGATGCGAAATGGAAATAAGTAAATAAAATCTGATCTTTCTTGATCAGCTTATATTCAGATTCGATGGGCTCTTTCACTTTAATGATCATTTCAGCAATGGCATATACCTCTTCGATGGTAGGAAGAATAGTAGCGTGTGCATAAATATAATCTTCATCTTCAAATCCGCTTCCCATACCGGCAGTTGACTGTACATACACAGTATGACCATTTTTAACCAATTCAGCCGCTCCAGCCGGGGTTAAAGCAACCCGGTTTTCGTTGTTTTTAATTTCTTTTGGGACTCCAATAATCATTGTCGTAATATTTTAAAGTTTTCTCAGCGCTCAAAATTAGACTATTCTGACCATGCAAACCATGATAAAATACAATGAATTTTTCAGGTTCGAAAATCTGGTAAAGGATTTAAAACCGATCTTGCTCAAATTGTCTTATCAGCCTATGAAATTGAAAGTTATTGTGCTGTTAAGATTTCACATTAAATGAAAAGCGAAAATTTTAATTTAAGATTGATAATCGTATATTTGCCGGCTTCATTGATAATATTTTCTAAAACATGCCAAATACATCTGAACGTGGTAATTTGATGCCGGATTCGCCCATCCGGAAGCTGGTTCCCCTGGCTGACAAAGCCAAGGAAATGGGAAGAAAGGTGTTTCACCTGAACATCGGGCAACCGGATTTGCCAAGCCCTCAAAGTGCGATTGACGCTATCCGGAACATTGACCGCAAAATATTGGAGTATTCTCCGAGTGAAGGGATCAAATCGTTCCGTGAAAAGCTGGCGAAATACTATCATACATTTAAAATTGATGTTTCTGCCGAAGATATAATCATTACTTCCGGAGGTTCGGAAGCAGTGACTTTTGCATTTTTGGCCTGTCTCGATCCCGGCGATGAGATTATTGTGCCAGAACCAGCTTACGCCAATTACACGGCTTTTGCTATTCTGGCGGGCGCTGTTATTAAATCCATTCCATCGAAAATTGATGAAGGTTTTGCCTTGCCTCCCGTTGCCGAATTCGAAAAGCTGATTACCCCGCGAACCAAGGGGATCATGATCTGCAACCCGAATAATCCAACAGGATATCTTTACAACCGCACCGAAATGAGCCAGATTAGGGACCTGGTCAAGAAATACGATCTGTATTTATTCTCCGACGAGGTTTACCGCGAATTTTGCTACACAGGCGCACCATACATTTCGGCTTTTCATCTGGAAGGAATTGAGCAGAACGTGGTACTGATTGATTCGGTTTCGAAACGCTACAGCGAATGTGGCTTGCGTATTGGCGCACTCATTACCAAGAATAAAGCCCTAAAAAAGAATGTGATGAAGTTTTGTCAGGCGCGTTTAAGTCCGCCTTTGATCGGACAAATTGCCGCTGAAGCATCGCTCGAAAACAACAAGGCCTACATGCACGATGTGTATGACGAATATGTTGAACGCCGTAAGTTTTTAGTTGACGGATTAAACCGCATTCACGGTGTTTACTCGCCCATCCCGATGGGAGCATTTTACACCGTAGCACGCCTTCCGGTTGACGATGCCGATGTGTTTTGTGCATGGCTTCTTAGCGATTTTGAATATGAAAATCAGACCATCTTCATGGCGCCCGCTTCAGGATTTTATACCACTCCGGGTTACGGAAAAGATGAAGTCCGCATCGCTTATGTGCTGAAAAAGGAAGATTTGGCTACTTCATTGAAAATTCTGGAAGAAGCCCTGAAAGTTTATCCCGGAAGTAAAGTGAGGCAAGCAGCTACAGTGGCAGAAGGATAAAGGAAAGAGAAATAAGGAAAAAAAGAAAGCGTTTGAAAGTTGATTTCAGACGCTTTTTTTTATTGCTTTAAAAATAAAGAATTATCAAGTATTTTTGAATTACATCAGTAATATAAAGCTTTCAAAGAATAAAAATGGCTATTAAACCCAATGTTCCGGAATTCTTAAATCAATTGACTTTTGAGCCTCTGACAAAGGCAAACTGGGGAAAGTTTGTTCAGCTTTTTGGTGAACGTGGAGCCTGCGGAAACTGCTGGTGCATGTGGCCCCGTCTCCGGAAACAGGATTTTCAGGAAGGAAAAGAAAATGATGGCAACAAGTTGGCAATGAAAGAGCTTGTTTGGGCAGGCAAACCAACCGGAATTCTTGGATTTTATGAGGACCTTCCTATTGCATGGTGCGCTTTTGCCCCTCGCGAAGATTTCCTGAAATTGGAGAAATCGCGTGTTCATAGGCGAATTGACGATCAGCCTGCTTGGTCTATTCCCTGCTTTTTCGTCAATAAAAAATTCAGGCGACTGGGTGTTTCTGTTCAACTTTTAAAAGGAGTAATCGAATACGCACGAAAGGAAAAAATTAAAATCATCGAAGCTTACCCAACCATTCCTACTACTGAAAAACTACCTGATTCGTTTGCCTGGATCGGATTGTACCGATCATTTGAGCAGTCAGGATTTCAGATCGTTGATCGCACATCGAAAAACAGACCGATGGTAAGGTATTATACGGAGGATTAAAGGTTGGACAGAAAGTAAAAAAGCACCCCGGTCATCCGAAGTGCTTTTCTTAAAAGAGCGAGAAACGAGACCCCCCCACCTGATGTAACATCTGGCGGGAAACTAGCGACACCGACCTTTGTATGGTTTCATTAATATTTTGGAGAAATCTTGTTAAAGTTTTGTCACTTTTTGGAGAAAGAAAAAATAGGACTATATTTGCAACGCTGTTTAAAAAAGCACTAAACAGTATGTTCAAACCAAAAAAATGCGAGAATAGCTCAGTTGGTAGAGCACGACCTTGCCAAGGTCGGGGTCGCGAGTTCGAGTCTCGTTTCTCGCTCTTTTTAAGGAGGCCCGGATGGTGGAATCGGTAGACACGCAGGACTTAAAATCCTGTGGCCATTGGCTGTGCGGGTTCAAGTCCCGCTCCGGGTACTTTCTTGGAAAATCAAGTTCAAAAAATTTATTGCGAGAATAGCTCAGTTGGTAGAGCACGACCTTGCCAAGGTCGGGGTCGCGAGTTCGAGTCTCGTTTCTCGCTCAAAAAAAGCACTTCCGAAAACGGGGTGCTTTTTTAATTTCTACTATAATGAGAGTTTCGAACGCTTATTTTTTAAATGGACGATCCAGCCCGGTAATCTTCTTGATGTCATTCAATTTGTTCAAGGCTTCGAGCGGAGTGAGTTGATTGATGTCCAGATTCTTGATCTCATCGCGGATTTGCTTCAAAACCGGATCGTCGAGTTGAAAAATACTCAGTTGAAAGCCTTCCCGTTTTTCGGCCATGCCTTCCAAAGGCTTCGAAAGTCCATCTTTCCGGTGGGTATCTTCCAATTGAAGCAGGATCTCGTCGGCACGGCGAACCACGGAAGGCGGCATTCCGGCCATCCGGGCAACATGGATACCAAAACTATGGTTGCTTCCGCCCGGAACGAGCTTCCGGAGAAAAATCACTTTATTTCCAACTTCTTTTACCGATACATTGAAATTCTTCACCCGGCCAAACGATTTTTCCATCTCGTTCAGCTCGTGATAATGAGTGGCGAACATGGTTTTTGCCCGTGACTTAGCATGTTCGTGAATGTATTCAACAATCGACCAGGCAATAGAAATGCCATCATAAGTTGAAGTTCCGCGGCCCAGTTCGTCGAGCAGGATGAGGCTACGGTCCGAAATGTTGTTCAGGATACTGGCTGCTTCGTTCATTTCGACCATGAATGTTGATTCGCCCAGAGAAATGTTATCGGACGCTCCGACCCGGGTGAATATTTTATCGACAAAGCCAATCTGAGCAGCCTCAGCCGGAACGAAACTTCCAATCTGCGCCATCAGCACAATCAAGGCTGTTTGCCGCAATAGTGCTGACTTCCCGGCCATATTTGGTCCGGTAATAATGATCACCTGCTGATCATCCTGATTCAGGATTACATCGTTCGAAATGTACGATTCGCCCATAGGCAACTGATGCTCGATGACAGGATGGCGGCCCCCTCTGATGATGATATCTTTCGAGTCATTGATTTCAGGCCGGAAATACTTGTATTCGATGGCAGTTGTAGCAAATGAAAGCAAGCAATCCAATTGCCCGATAATAGCGGCATTCAATTGGATGGCCTGAATATATTCGGCCAAAGCAACCACCAGTTCGTTGAACAGGCGAACCTCAATGGCCAGAATTTTCTCTTCCGCGCCCAGTATTTTCGATTCGTATTCTTTAAGTTCTTCAGTAATGTATCGTTCGGCGCCAACCAATGTTTGTTTACGGATCCACTCCGATGGAACTTTATCTTTATGCGTGTTTCGAACTTCGATATAATAGCCGAAGACATTGTTGAAAGCGATTTTCAGGCTTGAAATACCGGTCCGTTCAGATTCCCGATCCTGCATTTTGGCCAGGTAATCTTTTCCGGAGAAAGCAAGTTCGCGAAGTTCGTCCAATTCAGGCGAAACACCCGAAGCAATCACATGTCCTTTACTGATGAGCGCTGGCGGATCGGGATGAATTTCCTTTTCGATTCGCATCCTGATAGATTCGCAGGGATTGAGTTGCTCGGCAAAACGTTTCAGATTTAGGCTGTCGGTTTGACTGCAAATATCTTTGATGGGCGCAATGGCCTGAAGCGCATGTTTGAGATGCACCACTTCGCGCGGATTGATACGGACGACAGCAACTTTGGAAATGATACGTTCCAGATCGCCAACCTGACGAATGTGGTCTTCCAGATTTTCTTTCAGGCTTTCATCATTGACCAGATATTCAACCACATTCAGGCGGTTGTTGATGGCCGCGATTTCCTTCAGGGGAAGGGCAATCCAGCGTTTCAGCAAACGGGCGCCCATCGGCGAAATGGTTTTATCAATCACCTGTACGAGTGTTTTTGCGCCCTCGTTGATCGAATTAAAAAGCTCGAGGTTGCGGATGGTAAAACGGTCGAGCCAAACGTATTTATCCTCCTCAATTCTTGAAAGGTTGACAATGTGTTTCGTCTGATGGTGCTGGGTCAGATCAAGATAATGCAAAATTGCTCCTGAAGCAATAATTCCGTAATTCAGCTCGTGAACGCCAAACCCTTTCAGTGATTTGGTCTCGAAATGCCGCATCAGCCGGTCATTGGCTGCACTTTCAGTATAAACCCAGTCGTCCTGCGAAAAAGTATAGTATTTGCCACCGAACAAGGATGTAAAATCGGCCCCTTTCCCTTTCTGAAATAAAACTTCTTTGGGCTGAAAAGAACTGAGAAGTTTATCGATATACTCGAACGAACCTTCTGCGGTTAAAAACTCGCCCGTTGAGATATCCAGGAAGGCAATTCCTGCCAATTTTTTATCGAAATGCACTGATGCCAGAAAGTTATTTTCACGGTGCTCCAGAATGTTGTCGTTGTACGAAACCCCCGGCGTGACCAGTTCAGTAATACCGCGTTTGACGATGTTTTTGGTCAGTTTCGGATCTTCTAACTGTTCGCAAATGGCCACGCGCGCACCGGAACGAACCAACTTTGGCAGATAAGTATCGAGCGCATGATATGGAAATCCGGCCAGTTCAACATAGCTGGCCGATCCGTTTGCACGACGGGTGAGCGTAATACCCAAAATTCCGGAGGTACGGATGGCATCCTCGCCAAATGTTTCATAGAAATCGCCCACCCTGAACAACAAAACAGCATCAGGATGTTTTGCCTTGACGGCATAATACTGCTTCATCAAAGGAGTCTCAACATATTTGGGAGTCGTGGTCAATGATCTGAATTTTTAAGATGAGCAAAGATACGATCTAAATATTAGCTTCCTTCAATATGACATCATGTGCTCCGCCTTCAATAATACTGGTTGAGGAAACCAGCGTAATTTTCGCATTTTTTTCCAGTTCAGGAATACTTAATGCTCCACAACTGCACATGGTCGAAATGATTTTCCCCAGGGTGATATCCAGATTGTCTTTTAACTTTCCGGCATAAGGAACATAGCTGTCAATGCCTTCTTCAAACTTGAGCGCTTCGTTGCCCCCCATGTCGTACCTTTGCCAGTTGCGTGCCCGGTTCGACCCTTCGCCCCAATATTCCTTAACGTAGTTGCTGCCCACTTTAAGTTTCTTGGTCGGACTTTCGTCGAAACGGGCAAAGTACCGCCCCATCATGATAAAATCGGCGCCCATGGCCAGTGCAAGTACCATGTGGTAATCCTGAACAATACCTCCATCGGAACAAATCGGAACATAGATGCCCGTTTTTTCGAAATATTCATTTCTGGCTTCAGCTACTTCGATGAGTGAAGTTGCCTGCCCGCGCCCAATTCCTTTCTGCTCGCGGGTGATACAAATGGAGCCCCCGCCAATTCCGACTTTCACAAAATCAGCCCCGGCTTCAACCAGATAGATAAAACCATCTTTGTCAACCACGTTTCCGGCGCCCACTTTTACATTTCCGTTGTATTTGTCTTTGATGAAAGCGATGGTTTCGGCCTGCCATTCCGAAAAACCATCAGAGGAGTCTATACAAAGTATATCAGCCCCGGCATCAACCAACTGGGGAACCCTTTCGGTGTAATCACGGGTGTTGATTCCTGCACCCACTAATAACTTTTTATTCGGATCGAGTAATTCATTCGGATTTTCCTTGTGTTCATCGTAATCTTTCCGAAACACAAAATATTGCAGGTTCTGGTTTTTATCTATTATCGGGAGCGTATTGAGTTTGTGGTCCCAGATAATGTCATTGGCTTCGGTAAGTGAAACGCCCAATTCTCCGGTAACCAATTTTGAAAAAGGGGTCATGAACTCACTGATTTTGGTATCCGGATTATCCTTCCCCTCGCGGTAGTCGCGACTGGTCACAATGCCCAAAAGTTTACCATTCGATGTTCCGTCGGCTGTAATCCCGATGGTTGAATGGCCGGTTCCGGCTTTCAACGCTAAAACATCTTTCAGGGTATTTTCAGGAGTGAGATTCGCATCACTGACTACAAATCCGGCCTTGAATTTTTTCACCTTCCGTACCATTTCGATTTGTGATTCGATGGACTGAGAACCGAATATGAATGAGAGGCCTCCATTTTTAGCTAAGGCAATAGCCATTTTATGATCGGATACTGACTGCATGATGGCTGAAACAAACGGAATATTTAACTCCAATTCGGGAGTTGTCCCTTTCTGATACCTAACAAGGGGAGTTTTTAATGAGACATTCTCAGGAAAACAAACTTTGGTTGTTAAACCCGGAATCAGTAAGTATTCATTAAAAGTTCTGGAAACATCGTTAAAATATCTGGCCATATATTCGTCTTTTAAATGAAAAATTGCGCAAATTTAAATAAAAAAAAGCGGGTTGATAGCCCGCTTTTTTCCTGTGATATTCTATTAATAGAATTTTGCCCGTTTGTCTTCGATGTCAACAACCTTTTTCAGGGATTCGAAAACCTGTGATCCGGCCCTGCTGCTTAAAGTTTGAGCCAACCTGACTTTTTCACCTTTCAGGTCAATGTCGGTGTTGGTAACAACCGAAGTAACTTTTGTGAGATAAACACCTGCATTCCCTTCAACCGGAGCTGAAATTTTACCTTCAGGGAGGCTGCATACAGTTCCGATTACTGCTGGTTCAAAACCTGCAGCGGGTATTGAGAAGGTGGAGAAATTTACTCCGGCGGCTTCTTTCACTTCGGTTGAAAGCTTGGAAGCAATACTTGTCAAATCAGATTGGCCCGAAGCTGCGTTTTTAAGTTTTTCTGCAAGCATCTGAGCTTTTTTCTCTTTGCGAACAGCTAAGTCAATACGTATTTTAGCTTCTTCGAACGATGAAGGTCCTTCCTCAGTAGCTTCAGTCATGGCGCCAATTACAAATTTATTTCCAAATTCGAAGATTGTTGATCCTTCGTTATTCACCAGAATTTTTCCTTTTTCTGCATTAAATGCTGCACGTACCAATGCACGTGACTGTTCCAATCCGGTCACTTCCCGATCGTTTTCTTTCAGGGTAGATATTTTCTTATCCAGTTTTTGATCAACAACAGCTTTGTTAAATGCTTCGTAAGATTGGTTTTCGCTTGCAAATTTGCTTGTTTCAGAATAAACCTTCTGGTAAGTTTCAGTACTTGGTACCACTTTTCTGGAAAGTATTGCAATGCGCACCTGATTCGTTTCTTTTCCTTTTTGGGTTGGTTTGATCAGGTGAAATCCAAAGCGGGTACCGGCAATATAAAGTTTGTTTATTTCGCCCGAGAAAGCGGCTTCCTCAAATTCAGCAACCATTTGCTTGCGTTTAAACCAGCCCAGATCGCCACCTTTAAGTTTCGAACCCGGATCTTCAGAATATTTCATAGCTACCTCAGCGAAATTTCCGCCTGATTCGATATTTCTTTTTAAGCTATCAACCAAAGCCCGCGCTTTTTCAATACTTCCAACCGTTTGAGGGTTGATCAGGATATGGCTTGCCTGAACAGAATCGGGCAACATTTTAAACTGATCAATTTTCGCCAGTTTGTATTCATTGTTTTCGAAGTATGGTCCGTAGAAATCTCCGGGCTGAGCCGAAAAAGCCCATTCAGCCATAGCAGCGGGCAATTCATCCTTCTTAAAATAACCCGGGTCAAAACGGGTGTCCGAATTAACATTAACATACTGCGCATTATCGGTAACAGTGGCAAACTCCTGCTTACTGTCGGTTACCCATTTTTGAGTGGCCGTATTATCAGCCGCTGTAGGAAGTACCTCGAAAGTTACATATTCAATCTTCCTTGTTTTATCCTGTTTGTAATCGTTTTTATGTTTGTTGTAGTATGCTTTCAGATCGCTGTCAGAAACGGTAACAGCCGTGTCGGTAATTGAAGTATAGCTAAGCAAAACATACTGAAATGAAGCATTTCTGTTTTTCGCTTCCAGACTTTTTTTCGCTTCTTCTGAAGTCACATACAAGCCCTTTGATACCAGATTGTTATATTTTGACCGGATCTTATCTTGTTTAATCTGGTTTTCGATATACAACCAATAGGATTTCTGCTGAGGGGTAGCATTGGTTTCCAAAGATTTTAAGAATTGAATAATGGAAGATTTATCAACTGCTCCGGTCTGCTGATTTCTGAAAAGTTGCTGAATGATCGGATGGGGATTTGCTCCCTGTACCAAATCGAAAAGTTCTTCAACGCTTACCGTAATTCCAAGTTTTTCAGATGCCTTGCCAACAATATTTTCCTGAAGATATCCTTGCCATACTTGTTCACGAATTTGTTCCCAGGTGTTTTCATCAATTTGGGTTTGCTGCGAATTCATCTTGTAAATTTCAGAAAGCTCTTCAATTTTCTTTTGAAATTCAGGATATTGTATAGATTCACCATCAATTTCTGCAATTTCCATCTGACTGGGCCTCATCAAATTACTTCCTGAATTGAGCATGTCGCCCAAAATAAAAGCGCCTAAGGCAAGACCGATAACGATCGCAATCATCAAACTCCCGCGATTCCGTATGTTCTGTAAAGTAGCCATTTACTGTGTGTTATTTTAGTATAATTATTCGTTAAAATTTCGCGGTACGAAGATAATAATTTTCAATAATTAACCCCTGCATTCAATTTTTATTTTAGATCATCGAATATCTGCAGGTGTACCAATTCTATTTTGGTATTTGTTGCTTTTAATATTTTGAAGCGATAGGGTGGGATGGTAATTACTGTATTTATTTTGGGGATGCTTTCGTGGTGAAAGAGAATAAATCCCGCGAGTGTTTCGAAGTTTTCGTTTTCAGGAAATTCCAGATTAAAATTCTCATTCAATTCATCAAGTTCCAACCGGCCCGATAAGACAAACTCATCGGGAGCAACTTGTTTTTGGATTAAATCAATGGTGTCGTGCTCATCCTCAATTTCTCCAAATATTTCTTCCAGAATATCTTCACTGGCAACCATTCCTGAAGTTCCTCCAAACTCATCAACCACAATAGCAATACTAAGCCGTTGCTGAATAAACATGCTTAATAGTTTGCTGGCCGACATTGTTTCAGGCACAATCAACACATTTCTCAAATTGGATTTAATTGAATCAGGTTTGGTAAAGATGACCGAATGGTGAATGTAACCAACAATATTATCAATGTTTTCATCATAAAATAAGATGCGCGAATAACCGGTTTCGATGAACTTCTGATGGAGTTCTTCAACGGTAGATTCTATATGGAGAGCCACCATTTCCGTACGCGGGACCATGATTTCACGAAGCCTGACTTTGGAAAAATCAAGCGCTTTTCGGAATAATTTTACTTCACTGTCTGTTTCCTGAGTAGCTTGAAATGAATTGTTGTTTTCGGGTTCTTTTACAAATTGGTCGAGGTCAATCCGGCTAAATGCCACCTTTTCGTTAATATGATGGGTTGGTTCGTCTAACAGGACTTTCAAAATGAATTTTGAAACCCACATCGCAATTTTGGTCACCGGGTAAAATAGAAAATAGAAAAAGGTTATTGGGAAGGAAAACAACTTTAGCAGTCCGTTTGGATTGATCCGAAACATTACTTTTGGCAAAAATTCAGCAGTAATGAGTATGAATAACGCGGCAATTATTGTTTGGGCCAATATAACCAGTGAATAGGGTTGCAGGTAGTTTGCCAGAAATGGTTCGAGAAATCTGGCAATGGCTATTCCGTATATGACCAGCGCCAGGTTGCTCCCTATTAACATAGTTGCGACAAACTGGGCCGGGTTTTGCGTACAGAGTGAGATTAAACCAGAAAAAAAACGATTCTGTTTTTTATCGAGTTCCAGTCTGAGTTTATTGGCCGATTGAAAAGCAATTTCCATTCCGGAAAAAAAAACAGAAAACAGAATGGCAATACCGATGACCAAAATCAAATTCATAACCTGTTTCTTTATTCATCCACATTCACGTACATATTGCCTTTCAGGTTTTTGATGTGATATTCTGAAAAATCCTGATTGGACTCAAAACCAATACCCGTATAAACCTGATCCTTTTGGATAATTTTAACAAACCGGTCGGAGTAGATCTTCTGCCTTTCAGTATCCCAAACCAGGTATTCGGTTTTCAGGGTATCACCCTTAAAATTAATAGCAACTACATTGTTTTTAGCTTCCCACCTATTGTCGGAATCAAAATTTTTAGCGTAAAGGCAAGTAATACTCGAAACAATATTCATGTTGGCGTCATATTTCTCAATTTTTACCCCTTTAGGAAATTCGGTATAAGGATCCTTTTCGTTCTTGTGCCTGATGAATTCAGGCGTTTGAAGTTTAAAGCGTATTACAGATGAGTCTGACACCAACATTTCAAAATCTTCGGCGGTGAGTGAGGGCAATTCTTCGCCAACTGAATTAATCTTGATTTTGGCAGTTTCTTTTCCGCACGAAACAAAAAGTATTGCTGTTAATACCATGAACAGCAATACTTTTTTTTGAATCAGTAACAGACTGATTTTCGTTGAGATATCAGATAAAGTGGGTTCAATTTTCATAATAGACAAAGGCAGGTTGAGTTTGGGTCTGACTTTCTTAATCAAATTTGCGTTGAACGAACCAGTAGTCGTAAAGATTGAGGTAGAGACTCAGCTTCGCATAATTGTTTTTGATCAGGTTATCTTTCGTTGTTCCTTTTTTCCCAAATTCAACTGCAAAATTAGCGGTTGATTTTGATTTCGGGAACGGTATTCCAACTCCAAAACTTACACCAAACTCCTTGATCTGTTTATTGTTTAATTTTAAGTACGAATTCTCCTGATGGATACCAGCACGATATTTGACTCTTTTAAAGTAGCTACGGATTGAAAAAGCTTCAGGAATATATTCGAATCCGGCTGAAATCCTGCTCTGATCTGTGATTAGCTCATCTGTTTTTCCGAAAAAGGTGGCCTTGCTCCAGCCGGCATAATAATAATCGGCATTGATCTCGAGTTTGTTCAGTTTATTATACGACAAACCTATACCAAAAGTTGATGGAAGTTTAATGATGTCTTTGGTTTCCGGCACCAATTCAAGTGTATCGGTCAGAGTGCTGGCTCCAACCGTGATACCTTTGTATGAAAACAGCCGGTGAAGTACAGTGATATCTGATTGTGGTTCGAAAGTAAGGCCTAAAGTCAGGAACTGATCTTTTTTTAGCTCATAATCGTATTGAAGACCAAAAGTTAGTGAAAAGTCGCGAAGACGGGTTCCTTCTGTTTTTGAAATATAAAAGAGCTGTGGATTATTGAATCCAATGTCGGTATTTTGATTCAACCGGCCAAACAGGTAATTGAGGTTTGCCCCAACCGACAAGCCTTTAAACGGACTGATTGATGTGCCAAGGAAAGCTTTGGAAGTGGTTCCTTCTCCTTTATAACTATGGTAAACATAACCTGCACCGACCAATTCTTCGTTAAAACCCACTTCGTAACCCATGTCAGAATAAGGCTGAATTCCCATGCCTGCACCAATCCATTTGGTTATAGGCCAGCTCAGCGAAAAATACCTGAAATTTACATCTTTCGTATTCATTGTTCCCTGATCGCCCTTATATCTGGAAAATGTTCCGTCAATCCCAAAATCAAAAACAAATGAAAGACTATCATTGGCTGTGTAGGAAGCCGGATTGGCAGAGTTTATCTGAACGGCATGACGGCTTCCGAGCGATGCACCACCCATGGCAGCAGTACGGCCATATCCGTAATGGTGCAAATCACCAATTCCATATCTGGAAAAAGGCGAGCTTGTGTTGTTGTTTTGCGCAAAGCCAGAGAATCCACAGATAATCAAAACCATCACGACTAGTAAAGCATTATTTCTTTTTAGCATTGTATTCCAGTATCCTGTTTAAACCTATAAGGGTTAAGTTAAAGTGTACAAAGATGGAATAATTTAACTTTTTATCAAAAAAATTAGAATCGCCCCCTGTCATAATGATTTGTAAATTTTGATAATTTCTGTTAAATATAGCGATGGTTTGACCTATTTCGTACAGCATTCCATTTTGAACTCCTGCCCGAATTGCATCGGTAGTATTTCTTCCAATTAGCTCAAATTCATCTGAATAACTAATCAATGGAAGTTTCCCGGTGAACAGGTTCAGCGCTTTAAAACGCATTTCCAGACCGGGTGAAATATTACCACCAATAAACTGATTCTTTTCTGAAACTAAATCATAGGTAATGGCTGTACCGGCATCAATGATCAGTAAATTCTGATCCGGAAACAGTTCGTTGGCCCCTACAGCAGCAGCCAGCCTATCCTTCCCCAGAGTTTCAGGAGTTTCATATAAATTTTCTATTGGCAGTTCGGTCTGTTGATCAAGTTCAAGAAAAAACTCAAACTGGTGGGATAGAAAACGGATCAAATCTTCGTCGCTGGGTTTCACACTTGAAAGAATTGCGTTGGATAATTGCGGATGTTCTTCTTTAAGCATCTTTAAATGATCCACTGTCAAAAAATCAATGGAAACATTAAACATCAGGTCGTGCTGATTGAACAAAGCGATTTTTGTACGGCTATTGCCAATATCTATGACGAGGTTTATCAATGGTTAATTTTCTAAGCGTTGACTAATATCCAATGCACTTACTGAATGAGTGAGCGCCCCGATTGAAATGTAATCGACACCTGTGGCTGCAACTTCCCGCAGGCGTTCGAGTGTCATATTTCCTGAAGCTTCCACTTTGGCCCTGCCAGCTATCAATTCTACACTTTTTCGCATGGTTTCGGTATCCATATTATCGAGCATGATGATGTCGGCGCCGGCATCAATGGCTTCCTGCACCTGGGCAAGAGTTGAAGTTTCGACTTCTATTTTGATTCCTTCTTTTATTTTACTCCTGACAGCCTTTACTGCATTGGTAATTCCCCCTGCCACCTCAATATGGTTGTCCTTGATCATGGCCATGTCGAACAAACCGATCCGATGGTTCCCGGCCCCTCCGGTTTTTACTGCATATTTATCAAGCATCCGGAACCCAGGCAAGGTTTTCCGGGTATCCAAAATAATGGTTTTGAATTCTTTTACCGCATCGGCATATTTCCCCGACATGGTTGCAATTCCCGATAAACGCTGCAAAAAATTAAGTGCAGTTCGTTCGCCGGTCAGTAAAGCACGGTAAGTTCCTTCGAACTCCACCAGCACATCGCCTTTTTTTACTTTCGAACCTTCAGGAGCCAACACCTTCCAACTCATCTTTGGATCAAGGCTTCTAAATACCATTTCAGCAATTGGCAATCCGGCAACAATCCCGTCAGCTTTGGCTACCATTTTAGCTTTGCGCTGTGTTTCAGCAGGAATAATGTTGTCGGTTGTGATATCGCCTTCACCTATATCTTCTGTTAAGGCTAGTTCAATGAGTGTTTTGGCTGCTCTTAATTCGAGTTCGTTCATTTTATTTTCTGACTTCCTGAAATTTGTATGGATGGTCTTTTTGCTGAATCAGGTGAAGGCACAATTCCGGGTTTTCGGTTTTGTAATCTTCCCGGATATGTCCGCCACGGCTTTCGGTCCGAATCAAAGCCGATTTGCAAATAAGGGTGCAAATATCTGTAATATGCTTGATTTTTAAAAGATTGTATTCATTAATTTTTTCAGGAAGTTGCTTTTTTATGACATTCAGTTCAACTATTGCTTCGTTGAGTTTTTCTGCCGACCTGACAATACCAGCCTTTTTACTCATCAAACCTGCAACCTGATTTTTGGTTTCAAGAAAAAATGTTTCATTATTCTGATTCACACTGATCGGGATGACATTTTCAGGTTTCAATTTGACTTCTTTTTTTACTGAAGCTCTTTCGGCTGCCCTTTTTCCAAAGACAAGGCATTCGAGCAACGAATTACTCGCAAGCCGGTTAGCCCCCATAACGCCGGTTGATGCCACTTCGCCACAGGCAAAAAGCCCTTCAATGTTCGTTTCTCCGTTCAAATCGGTCTGAATTCCCCCAACCATGTAATGTGCTGCAGGGGAAATGGGTAACAGATCGCTGGTAAAGTCAATATCATATTTTAATAAGGTATGATAAATCGTTGAAAAACGTTTTTTGATCAGTTCAGGGTTGAGATGTCTCAGACTCAGATAAACAAAATCAGAATGATGTAATTGAAGTTGGTTGTAAATAGCATGTGCTACCACATCGCGGGGGGCAAGTTCGGCCAAAGGATGAATGTGCTGCATAAAACGTTCGCCTTTCTGATTGAGCAGCCAGGCGCCTTCCCCACGCACGGCCTCGCTGATTAGAAATGCATCTTCGCCCGGAATATACAGGGCTGACGGATGAAACTGGATAAATTCAATGTCAGCAATTTTTGCCCCGGCATCCCAGGCCAACGCAATTCCATCGCCGGTGGCCGTATGCGGATTGGTTGTCCGGTCGTATATGCGTGAAAGACCTCCGGTCGCGATAATGGTTGCCTTCGATCTGAAGATGACATTTTTTCCGGTCATAAAATCGAAAGCTTGTACTCCCGTACAAATCTGGTTTTCGGTCAGCAATTCGACGACCGTAGTATATTCGAAGGCTTTTATATTGGTTTGCTCCTGAACTCTGTTCAGCATAAAGATAGTAAGCCCTTTGCCGGTTGCATCTCCGCCGGCATGAAGAATACGGCGATGGCTGTGACCACCTTCAAGTCCAAGAACAAATTCGCCATTCTCCTTATCGAATTCCATTCCAAGATCAATTAATTCATGAACACATTTTTGGCCTTCGCGGACCAGAATTTCTACTGCGTCGAAGTCGCAAAGCCCACGACCGGCCACAACAGTATCCTGAATATGCGATTCAAAAGAATCTTCGGGAACAGTAACCGCTGCAATACCTCCCTGTGCATAATAGGAGTTACTGATGTCGAGTTGCGATTTGGTAATTATGGCAACACTGCCGTTTTTTGAGGCGTGATAGGCAGCCGTAAGGCCAGCCAGACCACTACCAACGATGATGGTGTCAAATTCTTTGATTTCTATGGAATTAGAATGTGCCATTTACAGAAAAAATTTCCCGGGAGCGCGCAAAGGTATAAAATCTGATTAAGTGAAAGAGGATAATCAGGAGTTTTTTATTTCGAGCATAAACCCACTTCCGTGAATGTTACGGATTTCGATGGATGGATCTTCCGCAAACAGTTTTCGGATTTTGGTGAGGTAAACATCCATGCTCCGGGCGGTAAAATAACCATCGTCGCCCCATATTTTTTTAAGTGCAATTTCGCGCGGAAGTAATTCATTCAGGTTGTCGCACAGCATTTTCAGCAATTCTGCTTCTTTGGGGGAAAGTTTTTGTTTCAAACCGTCATGTTCAAGCGTACGAAGTTTAAAATCGAAGGAATAGCTTCCAATCTGGTAAACACCAGATTCTTTTACCAGACTGCCTGACTGTCTTTTCAGAATTGCTTTGAGTTTAAAAATCAGGACTTCGGTATCAAAGGGTTTGGTGATGTAATCGTCGGCGCCAATCCGGTAACCTTTTAAGACATCCTCCCGCATATTTTTAGCGGTGAGAAAAAGAATCGGTATTTCGGTATTTAATTTACGGATTTCGGTGGCAATGGTGAATCCGTCAACATTGGGTAGCATCACATCTAATATGCAAATATTAAAACTTGCTTTTTTGAATTGATTGAGGGCTTGCTGGCCATCGTCCACCCAAACCACATCAAAATCGCTGATTTCGAGGTATGATTTAAGGACTGCCCCAAAGCTTAGATCGTCTTCGACCAGGAATATGAAGGGTTTTGTGTTCATTTATTCACGAATAAAGGGAATAAAAACCTCAAACCGGCTGCCTTTTCCCGGTTCACTATGAACATTAATGCTTCCACGGTTGGCTTCCAGTACCGCTTTCACGTAACTAAGTCCCAATCCGAAGCCTTTTACATTGTGAATATTTCCGCTGGTTTGTCGGTAAAATCGTTCGAAGATGCGTCCCTGAACAGCTTTAGTCATTCCAATTCCTTTGTCCTCAACCGTAATTAGTACGCCTTTTGAAGTATTACTGCTCGAAATATTAATCTCGGGAGCATTAAGCGAATATTTATTGGCGTTGTCGAGCAGGTTGTAAACCAGGTTTGCGAAATGGCTTGGATCGGTTGTGGCAACCGGATTTACCGCTTTCAGATCGCTTGTAATTGAGCCGCCCTTCTTTTCCACCTGAAGTACAATGCTTTGCATGGCATCTTCAATCACTTCGTGCAGGTCGAAAGCCTCCCATTTAAATTCAAAATCCTTTTTGTCGAGGCGGGCAATGCTCAGGATATCTTCGACCTGGCGGTTCATCCGGACATTTTCCTTTTTGATCATTTCAACAAAATACCTGATCCGCTCAGGATTTTCGATTATTTTCTGATTGGTAATCGAGTCGGCTGCCACCGAAATGGTTGCGATAGGTGTTTTAAATTCGTGGGTCATGTTGTTGATAAAATCCGACTTCATTTCCGAAATTTTCTTCTGTTTCAGCAGAAAATAAATGCTTACAGCAAAAGTGACCAGGACGATAACCGAAAAAATAAGTGAAATAAGCAGCAACCAGTTCAGCGTTTTATATATGAACGATTCTTTCTCAGGAAAATAGACCGAAAGCCGGATGTTTTTCTGAAATATGTCATTGGGGAACATATTTACCATATACCCACTTTTTGTCAATAGTACTGAATCTGCTTTTTCCGTTTTCGAAGTGATAAGCGAATCTTTGATAATTCCGGTTTCAAATGGAATGGGAATGTTCCGGTTTGCGAGTTCTTTTTTCAGCACCTCGTTTACCCGTTCAATTGGAACATCTTCTTCCCAGGTCGAAATTTCCCTGACCACCTGATTGGCAACCCGTTTTAGTTTATGAGTTTTTAACTCAAAGCGCTCTTTCAGGTTTCCAGCCGAATCTTTCCATGCGTCATATTTTCCAACCAGGGAATCGAATTTGTTGATTCCCTGAGCATAAGCCGAGTCCAGGTTTCTGCCCAAACTGTCGGCATTTATTATAACAATGCGTTCGTCTCCTGATTGTCTTCTGCCGTTTTGCGTTGATATATGATACTCAAAGCCATTCTTACTTTTCCCGGCTTCCACAATCATTTCGATTTCCCGGCCTGATTTATTTTTCGGAGATTTGGACGATGAATTTCGTTTTGATTCATAGCGGATTATTTTCGGTGGTGGAGGCGGTGGCGGTGGAAAAGGTGTTGAGCCAGCAATATGAACCGTGTCGCCAAAAGCAAAATAATTGATCATCCGGAAATCCTGCATAGTTTCGAGCCGGTTTGATGTGCTGTTAAGAGCTTCATTCACGCTTCGGTCGAACAGTTCATTCCTGACCCGGATGGCGTTATTCATCCATACCAACTGAATAATGATTATTCCGAGAATCGAAATACCCATTAAAGCGATCAGTCCGGTGATTATTTTTTTGTTCATGGCGTCAAAGATAATGATTAAATGGCGCACAAACAGGACTTTAACTTTTCCTTAACAGATTTTAACCGGCCTTTAACTCCGGCATCTAGTATTTCAAATGTATCTTTGTTCCATGCAATTAATCATTAATATCAGATAACCATGAAAAACACTTTGCTATTATTCGGATTGGCCGGACTTACATTGACACTGGTGTCATTTACGATCATCCAAAAGAGCCACGAAGTTCAGGAACCCAAAAAAGGACGTCACATTAAAATGACTAAAATTGAAAACGGTAAAAAAATGGAACTCGACACCGTTTTCACCGACGACCAGGTTTTTGTTTGGAACGGCGATACCGTGAATCCGGTCAAACACATGAAACACCTGAGTCCGTCGGGATTTGATAAAGCGCATCAGGTTGATGTAAAAGTCGAACACAAGGGCGGGAATGAAAAAGTAATGATCATCAAACACAAAGGTGGAAAAGCAGGTGAACCGATGATCTGGCGCATGGATTCGGGCGATGATATGGAAATTATTACTGAAGACAACGATTCAACGGGAAAACGGATTGTCGTCAGGAAAAGGCTCAGAGATGGGGACGAAAATCAGGTGTTCTATTTCAAAAATGGCGATATGGGGCATTTTCCCCCTATGCCACCTGTTCTGCCTATGAAAATGATGAAAATGCAACAATCCGGACAAATCATCAATTTGAATGATCCCAATATCGTTTCGTACAGGAAAAAAGAAATGAGTGGTGGCCGCGAAAAGATTGAGATTATCCGTAAAAAAACGGCAGATAATGAAAACATGTCTTTTGACTTTAATTTCGATAATCAATTGATGCCTCCACCTCCTCCACCTCCCGCTCCTGAGATGATCAGAGAATTCAACGATGGGGACCAAAACATCAAGGTTATTGAAAAGAAAGTTAAAGTTGACGGTAAAGAGGGTAAGGAAATTAAAGTGGAAGTTAAGTCCAAAGAGAATAAATAGTACGTTCAGATTTATTTATCATGTTGCAGACTTTGGTTAAAGCTTTGAACAGGAAAACAATTAAACAACCAATCAGAATGAACGGCCGGGAATTTTTCCGGCCGTTTTTTTTTGTGGTTTGTAGTTCAGCACAATTGCCAATCAAAAAGCCACCGAAGGGGGATTCGATGGCTTAAATACCTTTACAACAATATGCAAGGCGTTAACACATACCGTTTGATGAATGAATTTGATGCTGTTTAATTCTTTACATGAAAAAAATCGCGTTATGTGTTTCCGAAATCAAACTTAAAAAACAGAATCCCTACCAAAAATTATTTTCTGTGAACGACCAATTTTTAAAGGTAAACAGTCTTTTTCTTCAAACTTTTAACTTTTGCCTGTCAATTTTTTGGTTTAAGTGTATTTTGTACTGTTATATTTGTATTCAATATTAACCGAACACCGAACTGAAATATGAAACTAAAACTCTCCATTTTTCTAATTTGTGTGTTGTTTGCCGGATTAATTAGAGCGAAGGCACAACCTAAAACGCTGGTTGTTAAAGCCGGAACCCCGGTTGCCCCGATTCAGCCAACCATGTGGGGATTGTTTTTTGAAGATATTAATTTTGCGGCCGATGGCGGGATTTATGCCGAGCTGGTCAAAAACCGTTCGTTCGAGTTTTATAAACCTCTGATGGGCTGGAAAAAGCTTGGGGAAGAATATACCGGACAATTTCAGGTCATAAATAGTCAGGATGAAGACAATCCCCGTTTTTTACGGCTAGAATCACTTCAGGGAAAAGAATTGGGACTGATAAATGAAGGCTTTCGCGGAATGGGAGTTATGGCCGGCGAGAATTATCTTTTTTCAGTATTCGCAAGGCAAAGTGAAGGTAAGTCAGTGTTAAAAATTGAATTACTTGATTCAGTTGATGTAGTTATCGGTCATTCAGAAGTGAAAAATATTTCAGGAAAATGGGAAAAATATGAATCAATATTTATAAGCTCTGCTACCAATCCTAAAGCAAAACTTCGTATAACACTTACAGGAAAAGGAATTCTCGAAATAGACATGGTTTCACTTTTTCCGGAACATACCTGGAAAAACCGAAAGAATGGCTTGCGTGCCGATTTGGTGCAGAAGTTGGCCGACCTGAAACCAGGATTTATCCGCTTCCCCGGTGGCTGCATTGTGGAAGGCCATGAACTCGAAACCCGCTACCAATGGAAGAAGACAGTTGGAAATATTGAAGACCGCCAACTCAATATCAACCGCTGGAATACTGAATTCCCGCATAAAAATGCACCAGATTACTTTCAGTCGTATGGACTTGGATTTTATGAATACTTTTTACTTGCCGAAGATATTGGCGCCGAACCGCTTCCTATCCTGAATTGCGGCATGGCCTGTCAATTCAACTCAAGCGAACTTGTCGCTCCCGATGCACTCGATCCATACATTCAGGATGTGCTTGATTTGATCGAATTTGCAAACGGAACAGCCGCTACCAAATGGGGAAAACTGCGTGCCGATATGGGACATCCGGCGCCGTTTAACCTGAAATTGGTTGGAGTTGGCAACGAACAGTGGGGTACGCAATATGTTGATCGCCTGAAAATATTTATGAAGGTTTTAAGCGAGAAACATCCTGAAATAATTTTTGTTGGTGGTTCCGGCCCCTCGCCCGACGGAAAGGATTTTGATTACCTCTGGACGCAAATGCGCGAAATGAAAGTCAAAATGGTTGACGAGCATTATTATCGCAGTCCGGAGTGGTTCCTTCAAAATGCCGGGCGATATGATTCGTACGATCGTAAAGGCCCCAAAGTATTTGCAGGCGAATATGCTGCCCACGATAAGGAGGGGAAAGATGCCGAGTCGCGCAATACCTGGAAAAGCGCCCTGGCCGAAGCTGCATTAATGACCGGACTTGAACGTAATGCGGATGTTGTCCACATGGCCTCGTATGCACCGTTATTTGGTCATGTGAATGCATGGCAGTGGCGCCCCGATTTAATATGGTTCGATAATCAGAATGTGGTTGCGACTCCCAATTATTACGTACAGAAGTTGTTCTCGACCAATGCAGGTACCGATGTTGTTTCAGCGTTAGCCGATGGGAAACCGTTAACTGGTCAGGATAGTTTATATGCCAGCGCCACCATTGATTCAAAAACTTCGGAACTTGTTGTGAAATTGGTTAATGTTGCTAAACAGCCGGCAAGCCTGAATATTTCGTTGGAAGGGCGCAAAATTTCGGGCAGTGAGATCAATCTTCAAGTATTGACGAATGCTGACTTGAGCGCCTTTAATAAGGTAGGAAAACCCGAAGTTGTTACACCTGTTGAACGGAAACAGAAAATTTCAGGAGGAAAAATAATTCTGAACATGGATGGTTATTCGGTGACTGTTGCAAGGATTCCGATGAAAAAATAAGAACTCAGATGTTCGTGAACAAAGGGCTTTTCTGACAAAAGTGGTTCTGTCGGGGAAGTCCTTTTTATTTTCCCCGATTTTATTCATTTCGCTTTTCAAAACACAAATTACTATTCGTACCTTTCGGCGTAATAATTGATTTTATTTGAAAACCAACTCATAAAACTTGATCCATGACTAAATACAATGAAGCTTCCCGGCGGTTGTTTTTAAAACAGGCTGCTGCTTTATCATCACTGATGGTATTGCCCACTATCCTTACCAAAGCCATGTCTGGTGTTGATACCCCGAAAGCCGGATTGGCCGGGGCAAATGAACGCATTAACCTGGCTTGCTGCGGTGTCGGAAACCAGGGAGGATCGGATGTGATGTCGCTATACAACACCGGGTTCTGCAATATAGTAGCGCTTTGCGATACCGATATGGGTGCGCCCCATACCAGGAAAGTACTCGAAAAATTTCCGGATGTGCCGCGTTTTCAGGATTTCAGGAAAATGTTCGACAAAATGGCCAATCAGATTGATGCCGTTTTGGTTGGAGTGCCCGATCATTCACATTTTCCAATAAGCATGTTGGCCATGTCGTTAGGTAAAGCGGTTTATGTGGAAAAGCCTATGGGCCGTACATTCAACGAAGTTGAGCTGATGATGAAAGCTGCCGGTAAATTCAAGGTAGTTACCCAAATGGGGAATCAAGGTCATTCGGAAGGGAACTATTTTCAGTTCAAAGCCTGGACTGAAGCAGGGATTATTAAAGATGTTACCGCGATTACAGCACACATGAATTCAGCACGCCGCTGGCACGGGTGGGATACCAAAATCACGAAATTCCCCGATGCGGAACCAATTCCTGAAACCCTGGACTGGGATACCTGGCACTCGGCTGTTAAAATGCACGGTTACAACAAAGATTTTATCAACGGACAATGGCGCTGCTGGTACGATTTCGGAATGGGCGCTTTGGGCGACTGGGGCGCACACATCATTGATACCGCTCACCAATTCCTGAATCTCGGATTACCTTATGAAGTTGATCCGGTGAAATTGGAGGGGCACAATCCTTTCTTTTTCCCGATGTCGTCAACACTTTCATTTAAATTTCCGAAGCGGGGAAATATGCCTCCTTGCGAAATTATGTGGTACGATGGGGTAAATAATGTTCCACAGGTTCCTGAAGGTTTTGGAGTTTCAGAACTTGATCCGAACATTCCTCCAACCAGTGTTGGCAAAATACAACCCGCCAAACTAAACCCGGGCAAGGAGATTTACGGTAAGGATTTGACCTTCAAAGGAGGATCACATGGCAGTACTTTATCAATTATTCCGGCTGAAAAGGCAAAAGATATGGAATCGAAATTACCTGAAGTGCCAAAGAGTTCATCGAACCATTATGCCAATTTCCTGAAAGCTTGTAAAGGAGAGGAAAAGACCCGTTCCCCATTTGAAATTGCCGGTCCGTTAAGTCAGGTATTCAACCTAGGTGTGTTGGCCCAGCAACTGAATGCCAAACTGGTTTTCGACCGCGAAACCAAACAAATTACCAACAACAAACTGGCCAATCAAATGCTTGTTGGAGCGCCACCACGCAAAGGTTGGGAAGAGTTTTACAAACTGTAAAAAGGTTGCCCGTTAAAAAAGCCCATCGTGCAATGTTCCGGGCTTTTTAACGAATTTTCAGGATGCTAAGCCAGTTCAAAAAGACTGTTTACTAAATTGGTTTTAATAACAAATACCAAATGATCTGACAACTCAAATTCCAGATCAGATAGTTCCAGATTGTGATATGCCTGGCATAATCCTTCAAACCGGTCGATATCCCCCAGTCGGAATAATCCCATAAACAAAACGGACAGGTAATTAAATACTTCCATGCTGTGGATCAATGTTCTTCCGGCAAAAACTGATTGCATCGTAAAATCTTCCATGATTATATCAACTTCAATTTCATCATTGAAAAAATTGTCAATCGTCATCAAAATTCTTAATAATGGATACTCCGGGAATCTGGAAAAGTACTGCTTCAACTTTTCGGAATAGTCAACAGAATTCTCCTCCCTGAGTATAATCAGCTCAAGAAAACAGGAAGCCGGATTTTCAGGAGTTTCACTATTGAATTTTTTCAACAATCTCCTCGCCTTTACGCTATTGCTGGAGGCTTTGCTATAAATTCCGAGAAATAGTTCTCTGGTATCTGAGCCAATGTTTTGATCATGTAGCCCCAGCATTTCCTCGGTTACAAATTCCTGAGTCAATTCAAAATCGAAATCGTCGAGAAACTCTTCCGAAAACTGATCAACCAGTTCAGTATCTGTCACATTGTCGAATATGTGGTTGGTCAGGTTGTTAAGTTGTTCAAATTCTTCATCCTCCAATTCGTCTCTTCTGGAGTACAGATCATGAAACAGATCACGCTTTTGCTCATAGCTGAGAATGTTAAATCCGTCTTCTTCAGAATCTGGGTTATCTTCTATCAGGAAATCATATTTCCCCGGGCCGGCATTTCGTTCAAGCTGAGCCATCACCTGGTTAATTTTAACCTGATCGTCGTAAGGGCCGCTCACGAAAAATGGTTTGCCATCTTTGCCACATTCAATATCAATAAGCTCAATATCTTCAGAATCTTCTTCAAGCATAAATTGTGTGATTGAAGTAAAGTCTTTATGAGGTTTGAACCCATATTCCTCAGCAAATTCAAGTCCGGCAAATACAATGTTGTGAGCTAATGGATAATCGATAGGCTCGAAGTCAACATGTTCCATTCCTTCTTTCTTCTCCTGATATTTAGTTTCTGAGATATTAAAAAGGTACTGGGTATCTTTTACGCCAAGACAATATAAATCAATCAGGTAAAAGCACACTGTAATATTTCCGTTGGTGTGGCTACGGGCAACTATCACATGGGCAATTCCATCTTTCTGCCAATTCGTGTTCACCAGACATTCGTATATAGGTAAGCTACGCGATTTTTTCCTGATGTAATTTTCCGGGCTAAGCATTTGGATAACTTTCCCTATTTTTTTCTTTGCCATTACTTTTTCAACTTATTGGTAATCATTTTTTGAATTTCTGATGGTCAATTTAGGTTGGGCGAAGATAAAACAATTAATTTTTCTTCAGCAATTCCTGAATGAAAGCTGAGTCGGGTTTGCTGATATACTGACCCTGGTTGAGATACATTTCAAAAGAAAAATCAGAATGATCCAACATGGTTCGAACTAAATCATCGGGCGAAGTAATGTAATGACCTGCCCTCATTTTTGTTTGCCAGTCAACATAGTCGTATGCGAGGCAGACCAGATCGGAACAAACGATCCGGTCGGGTGATTGCGAATCAAAATTGAAATCGTATTTCTTACCCAACTGATTCATAAGCGAAGCCCTGATTTTTTGCTTCTGAAATTCGCTCAGGTTGACAGGCCGCACAATCAAATAAATTTCACCGTTCGAAAATTCTTCAGTCGGACAAATCCGAACCCCGCTGCGTGGCGTTTCAATCATCAGGTCATTTCCCAAATAAACGCCAACATGGCCAAAGTATCCCGGTATAAATTTTTCAGTGAGGTGGGTAAGTGATTTTTGTAATACAATATCATATTCCTGCAAATGAGACCTTAGGAGCATGGCATTGGTTTTTTTATCAATTTTCCCATGAAACTGCCCTGCAAACTGACCAAATATCTTGCTTAAAAAATACACTGTTTTGTACAGGTACGATTGCCAGTTATCAACGCTATTCGATAACAGAAAGCCGGCAATGGTGTGTGTGGCCCTTTCATCTTTTTCGTGTTCGACCAGATAGCTGCGATTCATTTTATCCGACCATAAAAATTGCTGGGTCTGACTTAACGTATTCGCCGGAATTCCGTAGGCCAGATCACCACGGTTAATGGTCCTTCGTAAAAACCTGTTTTTCTGGAAAGCTTTTTTGTAATTCAGCGCAGACTCCAACAGTGCTTGTTTGCTTTGATCACGGGCTGAATCATCGGGTGATTGCTGCAGAATTTGGTGATAAACTGTATCAACGCTATATTGTTCGTGAAGGTTTCTGAATAACGAATTAAAAGTAAACATGGGAATTGGATCCGAATTCTGTAAATGATCTGTAATTTCGTCTGAAAGCTGATAGGTTTCCTTGTTAAGTGTTTGTTTTTTCAAAGCCATGGACTGAATAACGCTTTTTGCTGAATCCCTTCCCCAAGTAACATCAATAACTGAATTGGGTAATTTTCCCCAATAACCGTATTTGTATGTTTGGCATGAGCCCAATAAAAATAATCCGGCCAATAACAAAACTGCTATAATTGGGTTAGTTGACACTGAAGGGAATTTCATAGCACAAAAGTAGAGCCTTTCTTAAAAAAAATATCCGCATAAATACGGATATTTTTTGTGAAATAATCTTTTAACCCGGTCGAAATCAATTGGGAAAATTGCTCCTATTCAAATATATTATTTAGCAACCCACTGCTTGATTCCTTACGGCTATTTGGTCCAAATGACCGGAGCTGTGCCACCAGTTTTCGGATAGGCATAGACTGCAACCAAACTTTTCCGGTTCCGCGCAGGGTAGCCAGGAACAATCCTTCGCCACCAAACACCATCGAACGAAGTCCTCCGGCTTGTTGAATATCAAAGTCAATGGATTCTTCAAATCCGACAACGCAACCGGTATCAACCCGAAGCACTTCGTTGTTAAGCTGTCGTTCAATAACAGTTCCACCGGCATGGATAAAAACTTTCCCGTCTCCCTGAAGGATTTGTAAAATGAAACCTTCGCCTCCAAAAAAACCGGCGCCCAGTTTTCGGTTGAAGCGCATGGACAATTTTGTGCCCAAAGCTGCACAAAGGAATGCGTCTTTTTGAACAATCAGGCTTCCACCGTAATCAGGTAAACTAATCGGAACAATAGTCCCGGGATATGGCGCTGAAAATGCAACGCGTTTTTTACCCCAGCCCTGATTGGTGAAATGGGTAATGAAAAGAGATTCGCCTGTGAGAAGCCTCGAACCTGCAGCCAGCACTTTGTCGAATAATCCCGCGCGGGGATTTGAGCCGTCTCCCATTTTGGCTTCATAACTAATTCCATCTTCCATGTAAAGCATAGCCCCGGCTTCAGCAATAATTGTTTCTCCCGGGTCGAGTTCTATTTCTACCAACTGAATGTCGTTACCCACAATTTTGTAGTCAATTTCGTGTGATTGCATGAATTAAAATTTTTGATGAATAATTTTAGTTGAACAATGTGAAGCAAATTTATGGAATGTTGATAAATCAACTGCCAATTTTCGATCAGTATGATTATTTCACCGGTAAGTCATAGCCAATTACAATTCAAGTTTCAGTTTATTAAGCCCGGTGTTGATATAACTAATTTCATCCGTACTTAATTTAGATTGTTTCCATTTTTATAAACCGCTATTTCGATATAAAATGTCGTTCCCTTGTCTGGTTCAGAAGAATACCATATTTTCCCCCCGAAATTATCAACTATACTTTTTACGATGGATAAACCAAGTCCCATTCCACTGGTTTTGGTGGTAAAATTTGGCTGAAACAAGTTTTCCTGTGCTTCCTGACTGATTCCCATTCCATTGTCGCTGATAGTTATCAAAGCCACCGATTCGTTGAGTTGAACCGTAATCCGTATTTCACCTTTCTGATCAACAGGAATAGCCTGAATCCCGTTTTTTATCAGGTTCAGGAATGCTCTTGAAAACTGTTCTTTATCGGCAAAAACCCTCAGTTCGGAAAGAGAACCGGTTTCGAGCGTAAAATGCAGGTTCTGATTGGGTTCGAACAAAGAGCATACGTTTTGAAGAACTTCGATAAGGTTAAACACTTCGTTATTAGCTTTTGGTATTTGTGCAAAGCTCGAAAACTCGGTGGCAATGCCCGATAAGGTATCAATTTGTTCAATCAGGTTTTTGGTGACCCTCTCAAAAAAGTCGTCGTAATGTTCGTTTCCTTCCTCTTTGGCCCTTTGTAAATACTGTATATTCAGCTTCATTGGGGTAAGCGGGTTTTTAATCTCGTGTGCAATTTGTTTGGCCATTTCCCTCCAGGCCGATTCCCGTTCCGACCGGGCCAGCATTTCGACACTTTCGGCCAATTCTTCAACCTTATGATTGTATTCCATCACCAAAGCCCCAATCTCGTCTTCAGCCTGATAATTAATTTGCTCATTCTTCTTGCCTAACTGAATACCTCTGATTCTCTGTCGGATCAGGCTCAGTGGTTTGGTAATTTTATCCGACAGCACCAACGCCACAATCACACTGGCCAGAAAAAGGATGAGGTAAAGGTTAATGAAAGCCACGATGAAGGTAGAAATACTTTGTTTCAGGTCATCTTCACGGGTAAAATACGGAAGGTTGAGGTAGCCTAAATAATCACCTTTATTATTCATAATTGGCTCGTATGCCGAAAGATAAGATAAGCTTCCAATTTTTTCGGGTTGAATGTAATTGAGTTGATAACGTACTGATAATTCATAAAATGCTTCAGCATTCATTTGCTCCGAGATTAACCCTTTGGTGAAAATTTCGGGTCGCGAAGTCGCCAGCAGTTCTCCGTTTATGTCATAAATATTGATGTCGGTCCTGAAAATATTCGATAATTTGTATAATTCCCTGAAAAGCCATTGTTGCAATTCGGGCGAAATTGAATCCACCGTTTGGAGCCTGTTTTTAATTTCTTCTGAAATTGATTTCAATTTTTCCTGAAGGTCATACTGATGTCTTTTATGGTATTCCTGAATGTTATAATAAATAGTTCCGGTTGCTACAAATACAAGTGATCCGAGTACAACCGAGATAATGGAAACCTGAATACGGAAACGTAGGTCTGGCGGAATAACCAGTTTTCTGAAATTGGCATTGCCCACCATAGAAATGGCTAAAACAAACACAAAATAGAAAACAAAAATATAGGGGAACGAGATCAGGTAATCAGTAAAAGTGAGCATTCGGTCACTCACTATAATATGGCTTTTATCATCAAAATGGTAAATCAGATGATTATATCCATCCACTTTCATGAGTATGAATTCAGAATTTGATTCTTTTAAATTGAATGACGCCAGATTATAATTGTAAGTATATTCCCCCGATTGGTTTACCAGCTTGTCATCAAAATATTTGGCGTACGAAAGATACCTGTACCGAAATGGTTTTACAAGCGAACGGTCCATAAGCAGTTCCGGAAACCCAATCCCCTCCGAAATAATCTTAGAAGTAAGCTCGATAAACACGGAAATACCATTTGCATGGTCAATCAGTGGATAATAAAGCCTGCCGAAATAAGAAACCCTTCCATTCCTGTTGTTCATGAAATAAAAATTACTTCCCGGAACTTTGATCCCCGATTTTTCAATCATTTGCTCAAAGTATGGAAAACAGGGCTCAGATACATTTTCCGGCTGTATTAAAACACTGTCGGTGCTTGTACATGGCGTAACCTGAATATCATATTTTCGGAAATACCCATTGAAATAAGTTCGTGAGAGATAATTTCCAAGGTCAATATAAGGTGGTGTAAGCAGCGTTGGAATTACCGAATCGGTATTTAGCTGATCCTGCATCCTGGCCAGATAAACTTCGGCAACCGGGTCTTGCTCAGAGCTCAGGTTAATTGCTAAAAGCTTTTGAACTTCAATGGCGCGTTTTTGGATGGTATGGTAAACCACCAGCAAACTGACAATTGAAAAAAGTGAAATAAAAAGTATAGAGTATGAAAGAGAATAGAGCGTAATATGCATTTTTCTTATCTGACTCTGAAGTACGTTGACGGCAAAAAAAAGTGTTAGAAGATATATACCAACTGAAGGGAAAAGGATACCAAAAATGACAAGGATAAAAACCGAAATCAGATTGAATTTCAGAAAAATATCCTTTCTCACCATAAATTTTGCATGTTCAATAATCTTGAGATGAATGAGAAAAACAGAAAACAACAACATGGCAATAGCCAGATAGCTGCTAACACTATATTGATCTATGTCGGTAATCCGGTTTAATTTCAGGGTAATGCTGCTGTTCCTGATCAGATTTCCGATCATAACACCAACAATCTCGTACAAAACTCCGGTAAAGACAAATGCCGGCAGTACGATATACCTGTTTAAACGCTCGGCAGATACAAACTCCCTGGTAAATACCAGGCTACAGAAAAAGAAGAATACTGAGATCAGGAAGAAATCGCCCAATGAAGGAATCCAGCTTGAACCGGCATAATATTGGGCGCTAAATATGCCAAAATAGTTAAGGATTTCCGGTAGCCTAAGGGTAATATGAATCCAGTATATAACAAGCAGAAACAGCATTACAAACGCCATTTTAGCAACAAAATATTCTTTATTAAAATGGTTTATCCGATGATATAAAAACAGAAGCAGAAATATAAATCCGAGCAAATACAAAAAGGCAGGAATATAAAGTTGTGATTCTTTGGCAATTTTTGCTCCTGAAGGTTCAATCGAAAATAAATATTGATTCGTAACATCGTGTACCTCCAGTACATTATTATCCGTGAATGAGACAATTTTATAATCTGCCGGAAGCCGGAATGGCAGAACAAAGGAGTTTTCAAGAAACTGGTTTTCGTACGAATAGTTGTATTTGATATGCACCAGTCCGATCAGTACATATTGGCCAACAATTCTTTTCTGCGCTGTAAAAATTCCATTTGGCAGGACAAGAAGGCGGTTTTGACCCGAAAAATAGTTTGGTATATTCGGGAATGTAAATTGATTACTTGACCAATAAACCATCTTTTCCCCCCGAAATATGACAAATCCAAATCCCTCATCTTCAAATAAATGGTTTAAACCGGAAAAAACAGAAAAATAATTTTCGGATGTTAAACTATCTGTCAATTTTTTTTCAGTTGTATCCAGGTAACCGGAAAGTTTTGATTCCTGTACAAGTAAACTTTTTCTGAAATTCTGAACCAGTCTTATTTCAGGATGTTTATTCAGGGTCCTATGCTCCTGAACGACCGCCATAATAAAAAACAGGGCGGAAAGGATGGGTAATATATATTTACGAAATTCCATCATGCCACAAAATAATCATTTTTTACACCAACTCAACCGTTACCTTTTTGAAAAACCGGGTTTCGAGTAACCTGACAATCCGCTTCACCACGAATTTACGTATTTCGAGTTCGATGGGTTGGTCGGGATCCTGATGCGCCCAGTTGATGCGGGTACCAACGATGATATGTATCTTGTCGTGCTGGGTTAGCAACTTGACAACTTTTTCGGGAGGGCTATCTCCCAAATGGATGTCGGTGGTGTAAGTTTCCAGAATTTCTTCCACACGGCCCAGGGTAAGGATTCCTTCGGTCACAATTTCAAAACCTTCCATTTTGGCTGCCGGAGGCAATGTTTTTTCTGAAAACCGGTGCTGGATATCAATGTCGAGATCCATTTCACGGGCAATAATTTCGGCTGTTGTACCACCGCAAATGATTTTTTTTCCGGGAAATTCCTGAATCCTTTTTACAAAATCGTTATCCTTAATTTTATAGAATGGCGGGCCGGTAATCAGCATAAATTCGCGGGGTTTCCTGAAATAGATAACCCCACAAGTGGCATCGTCACGAATTTCGAACGAATCGTTCATCGAAGCCTGGTTAAGGATTTTCCGGGCCAGTTTGGTAGCTGAGATTTCGAATTCGCGGGCGATCTGGTTTTCAGCAAAACGGGCAATGTTATCGAGCCCCCAACCTGCTGGAAACTTTTTACTACCCAGTCCTGACTGATTTATTCCATCGGTCATAAAAATGATGCGGTCTTCGAGCATAGGCACAAATTCCCTGATGCGAAGTATTTTATCTGCATTTTCTTCGCCTCGTATCGGAATATGAAATTCAGATGGATTAAAAATTTGACCATTTCTGAAAATGACCGACCGTGGATTATCGTAATTAATAATGCGGACCTGTCCGGCCTCTTCGATTTCGATGATGGTAAAAGTGGCATAACTTTCTTTCCCATCCACACTTTTGGGCAAGGCACGCATAAAAATATTGGCCGCAACTTCAGGTTTGGTATGGAATGAAGTATAATTCAGGGCCATCGAAGCGGTTAAAGTCGCCAGTACATTGGCTTTTACACCATGTCCGATCCCATCCGAAAGTACCAGGATAGAGCGGCCTTCAGCCCTGATTTGTTTCGAATGAAAAACGTCTCCGCAAACAACCTGTCCAAAACGGTTTAACTGCTGAACATCAACTTCTATGTGAAAATCAGGCATTTATTCTTCTTCCCCGTATTTATACGATTCAATAATCGAATTCAGTAGTTCTTCGGTTTGGGACGCATTGTCGCCAAGCAGAAAAGCAATTTTTTGTACGGTTTCCAGATTTTTACGGTTTACCCGTTGTGCCCGGCTGATAATTTCCTCGCGAACCAGCGCAGGTACCGACATATCGCGAATCAAAGCCCCGACCACCCGGTGTTTGTATATGCTGATAACAGATACATGGATGAGTTTATTCTGGATCTTCAGGTCACGTTCAATCATGTTTTCTCCGGATTGCAGTGTGGTGGACAGCATTTTAAAAATAATATCCGGAACCAGTTCTTTCAGGTCAGCCCCATGCAGTCCGGGTATAGTTTCAAAAAGCTCTTCAATTTCAGTCCCGAAAATTTTCGCAAAGGCTTCGTTCGAGTCAACCACTTTAAGTTCATTGTCAACAATGATGATACCCGCCCTGATTTTATGCATCATGGCCGAGGCGATAACTGTTGCTTCACGTGCTTTTTCTAATCTCCGCTCGGCTTTTTTCCGTTCAGTGATATCGAAAATGGAACCAACAATTCCCATAATCTCGCCCTGATTATCGCGGATGACAGCCTTGGTGAAAACTACATCGTGCAAAGTTCCGGAAGCATCGCGGAATTTGGCTTCATAACTCTGGTCGCCCGGGCTGTCTAATAATTCCTGATCGCGCTGAGCATAAATTTCGGCTATCCCAAAGGGTTGAATATCAAAGACAGTCTTTCCGATAATTTGGGATTTTGTAACTCCGAGAAGTTTTTCCTGAGCCAGGTTGCAAGCCATGTAAACGCCTTTCAGATCGCGGTAAAAAATGGGAATAGGCAAAGCATCAATAATTTTCTGATGCAATTCGGGATCGTCTATAAATCCCTGATTAAGCGGTTTTTCTTCGTAAATCATGATGTGTAAATTTCGAACTCAAATTACGAAACATCTGGCAATATCCATACAAGGATTCCATCTATTTTTTTAAGGATTAAATCACAGGCAAGGGAGATATCATTGGATTTCATCTTCTTTTTGAAAAATGGAATCCTTTATGGACATTTTTTATTTAAGTTTGATTCAATTTCGAATAGTAACCTTTAATAAAGGCACATGGATACAGAGATTAAAATGGGTGTAAAACCCATTGTTATTCAGGAGGTAAAATCAAAAAAAGAGTTAAAGAAGTTTATTCATTTGCCTGCGACCATTCACCAAAACCATTCCAATTGGGTTCCTCCGATTTACATGGATGAATGGGAGTTTTTCAATCCGAAGAAAAATAAGTCATTTCAGTCGTGCGATACTATTTTGTTGCTGGCCTATCGTGCGAGCGATGTAGTGGGCCGGATTATGGGCATCATACATCATAAATACAACGATCAACATCAGGAAAATAGCGCCAGGTTTGCCTTTTTCGAAACATGGAACGATGAAGAAGTGGCCACCGGTTTGATTGAGGCAGTTGAAAACTGGGCCCGTAAAAAAGGAATGAAAAAGATGGTTGGCCCGCTCGCCTTTTCAGACAAAGATCCGCAGGGTTTTTTGATTGAAGGATTTGATGAACCTGCAGTAATAGCGTCGAATTGCAATTTTCCGTATCAGGTTGAACTGCTTGAAAGGAATTTCTATTCGAAGGAAGTTGATCTGGTGGTCTATCAGATTAAAATTCCTGAATCAATTCCCGATTTCTATCTCCAAATTCAGGAAAGGGCAATTCGGATGAATCCCAACCTGCAAGTTTTGGAATTTACCTCAAGACGAAAAGTAAAGCCATGTATCCACCCTGTTCTTCAACTTCTCAACCGGACTTTTACCGAAATATTCGGATTTATTCCGTTTACTGAAGCTGAGATGGACGATTTTGCAAACCGTTACCTTTTCCTGATCAATCCTAACTTTATTAAAATAGTAGTGACTGATAAAAATGAAGTGGTGGCTTTTGTGATTGGCATGTCGCACATTGGCGATGGAATACAAAAATCAAAAGGATACCTGTTCCCTTTCGGGATCTTTCAGATTTTTGCATCGGCCCGAAAATCAAAACAGATGAATTTGCTGTTGGGCGGCATCGATCCGGCATTCCGTGGCAAAGGACTCGATGTAATGATGGGGGTAAAAATGCTCGAATCGGCCAAAGCTCATGGAAAAACGGTCATTGATTCGCACCTCGAACTGGAATATAACACCAAAGTACGCGCCGAAATGGAAAAAATGGGCGGTGTCGTGTACAAGCGTTTCAGGATTTTTGGGAAAGATCTGAAATAGTCGCAGTGTTCAGTGGTTGTTTATTATCATTTGCTTTGCATTATTGGTTGTCATTCACTTGGTACCGGTCATGCTATGTGCGACATTGCAAACTTTCAACTGATAAAAAAAGTTAAACAGACAAATCATAAATCTTGACATTTAGTGCTTTGCAATAATGGCAATCTGAATTCGGGAATTACAATAAAATGTCGTTTAGTTAGTGTTTTTGAGTTCGACGATTTCAGGTCTAACGACGCTGAAAGGTCTATCTTTACTGGAAAACCTGACAGCGTCCGAAGGACCTGTCAGCGTTTAAAATCCTTAACTAAACAACATTGAATTACAATACAACAAAACAGGATTGAAATCTTTATTAATTATTGTCTATTTTCGACCCACATGAATTCTATTGCATTTGTTGACACGGAGATTGAGCCGAAAAGCCGAAAGATTCTTGACATTGGAAGTGTCAAGGGTGATGGCAATTCATTTCATTCCAAATCAATAACTGACTTTATTAAGTTTTTAATTGGGACAGAGTTCATTTGCGGACACAATATTCTAAATCACGATATACATTATATTCATAAAGCGATTACTGATGCTAACGTAAATTCAGGTAACATCATTGACACTTTGTTTCTCTCTCCTCTTTTGTTTCCAACAAAGCCCTACCATGCTTTGCTTAAAGACGACAAGCTACAAACTGAAGATACGAATAATCCGCTTAATGATTCGATAAAAGCCAAAGACCTTTTCTTTGACGAAGTTTCTATTTTCAACAAAGCAGACGAAAAGATAAAACAGATTTTTTATTTATTATTAAACGATAAAAAGGAGTTCCGCTCATTTTTTCGCTTCATTGCATACACAAATAGTGATTCCCAAACAGAAAAACTTATCCATGAAAAATTTGATTCTGTTATTTGCGAAAATGCAGAACTTCCCATTATTATTTCAGAATACCCAATTGAATTAGCTTATTGTTTAGCCCTGATAAATTGCAATAACCGATATTCAATAACTCCTCCCTGGGTTTTAAAAAACTTTCCTAAAGTTGAGAGAATAATGTTTCTGCTAAGAAACAATCCATGCTTGACTGGGTGCAAGTATTGCGATGAAGCTTTAAACATAAACAAAGGACTGAAAAACTATTTTGGTTTTGACGCTTACAGAACATACGCAGGTGAACCACTGCAAGAGAACGCTGTTCAAGCAGCCATTGATAATAAATCTCTGTTGGCAGTATTTCCAACTGGTGGTGGCAAATCAATTACTTTTCAAGTTCCTGCACTAATGGCAGGTGAAAACGTAAAAGGTTTAACAGTGGTGATCTCGCCTCTGCAATCGCTAATGAAAGACCAGGTTGACAATCTTGAAAGAATAGGAATAACAGAAGCAGTTACAATCAACGGATTGCTTGATCCAATTGAAAGAGCAAAATCAATTGAACGAATTCAAGACGGTTCAGCATCCATTCTCTACATTTCTCCTGAATCATTGCGTTCAAAGACAACTGAAAAATTACTCTTGGGTAGAAAAATAGTTAGATTTGTAATTGACGAAGCGCATTGTTTTTCTTCATGGGGGCAGGATTTCAGGGTTGATTATTTATATATCGGTGATTTCATTAAATCACTTCAGGAAAGTAAAAATCTTGAAGAACAAATTCCTGTATCTTGTTTTACAGCAACCGCAAAGCAAAAAGTCATTGAAGATATTTGTACTTACTTTAAAGATAAATTGGGAATCAAATTGGAAATATTCCCATCCAAATCAACAAGAACAAATTTGCACTACAAAGTTTTTGAAAAGGGGGGTGATGAAGAAAAGTATAATGCAGTTCGTGATTTGATTGAGGAAAACGATTGCCCGACTATCATTTATGTTTCAAGAACAAGACGAGCAAGAGAACTTGCCACAAGATTAAGTACTGATGGATTTAATGCAAGAGCCTTTCACGGTAAAATGGAAAGTCAGGAGAAAACTGAAAACCAAAATGCTTTTATATCTGGTGATGTTCAGATTATGGTTGCAACTTCTGCTTTCGGTATGGGTGTTGACAAGAAAGATGTTGGAATGGTTATTCATTATGAGATTTCTGATTCTCTTGAAAACTATGTTCAGGAAGCAGGCAGAGCAGGACGCGATGAGAACATAACCGCCGACTGTTATGTTTTATTTAACGAAGAAGACTTGAGCAAGCATTTCATTTTGTTGAACCAAACTAAAATCAACATACATGAGATAAAACAAATTTGGAACGTAATAAAATTCATTACCAAGTTCAAATCAAGCGTTCAAAAATCTGCTTTGGAAATTGCAAGAGCAGCAGGTTGGGACGATAACCTAAATGAAATTGAAACGAGAGTTACGACTGCAATTGCTGCATTGGAAGATGCGGGCTACGTGAAACGAAAACAGAACATGCCAAGAGTTTTTGCTAATAGCATTTTGTCAAAAAATGCACAAGAGGCGATTGATAAAATTATGCATTCTCAAAAATTTAGTGAAGAGCAAAAAATTACCGCCACAAGAATTATCAAAAATCTGTTTTCTAGCAAAAGCAGAAAGCAGTCAAACCCTGATGAAGCCGAATCAAGAGTTGATTACATATCTGATAATTTAGGAATTGAAATAAAGAATGTGATTGCTGTGGTTAATCTGTTGCGTGATGAAAAGATTTTAGCAGATGCAAAAGACTTAACAGCTTTCATTAAAAAGGGAGAGAATAAAAACCGTTCTCTTGCTATTACCCTAAGTTATGGGCTGATTGAAAATTTTCTTTGTCCGATGTTTGAAGAACAAGAAAAATCATTTCACATCAAAGAACTGAATGAGCAAGCAGAAGAAAGAGGATGCAAGGATGTTTCGCCAAACAGAATAAAAATCGTCCTAAACTTTTGGGCAATTAAGAATTGGATAAAACGACACAACAAAGATTATTCAAAGAATCATATTGTGGCTATAAGTTGCCAGCCAAAAGAGGAATTAAAAGAGAAGTTAGAAAAACGGCACTTATTGGCTGAGTTTATTGTTGGTTACCTGTATGAAAAGAGCAACAAATTTCTTGAAAAAGATGAGACAGAGAAGGATGAAATATTAGTTGAATTTTCTGTTCTTGAATTACAAGAAGCATTTTCCAAGCAAGTTCGAATGTTTGAAGTGAAAGCAACCATAGAAGACATAGAAGATACTTTGTTTTATCTATCAAAAATAGAGGCAATAAAAATAGAAGGGGGCTTTCTTGTGGTTTACAACAAACTTACGATTGACAGGATTGAGCAGAATAATAGAGTGCAATACAAAGATCAGGACTATCAAAAACTAAGTCAGTATTATGACCACAAGGTTCAACAAATTCATATCGTTGGCGAATATGCCAAGAAGATGATTGACGATTATACAGGTGCATTGAAATTTGTTGACGACTATTTCCAATTAAACTTTCCATCTTTCCTAAGCAAATATTTCAAGGGCAGCAGAGAGTTTGAAATAAAAAGAAACATAACTCCAAAAAAATACAAACAACTTTTTGATTCTTTATCCGATGTTCAACGAAGAATTATTGACGACAAGGATTCAAGATACATTGTAGTTGCTGCAGGGCCAGGAAGTGGGAAGACAAAAGTTTTGGTTCACAAATTAGCATCATTGCTTTTGATGGAAGATGTTAAGCATGAACAGTTGCTCATGGTAACATTTTCAAGAGCAGCAGCTACCGAATTCAAAAAGCGATTGATTGAACTAATTGGAAACGCAGCCAATTTTATTGACATTAAAACCTTTCATTCTTATTGCTTCGACTTGTTAGGTAAAGTCGGCACAATTGATAAATCAGATTCAATTCTAAAATCGGCCTTAGAGAAAATAAAAAATAATGAGGTTGAAGTAAGTCGTATTACTAAAACAGTTTTGGTAATTGACGAAGCACAGGATATGGATGAAAATGAATTTGAATTGATAAAGGCATTGATGGAAAAGAACGAGGAATCACTGAGAGTGATTGCAGTAGGTGACGATGACCAGAATATTTACGAATGGCGTGGTGCAAATTCGAAATACCTGTTAAGTTTCATTTCCGAGAAACAGGCAACTAAATACGAACTCATTACAAATTACAGGAGTAAAAGCAATTTGGTTTCATTCACTAATCAATTTGTCAAGACAATTTCGGAACGACTTAAGGAAATTCCAATTAAAGCAAATCAATCAGACAATGGGAAAATCAAAATTGTTTGTTACAAAAACGGAAACCTTATTACTCCTTTAATTGATGACATACTTTCTACCGGACTTTCAGGGACAACTTGCATTTTGACGCATAAAAACGAAGAAGCATTTCAGATTGTAGGACTTTTAACTAAAAACGGGTTCCCGGCAAAATTGATTCAATCCAACGACAGTTTTAGTTTGTATAACCTTTCTGAAGTCCGTTTCTTTTTGAATGAACTAAAATTAGATGATGAAGTTTTTATTATCAGTGATGATGTATGGGGAAAAGCAAAAAGAAAACTAATTGACAGATACAAACTGAGTTCGAAGTTTGAAATCTGCTATAATCTTATCAAAGATTTTGAGACAACAAATACAAAGAAAAAATACAAATCAGACTTTGATGTTTTCATCCGGGAATCAAAGCTGGAAGATTTTATTAGTGAAAGCGGAGAAACAATCTTTGTTTCAACCATTCACAAAGCGAAAGGTAAAGAGTTTGACAATGTGATTTTACTTCTTGAGAACTTTGATGCAAGAGAAGACGAAAAAAAGCGACAGCTTTATGTGGCTATGACAAGAGCAAAACAAAATCTCACAATACATCTAAATGGAAGTTACCTTGACAAATTTAAGACCGAGGCATTGGAGAGGATTGAAAACAGCAACACCTTCTCTCCACCAAATGGATTGGCATTGCACCTTTCACACAAAGATTTGAACTTAGGATACTTTGAATATATTCAGAAACGAGTAAACAATTTGACAAGTGGAGATATAATTACTATTTCCAATGAAGGTTGCAAAAACCAAAAAGGCGAACTAATATTAAAGTTCTCTAAAAAATTTCTTGATAGATTAGTGGAGATTAAGAATTGTGGTTATGAGTTGAAATTAGCAAATGTGAATTTCATCGTTTATTGGACTGACGATGAAAAGAAGATTGAAGTCAAGATTATTTTACCTGAATTATATTTTGAAAGAATTAACGATTTGTGAGTTTAATCAAATGGCCAAATTAATTGATAGAATTCAAAAAGCAACTCTTCGTAGGAAGTTCAACGGGAAACTCCCGCCCTGCGTGTTTGTAAATTTTTATTTCTCATTCGATACTGTACCCTGGACTTTTCTTAATCGCGAATTTGGAACTCATCACTATTGGCAGACTGTTTGAATGTCCTTCGGAAATGTTATTTTTACCGCATCAATCCAAATAATTTTTTCCTGAAATAGCGAAACTCAACTGTGGCAGATATCATTCAATTACTTCCTGATTCGGTGTCCAACCAAATTGCAGCCGGCGAGGTCATTCAACGGCCAGCTTCTGTAGTGAAAGAACTGGTCGAAAATGCCATTGATGCAGGTGCAGGCCAAATCAAAGTAAATATTAAAGATGCCGGACGGACATTGATCCAGATCATCGACAATGGATGCGGTATGTCGGATACCGATGCCCGGATGGCTTTTGAGCGGCATGCCACATCAAAAATAAGATCGGCTGACGATATTTTTGCCATTCGTACCTTGGGATTCAGGGGTGAGGCGCTTGCCTCAGTTGCGGCCATTGCTGAAGTTGAACTGCGAACCAAAGAGCATGATCATGATATTGGGACTTTTATCCACATTTCAGGCTCTAAAATCATAACCCAAGAGCCAGTTCGTTGCGATAGCGGCACCAATTTCCAAATCAAGAACCTGTTTTATAATGTTCCGGCCCGGCGCAAATTCCTGAAGTCGAATCCGGCAGAATTGAAGCACATCATAAACGAAATACAGCGTATTGCGTTATCCAATCCGGAGGTTGCCATCTCGCTGCACCACAATGGCTCAGTAATTTATGAACTGACCGGAACAAATAAGCGGATTCGGATCGTGTCTCTATTTGGAAAAAATATTAACCAAAACCTGATTCCCCTTGATACCGAAACTTCAGTCGTTAAAATTTCCGGATTCATTGGTCAACCTAGGTATGCCAGGAAAACTTTTGGCGAGCAATTCTTTTTCGTGAACAAACGATACATGAAACATCCGTTTTTCCACAAATCCATCATGCAGTCGTACGAAAAAATATTACCTCCCGATTCCTTCCCATCGTATTTCATCTATTTTGATCTCGATCCGGCCGACATAGATGTGAATATTCATCCAACCAAAACGGAGATCAAGTTCGAAAACGAGTCGGCCATCTGGCAAATTCTTCAGGCTTCGGTTCGCGAAGCGCTTGGAAAATTCAATATTGTACCCTCGATTGATTTTGATCAGGCAGGAAGTGTTGAAATTCCCATGCCTCTCCGCGAATTCAGCAATGTGAGCATGCCCGGAATCAGAATAAATCCGGACTATAATCCGTTTGACAGCACAAAGAACCATTCCGGATCAGGAAACAGTTCATTTTTAAAACCATCAGAACGATCGAATCAAACGAATTGGCAGTCGCTTTATAAAGGTCTTGAACCGAATTTTGAGACACAACCAGAAACATGGGACGACGAGTCGGTTCAGTTTAAAATAGAGGAACAGCAAACGATAAAGAATTCAGTCCAGTTTAAGAATAAATATATCCTGACCCCAGTAAAATCGGGCTTGATGGTCATTGATCAGAAACGGGCGCACGAACGCATTTTGTATGAACGATTGATGCAGGTACTCGAAAATAATGAGGTGGCCAGCCAGCAGCAGCTTTTCCCCGAAACCTTTGAGTTGAATGCTTCAGATGCCACTTTGCTTACCAGCATACTGCCCGACCTGAGAGCTTTGGGGTTTGACATACGTGATTTTGGCAAAAACAGCTTTATTATTAACGGAACTCCGGGAGTTCTGAACACCTCATCGCCCATCGAAATTATTGAAAGTTTGCTGGAGGAATACAAAAATTCGCCGGCCAACCTTCAGGAGAAAGCACGGGAAACCGTTGCCATATCACTTGCTCAGGCCTCTGCGATACCTTATGGGCAAACCCTTAAAACCGGAGAAATCAGCGAACTGATTGATAATCTTTTTGCCTGCCAGACTCCTAATTTTTCGCCCAAAGGGAAAAAGATACTTTCGATTATGCCTTTGGAAGATTTTGAAAAATTATTAAAATAACAATTTGACCGAAAAACAAAAACAAAAAAAAATACAATGCATAATTTCAGACCCAGTATCAATACTATTCCGCCAGTTGTCAAAAACCTGATCATCATCAATGCCATCATGTTGCTGGCTACTTATGTGCTTGAAATGCGTGGAATAGACCTGACCAAAATCTTAGGCCTGCACTATTTTGCATCGCCCGATTTCAGGCCATACCAGCTCGTTACTCATCTGTTTATGCATGGCGGATTAATGCATCTTGTATTCAACATGTTTGCCCTTTGGATGTTTGGCCGGGTACTTGAAAGTGTTTGGGGACCCAAACGATTTTTTATTTACTATTTTGTTACCGGACTGGGGGCCGCAGTTTTTTATAGTTTTGTCAATTTTATTGAATTTCAATATATTGCTTCCAGAATGTCACCGGAATATGTTCAGAAGGTGATGGATAACGGAGCAGAAATTTTAAAACAGGGACAAAATTACACAGAACTTGCAGGTAAGCTAAATTTACTTTTAAATGTTCCGACGGTAGGAGCTTCAGGAGCAGTGTTTGGAGTTTTGCTCGGATTTGGAATGCTTTTCCCAAATACACAGTTGATGTTGTTATTTCCGCCTATCCCGATAAAAGCAAAATATTTTGTAATAGGTTACGGGGCAATTGAACTATTTAGCGGCATAGCAAACACAGGAGACAACATAGCTCATTTTGCCCATTTGGGAGGAATGCTTTTTGGCTTTATCCTGATTAAATACTGGAACAAAAAAACCACCCATTTTTATTAGGCATGAACCTACTGGAAGAAATAAAAGAATCGTTTAGGGAAGGATCAGCATTAACCCGACTGATATACATTAACCTGGGGATATTTCTTTTGGTCAGGATAATCAATGTATTTTATTTCCTGTCGGGCAGTACTTTCCCATTTTTAGACTGGTTGGCCCTGCCAGCAGATTTTGGAATGCTTGCCAGTCGGCCTTGGACTTTGCTAACCTACATGTTTCTGCACTTCGGTTTTCTTCATATCCTGTTCAACCTGCTATGGCTGTATTGGATGGGGCAGATATTTCTGGGTTATTTTGATCAGGGGAAACTGATTGCCATTTATTTATTGGGTGGAATTTGTGGTGGTTTGTTTTATTTGGCCGGGTACAATTTATTCCCTGTTTTTTCTGAAATTGTTGTTGATTCGAGGCTTTTAGGGGCATCAGCTTCTGTAATTGCAATCGTGACTGCGTTGGCCATGCATGCGCCCAATCATACCCTTTACCTCATATTTATCGGGCCGGTGAAGATGAAATACATTGCACTTTTTTCGGTTTTAATGTATGTGATTGGAATTTCATCAACCAATGCGGGAGGAAATCTGGCCCATCTGGGAGGCGCATTTTGGGGAATGGTTTACATTCTTCAACTTCGGAGAGGTATTGATTTAGGAAAAGGGATAACTCATATCTTATCATTCCTGAAAAAACAATTGGCATCCAAACCAAAAGTAAAAGTTTCGTACCGCAAACCGGTTGACGAAATCGAATATAACCGGATGAAAAATCAGGATAAAACCAGGATCAACGGCATCCTGGATAAAATTAGCAAATCAGGTTACGACTCACTTACGAAAGAAGAAAAGGAAATTCTGTTCCGGATGGGAAAGGAATAAATGGAAAGGCCCATCCATCTTATGTAACTTCAATTTTGATCACGAATT